>NZ_JBEYZH010000004.1:0-441828 GCF_040645975.1 Streptomyces sp. NPDC046557
ACTAACGATGTCCTGCGGTACCCGGGCCCTCATGCTCACGCCCGGGCGATCCTGATGGCGCTCGTCCCTCCGCTCTTCCCTCTTGATCAACTACTTACCTGCGGGAACTGCGTACTGCTCTACTGCGGGTACTGCTCACGGCGGCCCCTGATCACTGCGGGCCACCCGGTCCGGTCGCCGGTCCCGTCGCCGTCCTGCACAAACCCTGGCTTCGAAACCCCACCACCGCACCGTCCTGCTGTACTGCACTCGCGGGTACCACCGCCCGGCAGTTCGTCTCTGCCGGGCCCTTCGACCTTGCTGATTACGAGAGAAACCATAACCACACCGCCACGCAATGTCTACTCCGAGCACCACAGATTTCTGGGTGTTCGACAGGGAGGTAATCGGACTCGAACAGTGGCGGGCCCCCACCTGGAAGAGTTTCGGGACTGTCGTCAGGCGGCGTCGGCGCTGTTGCCGAGCACGTTGTCGAGGTAGGCCGCGAGGGAGGCGCGCAGGCTTTCCGGCGTCTTCTTCCGATCGTCCAGCAGGTAGGCGACCAGATCGGCGCGGATGGCCGCCAGCAGGGCATGGGCGGTGTAGTCCGGATCGTGGGTGCCGGGCACTTGGGCCAATGCGGCGCGGAGGTTTTCGTGCCACCAACCGTAGTGCTCGGCCCGGTAGGGGCTGCTGCTGAGCCCGGCGTCTTCTGCCGCGGACATCAGGTTACGATTCTCGATCTTGAAGCGGAGCGAGATGTCGAGGAGGTCCAGCACCCGCTGCCGCGGTGACGCACCGGCCTCGTCCCACACTTCCCGCACGGCGTGCCGCAGGGGTTCCAGACGGGAGGCGATCACGGCGCCGATCAGGCCCGCCCGGTCGCCGAAGTGACGGAAGAGCGTGCCTTTGCCCACGCCCGCGGCCGCGGCGATGTCGTCCATCGACACGGTGTGGGGGCTGCCGCTGGTGGCGAAGAGGGCGTCCGCGGCCGCCAGGACGGCCTCTCGGTTGCGCAGGGCATCCGCTCGCTCCGGGCGCTGGGTCACGGGTCCTCCTCTTGGTCCGCCTGGCGGGTTCGCGCGGCCGGCGGCTCGCGCCCGGCAGCGCCGCTCTCACCCGGCCACCCGGCCAGGCGTCCCGGGTCGCGTAGAGACGGGTCGGGGTGGTGTCGTCGAGCCAGTCGAAGATACGCGTTGTCGTGGGGCGGATCGCGCCGGGGTGGAGTGATCGCATCATGGATACGGGCCGGCCCACGCGCGTAGGAGTGGAGCACAGCCGCGTCATACCACCTCCCTTTCCACGAACGCGCGGAACGTGCCCGCTCGGCGGCCGGTGAAGCGCTCGACCGTGTCCGAGACCCGGTCCTCGGCGCCGGCGGCGATGCGGCGGTCCATGCCGGCAAGCATGGTGGCGAACTCCAGCGGTAGCTCGGCGCCCAACGGTCGCGCAGTTGCTCGAACGTCAGATGACGGTGCACCACGGGTCGGACGGTGATCTCGGTGATGATCGTGGCGACCTCGGCGTAGCTCAGTGTTTGTGGCCCGGTCAGGATGAGGTCGCCGTTGGCAGCCTGCCCGTCGGTCAGGGCGCGTACCGCGACTGCGGCGATGTCCTGCGCGTCGACGAACCCGACGCGCCCCTCCCCCGAGGCCGACCAGATGGCGCCGTGGGCGCGGATGCTGCGGGCGTGAGGGCTGTGGCCGACGAAGTTCTGCATGAACCAGGACGGCCGCAGGACCGCCCACTCCTCGAACAGGCCGGGTAGCGCCTGGTGGACCTGGCCCACGACCGGACCTCCGGAGGGTATCGCCGCGGAGCTGAGGAGCACCGCGCGGCGCACACCCACGTCGCGGGCCCGGCGAAGGAAGGGCAGCATGGCCGCGGCCGGGTCGGCGGAGCCGATGGGCGGGACGAGGTAGACGCGGCCGGCGCCGGCCACAGCCTCGCCCCAGGTATCGGGCTCGTTCCAGTCGAAACGGACCGCCTGCGCCCCTTCGACGGGGCCGGCGGTTCGACTGGCGGCTTTGACGCGGCCGCCTTCGGCGACGAGACCGGCGGTCACCCGGCTGCCGGTGGTGCCGGTGGCCCCGATGACCAAGGTGGTGTTCAGGTCGGCCATCGGTTCGTTCCGGTGTTCGGACCGACGGTCCGCTTTGCAGCCTGCGAGGTCGGGGCCGGCAGTTCGCGGTACGGTCCTGCCATGTCCCGATCAGCTGAGAACAGCCTCCCGGCCCCCGTCACCCCGGACGATCTCGACTTCGCCCTACAGCTCGCCGTGGCGGTCCTGCGCGAGGCGCCGCCATCGGCGTGGGACGGAAAGGCGGGTTCGCTGGAGTGGGACTGTTGGGAGACCGTCGAGCACCTCAGCGACGACCTCTTCGCCTACGCCGCCCAACTGGGTCCCAAAACACCGCCCTTGGACGGCGACGTGCCATTCGTGTGGCTGAGTCGGCGGCCCGGCGGCCCGGCGAACGTCATCCACGCGGACCGTACGGCGGGGCCCAGCGGCCTGCTGCAGGTACTGGAGGCCAGTGGCGCGCTGCTGGTCGCCATGGCACGCGCGACGCCCCCGCGGGTTCGGGCCCACCACGTCTTCGGCGTCTCCGATGCCGAAGGCTTCGCCGCCATGGGGATCGTGGAGACCCTGGTGCACACCCACGACCTGGCCCAAGGGCTCGGCCTTGCCTGGAGCCCGCCCGCCGATCTGTACTCACGGGTGCTCGGCCGACTGTTTCCGAACGCCCCGGCAGCCACGGATCCTTGGCCCACCCTCCTGTGGGCCACCGGACGCGCCGAACTGGACGGGCACCCTCGTCTGACCACCTGGCGCTGGGACGGCACGCCCCGTACATAGCGGGCCGGGTGCCTGCGGCGAAGTGCCGGACGGCGGACGGCGGACGGCGGCGGACGATGGCGGCAGGCGGACCATACCGGCAGGCGCCTGGCGGGTTCACGCCGGCCGGAGAGTGGGTTCGGGCCGCGGGGGTGCCGATGGGGTGAGGGCAGAGGGCGCCGGGGTCGGGCCGTCGTATGCGAGCAGGCCGTGGCGGTGGGCCAGGTAGCCGAGTTGGAAGCGGCTCGTCGCGCCGAGCTGACGCATGAGGGCGGAGACGTGGCGCTGGCAGGTGCGTATGGAGATGCCCAGGGCGCGGGCCGTGGCCCGGTCGTCATCGCCCTGGACCAGGTGCTGCAAGATGGAACGTTTCGCCTGGTCCGCGACGTCCTGGATGAATGCCTTTTCGCGCGGCTTGCTGAGGTGCTCTCCCATGGCCCAGAGCAGTTCGATCATCTCGGCCACGAACGCGACCAGGTCCGGGCTGCGTACGAGCAGCGCTCCACCCGTCGCGTCCTGGAGGGGGAGGACGAGCAGGGTCCGATCGAAGACGAGGCAGCGGAGCAAGCCTCCGGAGACCGTTCTCGCCTCGGCTCCGAGATCCGCCATCTCCGCTTCGTACCGCACGGTCGCCGGGTCGAAGCGGGCCGAGTGCTGGTAGAGGGTGCGGACACGGACGCCGCGAGTCAGCAGGTTCCGGTTCCGTTCGCGCGCACGGCGCAGGGAGGCGGTCGACTGGGGGCCGCCGGGTTGGGCGCCGAGCATTTCCTGGGCGCATTCGGCGGCCTGTTGGTCGAGTATGCGTTGCAGTTCGGCTGGAGACTCGATCCGTTCCAACGGCGGTCCCTGGAGGGTGCGTTGGCGGGCGGCGTGAACGATCGCGAGTTCTGCCAATTGACCCCGCATGCGGAGCAGGTCGAGTTGGGCCCCCTGGACCCGCTCCTCCCAGCGTTTCAGTAACTCCTCCGACACGTCCGTAGGGTTGGCTGCTGCGAAGCAGTCGGGCCCGATCTGCTGGACCAGGCCGGCGGCGAGGAGTGCCTCAAGGGTCCGGGGATAGCTGTCGGGAGCGTGGTTGGTGAACAACTGGCTGGTTCGGAGGGGGCCTTGTTCAGCGAACTCACGATAGAGGTTCATCTCCTCGGCGGTCAGTTCTCTGGGCCGGTCGCGGTCCTGCGGGCGCTGCAGTGCGGCTGTTTCCATGTCGCTGCTCTCTCGTTCGCATCCGTCGCGACCGCGATGCTAGAAGACTCCCGGCCATCGCGCCCGCCCCGGGAACATGTATCGGACACACTTCCCCAGGCGTGGCGGCGAGCCCCCTACGGACCCGCATCGGCTCCCCGCAGGGGAATTGAGGGGGCCTGCGCTGCGGATCACCGGACGTCGCGCCTACGCAGGATTGGCCGGGATGCGCGGAAATGCGGCTGAAATTTTCTGCAAGTCCTTGCCGTCGTCTTTCCGACAGTCCACAACACGACGGTCGAACACCGTTGGCGACGGGCGGCCGCTCCTGAATGCTGAACACGGCGCACCGATCCCGGATGTGCGCCGCGCACGAAGGGCATACCGACGTGAACCCCAGACGTCCGGCCGGACCCGTTCCGGCGCCACCGCTCAGTCGTTCCCCGGATGGACCACCTCGACCCCCTGATCCCGCAACACCTCGACGGCGGGAGAGTCGGCGGGGGCATCCGTGACGACGAGGGCGATCTGCTCCATCGAGCAGATCCGCCCCAACGCGCTACGGCCGATCTTGTCGGCGGTGGCCACGAGGATCACCCGCTGCGCCGCGGCCACCGCGGCCCGCTTCACCTGGACGTCGTCGAGGTTGTAGGCCGTGGCGCCGTGGACCGGGTCGACGCCGCAGCAACCCAGGATGAACGTGTCGAAGCACAGGTCCTTGAAGGTCTGCACCGGGGCGTGGCCGTAGAACGAGAGCTCCTCGGGCCGCACCTGTCCCCCGGGCATCACCATCTGGATACCGGACTGCCCGGAGAGGGCGAACGCGGCGTGCAGGGAGAGGGGGGCGACCGTGAACTGGCGGCCGGCCATGGCCTTGGCTACGGCCACGGCGGTGGTGCCGGTGTCCAGGGCCACGGTCTCGCCGTCGGTAAGGAGCGCGACCACGGCGCGGGCCAACCGCTCCTTGGCGTGCGCCCCGGACATGGCCCGGATCGCATAGGGCGGCTCGACGCCACCGGGCAGGCTGCTCACGGCGCCGCCGCGCACCCGGCGCAATGCCCCCCGGGACTCCAGGACCTCCAGGTCGCGCCGGATGGTCATCTCGGACGCCCCGGTGGCCTGGGCCAGCTCGGCGACGGTCGCACGGTTCTGCTTCACGAGCAGTCCCACTACGAACTTGTGCCTCTCCATCACGTTCATGTGTCTGCTTTTAGCACAGACGGGGCACCGAAGGGCTTCGGATGTGCGTTACGGACAGGCGATCTGTTGAAACGAACACGCTGTCTGCGTATGGTGAGCGGAGCAGTGTGAACTTCAGGCCGTTATGAACGTGGATCGTGTTCATGCGAATCCGAACGATGAGGAGAGCGATGTCCGCCACCACTGAGGCCGACCCGCCGGGAACGGGAAAGCCTCTCCTCACCAACCTCGCGATCGTCGCCTCGTGCGTGGCGTTCGTGGTCATCGGTGCCCTACAAGCGCTGTACGGACCCGCGATCCCGGCCCTGCGGGAGGAGTACGGCATCAGCCCCGCCGTGGCCGGGCTCAGTCTGAGCGCCCACTTCATCGGCGCGCTGGCGGGTGTGCTGATCTACCACCTCCTGCGGGGCCGTCTGAACAACCGGGTGCTGCTCGGCGGCTCCTACGTGCTCATGGCCGCCGGCGCGGCGGCCTTCGCGTTTTCGCCGAACTGGATCCTGGCCCTCGTCGGCACGTTCGTGATCGGTCTCGGCTTCGGCGGCATCGACTACGGCCTCAATCAGCTTTTCGCCGTCGGCTTCGGCCGCCGCAGCACCGCCATGCTCAACCTGCTCAACGGCCACTTCGGCATCGGCGCCATCGCCGGACCGGCCCTGATCGGATGGCTCGGGGCGGACAAGTACCCGCAGATCTTCCTCGGCATCGGCGTGGTCAGTCTGCTGATCATGGTCACCCTGGGCGGGGTGGCCGCCCGGGAGCCGCAGCCGGCCCCGGCAGCGGGCGCCACGACCACCGGACCCCGCGTGCTCCCGATCATCGCGGTGTTCATCGGGATCTACGTCCTGCACGTCGCCATCGAGACCGGCGTCGGCGGTTGGGAGCCCACCCATCTCGAAGCCGTCGGATACGGCGCAGCCACCGCCGCCACCGCCACATCCGCCTACTGGGCGGCCATGACCATCGGGCGCTTCGTCGTCGCGCCCCTCAGCCTCCGCTGGTCCGCGCCCTCGATCCTGATCGTCTGCTGTGCGGGCATGGCCGGCTTCCTCCTCCTCGCGACGATCCCCGCCGTCGCCCCCTACGCGTACTTCGGCGTCGGCCTGATGATCGCGCCGATCTTCCCGACCTGCCTGCCCTGGCTCAACCGCGCCGTCCCCGGCGTCGCCGCGGCCGGCGCCTATGTGATCGCCGCCTCCATGATCGGAGGCGTGGCCTTCCCGCCGCTGCTGGGAGGAGTCATCGACACGATGGACGTGAAGACCGTGCCGCTGGTCCTGTTCGTCCTCGCCCTGCTCTGCGGCGTCCTGAGCCTGTGGCTGCGGCGCAACGCCCCCGATCCCGGCGGGGTGGAAGCGCCCCGCGAGACGGGTCACGCCGACGCCGTCGCCACCCCCCGAACCTGACGAAGACGAGGAACACGATGAAGGTGAGGAACGTGAGGAAGCCCAGCTCATGAAAGCCGTTCTCTTCGACCTGTTCGGAGTCATAGCCCGCGTCCAGTCCGCCGAGTCGCAAGCAGTGCTGGAACGCACCGCCGGCGTCGATCCCGAGCGCTTCTGGGAGGCGTACTGGTCGCAGCGCGCACCCTACGACCGTGGCGAGGTGACGGGACCCGGCTACTGGCAAAAGGTATCCGCCCAGCTTGGAATCCCACTCGACGCCCGCTTGACCGCGGACCTGATCTCCGCCGATCTCGACAGTTGGAGCGAGATCGACCCGCACGCCGTGGAACTGCTGGATCACCTCGTCGACCGGGGGCTCGTCCTGGGGCTCCTCTCCAACATCCCCGAGGAACTCGCCGCCCGGTACGAGGCCACCCAGCCCTGGCTGGAGCGATTCGCCGTCCGCTGCCTCTCCTGCCGCATCGGCAGCGCCAAACCCGAGCCGGCCGCCTACCAGTGGTGCGTCCGCGCCCTTGAACTCGCCCCCGAGGACATCCTGTTCGTCGACGACCGGGCCGACAACGTCCGGGCGGCACGCGAACTGGGTCTCCAGGGGCATCTCTTCACCTCCCCAGAGGAACTGCGCGCCGCGCTGGAGGCGGCGTCGCCGTGACGGCGACACCCCGGCTGTACACCCTGTGTGCCGCCGCCGTGGACGGCCACTTCCCGCCGGCGCGCCGGGAGATCGAGGCCGGCCGGGGGCTCGTCGGCGCCCTGCTGGTGCAGGGCGCGCTGGCGGGTCGGCTGGAACTACGTCGGGACCGCGTCCGATTGACCGGTCGCGGCGGATCGGGCGATCCGGCGCTGGACGAGTTCCTGGACCGTCTCCGCTCTTCCTCCCCCGGCTACCGGACACCGGCCGACTGGGTGCGCGCGCTGGGCCTTTGGGCCCTCGCCGCCCTGCACCCCGGGTCGCGTCCACCAGGCCGTCCGGCGCCCCCCAGCCACCTGCGCATGCGACCCGGGGAGGCGCTGCGCACGGTGCGTACGGCCGTCGAGGAGCCGGGCCCCGACGTCCTGACCGCGGTGGCCGCGGGCGCCCTGCTCACCGCCACCGGCCTGCACGGGCCGGCCTGGCCGGACCTCGCCCGAGCCGAGGCGGCGCGCCGCTCCCTCCGGTCCGCGGCCGCTCTCGGGCCCGCCGGAGTGCCCGTCGCCCTGGCCGCGACCGCGGTCTCGGACTCGCTCAGATCCTCGGCCACCGCCTTGGCCTTTCCAGGTTAGGGCCTTTCCCGGTCCGTCTTTCCGGTGCGGCATGTCCCGGTGGGGTCATGTCCCGAGCGCGAAGTGATTCACATCCCCAAAAGCCCCACTTGTCAGGGGCCGTTGGAATGTGATCGTATGAATCCGAAGGCGCTGCCGCGAGATCCCTGTCTGAAACGGGTGAAGTATTCCGGGCCGCCCCCACCGACATCAAGCCGATTCCCATCCCCGACCTGTCGGACGTGAGTTGTCTTTCGCCGTCCACCCCGTGATGTTTTTCAGTGACCCGCGTGAGAGGGACCGATGGAAACCAAGGATGTTACCGAGCACATCTATTACCCCGTCAGTGACTACAAAATGGCGCGGGGTGAGGGTGTCTACCTCTACGACGAGGACGGGAAGAGTTACCTCGACTGCGCATCGGCGACGTTCAATCTGAGCCTGGGTTACTCCCACCCGGCCGTTGTCGCCGCCATGAAGGACCAGCTCGACAAGGTGATCCACATCACCTCCTCGTACCAGAGCGACCCGGTGAACGGACTCGTCCAGCGACTGGTGGAGGTCTCCCCCGCCAGCCTGACCAAGGTGCACCCGAAGGTGTCCGGTGGCTCCGTCGCCAATGAGGGCGCCATCAAGATGGCGCAGCTCGCCACCGGGAAGTCCGAGGTCATCACCCTCTTCCGCAGCCACGTGGGCCAGACGATGATGATGACATCGATGTCGGGCAACTCGTTCCGCCGGGAGCCGTTCCCGACCCTCTTTCCCGGCAGCCTCCAAGTGCCCGACCCGTACTGCTTCCGCTGCTTCTACGGGCAGGAGAGGGAGACCTGCGGACTGATGTGCGTGGATCGCCTCGAGGACTTCGTCGATTACGCGAGTTCCGGCCGCGTCGCCGCCGTCCTCATCGAGCCGATTTCCGGTAACGGCGGCAACATCGTGCCGCCGGACGGCTACATGCAGAAGTTACGCGCCTTCTGCGACGAGCAGAACATCGCCCTCATATTCGACGAGATCCAGACGGGTATCGGCCGGACCGGTCACATGTTCGCGGCCCAGTATTTCGGTGTCGAACCCGATGCCATCACCACGGCCAAGGGGCTCGGCGGGTCGGGCGCCCAGGTGGCGGCGATCCTCACCAATGAGCGGCTCGCCGGTCTTCCCGCGAGCCACCATTCCTTCACTTACGGCGCCAATCTGCTGGCCGCCGCGGCGGCGAACGTCACCCTCGACATCGTTCGACAGCCGGAATTCCTGGCGAACGTCACGCGAACCGGCGATTACATCATGGAACGCCTCGCGGACATGAAGCGCCGTTATCCGGCCATCGTCGACGTCCGCGGCGTCGGCCTCATGATCGGTTTCGAGATCGCCGAAGCGGACGGCAAGCCGGCCGTGAAGCTCACCAACCACCTGGCCGCCAAGGCCATGGACCACGGCCTGATCCTGCGCACCTCGCGCTACGGCTACGGCAACGTCCTCAAGATCCGCCCGCCGCTGATCCTCACCATGGACCAGGCAGAGGAGATCTGCGACAAGCTGGAGAACCTCTTCCTCGCGGAGCTGGCCCGATGACCGCCGCCAACCCGATGAAGCAGCTCCTCACGTCCCTCGGCCAGTACGTCCGCTCCGAGCTGCTGGCCTACGAGGCCGGTGGCCGTGAGCGACAGGTCCACGGCGACTCCCCGGGCGGTGACGCCCAGTTCGACGTCGACGAGGTGGCCGAGAAGGCCGTACTGGACTACCTCCGCGCCCACGCCGACGTACCGACGGCGCTGTACACCGAGGACGGCTCCTACGTCGAGCTCGCGCCGGACCCGCAGATCCTCCTCGTCGTCGACCCGATCGACGGCACCCGCCCCACCTCGGCCGGGTTGGAGATGGGCATGGTGTCCATCGCGGCCGCCCCCTACGGCGACGGGGCGCCCACCCTCGCCGATGTCGACGCCGCATGCCTGGTGGAGATCAAGAGTGGTGCGTGGCTCTACGGGGACGACGCCGAGGGACTCGACAGCGGGGGGTTCGCCGCCCCGGTGCCGCGACTGAGCCGCAACACCGACCTGACCCGGATGTTCTGGTCGATCGAGTTCAACGGCCACCCCATGGACCTGATGACCGAGGCGTACGGTCACCTCGTCGACCGGTCGGCGAACACCGGCGGCATCTTCGTCTTCAACAGCAGCACCTTCTCCATCTCCCGGATCATCACCGGCCAGCTCGACGCGTACGCCGACATCGGCAACCGCGTCCTGCGCGACCACCCGGACACGGAGGAGGAGTTCCTTCGGGCGGGCCGCGGCTCGATCCTGCACCTGTTCCCCTACGACATCGCCGCCGTGGTGTACCTCGCCCGGCTGGCCGGCGTCGTCATCACCGACGCCTACGGTGACGACCTCGGCAGCACCTCCCTGGTGGACCTCGGCCCGATGAACCAGAAGTCCTGCATCGCGGCGGCCACCCCCGAACTCCACAAGCAGCTGCTCGAATCCATCCGCTGGGACCTCGGCCGCGGAACCGACGCGTCCGCGAGGGAGGAATCATGAAGGCCCTGACGCTCACCGCCGAACGCACGCTCGCCCTCGTCGACCACCCCAAGCCCGAACCCCTGGCCGCCGACGACGTCATCATCCGCGTCACCCAGAGCGGCATCTGCGGCACCGACCGCAGCGTGCTCGTGGGCAAGTTCCCCGCCGAGACCGGCGTGGTGATGGGCCACGAGGCCGTCGGCGTCGTCGACGCCACCGGCCCGGGCGTCACCCGCTTCGCCGTCGGTGACCGGGTCATCGTCAACCCGACCCTGTACTGCGGCAGCTGCCCCAGTTGCCTGGAGGGCCACTGGAACTTCTGCGGCCACAAGGCTGGCACCGAGGTCGGACTGGACTACGACGGCTCCTTCGCCGAGTACATACGCCTCCCCGAGCTCTTCTGCCACGCCGTACCCGAGGGCATGAGCTTCGACCGCGCCGTCGTCGTCGAGCCGCTCGCCTGCGCCCTCAACAACATCGAGGCCGGCCGCCTCGTGGCGGGCGAGACCGCCGTCGTCGTCGGTGGCGGCCCGATGGGCGTGGTCACCGCCATGGCCGCCCAGCTCCACGGGGCCACGGTCCTCCTCGTCGAGCCCGACCCGGTCCGACGCAAGCTGGCACAAGAGGTCTTCGACGCACCCGACTTCGGCGACCGGGTCACCGTCCACACCCCCGACGACCCGGCGCTCGTCGAACGCGGCGACCTGGTCGTCGACTCCGTCGGCAACCTCCTGGAGCAGAGCATCGGCTACGCCGCCGTGCGCGGCCGGGTCGTCATCATGGGCTTCAACAGCAACGCGTCCGCCACGGTCCGTCCACTGGCCCTGTTGCAGCGCGGGCTGCAGATCATCGGCGCGGGCGACTACAACAGCATGATCTTCCCCAAGGCCGTCGAGCTGGCCCGCAGGCTGCCGCTGGAGCGCGTGGTCACCCACCGCTTCGCCCTCGCGGACCACGAGGAGGCGTTCAAGGCACTGGCGGCCGTTCCCGGCGCCGAGTACGCGGCGCTGAAGGTCGTCCTCGTACCGCCGCACGCAGGGGAGGACGCATGAGCCCGTCCCCTCCCACCGCGCTGGCCGAGGCGCTGGTTCCGGGCACCACCCGCCCGGTCGTCGTGGGCGAGTACCCCTACTACCGGGCCGACCCCGCCAAGTGGGCGTCCAACCTGCGCGAACTGCGCGGCCTCGGCGTGGACGTGGTGTCCTGCTACCTGCCGTGGCGGTTCCACGAGATCGGTGAAGGCGCCGACCGCTCCTTCGACTTCACCGGCAAGACCGACCCCCAGCGCGATGTGGTCGGGCTGCTGGAGCTGGCCGCCGACGCCGGGCTGGGCGTCCTCCTCAAGCCCGGCCCGTTCATCCACGCCGAGGTTCAACTCGGCGGCCTGCCCGACCGGCTGTGCGGCCCCCCGCACACCCCGTACCGGGGCCTGGACGGCACGGTCCTGACCTCCCAGGGCAAGCCGCTGCCCAGCCTCCTCGATCCGAAGGTGCAGGCCGAGACGGAGGCCTGGCTGCAGGCCGTCGCCGACGAGGTCGTCGCCGGGGCCGTCGCCCCCGACGGCCCCGTGGTCGCCCTCCAGCTCGGCAACGAGGGCACCTCTGGAGACGCCCACCTGCCCGTGGACGCGCAGGACGCCTCACCGGCCGCCCGTGAGGCGTTCTCCCGCTGGCTTACCGGGCGCGGTCTGCACGACGAGGCCGCGCGCACCGGCGATGACGTCGCCCGGTGGACCAGTGCCCTGCGGCAGTTGTGGTCGCAGTGGTCCGGCTACGCCATCGTCGGCCTGTGGGACAGGATCTCCGCCCTGTTCCCGGCGGGACCGGTCCGGCTGGTCAACGTACCCCTGACCGGTCTCACCGCACCGCGCGCCGCCCTCGACGCCTGGGCCGCCCGGCAGCGCGCCATCCGGGGCTCCGGCCACCTGATCGGCCACACGGAGTGGGTCGGCAACCCGGCCCGGGACACCACCGCGTTCGGCTCCCACCTGGCCGGGATCCTGCTCGGCGGCACCGACGTGGTCGAGGCCAACTGGGGCTTCACCTGGACCGACGAGACCTTCGCCGAGCCGGCCACCCCGGTCTTCAACGCCCTTCTGGCGCTCCTGCTGGGCTCCACCACCCTCAGCGTCTACACGGCCTGCGCCACGGGCAACTGGGGCGATCTGGTGGACATGGACGCCGACGGGCTGCGCTCCGAAGGAGTCGACCCGGCCCTGCACGCGCCGCCGTACAGCCCCGGGGCGCCGCTCGCCGAATCCGGCGCCCACCAGGCCAACGCCGAAGGGCTGCGCCTGCTGTCCCGGTTCCTGGAACGTTTCGGCGACCTGCTGATGACCGGCACGCCGGACCACGACGCGATGGTTCTCGTCGACCGGACCCTGCCCGAAGCGGGAGCCTGGCAGCGCACCGGCCGCACCGTCCTCGCGGAGGTCGCCGACGCCGTGCACGAGCAGTTGACCGGTTCCGGCCGGCAGCTCGGCCTGGGCTGGCTCGACGGCCACTCCGAGCCGGCCGCCGAAAGGGACGGACTCCCCGTCGCCGTCCTGCGCGCCGGACAGCCCGACAGCCCCGACGGCCCCGACGAGTTGACGGTGCCGGCCGGGAAGTCGGCCGACGGAGCGGTCTCGGCCTTCGTCGCCTCGTTCGCCGCCACACTGCCCGTCCCGGACGGGCCGCGCTGGACGACGGCGCACGGCAGGGCGCGCGTACTGAGCCGCTCCGGGCCCGGGGGCGTCCGTATCGTCGGCGCCTTCAACCCCACCGACGGCGATGAGCGGGTCACCGGGGCCAGTACCGGCACAGGAGGCGGCACCGGAGGCGGCTGGACCCTGGACCTCCCCGCCGGGACCGCCGCCGTGACCGTCACCCGCGACGGCGAACTCCTGGGCTGGCTGGCCACCCCGGAGTCGGCGTCCACCTCCCCCGTCGTCCTCACCTGGGACGGCGCACAGGCCGACGCGACACGCGTGAGGGCCTCCTGAGAACGCGGGCGGCGGGAGAACGTACCTGACAGCGCGCCTCCCGCCGCCCGCTCCCCCGGGCTCACCGCCCGCCCCCTTGCCTTCCTGGCCTGCTTCCTGCCCTTCTGCACCCCGCGGACCACCTTCCCGCCGGGCCCCTCCCACGAGCGAGACGGCACCATGCCCCCGAACCCTCCCGCCACCACCGGCCCCGAGCCGCACCTGCGCCCGGCCGGCCCGCAGACCCTCGGCATCCTGGCCGAACTCATCGCCCAGGAACAGCCGGTGTTCGCGATGCCCTCCTGGTTCGTGACCACAGAGGCCGCCCAAGCCGGCCATCTCATCAGCGAGTTCGTCGGGGAGTTGGGCATCCGCCCCGCCGGCGCCGACGCCGACTACCGCAGCTTCTTCGCCAACTCCCGCTACGAGGCCCTGCACGGCGCCGTCAAGCTCCTGCGCCACCGGGCCGCCGCGACATCGGCCACCCACCGGGGTCGCGTCCTGGTCCTGGACCCGGACGGCACGCTCACCCGCCGCGCCGACCCGCTCGGCGAAGGCCCCGACCGCGCCCTCGTCCCCGGCCTCCTGACCCACGCCACCGTCGCCGAACTGGGCGCGGCCCTACGCGGTACGGCGGTCTGCGGGCTCGTCGTACGGGCCCCCGAACGGCTCGACCAGAGCGCCCTCGACGCCGTCACGGAGGTCGCCCGTCGCGCCCGGGCCACCGGGGCCCGGATCGTGGTGGACCTCAGCGACATCGCCCCCGACAGCCCGGCCGTCCCCGCCGTCACCGCCCTGCGCCCCGACCTCGTCGTCCTCGGCGAGTCCCTGACGGGCTACGAGGTCCCCTTCGGCTCCTTCACCGGCACCCACGACACGTTCGCGCCGTGGACCACGCCGAAGACCGGCTTCCTGCACTCCAACACCTACGGCGGCAACACCGTCGCGATGCGCGCCGTCATCGCCCGGCTGCTGCCCCGCTGGGACGACGGCGCCCCCGTACACCGCCGGCTCGCCGAGGCCGCCGCCGACCGCCGGGCCACCCTCGACCTCTACGCCCGGCACGTGAACCCGATGACGGTCCGCATGCACCGCAAACTGCACGGCGCCCTGAATGTCGTACGCGCCAAGGGCTCCCGGCTCACCGTCCGCCTCGACTCCGGCCGCGAACTGGACCTGGTGGACGGGTTGTGCGGGGCCGGGCTCGGCGTGGCCGGCCACAACCCCACCGACGCGCTGACCGAGGTCGTACGCGGCCACGACCCCGCCCGCGACCACGTCCGCGAGCTGGAAGAGGTCCTGGCCGAAGAGACCGGTCTGCCCCGCGCCTTCCCCGCCGTCAGCGGAGCCTCGGCGGTGGAGAGCGCGCTCACCCTGGCCCGCCTCGCCCGCCCCCGGCAGCGGCGCATCGTCGTCTTCAAGCACAACTACGGCGGCAAGACGCTCGTCTCCCTGCTGGCCACCGCCGCCGAGCGCACGCGCGCCCCCTTCGGGCCCCTCTACGACGACATCCGCTACATCGACCCCTTCACCCCGCACGCGGTGGACGAGTTCCGCGCGGAGGTGGCCGGCGGCGCCGTCGCACTGGTGTGGATCGAGCTGGTCCACGGCAGCTCCGACGCCTACGCGCCGATCCCGGGGCCGCTCCTGGACGCCGTCACCGAGGGCCGGGCCGCCCACGGCTACCTCATCGGCGTGGACGAGGTCCTGACGTCGTACTACCGCTGTGGCACCCGCTTCGCCCACCACGGCCGGCTCCCCCACGTCGACCTCATGAGCCTGTCCAAGGCGCTGAGCTACGGCTGCTTCCCCACCGGCGCCGCCCTCGTCTCCCAGGAGGTGTACGACGCCGCCCGCGCGAGCAACCCGCGGCTGGTCGAGGAGCTGCGCGCCCACCACGCCCACGCGCTGGGCGCGCACTTCGCCCTCCAGGCCATCGCCCAGGTAGACGCGCTCGGCCTGCCCGAACGCGTCCGCGCCCTGTCCCGGACGGTGCGCACCGGGCTCGCCGCCCTGGACACCGGCCCGCGCGGCGTCGTCGGCCGCCGTTTCGCCGAGGGCCTGCTCGGCAGGCTGGAGCCGCGGGTGCCCGGGCCGCTCGGCCGCTTCGTCGACCCCGAGGGCGAGTGGATGACGTACGCGTTCATCGTGTGGTGGATCACCCGCGCCCGTGCCTTCGTCGTCTACGACGTCTTCCTGCTGCCGCTGACCGCGACGGAGCGGGAGATCCGCCAGGTCATGCTCGGCGCCCGCCGGCTCTCCCGCACCGGGCCGGTCCGCCTGCTGGGCCGGGCGGCGCTGTTCCGCCTCGGACAACGCCTGTCCCGGCGACCGGCCCCCCACCCGTCCCGCATGCCCGCGAACCCGAGGAGCACGACATGAGCACGCAGAACGTCGAAGTGATCCGCCGTTTCTTCCGGCTCTTCGAAGAGGGTCGGCTGGGTGACATCGAGCCGCTGCTGGCCCCGGACTTCGAGTGGGTCTACCACGGCCCCGCCTCGCTGCCCTGGGCCGGTGTGTACCGCGGTGTCGCGGGCTTCCGGAAGTTCTTCGCCATCGTCCGCGAGCTGATCGAGGTGCAGGAATGCACGGCGTACGACTACCTCGACGCCGGGGACCGGGTCGTCGTGCTGGGCCTGAGCCGGACCCTGGTCCTGGCCAACGACGCACGCTATGAGGCCCAGTGGATGAACGTCTTCACCGTCCGGGACGGGCTCATCTCGCGCTACCTCGACCTCTACGACACCGCCGGCGTCGTAGAGGCCCTGCAACGCGCGCCGCTGGAGGTGACCTCGACGCCGTGAACGCTTCCGCCACCTCCTCCGGCGCCACCTCCCTCGGCGCGGCCTTCACCGCCGTGGCCCGGGCCCACCCCCACCGCATCGCCCTCGTCCAGGGCGACCTCCGGATCGGTTACGGCGAGCTCGCGACCCGCGCCGCCGCGGTCGCGCGCCGACTCGACGGCCGGCCGGCCCCCGACGAGCCCATCGGGATATGTGCCGGTCGCTCGGTCGGCACGATCGCCACCCTGCTCGGAACGGTGCTGGCCGGGGCCGCGTACCTGCCGCTCGACCCCGACGCTTCCGACGAGCGGATCCGCGCCCTCGTCGCCGACAGCCTCCTGCGCACGGTGTTCGCCGCCGAGCGGGACGTCCCGCGACTGCGGGCCGTGCTGCCGTCCGGTGTGACGGTGCTGCCCGTCGAGGAGCGCGCGCCGGAGCCAGGCGCGCGACCGCCGTACGCCGTACCGGCAACGGGCTCGGGGCAGGGCCCGGACTCCCTGGCGTACGTCATCCACACTTCGGGCAGCACCGGCACGCCCAAGGGCGTCCAGGTCGCACACCGCTCGGTCCTCGCGCTGGCGCACGCCCCGGAGGCCGGACTCGGCCCCGCCGACGTCGTCCTGCAGCTCGCCCCGCTCCACGTGGACCCGTCGGTCTTCGAGGTCTGGGGGGCGCTGCTGAACGGCGCACGGCTCGTCCTGCCGGAGGCCGAACGGCCCGGCGTGCACGAGATCGGCCGGGAATGCGCCCGGCACGGGGTGAGCGTGCTCCGGCTCGCCGCACCGCTGTTCCGGCTGGCGATCGAGCACATCACGGCCGATCTGCGCGGGCTGCGGCTCTGCATTTCCGGCGGCGACCGGGCCGATGTCCACGCGGTGCGCACCGCCCTGCGCGAGCTGCCCGGTTGCCGGATCGTCAACGGCTACGGCCCGACGGAGACCACCGTCTACGCGTGCTGGCAGACGCTGGACGGACCGGAGGACTGGGACGGCGGCCGGCGGGACGTGCCGATCGGCCGCCCGTTCGGCGGTGCCACCGCGCACGTGCTGCGCCCCGACCGCACTCCGGTCGCGCCCGGCGAGGAGGGAGAGCTCTGCGTCGGCGGCCCCGGCGTGGCCCGCGGGTACCTCGGCCGGCCCGGGCTGACGGCCGAGCGTTTCATCCCCGAGCCCGGCCGGCCCGGCCGCACCGCCTATCTGACGGGCGACCGGGTACGGGTGCTACCCGGCGGTGAACTCGCCTTCCTGGGGCGCTTCGACGACCAGGTCAAGATCCGCGGCCACCGGGTCGAACCCGTGGAGACCGAACGGGCGCTGCTGGACCACCCGGCGGTTCGGGAGGCCGTCGCGGTCCCGTACGGCACCGCGGACAGTCGTCGGCTGGCGGCCTTCGTGGTCCTGGCGCCGGAGACTGTGCCCGACGGCGACGGCCCGGGTGTCCTCGCCGCCCACGCCGCCCGGATCCTGGCCGCACCGGCGGTACCCGCGGTCGTCACCGTCCTGACGGCGCTGCCTGCCACCGCCAACGGCAAGCCTGACCGCCGGCTCCTCGCCGCCCTCGCGGAGCAGACGGCCCGCGGAACCGAAGCGACGGCCCGCGACGCGGAGACCCGCCGGGCGGCGGGCGGTGGGGCCCGACAGGTCGTCACCGCGCACTGGGAAGCCGTACTCGGCAAGGCCGCCGGCCCGGACACCGACTTCTTCGCCGCAGGCGGCGACTCCCTGTCCGCCATGGCGATCCTGGCCCGTCTGGAACGCGACCAGGGCGTGACCCTCACGCTCGCCGACCTCTTCGAGGCACCGACGATCCGGGCCCTGACCGCCCGCGTGGCAGCCGCGACGGAAGCGCCCACAGCCACCGCCGAACGGGCCGTCGCCCCGGCCGTGCCCGCGCGGGGCGACACCGACTGGCTGCCGCTGTCGGCCGGACAAGAGGGGATCTGGTTCGAGCAGGAGGCCGCCGCGAGCCCGGCGCGCTACGTCATCTCCCGTGCCTTCCTCATCGAGGGGCCGTTGCACCTCGCGCGGCTCCGGGAGGCGCTCGACCGGCTGGGACGGCGACAGGCCGCCCTGCGGACCGTGGTGCGCCGCGACGCCGACGGCTGGCGACAGCGCCTGTCCGCCGACCCGGGCGCCACGATGCGCCACCTCGACCTCGCCGGAATCCCGGCCGAGGACCGTGAGACCCGGGCCCACGCCCTCGTCGCCGAGGAGACGGCCGCCGGCCCCGACGCCGACGGCACCCCGCTCCTGCGCTCCCTGGTGCTCACCCTCGGCCACGACCGCACCCTGGTCCACTTCGCCATCCACCACGCCATCGCCGACGACTGGTCCCTTGACCTCTTCCTCACCGAACTGTCCACCCTGTACGCGGACCCGGACGCCCGCGACGCCGACGCCCTCCCGCCGCTTCGCCTGACCTATCCCGACCACCTGCGCCGCGTCCTCGCCCCACCGCCGGAACAGCTCACCTCGGCAAAGGAGTTCTGGCGCGGCGCCCTCGACGGCGGCGCCGCGGCCCTCGACCTCGTGACCGACCGACCCCGGCCGGCGGTGCTCAGCGGCGCCGGCGACCGGGTGCGGCTGCGGATCGGTCCCGAGCAGTGCGCCCGCCAGGCCGAGGCCGCCCGACGGCACGGCGTCAGCCCGTACATGTTGTGCCTGGCCGGGGTCTACACCGTCCTGGCCGCGCACGCCGAACGCGACGCCCTGACCCTGGGCACCCTCACCGCCGGCCGGAGTCTGGCGGGCGCGCAGGACCTCATCGGCTGTTTCGTCAACCTGCTGCCCGTGCGCGTCGAGGCGGACTCCACCACCACGGTCGCCACCCTGCTCGGTCGGATCCGGGCCGCCTGTACCCGGGCCCTGGGCCATCAGGACGTGCCCTTCCAGACGGTGGGACGGGAACTGGCGCCGGCCACCGCCGCGCGCGCCGCCGTACCGTTCCAAGCCGTCGTCAATTACCGTCGACGACACCCTCGTTCGTTGGACCTGCCCGACGCGCGGGTGGGCCCCTGGGACACCGGGGAACGCGACACCGCCACCTTCGAGCTGGCCTTCACCTTCCAGGAGGTGGGCGACGGCCTCGATGTCGAGGTGGAGTTCAGCACCGACCTCTACCGTCGTGCCACGGCCCGGAGGCTCGCGGGCCAGGTGGCCGCCGTGCTCGACCGCCTCACGGACGGCGACCCGACCCTGCGGGACGTGACGCTGTTCGAGCCGGGAGAGTACGAGCGCCTGTGCCGCGGGCCGGAACCGGCGCCGGAGGGCACGGACACCACCCTCACCGCCCTCGTCGCCCGGCAGGCCGCCGTCCGCCCGCACAAGACCGCGGTGGTCGGGCCGGGCACCAGCCTCACCTACGCGGAACTCGACCGCCTTTCCGACACCGTGGCCGCCCGTCTTAGCGCCCGGGGCATCCGGCCCGGCGACCACGTCGCCGTGTGCCTGGAACGTTCCCCGCTGCTCGTCACCACCCTCCTGGGGGTCCTGAAGACCGGCGCCGCCTACGTCCCGCTCGATCCGGCGTACCCCGCCGAGCGGCTGCGCCACTGCGTCGCGGACGCCGGCGCCGGCGCGCTGGTCTGCGCCAAAGACACCGCCGACACGCTGTTCCCACACGGCCCGGACCCTCGGCCCGGACCACCGGTCCTGGACGTCGAGACGCTCACCGCCCCCGGTGAAGCGGCCGGTCCCGCATCCGCGCCGGCCGATCCCGGCGCGGCGGCGTACCTCATCTACACCTCCGGCAGCACGGGCCGCCCCCGTGGCGTCGGCGTCCCGCACCGGGCGGTCGTCAACACCCTGCTCGGCTGCCTCGACCGGCATCCGTTCACCGCCGACGACGTCTGGCTCCAGTTGACCTCTCCCGGCTTCGACGTGGCCGCCTTCGAGCAGTTCATGCCGCTGGTCAGCGGCGCCACCCTGGTCTACGCGGACGACGCGACCCGGACCGACGGCGGGGTCCTCACCCGGACCCTGCGCACCGCCGGTGTGACCGTCATGGTGACCGTCCCCTCCCTGTTGCGCGCCCTGGACCGGCCCGACCTGGCCTCCGTACGGGTCCTGCTCGTCGCCGGCGAACCCGCGGACCTCCACGACACCCGCCGTTTCGCCCGGGACCGGGTCGTCATCAACGGATACGGCCCCACCGAGGCGGCTATCCTCGCGACCACGCACCAGGCGCTTCCCGACGACAGCCGGGCCCGGGTCCCGGTGGGCAGCGCCCTGCCCGGTACGGCCGCCCACGTCGTCGACCGTCACGGACGGCTCAGCGCCACCGGGGTACCCGGCGAACTGTGGCTGTCGGGCGCCGGGCTCGGCGCCGGCTACCACAACGATCCCGCGCAGACGGACCGGCTGTTCACCACCCATCCCGCGCTCGGTCACGCCGGGCGGTGCTACCGCACCGGAGACCGGGTACGGAGGCTGCCCGACGGCGCCATCGACTACCTCGGTCGGCTCGACCACCAGATCAAGCTGCGCGGATTTCGCATCGAGCTCGGGGAGATCGAGGCCGCCCTCGCCCGACACCCCGGGGTCCGGGAAGCCGTGGCGGTCCTCCTCGGCGCCGGACCCGACGCCGAACTCGCCGTGGGCTACGTCGGGCGGGCCACGCCGCACGAGGCCCGCGGCCACCTGACCCGGCTGCTGCCCGACCACATGGTGCCGCGCCTGGCCGTCGCCGTCCCCGCCCTGCCGACCGGCAGCCACGGCAAGGCGGACCGCCCCGCGCTGGCGGCCCGACTGGCCGTGCTCCGGCAGCAGCCGCGGCCCGCCGGCGCCCCCGCCCCGGACGACCCGGCGAACGACACCGAGCGGCGGCTGCTGGACCTGTGGGCCGAGATCCTGGGCGGCCCCGCGGGCTCCCCGGAGGACGACTTCTTCGCGCTCGGCGGACACTCCCTGCGGGTCGTCCGGCTCCTCGGCCGCATCGAGCGCCAGTACGGCATCCGGATCGCCGTCGCCGACTTCCTCGCCGCGCCGACCGTACGCGCGGTCGCCCACCGGCTGCGGGGAGCCGTCCCGGCGGCCACACCGGTGGGTCCCGAGGACGCACCCCTCGATCCCGGCGTGGTCTTCACCGCCCGGCCCGGCCCGACCAACCCCCACGACCGCGTCCTGCTCACCGGGGGCACCGGATTCGTCGGCTCCCACGTACTGGCGGAACTGCTGGACCGCACCACGGGCCCGATCCTGTGCCTGGTCCGGGCCGCCGACTCGGAAGCCGCCCGCGCCCGGCTGACCGCCGCCCTGCGCCGCCACGGGCTGCGCCCCGACCCGGCGGACCCGCGTATCGTCGCCGTCCCCGGCGACCTCTCCCTGCCCGGCCTCGGCCTGAAGGGCACCCGGTGGCACAACGAGGTCCGCCGAGCGGCCACCGTCCTGCACTTGGGCGCCGAGGTCCACCACCTGTCCGGCTACCAGCACCTGGAGGACGCCAACGTCCGCGGCACCGCCGAACTCCTGCGGATCTGCGCGGAGGGCCGACCGGCCCGCTTCCACCACATCTCCACCCTCGGGGTGTTCCAGGACGGCCCCCACGGCGCACCACCGCGCACCATCACCGAGGCCACCTCGGCGGCCGGTGAACGGCACCCGCGCGGCCGCGGCTACGCGGCCGGCAAATGGGCGGCGGAACACCTCGTGGCCCAGGCCCTCGACCGGGGCGCCGACGCGCGGATCTACCGGCTCGGCCGGGCCGGCGGGAGCACGACGGGAGCCGTCAGCCACGACGACTTCCTCAGCCGCCTGCTGCTCACCTCCACTGCCTTGGGCTGCCATCCCGACGATGCGCGGCTGGCCACCGACGCGCTGCCCGTGGACACCATGGCCCGCGCCCTGGTGGCCCTGGCCCTCGCCGAAGGCGAGCCGGGCGCCGTCCACCACCTGCACCATCCGAGGCGCACCCCGCTGTCGGAGCTGGTCGCCGTGTACGACCGGCGCACCGGCCGGACCACCCGCGCCGTCCCCCTCGACGCGTGGCTGCGCAGGCTGGACGAGGCCGCGGCCGCCGGCGCCGCCCTGCCCGCGCTCGCGTACCGCGAGCACCTGCGGGACCTCCGCGACAACCCGGGCGCGGGCCGCCTCGACCACCGCAACGACGCCACCCTCACCGCCCTGCGCACCCTCGGCATCACCGCGCCCGCCTTGGACGACGCCCTGGTCGGCGGCTGGTGGCAGAACCTCGACCGGAGTGCCCATGACGACTGACCCGAAGACCGGCTCGAAGACCGGCTCGAAGACCGGCTCGAAGACCGGCTCGACGACCGGCTCGACGACCGAGCTGCGGTACCCCATGGACCGGCAGTGTCCGTTCGCCCCGCCTCGGGAGGTCACCGCCGTCCGGGACGCGGGCGCCGTACCCCGGGTGACGCTGTGGAACGGCGTCCGGCCCTGGCTGTTCACCCGTTTCGAGGACGCCCGCGCCGTCCTGTCCGACCCGCGGTTCAGCGCAGACAAGAGCCGCCCCGGCTACCCGCTGTCCAGCGCCGTCGCCCTCGCCGAGACGGCCGTGGAACCGACGCTACTGGTCATGGACAACCCGCGGCACGACGCCGTACGACGGCTCGTGCTGGGCGAGTTCACCGTCAAGAGGGCCGAGCAGTGGCGGCCCGCCGTGCGCGCCGTCGTCAACGGGTGTCTCGACGGGATGCTGCGCGGCACCGAAGCCGACCTGGTGGCCGACCTGGCGCTGCCCGTCGCGCTCACCGTCATCTGCGAGTTCCTCGGCGTGCCCTTCGAGGACCGCGAGTTCTTCCGCGACCTGACCCACACCATGAACGTGGTGGCGGGCAGCACCGAGAGCGCCGCCGGGGCCCGCCAGTCACTTCAGGACTACCTGGAGGAACTGGTGGCCGCCCGCGCACTGCGGCCGACGGACGACTTCATCGGTCGGATGGCGGCCCGACACCTGCCCGACGGGTCCATGACCCGCAGCGGGCTGGCCGCGATGGCGCTGCTCCTGCTCACCGCGGGACACGACACGACCGCCAACATGATTTCCCTGGGCGTGCTGACCCTGCTGCGCCACCCCGCGCACTTCGCCGCCCTTCACGCCGGGGAGGACCCCGTACTCCTCGCCGGGACCGTCGAGGAGATGCTGCGCCACCTCACCGTCGTCCAACGCGGAATCCGCCGGATCGCCGTCGAGGACGTCGAGGTCGGCGGCCACATGGTCCGGGCCGGGGAGGGTGTGGTCGCCGTGATCAACGTCGCCAACAGGGACCCGGAACGCTTCCCCGCCGGCGAGGAGTTCGACCCCTCGGCCCGCGCCCGGGGACACCTCGCCTTCGGGTTCGGATCCCACCAGTGCATGGGCCAGTCGCTGGCCCGGGTGGAACTCCAGGAGGTCTATGCCGCCGTGGCACGCCGGATACCGACGCTGCGCACCGCCGTGCCCGTCGAGGACATCCGCTTCAAGTCCGACATGGCCGTCTACGGGGTCCACGCGTTGCCCGTGACCTGGTGAGACCCCGGCCCCCGTGCCGGCAAGCGCCCCTCCTCCGCCCCAGCCCCCCTCCCTTTTGCCCCATGCCCCCATGCCCCCATGCCCGAAGGAGCCGACCCCGTGAAGGTCACCCTCGATCCCGAGCGCTGCGTCGGCGCCGGCCACTGCGTACTGTCCGCCCCGGAGGTCTTCGACCAGGACGAGAGCGACGGCGTCGTCCTCCTGCTGGACCCCGAACCGGCAGCATCCCTCGCCGATGCCGTCCACGAGGCCGCCGACCTGTGTCCCGCCCGGGCCATCCTCGTCGCCGGGCCCGACGGACTGACGGCATGAGCGCCACCCTCCTGGCCGCCCTGCGCTCCGCCGTGGGCAACGGCGGACTGATCACCTCCTCGGAGGCCACCGCCGGGTACGCGCACGACATGATGCCGCTCGCTCCGCACGGCCGGCCGCTCGCGGTCGTGCTGCCCACCTCGACCGAGCAGGTCCGGGCATGCGTGCGCGCCTGCGCGGCGGCCGGCGTCCCGATCGTGCCCCGCGGCGCCGGGACCGGGCTGACCGGGGCCGCCAACGCCGTTGACGGGTGCGTCGTCCTGGCCACCACCAGAATGAACCGCATCCTGGAACTCGACCCCGACAACCGGCTCGCGGTCGTGGAACCCGGCGTCGTCACCCAGGACCTGAAGACGGCCGCCTCCGGCCACGGCCTGTTCTACCCGCCCGACCCGTCCAGCCTCGACACCTGCACCCTCGGCGGCAACCTCGCGACCAACGCCGGCGGCCTGTGCTGCGGCAAGTACGGGGTCACCGGCGACTACGTCCTGGGCCTGGAGGCCGTCCTCGCCGACGGTTCCCTGCTGCGGACCGGCCGCCGCACCGTCAAGGGCGTCGCCGGGTACGACCTCACCCGCCTCCTCGTCGGCAGCGAGGGCACGCTCGGCATCATCACGCGGGCCACCCTCGCGCTACGCCCACTGCCCGCCGCGCCCGGCACCGTCGTCGCCGCATTCGACTCGGCGGCCCGGGCGGGCGCCAGCGTCAACCGGGTCGTGCGGGCCGGCCTGGTGCCCTCCCTCATGGAAATCATGGACGCGACCTCGCTGCGGGCCTCCTCCGCCTACCTCGGCACCGACCTGACCGGCCCGGAGGACCAAACCCTGCTGCTGTGCCAGTCCGATGCGCCCGGAGCCGCCCGCGAGGCCGAGCTCGCCGAGCTTGAAAAGCTGTTCCGAGAGGCCGGCGCTGCCTACACGCACGCCACGCAGGACGCGGCGGAGGGCGCCCTGCTGCTGCGTGCCCGCCGGGTGAGCCTCGCCGCCCTGGAGGCCCGGGGCGCCTGCATGACCGAGGACGTCGCCGTGCCCCGTACCCGCATCGCCGAACTCATCGAAGGCTGCACACGGATAGGCGACGACGGCGGGCTGACAATCGCGGTCGTGGGCCACGCCGGTGACGGCAACATGCACCCCACCGTCCTCTACGACCGCTCCAGCACCGACCAATACGCACGCGCCCGCGTGGCGTTCGACGCGATCCTCGCCCTCGCCCTTTCCCTCGGCGGGACGATCACCGGCGAACACGGCGTCGGCAAACTCAAACAGGAATGGCTGGAGAGGGAGCTGGGTCCGGTGGGCCTGCGCGTGCACCGCGCGGTCAAGGACACCCTCGACCCGGCAGGTCTGTTCAACCCCGGAGGCATGCTGACGCGACGGGCGGCGGCCGGGGCCCACCGTGATCGCTGAGACCTGGCGGACGGTGGCCGGGCTCGCACCGCCCCTGCGGACGCTGTTCCTGACCACCCTGGTCTTCCGCACCGGCACCATGGCCTACCCCTTCCTCACCCCCTACCTCCTGCGGAGCGGCGGACTGGACGCGGCGTCCACGAGCCTGACCGTCACCGCCTTCGGCGTGGGCGCCCTGGTCGCCGACCTCGCCGCCGGCCGGCTCCTCGGCCGGCTGCGCCCGTACGCCCTGATGCGAGGCGGCTTCCTGCTGGGCGCCGCCGCGGTCGCGGTGGTGCCACTGCTGCGCGGCCTGCCGGCGCTCGTCGCGGGGGTGTTGATCTGGGGGTTCGCGTACGAGATCGTCACCCCCGCCGCGTACGCGGCGACCATCGCCGGATCGCGGCCCGCGCAGCGCAAGGTCGCCTTCTCCTGCTACCGCCTCGCGATCAACCTCGGTCTGGCCGCAGGCCCCCTGATCGGCGCGCTGGTCTTCGCGATCGACTCGTACGCCGTGTTCTGGGCCAACGCCCTGTGCGTGCTGGCGGCCGCCGCCTTGCTGCATGCCCGCTCCCGCCCCGACGCGCGGTCCCACCACGGTCCGGGCGAACGGGAGGACGACGGACCGGGTGGGCGGCAGGACGACCTACCGGGTGGGCGGAACCGGGTCCGGGACCGGCTGACACGGCCCGAACGCATCCGGTTCTGGACGGTGTTCGGCCTTTCGCTGCCCATCCAACTGGCGTACGCCCTGCCCTCCGTCTTCGTTGCCGGGTACGTCATCGTCGGGCTCGGCCTGCCCGGCTACTGGGCCGGTGCCGTCTTCACGGTCAACGCCCTCGGGATCGTCCTCTTCGAAGTCCCGCTCAACGCCCGGATGGCACGCGTCGGGGACCTGACGACCCTGGTGACCGGATACGCGACGGCCGGTGCGGGCTTCCTGCTGATGGCCCTGGCCACCACCGGGCCGGCGCTGGTCCTCGCCACCCTCGTGTGGACGGCCGGGGAGATCGTCGTCTTCCCCGGCCTGCTCGACTACGTCAGCCGACTCTCCGGTCCCGCGGCCGACCGGACCATGGGCCTGTACTCCGGCGGCGTCAACCTGGCCTTCATCGCGGCCCCGCAACTCGCCCTGCATCTCACCGGCCCCGGCCACCCGGGAACCCCGTGGGCGGTCGCCGGAGCGGCGGTCTGCGCCGCCTGCCTGCTGCTCCTCGCCGCCCGCACCCACCCGTACACCTGGCACAAGGAGAAACCGTGCACAAGCGCGACCTGACCCCCTTCATCGGCGTCGAATACACCGGCCTCTCCCACGGCGAGCTGGCCGGCCCCGAGATCTTCGACGACATCGTCGCCTCCCTGCACCGACGCGACCTCGTCGTCGTCCGCGGCATCGACCTCACCCCGCGGCAGCAGATCGACCTCGCCGCCCGCATCGGCCGCCCCGTCCCCTTCCTGCTGGCCGACTGGCGCCACCCCGAGTTCGCCGAGATCCTCGTCTCCTCGAACGAACGCAGGGCCGGCCGGCCGGTCGGGATCGAGCGGGTCGGCCATTTCTGGCACCAGGACTCCTCCTTCGATGCCGACCCGTCCGCCTACACGGTGTTGCACGGCGTCAACGTGCCCCAGGACTGCGGCCACACGGTCTTCGCCGCCGCCGCCGACGTGTACGACCGGCTGCCGCAAGAGTGGAAGGTGCTGCTCGACGACCGCGTCGGGCTGCACACCCTCACCAAGCAGCAGCGCATCGCTCCCGAACACGTGGGCCTGACCATCGCCGAGGTGCGCGCCCTGGTCGCCCGGCAGTACCCACCCGTCGAGCATCCCGTGGTCCGCCGCGACCCGCACACCGGCCGTCGCTTCCTGTACGCGGCCCGGGCCTACACGGACCGGGTCGTCGGCCTCGACGCCAACCAGAACGAGGCGTTCTTCGACCTCGTCGACACCCTCCTCGCCGACCCCGACCACACCTACACCCACCGATGGACCCCCCACGACCTGCTGCTGTGGAAGACCGCCACCACCTACCACGTGGCCACGGACCTGCCGCCCGGCGTCCGACGCACCGTCCACCGGGTCAGCGTCGCCGCCGCGTGACACGACCGGCGCCCTCCCCCGACGCCCTTCCCCACCCACGCGAGGACAGGAACCCCATGCCCCCTCCCGGCAACCACCGGCCGCCCGTCGGCGTGATCGTCGACGGCTACTCGGTCGGCAAGTACCTGCCCGCCGCCTTCGAGCGGCTCGGCGCGGACGTGGTCCACCTACAGAGCACGCCCGCGTTCCTGGACTCCGTCCCGCCGCCGGACCTGCGCCCGTACCGAACCAACGTGGTCCAGGACCCCTCCGACCTCGGCCGCACCGCCGCGGAGTTGGCCGCGTACGGTCCCTGCGGCGTGCTGCCCGGTCAGGAGACCGGCGTCCCGCCGGCCGACCGGATGGCCGAACTCCTGGGCCTGCCCGGCAACCCCTCGGCAACCTCCGCGCTGCGCCGCGACAAGTACCACATGATCGAGGCGCTGCGCGCCGCCGGCATCCGGTGCGCGGACCAGCTCAAGTCCGACGACCTCGACGAGGTGCTCGCCTGGGCGCGGACCACCGGGTATCCGGTGGTCGTCAAACCGCTCAGCTCGGCCTCGACCGACATGGTCTCCGTCTGCCACGGCCCGGACGCGGTGCGCGCCGGGGTAGGTGAGATCCTCGGCAGCCACGACATCTTCGGCCGCCACAACACCGAAGTCCTCGTGCAGTCGTTCCTGGACGGCACCGAGTACATCGTGGACATCGTCAGGGTCCCGGGCGCCGGACGGCGCGTGTGCGGCGTCTGGCGCTACGAGAAGACTCTCATCGGGTCCCGGCCGGTGTACGACCGCGATGTGCTGCTCGACCCCGACGCGCCGCAGGTCGCGCCCCTCGTCGCGTACCTGGACACCGTCCTGGACGCGCTGGGCATCCGCTTCGGCGCCGCCCACGCCGAGATCATGTTGACGGCCGCCGGGCCCGTACTCGTCGAGGTCGGCGCACGGTTGGACGGCCTCATGGACCCGGGCCACCACGACTCCTGCCTGGACGGGAACCAGGCCGATCTGCTCGCGCTGGCCTGCGTACGTCCAGATGAGTTCGCGCGCAGGTACCCCGGCGACACCCTGTACGGCAAGCATCGGGAGGGAATGGTCATGCACGTTCAGACCAGCCGCAGCGGTGTGGTCGAGGCCGTGGACGAGGATGCCCTCGCGCGGATCAGCGCCCTGGACACGGTGCACCTGGCGACGCCCCGGTTGGCCCCCGGCGACCGGATGCGACCCACCACCGATCTGCTGTCCAGTCCGCTGCGCGTCTTCCTGACCGGGGACAGCCGGGAGGAACTCCTCGCCGACCACCGCCGGATCCGGCGGATGGCCGACGACGTGTTCCTACTCGCCCCGCACTGACCGCAGGACGGACGACACAGCGCTGTCCGTCACCCTGCCCGTCGCCTCACCCCACCCGCCACCACCGAGGAGCCCCGTGGCCGTTTCGATCCGCGCCGACCTGGCCGCCGTACCCGACCACAACATTCCCGCCGCCGCGCCCGACGCCGTCCGGCTCAACTCCAACGAAAGCCCGTTGCCGCCGCCACCCTCGGTGGTCGAGGCCATCGCCCGCGCCGCCGTCGAAGGCCATCGCTATCCCCAGTGGTTCTCCGACACCCTGGTGGACCGGCTGGCGTCCGGCCTGTCCGTCCCCGCCGGCCGGATCGCCGTCGGCTGCGGATCGACCAGCCTCTGCCGCGACCTGATCCAGGCGTTCTGCGGCCCCGGGGACGAAGTGCTGTGCGCTTGGCGCTCGTTCGACGCCTATCCGGTCTTCGCTCGCGTCGCCGGAGTCCGCGCGCGCACCGTCCCCCTCGACGCGGAACACCGGCACGACCTCGCAGCGATGCTCGAAGCGGTCACCGCGGCCACCCGTGTCGTCTTCGTGTGCAACCCCAACAACCCCACGGGCACGGCGGTACGCAGGCGTGAACTGCTGGACTTCCTCGACCGTCTGCCGGAACGGATTTTGGTCGTACTGGACGAGGCGTACCGGGAGTTCGTCGACGACCCCGATGTGCCGGACGGCGTCGCGCTGGCCCGGGAGCGTCCGAACGTGGCCGTGGTCCGCACCTTCTCGAAGGCTTACGGACTGGCCGGAGTACGCATCGGCTACTGCGTGGCCGCACCCGCGGTGGTATCCGCCGTGCACAAGGTGTCCGTGCCGTTCGCGGTGAGCAGGCTCGCCCAGGCCGCCGCACTCGCCGCACTCGACTGCGCCGACGAGGCCCCCGCCCGCTCGGCGACGGTGGTCCGGGAACGGAGACGGCTGTACGCCAGGCTGGTCCACGGCGGACATCCGGCGACCCCCTCGCAGGCCAACTTCGTGTGGATGCCGTTGGCGGAACGGGCCGTCGACTTCGCGGACTTCTGCGCCCGCCACAACGTGTTGGTGCGCGCGTTCCCGGGAGACGGGGTGCGCGTGACGGTCGGGCTGCCCGAGGAGAACGACGCCTTCCTCTCCGCGGCCGCCCAGTACCTGGCCCACGTCCCCTCTGCCGCCCGCACGGGATGACTGGCGCCCGCCCTTGGCCCCGCGCCGCGGCGGGCGGCGGGGCCGGGGCGTCACTGCTGCTCGAAGTATGTCTCCAGCCACGTGAGCAAGGCCGCGAACGCGGGGGTCATGGCGGTGTCCGACTGCTTGAGGACCGTCGGACCGCCGCCGTCCTCCACCCTGACCGGGAGGGTCACCGGCCTGTCCCGGACCTCTTACCAGGGCCTGTTCCAACAACCCGCGCGTGACCGGCCTCCGGCCGCCGGCGCCGGAGGCCGGGGCGGGGACCGGCGCGTGAGGCGGCCCGGGGGTCGCCTCACGCGCCGGGGTCGGTCAGTGCTTGGCGATCTGTTGGAGCGCCGCGCCCTGGTAGCGGGCACCGGCGTTCCACAGGATGAAGGAGTTCATCTTGTTGGCCGCGGCGGCCTTGATCTGTTCGGCCACCTCGGCGGGCCCGTAGGTGCTGCCCATCGAGAAGTCCTGGAGCCACGGGACGATCTCGGTCTGCGTGCCCTTCGCCTGGCGGGCGAAGTCCGCGAGCGAACGCTGCACGATCGCGTACGGGGCGGTGTCGGGCTGCGCGACGCCGTACTCTCCCGGCCCCCAGTGGGACGGGTAGACCATCGGTGCGATGTAGTCGGTGACCTTGACCAGCGCGCCGATGTCCTGGGCGATCTCGGTCGGCCGGGTGGCGGCGATGCCGAAGACCGAGACGCCGAGGTACTTGGCCTGCGGACGCAGCGCGGTCCGGGTTTCGGCGACGAACGAGGTGATGGACTGCTCGGGCGTGGCGGTACCGATGCCCGGGAAGCGCATGTGCGTCAGCGGGCCGTCCGGGCGGCGCACGTAGTCGTAGAGGATGTCGTCGAAACCGAGAGTCGCCGCTTCGACGGCGAGGTCCTGGTTGTACTTGCGGACCGCCGCGTTGGCGAAGTTGGTGAAGGACAGGGCGCCGTAGTGGCCGCCGTCGTAGGGCTGTCCCGCGGGGGTCAGCACGAGCTGGTCCCGCTTGCCGGACTTCCAGGAGGCCGAGGCGAGCTTGGGGTCGCGGAAGGCCACGATGCGGCCGATGACCTGGGCGCCGGCGGCGTGCAGCTCGGCGACCGCCTTGCGGGCGTCGTAGTAGCCCTTGGCGGCGCCGATCTGGCGGGCCAGCGGTACCTGGGACGCGTACCCGACCTCGCCGTCCTCGTCCTTGACGTCCAACTCGACGGCGTTGAGCTTGCCGCTGCGGACCAGGGCCAGGATGCCGCCGCGCAGCGTGTCGTCGCCCCAGCCGATGGCGGTGATGTGCGCGGCCCGGATCATGGGCCGGCGTCCCCGGGCGGACACGTCCTTGGTCGTGGTGTTACCGGCGCGGTCCACCGCGGTGACCTTGACGACCGGTGTGCCCTTGGGCACGGTGACCTTGAAGGCACCGGCCTTGTCGAGGGGGACCTTCTTTCCGTTGACGGTCACCTCGGCGTCGGTGGAGGCGTTGCCGGTGATGGTCACGGGGGCGGCGACGTTCTTGATATCGGGGTCGGCCACCTTCAGCTCGGGAGCGGTGGCGTCCACGCTGAAGCCCACGACCTCGCGGTACGAGGCGAAGGGGAGACCGCTGTCGCCGGCCACCACGAGTGTGTGCCGTCCCTCCTTGAGGTGCGGGAAGGCCAGTCTGAGGCGGGCGCCCTCGGCTGTGACGGGGACCGCCGCGCCGTCCAGGGTGGCGCGCAGCTTGTCCCTGCCGCCGGCCTCGTCGGCGGCGAGGTAGGCGCTGACCTGTGCGGCCTTGCGCGCGTCGAGGACCGCGCCGTCGCCCAGACCCTGGATGCTCGGACCGGGCGCGAGGAACGTCCAGGCTCCGACGCCCGCTCCGGCCAGTGCGAGCGCCCCGGTCGTCGCTATGAGGGTGCTCCGGCGGGCCGGGCGGCGGAGTCGGAGGGAGGGGAGGGAGCGCGATATGCGTGTAGGGGACATCATGACGTCCTTCGTGCCGTGGGCCGGATGCTGCTGCCTCCATTCATTGCCGCCCTATGTGCCGTTCGCCTCGTTCTGACCGTATTTCACACGAACGGCGGCGTTCGGGCCCGGCGTGGCGGCTACGCCATGCAGGGGACAGTGCGGTATGCGGGCTCCCGTCGCAGGTAGGTATGGCGCGACACATCCGCTTCGGAGGGGCTTCCCATGCGCCACCCGCTCGTCCCGCTCGGCGCCCTGGCCGGCGCCGCCCTGCTCGCCTCCGGCTGTTCCACGGGGTCGTCCCCGGCCGCCGGGGAACACCACGCCGCCGCTTCACCGGCCGCGGTCAGCCCCGTCGCCGCGAAGGCGCCGGCGGAGGTCGGTGCCAACGAACTCGGCCAGGTGCCGGTGTTGATGTACCACCAGCTCACCCAGAAGCCGGCGAGCGTCTACGACCGTACCCCGGCCGATTTCAGGGCCGAGTTGGAGCGCCTCGCCCGGGAGGACTACGTACCGGTGACCGCCCGGGACTTCCAGACGGGCCGCATCGACATCCCGGCGGGCACGCACCCGGTGGTCCTGACGTTCGACGACTCGACCAACAGTCAGATGCGCCTGAACCCGGACGGCACGCCCGCACCGGACACCGCCGTCGCCATCTTGACGGAGACGGCGAAGAAGTACCCCGCCTTCAAGCCGGTGGCGACCTTCTTCGTCAACGCGGACGCCTTTTCGGCCACCGGTTCCGCCAAGGCCCTGACCTGGTTGAAGGAGCACGGGCACGAGGTCGCCAACCACACCGACCGCCACGAGAACCTGCGCTCGCTCGACCAGGCGGGCGCCATGCGGGCGATCTCCGCCGGACAGCAGGCGATCGAGAAGGCCGTGCCGGGGACGCGGGTCACCTCGCTCGCCCTGCCCTTCGGTGCGATGCCGGAGCCGGCGACGGTCGCGACACGGGGAACGGGCTACCGCTACGACGGGGTGTACCTGGTGGGGGCCAACCCGTCGCTCTCACCGTTCGCGAAGGCGTTCACACCCGACGCGATCCCCCGGATCCGCTCGGCGGGACCGAAGGACGAGGACGCCGAGTTCGGTTCGTCGCGCTGGCTGGACAAGCTCGCCGCCGGGAAGAACCGTTACGTCTCCGATGGCGACCCGAACACCGTCGCCTTCCCGAGCGCCTCGCGGAACGAGCTGTCGCCGACCTTCGCGAAGCGGGCTCGGCCGTACTGACGCGTGCGGGTGGACCCGTACGCGATCAGTTCCCGCGGGGCGCGTACATGATCACGGCCATGCCCGCGAGGCAGACCAGGGCGCCGATGACGTCGTAGCGGTCGGGGCGGTAGCCGTCGGCGACCACACCCCAGGCGATGGAGCCGGCGACGAAGACACCGCCGTAGGCGGCGAGGATGCGGCCGAAGTCGTCGTCGGACTGGAAGGTGGCGACCACCCCGTACAGGCCGAGCGCGATGACGCCGGCGCCGACCCAGGCCCAGCCCCTGTGTTCGCGGATGCCCTGCCACACCAACCAGGCGCCGCCGATCTCGAACAGGGCGGCGACGACGAACAGGGCGACGGAGCGGGCGACGGTCATACCGGCCGACCCTACCGGCGGCCGATGCCCGTGATCTTCACCTTGCATGCTGTCCGTCCCGGGCGAGGCCGTGGGCCACTTCCCGATCGCCGAGTCAGGAGGGAGGCAGGGGTGTGGCTTGGGCGATGAGGATGGCGACATCGTCGTGGTCGTCCGGATGCCGCAGTTCCTGCACGAGCCACTGGCAGGTCGTCTCCAGCGGCCGGCGGGATTCGTCGAGGGCTCGGAGCAGGACGCCCAGGCGTTCGTCGATGGGGTGGTGGCGGGTTTCCACGAGGCCGTCGGTGTAGAGGACGAGCCGATCGCCGGGGTTGAGGTCGAATTCGGTGGTGCGGAAGGAGATGCCGCCGACGCCCAGGGGGGCGCCGGTGGGCACGTCGAGCAGTCGGGGACGGTGGCCGGCCGGGACGAGGGCGGGTGGGAGGTGGCCGGCGTTGGCGATGTGGCAGCGGTGGTCGTGGGGGTCGTAGACGGCGTAGATGCAGGTGGCGATGTAGTGCTCCAGGCCTTGGGTGATCTTGTCGAGGTGCTGCAAGACCTGGTCGGGCGCCAGGTCGAGATCGGCGAAGGCGTTGGTGGCGGTGCGGAGCCGGCCCATCGTGGCGGCGGCGTCGATGCCGTTGCCCATGACGTCGCCGACGACGAGGGCGGTCTTGTCGCCGGAGAGGGGGATGACGTCGTACCAGTCGCCCCCGACTTCGCTGGAGGCCTGGGCGGGCTGGTAGAGCGAGGCGAGGTCGAGGCCGTGGGCCTCGGGCGGGTGGCCGGGCAGGAGGCTTCGCTGGAGGGTTTCGGCGGCGTTGCGGACGCTTTGGTGCCAGCGGGCGTTGTCGATGGCGATCGCGGCCCGAGCCGCCAGCTCCCCGGCGAGGATCACGTCGTCTTCGTCGAAGGGCAGCGGATTGCGCGTGCGCAGCAGGTCGAATGCGCCGAGGACCTCGTTGTGGGCGATCAGCGGCACGGCGAGGTAGGAGTGGACGTCGGCCCGTGCGAGGGAGGCGGCCGCATCGGTGTCGCGGGCGATGCGCAGGAGGTCTTCCTCGCCGACGTGGGCGACGAGCACCGGTTGGCCGGTGTGGACGCACTGGGTGATCAGCCGGTCGGCCCCGTAGGCGGACAGGTCGCCGACCCGGCCGGCGGCGGTGGCCTCGGTGGGGTGGACGGCGGCCACGGCGAGTGCGCGGAACACCTCGGGCCCCTCGTCGTGGTCCGCGGTGCGGCGGAAGGCCAGGACCGCGTCCAAGACGTCCACCGCTGCCACGTCGGCCAAATCGGGCACGGCGACCTGGGCGAGCTCTCGGGCGGTCTTCTCCACGTCGAGGGTGGTGCCGACCCGTGCGGAGGCGTCGGCGATCAGCGTGAGGCGGCGGCGGGCCCGGTCGGCGGCGGTCGCGGCGTGGTGGCGTTCGCTGACGTCGACGATGGAGTTCGCCACCCCGATCACCCGGCCGCGCGGTCCTTCGAGGCGGTAGTACGAGACCGACCAGGCGTGATCGTGTCCCGGGTCGGCGGGTGTGCGCCCGACGGTGTACTGGTCGAGCAGGGGCGTGCCGGTGACCAGCACCTGGCGCAGCGCGGACTCGATGGTGTCGGTGTCGAGGAACGGCAGGATGTCGTGCGGATGCCGGCCGATGTGGTCGGCGGAGCCGAGGCCGTTGATGCGTTCCAGGGCCGGGTTGACCAGCAGGTAGCGCAGGTCGGCGTCCAGGAGGGCGATCCCGATGGGTGACTGCGTCACCAGGCGCTCCGACAGGGCCAGCTCCGTCTCCACCCGCTGCAGGGTGCTGTGGTTGGCGGCGATGCCCAGGGCATATACGTCGCCGAGGTCGTCCAGCAACCGCATGTTGCGGAACTCCACCAGACGGGTGCTGCCGTCCTTGGACCGGATGGGGAAGGCACCGGCCCATCTCGCGCCGGTGCCCATCACCTCGGTGAACAGCTTGATCACCAGATCCCGGTGTTCTTCGTGGACGAAGAGGTCGGCCGCGTACCTGCCCAGGGCCTCCTCGGCGGTGTAGCCGAACACCTCGTCGGCCTGCGGGCTCCAGAACACGATCCGTCCGCGCGTGTCCAGCACGATCGCGGCCACGCTGAGCAGGTCGAGCAGCCCTCCCGGCGGCGTCGCCCCCGTCTGGTGGTCCGGCTCCGACTCTGGGAGCGGCTCGGGTGTTCCCATCGGTGACGGCTCCTTCCTCCACGGAGACCGCTCGGGCCGCCCGCCGGCGTAGGGCTCCCTTTCATGCTGCGCCACATCGGTCGCCGGTTCCTGCTGGATGGACCGCCGGGACGGGTCGGGCGAGCCGCCGCTCATGTGAGGCCCTGCTCAGACGAGGCGCCTTTTTAGCTGGGCGAACAGCTCGGTGACGGCCGTGTCGGCTGCCGTGGAGATGCGGAAGAGGTTGAGGAAAGCGTGGATCAGCCCGTCATAGGTGCGGGCGAAGACGTCCCCGCCCGCAGCGGTGAGGGCGGTGGCGTAGGCGTTCCCCTCATCGCGCGGTGGGTCGTACTGGGCCGTGCCGATGACCGCCGGGGCGAGGCCGGCGAAGTCGGCCGCACGCAGCGGGGAGACGGCGGCGCGGGCGCGGACGGCGGGGTCGTCGCCGATCGGTCGACCCGGCCGCCGTGATGACCGCCGACGGCGGCGGCATGGTCGGTGCCGCCCCGCGCCCGGTCGAAGATGGTGCGCGCATCGCCCAGTACATGGTCGCGATCGCCGACAAGGCTCCGGGGCTCGAACTTCTGGAACGGTCGGTCAACGGTGTGCCGGGTCTGGTGGCGCAACGCGCGGGCACCGTCATGACGGTAGCGTCGTTCGAGGTCACCGACGGCCGCGTCACCCGGATCTGGGCGGTCCGCAATCGGGAGAAGCTGCGGCCGTGGGTAGGGTGCCGGTGACGCCGGCGAAGGGAACCGCGACCGATGGGGACTGTCATCACATGGTCGGGGTAGTCGGAACGCCATGGGATCTCTGAGCTCACCTGTGCTGTTGCTGCTGTTCCTGGCGAGTGCGGGGGTGATCTGGGTAGCCGGCATCAAGCTGTCGGACACCACCGACGTGCTCGCCGAGCGGCTGCACCTGGGCTCCGCCATGGGCGGACTGATCCTGCTGGCGATCGCCACCAACCTGCCCGAAATCGCCATCACGGCCAGTGCCGCCCTGGTCGGCGAACTGGACGTGGCGGTGGGCAACATCCTGGGCGGCATCGCGATCCAGACCGTGGTCCTGGTCGTACTGGACGCGGCAGGAGTACGTCCCCGCGCGCCCCTCACACGGTTGGCGGCCAGTCTCGTCCTGGTCCTCGAGGGCGTACTGGTCATCGTGATCCTGGCGGTCGTCGTCATGGGCTCCCAGCTCTCCCCGGGCCTTGTCTTCGCCCGGCTCGACCCGGCGTCGGTGGCCATCTCCGTCCTGTGGATCGTCGGCCTGATCCTGCTGAACCGAGCCGGCAAGGGACTGCCCTGGCGTGAGGGCGGCGACGCCCCCGACAGTCAGCCCGAACCGCGCGGCCACTCCCGCGGCAAGAAGGAGAAGGCCGCCGGCGACAAAGGCGTCAGCACCGCCCGCGCCGCCCTCGTCTTCTCCCTCGCGGCCCTGGCGACGCTTGTCGCGGGCGTCGTCATCGAGCGCAGCGGCGAGGAGTTCTTCACCCGCCAAGGGTTCAGCGGGATCCTGTTCGGCGCGACCGTGCTCGCCGCGGCGACCTCCCTGCCCGAGATCAGCACCGGCCTGACGTCGACACGGCTGGGCGACTACCAACTCGCGATCAGCGACATCTTCGGCGGCAATGCCTTCCTGCCCGTCCTGTTCCTGCTCGCCGCGGTCATCTCCGGCAAACCGGTCCTTCCGTCCGCGCACCACACCGACATCTATCTGACGGCCCTGGGTATCGTGCTGACCGCGGTGTACGTCTCCGGCTTGGTCTTCCGGCCCCGCCGGCAGTTCCTCCGCATGGGTGCGGACAGCATCGCCGTCCTCGCCATCTACCTGTTCGGGGTCATCGGCCTGGCCACGATCGGAGGCTGATCGGGCCGACGGAACCGAAGGCGGATCGATGGATGCTGCGGAGAAGCCGTTCCTGATGGTCGTCGAGGATGTCTTCCTTCTGAACCAGGGCACGGTGGTCCGAGCGACCGGCCGGATGGAGCGCGGGCGGGTGCGCGCGGCCGACGACGTGGAGACCGTTGGTTTCGGCGGCGGCTCGATCATCCGTGTCGCCGGTGTCGACGGATACCGGGTACGCCCGGGTGAGGCGGTCGCGGGCATGAACGTAGGGCTACTGCTTCCGGGTGTGGAGGCGGGGGCGGACGCACCGGGGCAGGTGCTCGCGGCCCCGGGCTCGATCGGCGCTCACGCCGCCTTCGGCGCGGACCTCGCCCTGTTCTCGCAGGAGCAGGGCGGTGCGGAAGTGCGCACCGGTGACGGCCTCTCCTTCTCCATACGCGGGGCAGCGGTGACCGTCACGCTCGAACAACCCGCCGCTCTTGAGGACGGCCGGTCCTTCGCCTTCCGTCACCATGCTCGCGCCGCCGGCTCGGGGACCGTGACCCGCCTCGTTCCCTGAATCTCACCGGACAGTGGACCGAGAGTGCCGTTCGTCATCGGTCGGGCCCTGGCCCATGGCGCAGGACGGCGCCGGCCTCGGTGCCCTGCGACGCGCGGTCCGTCGTCCTGCCTGCACAGTAGGCTTGCCGGGTGGATACTTCTTCGCTCCCGCGTTCCTTCCGGCTGCTTGTGACAGGCGGAGGGACGGGCGGTCATACCTATCCGGCGCTGACCGCGGTCCATGCGCTCCAGAGCCGGCTCGCGGCTTCGGGCAGCACGTTGGACGTTCTGTGGATCGGCACGGCGGACGGTCTTGAGGCGCGTGTTGCCCCGGCGGAGGGGATCGCGTTCAAGACGGTGGCGACGGGGAAGATCCGTCGATCGTCGAACCCGCTGAAGATGCTGTCCGCCGCGAACGTGAAGGACATGGCGCGGGTGCCGCTCGGTGTGGCGCAGGCCCGGGCGATCGTTTCCGAGTTCCGGCCGCATGTCGTTCTCGCGACCGGCGGGTACGTCGCGGTGCCTGCCGGGTTGGCCGCGCGACTGTGCCGGCGGCCGCTCGTACTGCACGAGCAGACGGTCAGGTTGGGCCTGGCCAACCGCAAGCTCGCCGGCTCGGCCACGCGGATCGCGGTGTCCTCCGAGTCGTCGCTCGCTCTGCTGCCCGCCGAGGTACGCGATCGTGCGGTCGTCACGGGGAACCCCGTGCGGCCGGAAGTCCTGGCCGGTCACCCGGACAAGGCGGTCGAGGCGCTGGCCCTGCACGGATTCGACCGGCGGCTGCCGACGGTCTACGTCACCGGCGGCGCCCAGGGTGCCCAGCAGATCAACGGCATCGTGCGGGACACGCTGCCGTGGCTGCTGAGCCACGCCAACGTCATCCACCAGTGCGGTCCGGCGAACGTGGACGAACTCCGGGGCGCCGCCGCCGCTTTGGAGCCGGTCCTCGCCGGGCGCTACCACCTCACCGGCTTCGTCGGGCCGGAGCTGCCCGACGTGCTCGCGTTGGCCGATGTGGTGCTGTCGCGGAGCGGCGCCGGGACGCTGGCCGAGTTGACCGCTTTGGGGAAGCCGGCCCTGTTCGTACCGCTCGCCACGTCGGCAGGCAATGAGCAGGCGCACAACGCGCGGCACTTGGCCGACGCGGGGGCGGCGGTCGCCCTGCTCGGTGAGGTCACCGCGCAGAGCCTGCAGCAGGCGATCGGCCCACTGCTCACCGACCCCGCTCGGCGGGCGGCGATGGCGGAGCGGGCCCGCTCGTACGGGAGGCCGGACGCCGCGGAACGGCTCGTTGACGTGCTCTTGGCCGCGGCAAACGGCTGACCGTCACCGGCGACCGGCCACCGTTACGGGGACGCCGCGTCACAACCTGCCCGTGCGAGGAGCCGATCCACGTCCGCGGATGGCAGGTCGGGGTTGCCGGCCGCCGTGATCGCGACTGCTTTCCGACGGGTCGGGCAGATCGTCGGCCGGCCGCCATCGGGGCATCTTGTCCGGGCGAGGGCTGCGGTCGATGCGTTCGGCGGTGGCGGGATCGATCCGGTCACGGGCGCGCAGAGCCATCGCGTACGAACGCTGCTCTCCTCGTCGTCGAGGAGTCGGGCCATGTCCGGCGCGGGGAGGGAGTCGGACATCGCGGCCGAGGCGCGGAAGCAACCGTACGGTGACTCCACGTACGGCAATAGGTCCGCGGTCACCGCGTACGCGCGGGTCGGGGTCGCCGAGCAGCCCCTCCAACAGCCCGCGCGTAAGTCGCTGTCCGGCGCAACCGGATCGCTCGAGCTCGCGGGCACAGATCGTTGGCCCGCAGCGTCGTGTACGAGGTCGACATACCAAAACCGTATCCGCGCCCACTGACAACCACCGCCGGGTGCTGCGGGCCACCAAATCGCACCCCCGTGAGGCTGTGGTGCGCGCCGGCTCACGGATAATTGACGATCAGCCGGTGGCGGATCCGCCAGGAACGGCTCGTATCGACGGGGGACGGACCATGCGCGTAGGGGTATATCTCGCACACCCGCGGCCGGGGAGTTTCAACCACGCCGTGTTCGACGCGGTCGTGCAGGAACTGCGCGGGCGAGGATGCCGGGTGCTGGCGCACGACCTGTACGCCGAAGGATTCGCACCGCAGCTCTCCGCCGCGGAGACGGGGACGGTCCAGTCGGCGTCACGGGCCCATGACGCGCAGGTGGCGCTCCACCAGGAGGAGGTGGCGACCCTTGACGCCATGGTGTTCGTCCACCCGAACTGGTGGGGCATGCCGCCCGCTGTTCTGGTCGGTTGGGTGCAGCGCGTGCTCGTCCCCGGCGTCGCCTACAAACTGGGCACCGCCGAGGGCGAACCCGTGGGGCTCCTGAAGGCAGGCCGGGCCCTTGTCCTGAACACCTCGGACACTCCGGCGGACCGGGAGGAGAGCGAGTTCGGCGACCCGCTGCACAGCATCTGGTCGGCTTGCGTCCTGCCGTACGTAGGAGCTGCCGACGTACGGAGGGTCGTGTTCCGTACGGTCACCGATTCGGACGACGCAACGCGCACGGGGTGGCTGGACCAGGCACGCCGGCAAGCCGCCGCGCTGCTGGACCCGATCGCCGTTCCCGGGCTTGGCGGCTGACTTGTTTCGGTAAGGGCCGCCACGTGGATAGGCCACGGGTCAACGAGGTACGGCGTAGCCCGGTTCGCGCGGGGAGACCCCGCGCGGCCATGCGCCGATCGCCGTGTGGGCGATCAGGACGACGACGGCTGCGGCCGCCACCGCACGAACGAGGCTCCACGTCGTGCCGACCACCGGCGCCCGCGATGCCGCTTCGACGTCGAGACGCCTGGACGTCTCCACGATGGCGATCACCGGCACGAGCAGCCGGAAGCCGAGCCCACGCAGCCGGCGCCCACCGGCCAGGCTGCCGAGCCGGTTCTTCCATACCGCCCGTGTCGGCCGCCCCGCCGCGAGATCGGCGACGATGCGGGGAAGCGTGACAGGCGGTGGTCGGCGAACCGTCAACCGACAACCGCCGTGCCCGGCCGCGTACAGACCGCTCAGTGGCGGTCCTGTTCCACCGCCCGGAGCAGGTCCGCCGCGACGCTCACCGCGATCGTGGCGGGTTCCTTGCCGGTGATCTCGGGGATCCCGATCGGCGTCTTGATCCGGTCGATGGTGGCGGCGTCGTGGCCGCCCTCGGTGGCCAGGCGGTGCCGGAACCGCGTCCACTTGGCGGACGAGCCGATCAGTCCGATCGAGCCGAGGTCGGGGGTGCGCAAGGCGGCGTCGCACAGCGCGGCATCCTCGGCATGATCATGGGTCATGATCAGGACGTGGGTACCGGGCGCCAGCTCCGCGAGCACCTCCTCCGGAAGCAGCGGTACGTGGCGCACGTGGACCTGCGCCACCGCGTCCGCGAGCACGTCGAGACGCTCGTCGGTGAGCATGTCGGAGCGGGTGTCGACCAGGTACAGATCGAGGTTGTGGCGGGCGAGGATGCGTGCCAGCTCCAACCCGACGTGTCCGACCCCGAAGATCGCCACCGTGGGGACGATCGGCAACGGTTCGAGCAGTACGGTGACGGCTCCGCCGCAGCACTGCACGCCGTGTCGGTTGCTGACCTTGTCGTTGAGGGCGAACTCCATCAGCTCCGGCTCGGCGTCGGGCTTGCCGATCAACTCGCGGCCCCGGTCGATGGCGACGGCCTCGATGTTGCCGCCGCCGATGGAACCCCACGTCTCGGTGCGTCCCACGACGAGTTTGGCACCGGCTCTGCGGGGCGCGTGGCCGCGCACGGTCGCGACGGTCACCAGCACGCCGGGTTCCCGGCGTGCTCGCAACCGCGCGACCGCGGCCACCCATGTCATGTCAGGCATTGCTCAAAGCGCTTGCGGAGCTGAGGATTTCGACGTCCTCGCCCTGCGCCTCGCCCTTGCGGGCCGCTTCGATCGCCCAGTACACCGCTTCCGGCGTCGCGGGAGCGGCGAGTTCCACGCTGACCCCGGCCGGTCCGAAGGCCGCGGCGGCCTGCCGCAACGCCTCGCGCACCGAGAACGCCAGCATGAGCGGGGGTTCACCGACCGCCTTGGACCCGTACACCGCGCCCTCTTCGGTGGCGTTCTCCATCAGCGTGACGTTGAACTCCTCGGGCATCTCCGAGAAGCTCGGCAGCTTGTAGGTGCTCGCGGCCTGGGTCAGCAGTCGACCGCGGTTGGGCCCGTCACCGGTGTCCCACCGCATGTCCTCGAGCGTCAGCCAGCCGGCGCCCTGCACGAAGCCGCCCTCGACCTGACCGATGTCGATCATCGGGGACAGGCTGTCGCCGACGTCGTGGACGATGTCGACGCGCCGGATGCGGTACTTACCGGTGAAGCCGTCCACCTCCACCTCGGCGGCGGCGGCTCCGTGGGCGAAGTACTTGAACGGCGAGCCCCGGAACGTCTTCGCGTCCCAGTGCAGCCCCTCGGTCCGGTAGTAACCGGCCGCCGACAGTTGGACCCGCTGGAAGTACGCGGTGCGCACCAGGTCGTCCCAGGCCAGCTCTTTGTCGCTGCCGAGGACGCGCGCGACGCCCTCGACGATGCGTACGTCCGAGCCGTTGGCACCGAGCTGGGAGGCGGCCACCTGCACCAGCCGCGCGCGCAGTTGCTCACAGGCGTTCTTGATCGCCCCACCGTTGAGGTCCGCTCCGGAACTGGCGGCGGTGGCAGAGGTGTTGGGCACCTTGTCGGTACGCGTCGGGGCCAGCCGCACCTTGTGCAGCGGGATGCCCAGCGTGGTCGCGGCCACCTGCATCATCTTGGTGTGCAGGCCCTGGCCCATCTCGGTGCCGCCGTGGTTGATCAGGACGGAGCCGTCCCGGTAGATCAGCACCAACGCGCCGCCCTGGTTGAAGGCGGTGAGGTTGAACGAGATGCCGAACTTGATGCCCGTGATCGCGAGCGCCCGCTTGGTGTGCGGGTGCGCCGCGTTGAAGGCCGCGATCTCGCGCTTGCGGTCGGCGAGGCCGCCGTTCTCCTTGACCTGGTTCCAGACCAGGGAGATGCGCTCCGGCTGGGTGACCGGCTGCCCGTACGGCGTGTGCTGGTCCCGCTGGTAGAAGTTGCGCTCCCGCAGCTCCATCGGGTCCATGCCGAGCAGCGGCGCGACACGGCCGAGGATGTCCTCGATCACCAGCATGCCCTGGGGTCCGCCGAACCCGCGGAAGGCGGTGTTGGAGGTCTTGTTGGTCTTGGCGATGCGGCCCGCGATGCGCGCGTTGGGGATCCAGTACGTGTTGTCGATGTGGCACAGCGCACGGGCCGTCACCGGCTCGGACAGGTCCAGGCTCCAGCCGCCGTCGGCGGTCAGGGTGGCGTCGAGGGCCTGGATGCGGCCCTCGTCGTCGAAGCCGATCTTCCATGTGGCGTGGAACCCGTGCCGCTTGCCGGACATGGTCAGGTCCTGCGTGCGGTTGAGCCGCAGCCGGACCGGCCGGCCGGTCAGCTTGGCGCCGAGCGCGGCGATCGCCGCGAACCCGTGCGGCTGCATCTCCTTGCCGCCGAAGCCGCCACCCATCCGCAGGCACTGCACGGTCACCTCGTGACTGTGCAGGCCGAGGACGTGCGCGACGATCTCCTGCGTCTCCGAGGGGTGCTGGGTGCTGCTCTGGACGAACACCTGCTCGGCCTCGTCGATGTGGGCCAGCGCGCAGTGCGTCTCGAGGTAGAAGTGCTCCTGGTCGGAGAACTGGAACTCGCCGGTGAACACGTGCGCGGAGTCGGCGAAGCCCGCGTCGACGTCGCCGGCCAGCATCACGGGCCGGGCTCCGTGGAAGCTCTCGGCCGCGATCGCCTCCTTCAGCGTGATCACGGACGGCAGTTCGTCGAGTTCCACCTCGACGGCCTCCGCACCGAGCCGGGCGGCCTCCAGGGTCTCGCCGAGCACCCAGGCGACCGCGTGGCCGTAGAACATGACCTCGTCGGGGAACAGCGGTTCGTCGTGCTTGATACCGGCGTCGTTCACGCCGGGCACGTCGGCGCCGGTCAGCACGCGGACCACGCCAGGCACGGCGAGCGCGGGCTCGGTGCGCAGTGCGGTGATCCGGCCGTGGGCCTTCATGACCTGGACCGGGTACGCGTGCAGTACGTCCTTGGTGCGGTGGACCAGGTCGTCGGTGTAGAGCGCGGTGCCGGTGACGTGCAGGTTGGCGCTCTCGTGCGGCATGGAAACGCCGACGACAGGCTTTTCGGGGCGTTCGGACAAATGGCTCATGACGACACCGCCTCGGTGGTCTCTGCGTGCAGCTTCAGCAGGCTCTTGCCGAGCATCGCGGCCCGGTACTCGGAACTTGCGCGGTGATCACTCATCGGCGTGCCCTGGGCGCGCAGCACCTGGGCCGCTGCCTCGACGGTCTCCTCGTTCCAGGGCTTGCCCTCCAGGGCCGCCTCGGTGGCGAGAGCGCGGATCGGGGTGGCGGCCACGCCGCCCAGGCCGATGCGCGCCTTGCGGACGATCCCGTCCTCGATGTCGAGCGCGAAGGCGACCGCCACGCTGGAGATGTCGTCGAAGCGCCGCTTGGCGATCTTGTGGAAGGCCGTGACCGGCGACAGCGGCAGCGGGATGCGCACGGCGCGGATCAGTTCACCGGGACGGCGGACGCTCTGCCGGTAGCCGGTGAAGTAGTCCGCGAGCGGGACCTCGCGCTCACCGTCGGCGTCGGCGAGGATCAGCGACGCCTCCAGCGCGAGCAGCACCGGCGGGCTGTCACCGATGGGAGAGCCGGTACCGAGGTTGCCGCCGAGGGTGGCGCTGTTGCGGATGAGCCGGGACGCGAACTGCGGGAACAGCTCTGCCAGTAGCGGGACGCTGCCGTCGAGACGGCGCTCGATCTCGGTGAGCGTCTGCGCGGCCCCGATGAGGACGTGGTCGGACTCGACGCGCAGCTCCCGCAGTTCGGGCAGCCGGTCGACGGCGACGACGTAATCGGCCCGGCGGGAGCGGATGTTCACCTCCACGCCCCAGTCGGTGCTGCCCGCGACGACGACCGCGTCGGGCCGCTCGCGCAGCAGCCGCAGCGCGTCGGCCAGGGTGCTCGGCCGCAGGAACGTGCGGTCGTCCTGGGTGTACTCCGTGGCCACCGGTTCGGGCGGGGACTGCTCGCGACGCTGCGCCAGCGGGTCGTCCTCGGTGGGCGCGCCGACGGCGAACGCGGCATCGCGAATCGGGCGGTAACCGGTGCAACGACACAGGTTTCCGCTCAGCGAGTGCAGGTCGAAACCGTTGGGACCGTGCTCGGAATCGGATTCGGCTTCGGCGCCGTCCGCCGATTCCGCGTGCGCGCAGCGGTCGGGCCGGTAGTACTCGGAGGCCATGCTGCAGATGAACCCCGGAGTGCAATAGCCGCACTGGGAGCCGCCACGGACCGCCATCTCCTCCTGCACCGGGTGCAGGGTGGGCGCGGTGCCGGGCTCGCCGGCGGTGGCGAGACCTTCCGAGGTGATGATCTCCTGGCCGTCGAGTGCCGCGGCCGGGACCAGGCAGGCGTTGACCGCCACCCAGTCGGTGGGCTTGTTCACCCCCGGACGGGCGACCAGGACCGAACAGGCGCCACATTCACCCTCGGCACAGCCCTCCTTGGTGCCGGTGAGGCCACGCTCGCGCAGGAAGTCCAGCACCGTGGTGTGGGGCGCGTCGGGTGAAATCGGTGTTTCTTTTCCGTTGACCGTGATCCGCGCTGCTACCATTGCGCAACCTCATTTCGGTGCGCGATCAATCTGTTTATCCTAGTCGCCATTTCAGGAGCTTTCTTTTTCGGTGGCGCAGCTCGAGAACCCAGAGCACAAATGAGCACGGAGAATACGTGCCACAGGCGAGATGAAAGAGAGCGGAAGACGCCGGGGCCCACGATCGGGCACGCCGGAGAGGGGCTGATCAGCAGCCGTGCGCTACACGACCCGGAACCCAGGCGGCCGTCTGAGCGAGGCGATGCAGGTCGGAGATGGTCGACATCCGACTTCGCCTCCTTTCGACAGCTCACGGGTCGGTTCGCTCGAAATTACGGTGCGGCAGCCCCATCGGTCAAGCGGAACGGCAGCCACCATTAGCCCTGGACAGGAATCTGCGACAAAGCGACCAGTCGCCGCCCAAAGACTTGGCTGATCACACAAAGGGGCGCGTCGGTGGTGGTACACAGGGTAAATGCGCGGTCGCTGTGCGACCTGGTTCCCGTGGTGCCGTTCACAACCTGGTCACGGGATCGACACCGTCCGGCCGTGGGTCCGACACCCCCCGGTCACACAGCCGGCACCGTCGGGCCGATACGGAGGGTGGGGGGCGACGTTCCGCCCAAATCGCGACCGGGCCGTCGCCGGGTCCCATGCCGGCATCGTCGAGCATCAGTCGAATGCCCAGACGCCCAGCCGTCGCGCAGAGCCAGTACGAGGGTGCTGAGGGTGGTGCTGAGGGCGCTGACGTCCATTCGGTGAACTCCCCCGTCTCAGCTCCGGCGACCCAGACGTGCAACGGGTCCTCCGGTCCGTGTCATCGGTCACGGTGATCCGGCCGACGGCGGCGTCCCGTTCGGCGACGGTGGGCTTTCGGACGCCACGGCGCGCGCCAGGGAACGGGTGATCCGCTGCCTCATGTTGTTTGCAGCGTCCGTCCCTGCGGATAGGCACCCGGGGTGGCCCTCGCCCCTGGGCGAGACCCCCGAGTCGTTCCCCTGCCCAGAGGCGATCGCGGTGACGCGGCAAAACCCGCCGCGGGAGGGGTGATCGGGCGGTTGGCGGGTAGCCGCGCACCAACAGGGCGGCTGACGTCGCACGGCTGCCGGCTGTCGCCCCGTCAAAGCCCCAGGAAGGAAGGCACGGTGACCTCACCATGACCACGGCAGAGCGGCAGGCCCACGCCACCGACGACTCGGTGAGCGTGCTGGTCTCGCGCGCCTCCCAACAGATCTCGGAGTTGGTCCGCGAGGAGATGCGGCTCGCGCGGGTTGAAATGACGCAGAAGGGCAAACGCTTCGGCAAGGGCGGCGGTCTCTTCGGGGCGGCCGGCCTGATCGGCGTCTTGGCCGCCCAGGCGCTGGTGGCGACGTGTATCGCGGCTCTCGCGTTGGTGCTGCCGGTGTGGGCCGCGGCCCTCATCGTCACGGCGGTGCTGGGAGCGATGGCCGCATGGGCGGCGATGTCAGGTAAGAAGCAGATCGCGAAGGCCGGCGCGCCGACGCCCGAGCAGACCATCGACAGCGTCAAGGCCGACGTGGCCGAGATCAAGGAGAGGGCCCAGCGATGACCGACGACCCCCGTACCCACCTCGGCACGCCCACGCCCGAGGAACTGCGCGAGGACATCCGGCACACGCGTGACGATCTCGGTCAGACCGTCGAGGCGTTGGCCGCCAAAGCCGATGTCAGGGCACAGGCCAAGGAGAAGACTGCGGCGGTGAAGGAGCAGGCCGCGGAGAAGGCCGCTCTGCTCTCCCGACGGATCCGCGCGAAGGCGGAGCAAGCCGCCTGCCTGGTGAGGGACGTGGCGAAGGACAAGACACCCGCCCCCGTTCTCGACACCGCGACGCAGGTCGGCCAGAGCGCCGCTCGCACGGTACGGACGAACCGCGCGCCCGCGGTGGCGGCCGGTGCGGCCCTGATCGTGATCCTGCTCCTCCGTCGCGGCCGGCGCCGCCGGTAGAGGCACCCGAGACGGCGGCGGCCGACACCGCCGCCGATCGGCGCGACAGGCCCCCTGGCGGCGGCCGGATCGCTCCCGTGGGGCGGACCGTTCCGATCCCGCGCGTGGTCGGTCACGGACGGCGCGCGCGGCGCGGTCCCTCCTCTCTGGACCTCCTCGTACGCGCAGTCGGTGAAGTCGATGTATGGCGGGCAGGCCGGCATTGGGCCGCGCGGTGGCCGAGCCTGGGCGGCCGGCCGGGCGCGAGGGATCGGTCGCCGAATTGGACGTCACGCTGGGGGAAGGGCGGTTCTCGCTGCTGATGGACGGGGCCGGGCGGTCGGGGAGATCTGCCACGAGGTGCGGGGCACGTCCTCTCGCGGCGCGCGGTGGCCCTGGACGAGTGGATCGGCGCCCTGGCACGGGCGCTGGCGGACGCCGCGGCCTCGAATGCCCGTGCCGGCGAGGCCGTCGAGCGTTTCCTGGCCCGACAGGGTCCGACGGCCTCGCCGAAAACCTCTGGCCCGGAGGTCATACGACTGCTTGGATACGGCCATGAACAGCGCGCTTCCGGACGGATACGAAATCTCCACCGACCCCGAGCGGCTTGATCGCGAGCTGATCCACCGCTGGCTCTCCCAGGACGCGTACTGGGCCCTCGGCCGACCTCGGGAGAAGCAGGACCTGGCCATCGCCCAGTCGCTCAACTTCGGTCTGTACGAGAGCGCTTCGGGTGCTCAACTCGGCTATGCCCGGGTGGTCACGGACCTTTCCACCTTCGCCTGGCTCTGCGACGTCTACATCGATCCCGGCGTACGCGGCAAGGGCCTGGGCACCGCCCTGGCCGCCGCCACCAGGGACCATCTCGCCCCCTACGGACTGCGCCGCATCATGCTGGCCACCGCGGACGCCCACGCGGTCTACGCCAAGGTCGGTTTCGCATCGCTGGAAACGCCGGAGAAATGGATGGCGCTCGGCGAGCAGTGAGCCCTCACGGCAGCTGAGCGGACCCGGCAGCCGGATTCCACACCTGTCCGTTCCGGCGGGAGGGCCTGAGGCTACGGTGCGTCGGTCGGGGTGGTCGCGGCCCGTAGGGCGCCGTCGCGACATCCTCGGCGACGCGGGCCGTACCGACGCCCGGATCGAGACGCTCCCGCACCTGACCCACTACGCGCTGCCCACCGCCACCCCTACGACAACGAACCGACTGATCGCGGGGTTCCTCCGGCCGCCGGGCGGCGGGCGCCGGTCATCAGGGGCTTGACCGCCTCTCTGTCAGAATCGCCCCATGGCTCATATGGCTGAGGACGACACGGATCACGGTTACCTGCTGGACAATCGGCAGTCCGAGGCCGGAATCCGGTTCGGCGCCCTCAGCGAGTTGTTCGACCCTGTGACGTTCCGGCATGTCGACGAGCTCGGGATCACCGCCGGCATGCGGTGCTGGGAGGTCGGTGCCGGTGGCCCGTCCGTACCCCTCGGGCTGGCCGAGCGCGTCGGCCCTACGGGAACGGTGATCGCCACCGACATCGACGTTTCCTGGACCCGGGACATCGCCGGTGGCGAGATCGAGGTGCTGCGTCACGACGTGGCCGCCGATCCTCCGCCGCCCGGCGGCTTCGACCTCGTCCACGCCCGACTGGTCCTGGTCCACGTCACCGACCGCGCCGAGGCGCTGCGCCGGATGGTCCAGGCGCTGCGACCCGGCGGTCGGCTGCTCTTGGAGGACGCCGACCCGGGGTTGCAACCGCTTTTGTGTCCGGACGAGTCGGGTCCCGACCAGCGGCTCGCCAACCGGGTGCGCTCCGGCTTCCGCGCGTTGATGGCGGCACGTGGGGCGGATCTGACTTACGGGCGAACCCTGCCCAGGCTGCTTCGCGAGGCGGGTCTGGAGGACGTTCGGGCCGATGCGTATTTCCCGATCACCTCGCCGGCATGCGCCGTCCTCGAAGCCGCGACCGTGCGGCAGATCCGCCGTCGTCTGGTGGCGGAAGGGCTCGCCACCGACGAGGAGATCGACCGCCATCTGGCCAACGTCGCCGCCGGAGGCCTCGACCTGGCCACCGCCCCGATGATCTCCGCCTGGGGACGCCGTCCGTAGTCGTCGTAGCCGTCCATGCCGTCCGTAGCCGTGCGCAGCCGTCCGGCGGGTGGTCCTACCCTCGGTCGAGATTCGGCCCGTCGGTAGCCTTGTCACATGATGCGCGCCTGGATGCTGCCGATGCTGCTCCTGCTCTGCGGTTCAGTCCCGGCGATCGGACTGGTCGTCGGGGAAGGCAGCCCCGGGGCGGCCACAGCGCTGCTGGTGGGGTTCGTATTGCTCGCAGGGGTGAACTCGCCACTGATCTTCCCGCGGTCGATCGGTGCGGAGGAGGCACAACGGCGCAGCGCGGCCGACGGCCGGCCCGTCGTCTACTGGCGGTCGGGGTGTCAGTTCTGCCTCCGACTGCGCATCCGGTTGGGCCGCAGTGCTCGCCGGTTGCACTGGGTCGACATCTGGCGTGACCCGGCCGGCGCGGCGGTGGTGAGGGCGGCGAACGACGGCAACGAGACCGTACCGACCGTCGTCGTGGCGGGTCGGCCGCACGTCAACCCCGATCCCGCTTGGGTACGCGAGCAGCTCGCCCGTTCCCTGTGAAAGGCCGGCCCCCCTCCGTACCACGTCCCCGACAGAACTCAGCAGCCTCCGAACCGCCGGGCCGATTCCTGGCCGTGCGCCAGCCTGCGCAAGGCTGAGCAGCACCGGTTCGTACAGCACGGTCAGCGCGACCGCCGCCTCGATCTGTCCGGCGGCCGTTGGTTGTTCCTCCACCACGCACCCGGCGACCGGGTCTCCACCACCCAGGCCGCGTACGGCGAGAACCATGGATAGCGACGCTATCCAACCGGACGGGCATGGGGGCGCGGCATGGGTACGGCACCGATACAGGAGCGGGTCACGACGGGATGCTTTCGCGCGAGGAGGGCAGGGGGCTGCTGGGGTTCCAGGGGTACTCGTCCGGGCCGCGCACCTACACGCTCGGAGTCACGCGAGAAGTTGCTCGCCTACGCCTCGGCCCAGGACGGGGAGCACCGCCCCGCGTGGGCGGCGTTCAATCGCCGCGTGCGCAACGGTGCCGGCAGCGTCGGTATCTGGCACGAGACCTACATCGTGCCGGCGGGTTCGTACGAAGCGATCTACCACGCCATGCCGCCGACGGGGCTCGGCAAAGGGGCGCACGGCGTGGTGCCGGTCGGGCGACGGGGTGAGCGGGCCGCGGAGCGGCTCGCCGGCTAGTGCAGTGGCATGCCCGGATGGACGCTCACCCCGACGGCTTCTTCTTCTCCTTGGCTTCCTTCTTCCCGTCGTTGCCGGCCCTTCCGTCGTTGCCGGCCCTTCCGTCGTTGCCGGCCTTCCCGTCGGTGTCGGGTTGGCGCTCCTTGTCCTTGGCCTTGGCCGCCGGGCCGTGGGCCGCGGGGCCGTGGGCCGCGGGGCGGGGCGCGCCGGGGGCCTCGTCGGCGGTGGCGTCAGTGGCGTCAGTGCGTAGCACCGGGGTGCCCAAGGTCATGGCCACGGGTGCGGCGGGGGTCGCGGAGGGCCCGGTGGGCGTCGACGAGCCGGGAGCCGTGGACGGGCCGGGGGTGGTGGACGGGCCGGGGGTGGTGGACGTGGGGGACCGACGCGCGGCCGCCTCGGGGGTCGCCGGTCGGCTGCCCGGCGGCGCGAGGGAAGACGCGGTCGCCCCAACCAGGAGCACGGACGCGCCGACCACACTCGCGGCCATCACGGCGACAGCCGCTGTACGGCGACCGGCTCGCGGCTTCTCGCCCCATGGGACACCCGGGGCACGGGCGTGGCCGCCGCCGTCGCCGTCCTCGCCGTCGAGCGGAACAGGTGCGCGGTGCGTGTCTGACGCCGGATCCGCCGGAACGACGGCAGGAGCCGGTGTCGGTTCCGACGTCGATGCCGGCGTCGGAACCGGGCGCGGGTTTCGCGCCGCGCCGAGGCTCCGTAGCGTCAGGTGGATCCGGGCGGCGTCGGGGCGTGCCTGCGGGTCTTGGTCGGTCATCGCCTTCAGCAACCGCCCCAGACCGTCGGGCAACAGGTCGGGGACCTCGGGAGAACGCAGCAGCGGGGCTACCCCCACCTCGGCGGGTGTTCCCACGTACTCGCGGACGCCGGTGAGCGCTTCCAACAACGTCAGCCCCAGGGCGTAGACGTCGCTCGCCATGCCCGCCCCTTGGCCGCGCAGTTGCTCGGGGGCCATGTAGGCGAGGGTGCCGACGAGCGTGTCCGGTTCGCTACGGGAATGGTCGTCGACGGCCCGGGCGAGCCCGAAGTCGGCCAGGAAGGGTGAGGCGTCGTCGCCGAGCAGGACGTTGGACGGTTTGATGTCCCGGTGGATGATGCCGTGGGCGTGGACGTGGTCGAGCGCGGAAGCGATCTCGGCGCCGAGCCGGATGACGCGTACGGGGCTCAGGGGGCCGGCATCGATGCGAGTGCGCAAGGTGATGCCGGGTATCAACTCCGTCACCATGTACGCCTCGTGCCCATGGCGCCCGACGTCATACACGGTGACGAGGGCGCGGTGCGACAGCCGGGCCAGGGTCAGCGCCTCGTCGCAGAAACGGTCGGCGGTGACGGTGTCCGCTCCGGGGCGGAAGAGTTTGACCGCCACTTCGCGCCCCAGGACTTGGTCGACGCCCCGGAAGACGTCCGCGGTCCCACCGGAGCCTATGAGGGCTCGAATCCGGTAGCGGCCGCCCAGCAGTGAGCCGAGGGGGATCTGCTCCGTGGGGGCCGGACTCGGGCGCGCCGACATGTGGGACCTCCTCGATTCGCCGGCAGTACACCGCGCTTACCCCACAGGCAACGGCCTACGCAGTCTCACGCGGACGGCGCGAGACGGCTGCCCGCCTACGAACGGGCCGTGCGGGGCGCCGTCATGAGCGGACGGCGCGTGAGGAAGCCCCGGGCCGCCGACCTACTGGCGCCCGAGGCAGCCGCGACCGTCCTCAAATCGGCGCCCCGCCGTCCCGCGCCGCATGAGCCGCCATTTGGGTCAGGAGCGCCCCGACCGAGGCCGCCGAAAGGGGTCCCGCCGGCCCCTACCCCCGTAAGGGTCCGGCGGGAGGTCTACTGGCGCTGGCGCGCGGTCGCGGCGGCCTTCATGACGCGCTCGGCGAAGTCCCGCGCGGCGCTCAGGTCCCCGCCGTTCGGCCGCTCTTTGTGAATGCCGCCGACCAGCTTGAACGGCGCCCAGGTATCGAACGCCCGACACGAGAAGGTGCCGTCCACCTCGTAGCCCTTGGCTACGAGGAGGCGAACCAGGGGGCGGCTGAAGGGCGCCGACGGTAGCTCGGGAAGTCCACTGGTGGCGAACACGAACGCCCGCCCCCGCCTCGGGGGCAAGGCCTTGACGAAGCCGGTCAACCGGGGGTGGAGCTTGCCGTAGAAGACGCCCGAGCCGAATCCTACGAGGCCGGCGTCCGCCGCCTCGGCAGGGTCGGCTTCCTCGGGGGTGACGACCTTCGCCCTCAGTACCCCGGCCATGGCGTCGGCGATACGACGCGTGTTGCCGTGCGAGACGGAGGTGCACACGATGATGTTCTTCATGGTTTCCACGGTCGGGTCCTCCTCGGGTGTCTGCGCCTGCCACCACTCAGACCCGTCGGAGCCGACGGAACGTGACAGTTCCCCGCTGTGACCTGCCTCACGTGGCATGTATCAGGGGGCCGGTGTGCCGGTGGTTGTGGAACCGGCGGCTTCCCGTTACCCGGGATGGCCGCGGTGCACGAGCCGTTCCGGCGCCAGGATCGACATCACCACCGCCTCCACCCGCTCGCCGTCCCGGAGCAGCGCATCGCGCAGCACGCCCTCGGCGACGAACCCCACCTTCTCGTGGACGCGACGAGCCCGCGGGTTGAAGGCGTAGACCTCCAACGAGATCCGTGCAGACCGTGGAGAACCGCGCGCCGAGAACCGCTCGCCGACGACGTTCCCCGTCGACGGCTCGACCACGGCAAGGTCCAGCCTGTCGTCCTGGTTCCCGCGAGTGTCGTACCAGGTGCGGATCCGCGCTTCGTCGGGCTCGCCGCCGCCGTGGCTGCCGGTCAGCCGCCTTGCCTCCGCGTCCCGGAACATCGGCATCAGCGCGGGCACGTGACGTGATCAACCATCGCCGCATTGTGTCCGGCCGCGTCTCCCGTCGTCCTCCCGTTATTCCCGACGGACTCCGCGCCGCGCCCGCCCGGTCAGTCTTCTCCGGGCGGGGCGCCGGGTCGTCAGGTGCCCGGGGGCCGGGGCTCGGGCCGGGATCCGCCGGGAGCGGTGCCGTCAGGGGCCCCGCCGCGGCGCTCACCTCGGGTGGCATCGTCCGCGCCGCCCGCCACGAAGGCGTTGTGCTCTTCGGCAGGAGTCATCGCCCTCTCCCCCGCGAGCTCGGTCGGGCTCTTTCCTTCCATGGAGTGCCGCCCATGCCCGATCTCGATCTTGCGGCGTGGCTGCTGCCGAGTCGCCTTGGGGATGGTCAGGATGAGGACACCGCTGTCGAGATCGGCGTCGCAGTGCTCGGGGTCGACCCCGGCCGGCAGGCTGGTGCGGTACATGAAGCTGCCCTGCCTGCGCGTGAGGACCTTCCCGTGGTGTTCCTCGGACAGCTCGCCGCTGATGACGAGCTGGTCGCCTTCGACCTCGATGTCGATGTTCTCGGCCGGGTAGCCGGGGAGCTCCAGCTTGACCGTGTAGGAGCTGTCGTTCTCGTTCTCCTCGGCCATCGGCAGCCAGGCCGCGCTGCTCGCGGTGGGCGCGGCAGCATGTTCCAGGAACCGGCCCATCTGGTCCCACATGCGCTCGAAGTCCGTGAACGGGTCCAGGCCCCTCAGCACTGCACCCGGACCGCTTCCGTGTCGTCGGATCGGCAGTGCCATTGTTTTCACCTCCCGTCGTGGTCCGGGGACGGCCGCGCCGCCCCCGGTATAGAGGTGACTAACCGCACCACCTGGAACTAAACCACTCAATATGCGCGAATCTGGCGAGCCAGGACGGGCGGAGCGACCGGCGGAGGAGACCGGCACGGGGCCCCGACCGCCCTTTTCAGCCGGCGACGCCTGGGTAGGCGGGTGAGCGACAGGGGCACGGCAGGCAGGCGAGGAGCAGCGGTGATCACTCAGGAGCAGTTGTCGGCACTGGCCACCTGTGCGGCCGAGACGGAGCAGGGTCAACGACTCGGCGGGGTGGAGTACGTCCTGGTGGACGACACCACCGGCAGGCCGGAATGGGCACGGATCGTCGACCGCTCGTCGGGGCTGGGCGGCGTGTTCGTTCCGCTGCGGCAGGCTTCGCTGAAGGAGCAACACCTGGTCCTCCCGTATTCCGTGTCCTTGATCGAGCAGGCTCCGTGTGCGGCGCTGGATTGCGGGAGCGTCCTGACCGTCGCCGAGGAGGAAGAGTTGTTCGCCCACTACGGCCTCCGGGACGTGCGGGAAGAGGTGAACGCGGCGAGCGGCGCCGGCTGGGGACAGATGGACCGGGCGCAGAGCATCCGGAAGGGCACGGCCGGACACGAGCGCGGCGTCTCCCGCCTCCGGCGCGCCGAGCCGGGGCAGTAACGGGGGCGGGTGCGGGCCGGCGCTTGAGGCCGGGAACACCTGATCCTGTTAACTGCCGTGCGGCGCCGCGTAGGTGGCTTCGAGGCCGTGTTGGTCGTCGTCGGCCCGATACGGCTAGCGCCCGTACGTACCGCGACAGAGGCCGGTGATCGACGGGTTGGTGACCCCCTGGGACGCCCTGCACAGCTCCGCCATCTCGATGCGCCCGGCGGCGGATCGGGCGCTCGGGGCGGGCGCCGGGCGAGACCGGTGCTGCTCCCTGTGTCTGGGTTTCGAGGGCGGGACCTGTGTGCGGGAGCGCTGGTTGCCCGGGTCGGCACGGTGGTGCCGACCTGCCTGGTCGCCGCCGTCCCATTCGGCACCGTCGCGGGCCCGACCCGGATCCGGCCGGATCGGACCTGTCGGCTCGCTGTCCCCACCACTCGCGAGGGACGGTGCCGGGGCGGGTTCCGGCGGCAACTCCCCGAGTGGCCACGCGCCGAACGGGACGTCCGCGGCTGCGTGCGGGACAGAGACACTGGGCGCGACGCTGACCCCGGCCGGTTTGCCATCAGTGCCGTTGATCGTCACACAGCCGGAGACGGTCAGCAGTGCGGTGAGTACAAGAGGCAGGAACCGGCAGCGCATTCCCTCACTGTGTCCGACCCTTGGCGGCGATCGGGCGCCGGCTCGCGGACATGCCACCAATGAGTGACCCGCCGGGTGAGGCGGCCCGCGCCTGATCTGCGAGCGGCGCGTCTTCAGGGGCACTCGACCCGGGGGGCCGGTCGGCGGCCCAGGTCCGGCCCCGGGTTCCCGGACCCGTTCCCTGCGTCTGCGTCTGCGTCTGCGTCTGCGTCTGCGTCTGCGAATGGAGAGTACGCGATGCCACGTATGCGAAACGACCGCCCTCTGCCCAGGGGTTGATGAGCCATCCCCACTCCGCGGCTCAGGCGCGAGCGCCCGGCCCGGTGCGAGGCAAGGCATCCATCGTCAATGCCTGGTTCAGCGGGTCGCCGAAGCCGATTCTCTCCGCCGGTTCGACCAGGACCCCTTCCTATAGCGCCGCCGGGCCCCCGGTCGGCATCGGCCGCGCGCCCCCGGCGGAGGGTTCGGGGTGCGCCTGCGGCACAGTCCGGAGCTCTTGGGTCCGGAGATATTGCGCGGCCTCGGCGGCTGGGTAGGAGGAGGTGAAGGTGAACGCGCGGGGGGACGGCCCGTTCGCCCGCAGGTCCGCCAACCGCTCCAGGGCTTCGCCGACGGTCGGAAGGCGGCCGGCGGGAACCCACCAGAGCACCAAGTGTGCCTCGATGTGCCGCTCGAACCATTCGCGACGCCGCCGCATCACCTCCAAGTGCCCGCTGCGGTAGGTGAAGTCCCACAGCGCCTCCCGCGTCTCCCAGACCGTCAGGTTCACGATGACGTCCTCACCCGCCGGGCGCAGCTCCGTGGCGTCGGCCGCGCCCTCGTCCACGAGCCGCCAGACGAAGCCGGGCGTGCCGTCGGCGACGGCGTTGACCGGTTCGAGCATCTCGACGAACGACGCCATGCGCGGGTCGTCGAGGGGGTGTCGGAGCGTGGCGACGTTGAGCTGGGCGAGGTGCGCGAAGGGGACTGAAGGCGCGTCGGATGCGGTCATGGCCATATCCCAACACGACCCGGTTTTCTATGTCAATGAGAATTGTTTTTAGAACTCACCACCACACAACACTCCCCCGGTCGGGCGTCCATGCGGGCGTGTACGGGGCCGTCCGCGCCGAACAGCCCTTCCAGCAGCGCCAAGTTCATGCCGCAGACGAGTGGCGGGAAGCGCTCGGCGACAGCGTGGAAGGGGCAGTTGCGCATGCGGACGACGCGCGCGTCCGCCCCGGCCGTCTCCTCGCCGTCTTCGATGTGCGGTTCGTAGCCCCGGGCAGCCAGGATCTCCACGGCTTCTTCGAGGCCGGTGCAGGGTGCCGCCGAGCCGCGCAGCGCCTCGCCCCGGCGGCGCGCGGCCGCGCAGAGCGTGGCGTCCAGCCCGGCCTGCTCCGCGGCCTCGGCGAGCAGATCGGCGGCTGTGCGGTAGTCACGCGCGGGCAGCGACACCGCCCACTCGGTCCCGGTCCGCGTGTAGACCTTGGCGGGACGCCCCGCCCCCGGCCCCGAGCGGCCCGTCAATCGGCGGCTGCCGGTCTCCAGCAGTCCGGCCTCGACCAGCCTGTCCAGATGGTGTGCAGCGAGCGTACGGGCCACCCCGGCCGCCTCCGCGGCCTCGTTACGGCCGACCTCGTGGCCCTGCCTCACGACGTACTCGTACAGACGGCGCCGCACCGGATCCTGCAACGCCGCGATCGCTTCGATGTCTTCCACACCGCCATTCTAAGAACAACACAGGTTCGAGATAGAGGGCGGAAGGAGAGCCCGAACCACCAGCACTTCGACACCTGCCATGACAGCTGTCATATGGCACACGTGACCCGAGACCCTGCCGACCGCGGCTCTCCCCCGGGCAAACTGACGATCACAACACGACCACGGGGGACAACGACCATGAACATCCTCGGCAAAAAGAACGCACCGGCCGAACCGATCGACATCAGCGCCCTGGCACCCGCCGACTACCGGCTGCCGATCTGGTTCTTCGCCTTCGAAGGCGTGCTCGCGGCCGCGTTCGACATACTCCAGGCGTTCCCCTCGGCATGGCCCGTGCTTCTGGTGGCCCTGGCTGTGAACATCACCGTTTCCCTGACGTTGATGCGCAAGCGCATCGGTCTGGCCAAGGCATTGTGGCGCGGAAAGGAAACCCGCAAGATCGCCTTCGGGCTCATCGCTCTGCGCGTCGGCAGTCACTTCGCCCTCAAGGCCTTGGGACTGACGATCACTTCCACCTTCGGCCACGCCCTTTTCGCCGTCGTCATGAGCGCGATCACCATCGGCCTGCTCGCCTACTCCCAGCACATCGCCATCCGCGCCCTGACCACGGCCAGGCGGTCCGCGCCCACCGGCCTGGCGATATGACCCGGGTCATGTCCAGCCGGCGAGACCGTCCTTGAACAACCGGCACGCTCCGGCCGGGCGGGCGGGCGGGCGGGTGAACCCCGGCCGGCTCAGCCCGTCTCCGTCTCCGCCTCCACGCAAGGGGTGAGCCGCATCGTTCGCCTCACCCATGAGGCAGCCCGAACCGTATCTCTGTCACGCGGTCCCGCTGGCCACGATCGAGCAGAACCAGGGAAGTGACGCCCGGGAGCCTGCTCAACCCTTGGCGTTCGACTCGCGACAGCAGTCTCGTCAGACCCCTTTGGTGGAGGTGGAAAACACGGCGCGACGCCAGCCGACGACGGGCGTACTGACCCGACAGCGCCTCTTCGGGGCCGACGTCCAGCATGACCATGTGCAGCGGGCGCCCCGCCCGGCGAGCCGTATGCGCGAGCCAGCGCCGCATCCAGCCCCTGCTGCCACAGTCGTGGATGAGCACAGGGCGGTGGTGGCCCCGTAGTTCTCCACGCGTCCGGTGCATGTGCTCCAGCCGCGCCCACGGCCGGTAGGCCGAGTAGGGAAGCCACGTCGGCATGCGCGCTTCGCAGGCGGTGCGGGTGACGCGGGGATCGACCACTGTGGCGGTAGGGGACCACGCGCGGAGCAACGTGCTTTTCCCGCTGCCGGGAAGTCCGGCGACCACAACCGCCGCGTCGCACGGGTAGGAGAGCCGGACATCCCGACCGGCCGGCCCTCGGAGGTCGACGATTCCGCGTGGGGATATGTGACCGCTCGCCCACGGGCCCCCGAGCCGGTCCGCGGGCGACCGACAGCCCGGTCGGGGTTCCGACGCGTGCTCGGTGCTCGGGTGCGTGCTCACAGGTGATAGGCCGTCCGCTACGAGGTCTGGGAGTACGTCGACATTACGTGAGCCCTCTGTCCAACGGGGCAGGACCATCTCCCCCCGCCCCGCCCCCCCCGCCCTGCCGCACCGCACCGCACCGCACCGCACCGCAGGAGATCAACACCTGACCGCCGGCATCGGAGGCGGTGATGTAGTGGGCGCCGGAGGTCACCGCACTGCTGGCCAACGACCCGTAGGTCCGCGCCTTGCGCGCTTCGGCGAACCCGGCACGTTCCAGCACCATGACTCCCGCGCCCTCGCCAATGACGAAGCCGGACCGCGCCACGTCGAACGGGCGGGACACCGCCTCCGGGTTCTCGGACGCCGCGGACAACACCTTCACCTGGGCGAAGGCCGCAAGCGTGAAGGGGTGCAGGCACGCCTCGACGCCGCCGGCGACCACCACGTCGGCCCGCCGGCGCGGATCAGGTCCTGGCCCATGGCGAGGGCTTCGGCTCCGGACGCGCAGGCGCCGGCGTCCGCGCGCCACCCTTCGCACCGAGGTCAGCCGGACCGGTCGGACCGGTCGGACCGGTCGGACCGGTCGGACCGCTTCCGGTGGACGCCATGGCGCTACGACGCCGGCAGGGCGGCAGTCGCCCGCTCCCGTTAACCGGGGAGGCGGAAGCCGTCGAACAGGTCGTCCATGCCGCGTAGGGCGAAACGGGCCGGGGTGGCGCGGACCGCGAGGTCGCGGGCCGCCACCGCGAGCGGGTTGCGGAGGGCGCCCAGGCGGCCGACGCGGCGGGCCCGGACGCGCACGGCGTCAGTGCGGTCGCGGCGGGCGGCGGTGTAGGCGGCGAGGGCGGCCGGGATGCGATCCGAGCCGTCCGCGCCGTCCCCCGCCGGCAGGAGGTGGGCGAGGACCACGGCGTCCTCGATGGCCTGGCAGCCGCCCTGGCCGAGATTGGGCGCCATGGCGTGGGCGGCATCGCCGAGCCAGGCGATCCGGCCGTGATGCAGGCGTGGCAGCGGGGCGGCCAGATCGTAGAGGTCGTTGCGGAGGATGTCGGCGGGGTCGAGGCGGTCGACGCGGTCCAACAGCGCCGGGATCGGGTCGTGCCACGAACCGAAGCGACGGCGGAGTTCGGCGCGGGGGTCGACCGACCCTGTGTCGGCCGGGACGACCGCGGTGGCGTAGAGGTACAACCGGCCGTCGGACAGCGGGGTCACGCCGAACCGCTCGCCCCGCCCCAACGTCTCGCTCATGGTGGATATGTGCAGGTCCGGGGCGTCGACGATGGTCCGCCAGGCGGTCTCCCCGATGTAGTGCAGACCGGGGTGGGCGGGAAGTACGCGCGCCGCAAGGGGCTGTGGATTCCGTCGGCGGCGACGACCAGATCGGCGGGAAGGTCCGGGCCGCTCGCCGTGCGGGCCGGTCCGGTTGCCATACGATCCGGGCCCGTTGCCGTACGGATGACCGGGCGGCCGGCGTCGTCGACGGCGGTCACCGCGACGCCGTAGCAGAGCGCCTCCGGCGGCAGGGCGGCGGCCAAGGCGGCGGTGAGGGCTTGGCGGGGGACGGCGATCGGCGGCATTCCGTAGCGGGCCGCCATGTCGGCGGTGTCGGTCCGGGTGAGCCACTGGCCGTCGGGACGGCGTACGCCCATCGTCGTGGGTACGCCGCTGCCGGCGGCGTGGGCCGCGTCCACGCCGATTGCGTCGAATGCGCGCAGCGCGTTGGGCGCGAGGCCGATGCCGGCGCCGGTGCTGCGCGGCTCGGAGGCCCGTTCGCAGACAGTGACCCGCCAGCCCCGGCGGTGCAGTGCGACGGCGGCCGTGAGGCCGCCGATTCCGGCCCCGACCACAACCGCGTGCCGACTCGCCATGGGACACCTCATCCGATCCGTTCGAGCATCGCACCCTCTACGAATGTAGAGGGTTTCCTCACTCTACAGCTATAGAGTGAGGACATGTCCACTTCCGACCGACGCACCCTCATCGCGGACACGGCGATCGCCACCGTGGCCGCGGCCGGCCTGCGAGGACTCACACATCGCGCGATCGACACCGCGGCGGCGCTGCCCGCCGGCAGCACCTCGTACTACTTCCGTACGCGTACGGCGCTGATCGGCGCCTGCTACGCCCGCATCGAGGAACTCGACCTGGATGACATCGAGCCGGCGCAGCCGGTCTCTCGGGACGAAGCCGCAGCCCGCCTCGGGGCAACGCTCCACCGCTGGCTGACCGCGGGCCGCGAACGCCAACTAGCCCGCTACGAGCTCAGCCTTGAGGCCGCGCGCACAGCGGAGTTGGAGTCTGCCTTCCATCGGGCCGGCCTGGCGTCCCGCGCCCGTGCGACCGCCGTGCTCGCGGCGCTGGGCGCCGCCAGGCCCCACGAGTCCGCCGAGCTGCTGGTCGCCTGGACCGAAGGCGTACTCTTCGACCGTCTCGCCGGCGCGATGGCCCGCACCCGACCGGCGCCCGACCTGGCGGAACTCACGGCGGTCGCCGGCCGAATGCTCGACGCCGCCCTGCACAGCTAGTCGGTACGCGGTACGTCGCGACGAACTGCCGCATGTCGAGTGTGAGTTCCTACGGCTGGCCCGTCGGCACCCCCGACCTCCACGTCCTCAACGGCACCGGCAGGCAGGTCCACCACGGCGATGTCCTGGTCATGCTGACCAACGGGCGCATCACCGCCAACGCCGTCCAGTTCGCGAAGTCCCAACGGCTCCACCTGGTCGACCGCCACCTGCTCGCCGAATGGGCCGGCGGCGCCCGCCCCCTGTGGGACCTCTTACGTGCGCTCCCTCCTGCCGGCAAGCAGACCGGCCCCTGAAGGCGCGCCGAACTCGGCCCGCGCCCGCCCGTTCGTCACCGGTGAGCCGGGCCGGGCTCGGGCGGCCGCGCTTGCGGCCATTTTCCGCCGCGGCCCTTGCCCTGGGTGGTGCGCGGCGAGATGGCGCAGTCGAGGTGACCCCACCCGTTGCACCACCAGATGGCCTCGCCTCCGCGGACGACGGCATGAAGGCCCAGGCCATGAGTGCGACAGAGCGGCCACACCGTGACGTGGCGGTCGGCGACGTACGTCTGAACGGCGTCGGCGACTTCCGCCCACACTCCTTGGCGATCGAACGACTGAATGGCCGATCCCGCGACGGCCACGTTACCCATGGGCAAATCCGCACTGGGGGGCAGGAATTCCGGCGTGGTGGGGATGTCGAGTCGCGTGGCGGTTCCCGCGGCATCCGCTACGCACTTCAAGGCGCCCGACGTGGTCCGCGCCTTGCGGTCGAAGGCCAGGAGGGCGAAGCGGCTCGCCGGCAGCTCACCGTGCTCACGATAGAGATCCCGGATCCAGTCGATCGACCGGCCTTCGGGCCCCGGAAGAAAGGCGAGCTCGCTGTCGACCTTCCGCAGCCAGCACTTGAACCGCTGCTCGTAGCGGAGCTCGAACCGGCGGCGGACCTCGAACTGACCGACTTCCATCATGCTTGACCCCTCCGGCCGATGTGAAGGCACCTCGGTGAATCGCAGGCCGATTTCGGCCGGTGCCACAACCAATGGGGTTCGGCGCCGTGGTGCCACGACGGACCTACCGCAGGAACCTACGCCCCACCGTCCCGGCCGAGGAGTACGACGGGCCGGCCTACATCGCCGTCACCTCGGGCTCCGAACCGCTCTCCCACCGCGAGGGCTGACGGACCGCCCCGCCAGGCGCGCGACGCCTCGTCGACGGGCCCCCGGACGATCTGACGTCGCCTCACGGCATGATCAGGTACATGACCGCCGAGGAAGCACGCGTGAGCACATTCACCGCCTACAGGCGGGTCCTCTCGGGTCGACTGTTCCGCCGGTACTTCCTCGGTGAGAGCTTGTCCGGCTTCGGGGACGCGATGAGCGAGGTCACCGTCGTGGTGTTCGCCATGCGGCTGGCGCACGGAGACACCAAACCGATCGCCATCGCCCTCGCGAGCGCGGCGTACCTGGTCCCGGGCATCGCCACCAGCATGCCGGCCGCGCGCCGCATCGCGCGGGTACGCTCCCGCACCCTCCTGCTGATCGACAGCGGCTGGCGCGGTGGTGTCCTGGGCGCGGCGGCCCTGCTCGCACTGTTCGACGGGCTCGACTTGGCGGGCTACTTGATCCTGCTCGGCCTGGCTTCTCTCACCCGCCCCCTGGCCGGGGCCGGTGCGCGGGCGATGACCCGGGAACTGGTCGAGCCCCAGATGCTGTTCACGGCGAACACCCTGCTCGCGAACGCCGTACAGGGCGCGTCGATGGTGGGACCGGCGCTCGCCGGCCTGCTGATCTCCCTCACCGACGCCGGGCTCGTCCTCGGCATCGACGCCCTGAGCTTCCTTTTCTACTCGGCCCTGCTCCTGACCCTGCCCGGCGGGCCGCACGAACCACAGGAGCCGCAGGGAGAGACGCACGCGCGGGCGCGGGTCGGGGAGGGACCCCGACGCCGCCGCCTCCTGGGTGGTGGGCTCCGCGACCATCCGGACGTCCTGGGCCTGTTCGTCCTGGCGGCGCTCTTCCTCCTCCTCTACGGGCCGTTCGTCGTCGGCCTGCCGTTGATCGCACAGGAGCGCGCGGGCGGCCGGAGCGCGGAATCCGTGCTCGGCGGCCTGTGGGCGGCATTCGGCATCGGCGCCGTCCTGGGGAACCTGCTCGTCGGCGCCCGCCGCTCATCGGCCCACGGGCGGTACGCGGCGTTGATCGCGGCGGCCTGGGGGGCCGTGACCGTCGTCGTGGCCGTCCCGACGCACCTGGCCGTGGCCTGGGCGGCCATGCTGGTCGGCGGCCTGATCTACGCCCCGTTCCCGGCGATCATCAGCACCGTGATGCAGCAGCATCTTCCCGAACGGCATCTCAAGGAGGCCGGCGCCTACTACGTCGCCCTCACCAGCACGTTCGGCCCGCTGGGAACCTTGCTCGGCGGCATCCTCATCGCCTCGGTCAGCGCCGGCACGGGTCTGGCCGTCGACGGGGCGTTGCTCGTCATGGTGGGACTGGCCATGGCATGGCTGCTGCGTACCGACGCCGCGCCCGCAGTCACCCCGGACGCGGCGGGGAAGCCCGCCGCCTGACCATGACCGTCCGATGTGGCGGCTCGCGCAGATATTCGAACACCTGATTGAATAAGTGGATGAAGTCCCTCCCCTTCCCCGATGACCTCATCCAGCTCCAGCAAAGGTGGACCCGTACGTACAATCTGCTCGCCCTCCGGCCCGACGGGAGCGGGGGCGGAGCCGGGCTGCGGCGGGAGCTGATCCGGCTGTCGTGCCGGATCAGCGCGCATCCCTACTGGCGCAGCGGCGGGTACAGCGGGGCGCGTCGGGTGGAGCTGCGGCGTGCGGCGGAGGCCGCTTCGGGCGGGGAGCGGGAGCTGGTGGTGCGCTACGTGGACGGGACCTTCGCGGTGTCCGATCCGGTGTCCGATCCGGTGTCCGATCCGGATCTCGGCCGCAGCGACCGGGACCCGGGACCGGCGTGAGCAGCGTGAGTGGCATGAGAGGCGGCGGACCGCCCGGGTGAACGGACATCGCCCGGCGCCCTCCCCCGCACCGCGGGGGGCCCGGGTACTCAAGACGAGGTGAGTACGCGAGCGCTTCCCGGGCGCCGGCCGGGGCAGGGACGCTGGGGCCATGCGCCCGAGACCGTGGAAATCCACCCCCGTACACTTCCCCTTCGCTTTCCTCTTCCTGCTTCTCGCGCCGGTTGCGGCATGGGGCGCCTGGCTGGGCTGGGACCAGCGTCGCGACGTGCACCCCGACGGGTCGGTGACCGGCCCCTATGAGGCCTGGCAGGTGATCGGGCTCGTGGTGACCCTGGTGGGGCCGGTGTGCTGGGCGGCATCCCGGCGGCACACCCCGATCGCCGTGTTCGGCACCACGGCCGGTCTGACCGCCGCCGCCTGGTACGACTGGTCCGACGACTCCAGCGGCCTGTTCGTGATCGGCGTCGGCCTCATCATGGTGACGACGCTGGTGGTGACCTTCGCGCTCTCCGCCTTGATCACCTTCGTGACGCGGGACGGACGCCGCGCGCCGGAGGCGTGAAGCTCGGCCCCTCACGCGCCGTTGCCGCGTTTGCGCAGCGATTGCGGCTTGTGGACGGCCCTACGGCCGGACGCGTCGCTTTCCACCTCGTACTGCGGCTCGTCCTTCGAGGCGTCGACGATGCGGCCTGCCGGCTTCGTCCGCTTGGTGATCTTCTTCTTCACCTCGCCCGACACGGTCGTGCCGTGGCCGTTCCAGGTGACCCGGTCGCCCTAACCGAGCTTGTCGTCCTTGGTCATGGCGGTGTCCTCTTCTTTCATCCGATTGGATGCGCCTTCTATCGGATTCATCCGCGCGCAGGTGGACCGGCAGGCGTCGGATCCGGTGCCTATGGTGAGAGAACGACTCGCCGGGCCCACGCGGTGCGAGGCGCCGGCGGGGGCACCTTCCGTAGCGAGGAGGACCACGTGACGACAGGCTCTGTACGTCCTCTGCAAGACCGCACTGCCGTCGTGACCGGCGCCGCCCGCGGACTGGGCGCGGCGCTGGCGCGGGAACTCGCCCGACGGGGAGCCGCGGTCGCCCTCCTCGGCCGGGAGGAGTCGACCCTCGCCGAGGTCCGGGATTCGATCCCCGGAGTGGCGCGGTGCTGGGAGGTCGACGTGACCGACGACGACGGGATGCGCCGGGTGGCCGCCGCCGTACGGGACAGCCTGGGGCCCCCCTCCATCGTGATCGCGAACGCCGGGGTGGCCGAGGGCGGCCCCTTCGCCGAGTCCGACCCCTCGCTCTGGCGCCGGGTGATCGAGGTGAACCTCATCGGGAGCGCCGCCACCGCCCGCGTCTTCCTGCCCGACCTGCGCGCCTGCCGCGGCTACTACCTGCAGATCGCCTCGCTGGCCTCGATCGGGGCGGCGCCCATGATGAGCGCCTACTGCGCCTCGAAGGCCGGTGTGGAGTCGTTCGCCCACTCGTTGCGGGCGGAGGTCGCCCACGAGGGCGTCGACGTGGGCATCGCATATCTCAACTGGACCGACACCGACATGATCCGCGACGCGGACGACCATCCCGTCCTGCGCGAGCTGCGGGCACACATGCCGCGACCCGCCAGGAAGGTCTATCCGGTCAAGACGGTGGCCGACCGTATGGTGCGGGCCGTCGAGCGGCGCAGCGCGGCCGTGTACGCCCCGGCCTGGCTCCGGGCCACCCAGCCCGTCCGCGCCGCGATGCCGCCGGTGGTCACCTTCCTCTCGAAGCGGGAACTCCCGCGCCTCCAGCGGCGGAGCGCCCTCCAGTCGACGGGCCTCCTCGGGGCCGGCGGTCGGGCGGACTCCGCCGTAACCCGGCCCGCGCGCCCACAGGCCGACTGACCGCCGGTCACCGCGTCGACGTCGACCAGGGCGCGGTGCGGAGGTCGGCAGCGCTGCGGCGCTGCCGTACCGCGGGCGGCTCGTCGGCCGCCCCGCCTATCGCGAGCATGGAGACGATCTCCCACCCCGGGTCGGGGGCCAACTCCTTGGTGAGGGCTTCGAGGTCGAAGGCCCGGAACTGGTGGGTGGCCAGCCCCATGCTCTGGGCTTGGAGGCTCAGGTGGGCAACCGCTTGGCCGAGGTCGTAGTCGGCGAACTCGGAGTACACGAGCGGAGAATCGTCGACGTAGCGTCGGGTCAGCGTGACGACGAGCAAGCCGGCGTCCTTCGCCCACCGGAAGGAGCTGGGCGCGAGGTGTGGCAGTACCCGCGCGTGATCCCGCTCGCCGGGCCTGGCCGGCAGGAAGCCCCACGGTTGGGAGTTCCCGGCGGACGGCGTCCAGCGGGCGGCTTCGAGGAGCAGATGGAGGGTGTGATCGTCGACGCGACGGGACGGGTCGAACGCATAGGGGCTGAAGCGGTCGGCCAGCAGGGGATGGACGCGGTCGGTCCGGCGGGAATCGTGAGACACGCCCCGTACAACCGCCCGCAGTCGTGATCCATTTCCCCGGTCCGCCCTCCTCAACAGTTGTCGCCGACCGCGTCCATCTTGGAGCCGAAGCGCTGTCCGTAGTTGCTGCCGTAGTCACCCTTGTGGACGGGGTGGCAGTCCTTGCCCTTCGCCCAGTCGATGAACGCTCCGGTCCTGTTGGCCCGGAAGGAATAGACGTGGTCGACGAACTTGGCGGGCAGGTCAACATATCCGCCCCGCCAGACGTAGAGGTCCCCGGTGCCGTCCTGGAACCTCCACAAGCAGATCGCGTTGCTCGGGCACGCCGGCAGCGCCTGGGCCGGCGTCGTGGTGGCGAGCGTGGTCAGGAGCACCGCCCCGAAGACGACCCAAGCACGCGGGTGACGTGCCAGACGTGCGCGTAAGCCTGGCGCCCATGGCCCGGGAGCCACGAGCCCGTGCGTGCCGTGTCCTCATTCGTCCTCCTCGGCGAGCCGGTTCTCCCATCGTCCTCGTCTCGGACGGGAAAATGTGAGGAAACGACGACATCACCCGACTCGCGCCTCGGCGCAGACGCAGACGCAGACGCTGTCGCTGTCGCTGTCAGGCCGGCGTGAACACATCGTCGCGCGCGCCGTCGAGAACGAAGCCGTTGTCGAAGCGGACCCGGACCGTGACGCCCGCGCCGTGCGCCTGGTGGGCGGTCCATGCGGGCTCCAGGGAGGCGATCTTCTCCTCCAACTCCCTCTTGCTCTGCGGCGGCATGTCGTGGCCGAAGGAGTCGAGGAGCGAGGCGAGCCGCTCGTACTCGCGGACCTCCCGGCCCGGATCCCGCTCCCCCACCACCCGATCCACGGTGCCCTCGGTTCCCGCCGCCAGGATCAGGAACCCCGCGCCCGCCCCCGTCGGGGAACCCGCGGTCAGGGCAACCGCCTCGGTCAGCCCGATGTCCACCGCCAGCTTCACCCGCCGGCCTTCCGTCAGCGTCATGACCGTCCACTCTCTTGATGGGAGTCGCCATTATCCGTCCCGCTCGGCCCGCTCCGGCGACCCGGGCGGAAGGGGGCCGGGCAGCCACCAGGCTGCGGGCGTGCCGTCGTATTCCATCGGGCAGGCCGCCGATCCGCTGCGCGTGAGTTCCCGGGACCGTCCGCCGGTGGGGGGAGTCGGGTCGGCTCCGCTCCCACCGCACGCCGGAGGGGGCCCGGTGCGTCGACGGCGCGGTCCTCGCCGCGTTCGCCAAGAAGCGCGCCGCCGGGCCGCATCGGCTGCGGGGCCGACGAGCGCGGGGAGGTCACCACGCCCGCCTTCCGCCGCTACCGGCTCCCGCAGTTCGCGGACGTCCCGCGCACGGAGGTGCACTTCATGGAGACGTTGGACGCGATCGGGCCGCTGGGCGCGAAGTCGATGAGCGAGAGCCCCTTCAACCCGGTGGCCCCGGCCTTCGCCAACGCCCTGCGCGACACGACGGGTGTTCGCTTCACCGAGACGCCGGTGACACGGGACGTCGAATGGCGAAGCACGATCGGAAGATGCGAGGAAGAAACGCATGAACGCCTGACACCTGCGAGTTGTATCAGGCTTTCGAACTCGCAGATGAGGTTCCGGGAGGCGACGTTCCGGGAATGACGTACGCATGGCCAAACTCATGCTGCACGGCGACCTGGACCACCCGGCGACCCTGAGCGTCGCCGACCTGCGGGACTGGGCACAGCACCGAGCCGCGGTCACCTTCGACTGCGCGACGAACGGTCCCCAACACCATGTGTTCGAAGGCCCCTTGCTCCGTGACGTGGTCGCGGACGCGGGGCCGGCCTTCGATGCCCGGCGGCGCAAGGACCGAAGCCGCTTCCTGCTCGCGGTCGGCGGCGGCGACGGGCACCACACCGTCCTGTCCTGGGCCGAGCTGGACACCGACTTCGGCGGCAGCCCGGTCCTGCTGGCCACCCGCCTCGACGGGGACGACCTCGACGAGGCGGGCTGCCAGCTGGTGGTCCCCTCGGACCGGTGCGGGGCGCGCTACGTCAGCGCCGTCACGCACGTGTGGTTCGGCGCGCTGTCCCCGCCGGGCCTGGGTCTGTAGGCCAAGGCCGCCGGCGACTCGGCCATTCGGCTTGCGATTGCCCGTGCACGGGATGGGCGGCGCGACACCGCGGCGGGCCCTCCCTACCTTCTAGGGTGTTCCTTACCCGAACGAAAAAGGTGGATTCGTGCGATCTGTACGTGCTCTCGTCACCCTGCTCGCCGCCGGTGTCGTCATCCTCGGCGGTGCGTCCGCCGCCAACGCCGACGTGAACGTCACCTACCAGCCCGAGCCCTCGTACACCTTCGTCTTCGGCAACTGGCTCCAGTTCGCGGCCGACGACGTGTTCAACGCGGGCCACGACAACACGGTCGGCTCCAACAACTGACCGCAACACGCGGCGATGCCCCCCTGCCGGACGGCAGGGGGCATCGCCATGGGCGCGGGCGCCCAGGTCACCGCCGGTTCACGGCGTCGACGGCGGTTGGGCGGCTTCCCGACCGAGCGGGGTGGGCCGGAGGGCGGTGGGGCGGGGCAGGAGGCAGGCCAGGGCGCCGAGGAGGCAGCCGTAGACGGCCACCAGACCGTGGCCGTTGGACTGCGCGAACCACATGACCAGGCCCGACACGGGCACGGCGAGGGCGAGCAGGGCTTCCTTCGCGTTCACCCCGCCCCGGCCGGCGCGCAGGGCGCGGAGCAGAAGGGGTGCGGCGAGCGTCGCGGCGAGGAAGTAGGTGGCACCCGAACTGCCGGCGAAATTACGCGGGTCGGTGCTGTGGGCGGTCTCACCGAACAGCATGTCGATGTAGGTCGGCAGGAGGATTCCGGCGACGAACAGGCCCAGCATGAGGGGTGCGCCCCAGAACCACTCGGTGAGCGCGGCGACCACGGCGATGGTCGCGAGGTTCCACGCGTCGCCGAACAGGCCGCCGTTCTGCATGAAGACCGAGGTGACGACGCGCCACCACCCGGACTTGGAGGGGTCGCTGTCGAAGGCGTCCATCGCGCCCGACCAGCAGAACTGCGTCACCAGTCCGGCCACGACGAGGCCGGTGAGGCCCACTGCCGCCCAGGGCGTGCGACGCCCGCGCAGGGTGTCCTCGCCGAGCAGGGCCAGTCCGCCCTTGAACATCACAACCATCAATGCCGCCGTGGTCACGCTGAACACCAATGAGCCCATCGTCACCACCCCCCTTCGGTCCCCGTCACTTGTCTCGGGCATGACAGTAGTCGTACGCCCGACCAATTTCAAACAGTGTTTGAAAAGCGCGGGTAGGCTGCCTCCATGAAGCTGACAGCGGAGCGGATCATCGAGGCCGGCATGGCGGTGTTCGCCGAGTCGGGGTACCACGGCCTGTCCATGCGCAAGGTGGCCCAGCGGCTCGACGTCCATGCCGGGAGCCTCTACTACCACGTGGCCGGCAAGGCCGAGTTGATCCGGCTGATGGCGGACCGGGTCGCGCGGGAGGCGTACGAGGCGGGGACCGCCGCCCTGGCCGCGCTGGGCCCCGAGGTGCGCTGGCAGGAACGGGTCGAGGCCCAACTCGTCGCGCTGCGCCGCACGATCCGGCGCCACCCCGGCGGGGCCGTGATGTTCGCCGACAGCCCCAAGGTGCTCAGCACCGGGGCGCTGACCTTGATGGAGCGACTGCTGGAGACCTTGCGCGAGGCCGGCCTGCCCGCCCGGCACGGTGGTGTCGGGGCGGACGCCCTGCTGAGCCATGCCACCGGCTTCGTCCTGCAGGAGCAGAGCGAATCCCCCTCCGTGGCCATCGGGGTCGAGGAGAGCGCGGCCCTGCGGGAGCGGTACCCCATGACCGTCGCCGCCGCCTTCGCGGTGAAGGCGGACGAGAAGTACGTCCGCAGCGTACGGCTCCTGTGCGCGGGGTTGGAGACCCTCCTGACGGAGGCCCCCTGAGGGGCGGGCGGGAGGGGAGCCGGCGGGGAGGGAAGCCCGACGCCTGTCGGCCTGCCCGGACGGCGGGCGGCCGAATCGCGGGCTCCGAAAGGGCCCGGCATGGAACGGATCGACGGATAAGCCTGTCTAAGCTGACGCGCGCCGAACCCGGCTGCGACCGGGACGCCCGCGGCGGCCCGTTCCGATACGACGCAGAGGCTTTACCGACCCGTGAGTCTGACAAGCGCCACCCCCTTGCTCATCGCCGTACTGGTCCTCGCCCTCACGTTCGCCGCCGCGATCCGGTGGTGGCCTCGGCTCGGGGGGCGGGGCCGGAGACGGGTGGCGGGGCGGGTGGGGTTGCTGTGCCTGATACAGGTGCTGCTCCTGGCCACGGTCGGGCTCGTCGCGAACCGCACCTTCCTGCTCTACGGATCCTGGGCCGAACTGGCGGGCAACTCGCAGCCGGCGCCTCCGCCCGCTCGGGACGCCGCCGACAAGCCCGTACGGGTCCTCGGCCGGCAGCAGACCGGGACGCCCGGCGGCGGGCCGCCCCAGGTGGCCGGCGTGATCGAGAAGGTCATGGTGCACGGCGCCCGCTCCGCGGTCGACGTTCCCGCGTACGTGTACCTGCCGCCCGAGTACTTCCAAAAGGGCAACGAGGACCGGACGTTCCCGACGACCGTCGTCCTCACCGGGTTCCCGGGCATGGCGGAGAACCTGATCAAGGGGCTGGACTACCCGAAGAAGGCGTGGGCCCTCGTCAAGGAGAAGAAGACACCGCCGATGATCCTGGTCATGATGCGGCCGACCACCGAATCGGCCCGCAACACCCAGTGCGTCGACGTCCCGGGCGGCCCGCGCAGCGAGACCTTCTTCGCCGCCGACCTCCCGAACGCGGTGTCCGCCACCTACCGCACCGCGCCCCACCGCGGCGGCGCGACCGCCCGCGGCTGGGCCGTGATGGGAGACTCCACCGGAGGCTATTGCGCGTTGAAGCTCGCGCTGCAGCACCCGGAGAGCTACGCGGCCGGGGTGGGCCTGTCTGCGGACTACGCCCCGGAGGTGGACGGGTACTCGGGTGACCTCTTCCACGGCAACAGTGCCGAGGAACGCCGCTCGGACCTGCTGTGGAGCCTGGACCACCTGCCGCAGGGCAAGACGTCCTTCCTCGTGACGACCTCGACTCAGGGTGAGGCGAACTACAAGCCCACGCAGAAGTTCATCGAGAAGGTGAAGGCTCCCGCCCGCGTCTCGTCGATCACGCTGGACCACGGCGGCCACAACTTCGCCACCTGGCGCCGCGAGATCCCGCCCGCGCTGGAATGGATCGGCAACCGCATCGGCCGCGACTGACCTCCTGCCGCGCCAACGGCCGCGACGCGCGGGTCAGCAGGGGGTCGAGGAGCCCTTCTGACGGGTGAGGTTGTCGTTGGACATCCAGCCCGCAGTGTTCGTGCCCTCGATGCGGACGTACGTCCACTTGTTGCCGTGCGCGTTGACGACGTAACAGTGGTACCAGACCTTGGTGCCGGACTTCGCCAGGGTGACGGCGGGGCAGGTTTGGTAGGGCCCGGTCTCCAGGTGGTGGTCGCCGGCCATGTAGGCGTAGCTGCCCGGGTTGGGGTCCTTGTGGCTCCATCCGGCGCAGCCCGTCGGTACGGGGCCGGGGCGGGCCGCGGTCGCCGACGTGCTCGGGCCCGCCCCGTGGGCACCGGCCGTGCCCGACGGCGAGGGCTTGGCCGACCGCTTCCCGCCGGTAGGGGAGGGGGCCGCGCTCGGAGCCGTCGTCGGCCGGTCGCCGCCCGCCGAGGGGGTGTTCGCCGGCAGCGCCGCCGGGGCCCGGCCGCCCTTCCCGCCACCGTGGCCGCCGGTGAGGGCGTACGCGATGCCGCCCGCGCCGAGTACGGCGACGGCCGCGGCCACCGCGATGAGGGAACGGCCGCGTCCCCGTGCGGAGCCGCCCGACGAATGTCCCCGCGGCGGGGTCACGGGTGGCCCGGCGACCGGTGCGTGACCGGGGTGGGGAGCCGGACGAAAGGCGGGAGCCGGGCCGAAGTCGGCCGCCGGAGCGAAGCCGGGAGCGGGGCTGGGAGCGGGGCCGAAGTCGGGCGCCGGAGCGAAGCCGGGCGCCGGGCCGAAGGCGGGCGCGGCGGGAGTCGGCGCCCCCACGGACGGGTGCGCCGGCGGCGCCACGACGGCCGTGGCCGGCGACGGGGCGCCCCGCGTCCCGGGGCTCTCGGCCACCTCCGACAGCATCGTGCGCGCCCGCTCCGCCGTGGGGCGGTGGGCGGGGTCCTTCGCCATGAGCGCCCGGAGCACCGGGCCGAGCGGTCCCGCCCGGCGGGGCTCGGGCAGCGGGTCGGCGACGATCGCCGACAGGGTGGACCACACCGAGGTGCGGCGGAACGGTGACGTGCCCTCCACGGCCGCGTACAGCGTCATGCCGAGCGACCAGATGTCGGAGGCCGGCCCGGGCTCCTGCCCCTGCGCGCGCTCGGGCGGCAGGTAGTCCAGCGAGCCGACGAGTTCACCGTGGCGCGTCAGTTTGGCGAGTGACTCGTCGCCCGGGGCTTCCATCGTGGCGATGCCGAAGTCGGTCAGCACGACCCGGCCGCCGTGCTCCAGCAGCACGTTGCCCGGCTTCACGTCCCGGTGCAGCACCCCCGCGCGGTGCGCGGCGTCGAGGGCGTCCATCAGCTTGGCGCCGATCGCCGCCGCCTCGTACGGGTCCAGTGGGCCGCGCTCGGTCAGGACGTCGTCGAGGGACGGCCCCTCGACGAGCTCCATCACGATGACGGGCAGGCCCTGTTCCGAGGTCACGTCGTGCACGGTGACCACACCCTCGTGCCGGATCCGGGCCGCGGCCTGCGCCTCGCGTTGCATCCGGGCGCGCAGGTCGGCGAGTTCGGGGCCGCCCGCGTCCGTGTACGCGCGCAGGACCTTGACGGCGACCTCACGGCCCAGCAGCGTGTCCTGGGCCCGGGCGACCACGCCCATTCCACCGCGGCCGATCATCGCCGTCACCCGGTAGCGTCCCCCGAGCGTCCTGCCGACCAACTCATCGCTCGTCTCCCCCGTCGGCACCGCACACTCCGTTTCGCAACCGCTCGTCAAGTAGCCCTCTTGCGGCACCAGATTAGATGCACGATCACGGGGCCGCTCGCGAGGCGGGCGCCTCCGTCTAGAAGTGCGGGAGTTCCACGGACAGTTGCGGGTCAAGGGCCTGGAGGAAGTCCGCCGCGTCGAACATCGCGCCGGCCGAGGCCAGGCCCGTCGTGCGGGTGCGCCCGTCGAGGAGGCGCCGTACGGCCTCCACCGCCAGCGGCGCGGTGACCGCGTAGATGTCCCGGCCCCGGGCCGTGGCGCGGCGCTCGACGCCGCCCGCGCGGACCAGGACGTCCACGACGAACGTTTGGTCCGACCGCCCCAGGTCGTCGACCGGCCGCGGTTCCGGCGCGTCCTGCCCGGCCAGGTCCCGGGCGGCCTCGACGGTCATGTACGTGCGGACCGCGGGCACGGAAAGGTGGCTGGGGACGGTGACCACGTCGGCCATGGTGAATTCCGCGAGCACCGACCGCCGGCCCAGCGGCTCCGGAAAGAGCCACTCCTGCTCCACCGGCTCGTCGTCGTGGTACTGCAGCGCGCCGTCCGCGAACCGCACCCGGCGGCCTCCGCGACGTTCTTGGGAGACCTGGCCGGCCTGCCGGGTCCCCGGCGTGGGGTGCCAACTGCTCAGCCCGTACGCGACGTGCACCTCGTCCGCGGCGCGCCACTCCCCCATCGCGGCCGTCACCAGCAGGTCGCCCAGTCCGCCGTAGAACGCCATCGCCGGCACCACGGGCGTGCAGGTCTTCCGGGCCGCTTCCGCGTGGTCGACGAACATCGACGCGTTGGCCTCGATCTCCGCCGCCACGTCGACGTACGGAACGCCGGCGCGCAGGGCCGCCTCGACGACGGGGCCCGCGGTCACCGCGAACGGTCCCGCGCAGTTGACGACCGCCGCAGCGCCGGCGAGGGCCCGGTCCAGCGAGGCCGGGTCGTCCACGGCGGCCGGTCGTACCACCACGTCCGGCCACTCGGCGGCCAACTGCTCCAGCCGGGCCGCGTCACGGCCGGAGACGATGGTGGCGAAACCGTGCCTGCGCAGTTCCGCGACGACGAACCGACCCGTGTGACCCGTCGCCCCGTACACCACTACCGCAGCCGTCGTACTCATGATGTCCCCGTTCTCGATGTGCTGAGGGCTCCAGTCTCGTCGGGGACCGGACGTGGCCGTGATGGTCCGGAACGACAGCACCCGCACACTTTCGGACATGCCCACTGTCGCGTTGCTCTCCGGCCGCGCCCTCGCGGTGTTTCTGTTTCTCCTGCTCCCGGCGTTGGAGTTCGGCCTCCTCCGCTGATCCGGGGGCCGCGTACGCGCACCGGATGAGCGTCCCGAGGGGGCGCGGGGCGTCAGTTCGGGCACCGGCTCGGACACGATCCGGACGTCCGGCATGTAGCGCGGTCCTGGAGGTACGCGCCGTGCACCAGCCACCAGATCGCGATGCCGAGCCCGAGGGCGCCGCCCACCCAGGCGAGGGGCCACCATCGCGGCTCCCCCGCCCCCGTCGCGCCGCTTCCCGCGCCCCGCCTTCCCGTGCAGCAGCCTCACGGCCGGCCACAGCGCCCCGGCGGCGACCGCGACCGGGAGCGGGGCGGCCGACCAGGCGAGGAGCTTGCGTAGTTCCCAGACCACCATCGTCGTGTAGTACGAGCCGTACCAGAGCGCGAGCGCCGCCAGAAGTATCCCCGTGCCGCAGCGCAGTGCCCGGCCCATCAGCGCCCGCCGACGTCGTTTCCCCGATTGTCCACGCCCCGTCGGCACATGTCAGTAGTCCCGGGAACGCGTGCGGCCGCCCGGCGGGCCGGGCGGGGTAGGTCGGCGTCGGAGGGGATCAGACGATGCCTTCGGCGATCTCCGCCTGCTCGCGGGCGTTCCCGTAGGCCGCCGGGGTCCCGTAGGAGCGCCGGGCGACGGACCACCACACGCTGGCGAGGATCAGGACGACCGCCAGGGCGTACACCGCGTAGTTCATGGAGTCGATGGTGACCGGCGACTTCTGCGGCAGGCAGAACAGGACGGTGACGACCGCGACCCAGACGACGGCTGTCCAGCCGATCGGCCTGCTCCAGCGCCCCAGGCTCCACGGGCCGGGCTGGAACCGCTTGCCGGCGCGCAGCCGCAGGTAGATCGGGATGGCGTAGGCGGGCGTGATGCCGATGACGTTGATGGCGGTCACGGCGCCGTAGGCGGTGGCGGACCAGAGCGACGGCAGCGCGAGCACGCCGGCGACGACGACCGACAGCCAGACGGCGGGGACCGGAGTCTGGGTACGGCCGCTGACCTTGCGCCACAGGGCGGATCCGGGCAGGGCGTTGTCACGGCTGAACGCGAAGACCATCCGGCTCGCGGCTGCCACCTCGGCGTTGCCGCAGAAGAGTTGCGCGACGATGACGACGAGGAGCAGGGCGCTCGCACCCCCGGAGCCGAGGGCGTCGAGGAAGATCTGGGCGGGCGGGACGCCGGTGGTGCTGCCCTGGACGGCCGCGTAGTCCTGGATGGCGAAGGTGAGGCCGGCGAGGAGGGCGAATCCGGCGATCCAGGAGACCCAGATGGACCGGACGATGCCCCTGGCGGCGGAGACGGACGCGTTCGACGTCTCCTCCGAGAGGTGCGCGGAGGCGTCGTAGCCGGAGAAGGTGTACTGGGCGAGCAGCAGACCGATCGCGGCCACGTAGAGCGGGTTGGTCCAGCCGGTGTCGTTGACGAATTCGGTGAAGACGAACGAGGGCGACTGGTGGTGGTCGGGGACGATGGCGAGGGCGCCGACGATCAGGGCGACGCCGCCCAGGTGCCACCAGACGCTGACGGAGTTGAGCACGCTGACGAGCCGGACGCCGAAGAGGTTGAGGGCGGCGTGCAGCAGCAGGATGCACAGGAAGATCAGGAAGGTCGATCCGGCGGTGGGCACGAAGCCGAACTGGAGGTTGAGGAAGGCTCCGGTGAACAGGGCGGCGCCGTAGTCGATCCCGGCGATCGCGCCGAGCAGGCCGAGCAGGTTCAGCCAGCCCGTGTACCAGCCCCAGCGGCGTCCGCCGAGCCGGTCGGCCATGTAGTAGAGCGCCCCCGAGGTGGGGTAGGCGCTGGTCACCTCGGCCAGGGCGAGACCCACGCAGAGCACGAAGAGGCCGACGCCGGCCCAGCCCCAGAGCATGACGGCCGGACCGCCGGTGCCGAGCCCGAAGCCGTAGAGGGTCATGCAGCCGGAGAGGACGGATATGACGGAGAAGCTGATGGCGAAGTTGCCGAAGCCGCCCATCCGACGGGCCAGCACGGGCTGATAGCCGAGCTCTCTGAGCCGTTCCTCCTCGTCCTGCGGGCGTGGGGCGTTGCGGCCCTGGCGGGCTGCCCATGCGGTTCGGGACACGGTGGTACCTCCGGGTGGGTGGTGGAGCAGGGGGACGGGAGCGGGGGGTGAAGAGGGGTGAGCGGGGGGGGGACAGTCAGTCCCGGCCGGCCAGGCTGCGGGACCTGGCCTGCAGGAACACCTCCTCGGCCAGTTCCTGGTCGGCCGGGGAGCGGGTCCGGTAGGCCCAGGGCAACGGGGTCCAGTACGGGCCGATCGCGTCGAAGACGCGGGCCGCCTCCTCGAACCGGAGGGCTCCCCACAGCGCGTGGGCGAGGTGGTTCAGATCGAGCGGGGAGGCGTGCCGGGGCTCGACGTGGTGGAACCAGCGGTCCAGGCCGTGGCCGGCGTCGCGGACGGATTCCTCGGCGACCCAGTGCAGGTCGAGGGCCCGCTCCTGGCCGCGTTCGCGCCGGTAGCGCTCGACGCGCACGTAGAGCGGCAGGACGTGGGCGGCGGACCCCGGCGGCGCGGAACCGGCGGCCCAATGAACGAAGTTGGCGGCCTCGGAGAGCGGTCCGGGGTTGCCCGCGTACACGAACTGGAGCATCCGGTGGTACGCCTCGCGGTTGTGCGGGTCGCGCTTGTCGGCCTCGGCGAGGATGCCCCAGGGGCCGGTGGGCAGCATCGGGCCGGGCGGCGCGAGCCGGTGCTCGTCCATCCGGCGCTGTTCGTCGAGGGGCGCGAGGGCGAGCAGGCATACCCACGGCACGGGGTCGGCGGGGCTGAGGCCGGCGGTGTCCCGGCAGGCGCTCCACGCTTCCTGCCACAGCTCATGGGTGCGGGGGTGCCCGGCCCGATGGGCGCGGACGGCCCGTTCGACAGCGACGCGGGTGTGCATCACGGTCGCGGCGACGTTGTGCGGTTCTTCGGTGCGCCACGCCTGGACCACGTCCGATCCGGCGGCGACCGCGGCGAGGACCTGGGTGCGCTGGGTCCACAGCCCCCAGCCGTCGGTCCGTTCCAGCAGGCGCGCCATCGACACCCAGCGGCCGGTGCGCAGGTCCTGCACGGCGACGCGCAGCTCGTTGTCGTGGCCGGCGGGGTGGTAGACGGGCCGGAAGTCGCCGGCCGCCATCATCTCGTCCCGGTCGACGGGCGGCCCGGACGGGCGCGTCCTGCGGTGGTCGTGGTCATCAGTCCTCGGATCGCGTAGAGAGTGGGTCCGTCCGGCGCCGGCGCCCGGTCGCGGCGCCGCGACCGTGCCGTGCCGTGGATCGCGAGAGCCGGTGTAAGTGCGCTCCCCGTCCCCGGCGTTGACCCGCGGTCGGCGTCCTTCCCGTTGATCGGCGATCACTATAGGGCGACCGGGCGGTTACGTATCCAGATTCTTGTTCGAACGCAAACAACCGGCCATGACCTACCGATGACTTTGCGTCAGCGCCGGTGCGGACACCGGGTGGATCTTGACGAGCGCCGTCCGCTGATGGAGGCTTCCGAGCGACGATCCGACGATCAAGACGCCGACACCAGGGACGGAGTGGTGATGACGGGCCCGGTGCTCGCGGTCGACCAGGGCACCTCGGGAACCAAGGCCCTCGTCGTCTGTCCGGTCCGCGGGGTCATCGGCTCGGGGTCCGCAGCCGTACGCGCCCGGTACCTGCCGGGCGGCCGGGTGGAGGTCGACCCCCGTGCGCTGCTGGACTCGGTCGTCGACGCCGGACGGGCGGCGCTGGCCGCGGCCGGTGAGCCGGTCGTCGCCGTGGGCCTGGCCAACCAGGGCGAGACCGTTCTCGCCTGGGACCCGGCGAGCGGTGAACCGCTGACCGACGCGATCGTCTGGCAGGACCGGCGCGCCGCACCGCTCTGCACCGAACTGGCCGCGCACGAGACGTGGTTGCGGGAGACGACCGGCCTGCCGCTCGACCCCTATTTCGCCGCGCCCAAGATGGCGTGGATACGCCGCCACCTCACCCGGGACGGCGTCGTCACGACCAGCGACGCCTGGCTGACGCACCGCCTCACCGGCGCGTTCGTGACCGACGCGGCAACAGCCGGCCGCACCCAGTTGCTCGACCTCGACACCGTGGACTGGTCGCCTGCGGCACTCGATGTCTTCGGCCTCGCCGACGAGCGGCTGCCCGAGATCGTCGACGCCGACACCCGGGTCGGTACCACCACCGCCTTCGGAACCGCGCTGCCGTTGACCGGGCTGCTCGTCGACCAACAGGCGGCCCTGCTCGCCCAGCACGCCACCGAGCCCGGCACCGCCAAGTGCACCTACGGAACCGGGGCGTTCCTGCTGGCACAGACCGGCCCGCTCCCCCGCCGCAGCGCCTCGGGGCTGGTCGGCTGTGTCGCGTGGCGGCTCGCCGGACGCACCAGTTACTGCCTGGACGGGCAGGTCTACACGGCCGCCTCCGCCGTCCGCTGGCTGACCGATCTCGGCGTGATCTCCGGTGCCGAGGACATCGACACCGTGGGCGGCGGTGTCGCGGACGCGGGCGGCGTCACCTTCGTCCCGGCGCTCGCCGGGCTCGCCGCCCCCTGGTGGCGGGGCGATCTGCGGGGCTCGGTCACCGGTCTCGGCCTCGACACGACGGCCGGGCACCTGGTGCGCGCCCTGTGCGACGGCATCGCCGCGCAGGTGGCGGAGCTCGCGGACGCGGTCGCCGGTGATCTGGGGGCGCCGCTCACCACCCTGCGCGTCGACGGCGGTCTGACCCGGTCCGCGCTGCTCATGCAGGCCCAGGCGGACCTGCTCGGGGTCCCCGTCGAGGTCTCGGCGCTGCCGGACGCCACCGCGCTCGGCGTCGGCGCGGTGGCCCGGCTGGGGCTCGATCGGACGCTCACCGTCCGGGAGGCCGTCCCGGAGTGGGAGCCGTCCGCCGTCTACGAACCGAGGGCCGGCGCCGGAGAGGCCGCGGAGCGCCGCGCCCGCTTCCGCACGGCGGTGGCGGCCCTGCTCGACGGCCCGGCATGACCGTCACCGGTGGCGCCGTCCTGCCCGGCGGTCCCGCATGAGCATCACCAGGGGCGGAGCGCTTCCCGGCGGGGCGTACGACGTGACCGTGATCGGCGCCGGGGTGGTCGGTTCGGCCATCGCCCGCGAACTGGCCCGGCTCCCCCTGCGGATCGCCCTGGTCGAGGCGTCCGATGATGTCGGCGACGGCACCTCCAAGGCCAACACCGCCATCCTGCACACCGGTTTCGACGCGGTGCCCGGCTCCCTGGAGTCCCGGCTCGTCCGCGAGGGACAGCGGCGGCTCACCGCGTACGCCGCCGACAGCGGCATCCCGGTGGAGCCGCTCGGAGCACTTCTCGTGGCCTGGGACGAGGAACAGTCGGCGGCGCTGCCGGGCCTCGCCGACAAGGCCGTGCGCAACGGCTACCGCTCGGCCCGGATCATCTCCGCAGAGGAGGTACGGGCCCGCGAACCGGAGCTCGGCCCCGGGGTGTTGGGGGCGCTCGACGTACCGGGGGAGTCCGTCGTCTGCCCCTGGACGACCACGCTCGCCTACGCCACCCAGGCCGTCCGCGCGGGCACCGACCTCCACTTCAACTGCCGTGTCACCTCGGTGGCTCCGGGCGATCCACACCTCCTGGGCACCAGCCGGGGCCAACTGCGCACCCGCCATCTGGTCAACGCCGCGGGCCTGTACGCCGACGCGGTCGACCGGCTCCTCGGCCACGCGGACTTCACCGTGACGCCCCGGCGCGGGCAGTTGATCGTCTTCGACGAACTCGCCCGCCCCCTGGTGCGGCACATCCTGCTGCCGGTGCCCGGCGCGCTCGGCAAGGGGGTCCTGGTGACGCCCACGGTGTACGGGAACGTGCTGCTCGGGCCGACCGCCGAGGACCTGGACGACAAGACGGCCACGGGATCGACCGCTGAAGGGCTCGCGCTGCTGCGGGAGAAGGGCCGGCGCATCCTGCCGGCGCTCCTGGACGAGGAGGTCACCGCCGTGTACGCCGGGCTGCGCGCCGCCACCGGAGACGAGGACTACGCCATCCGCGCCCACCCGGCGCAGCGGTACGTCACCGTGGGCGGGATCCGCTCGACGGGCCTGACCGCCTCCATGGCCATCGCCGCCCATGTGGTGGAGTTGCTGGCGGACGGCGGCCTGCCGGTGAAGGGCGCACGGGAGCCGGATCCGGTGCGGATGCCGAACCTGGGCGAGGCGTTCCCCCGGCCGTACCGGGACGCGGAGCTGATCGCGGCGGACCCGGAGTACGGCAGGATCGTCTGCCACTGCGAGCGGGTGACGCGCGGGGAGATCCGGGACGCGCTCGCGTCCACCGTCCCGCCCGGCTCGCCGGACGGTCTACGACGGCGCACACGGGCGCGGGCCGGCCGCTGCCAGGGCTTCCACTGCGGCGCCGCCGTCCGCGCGCTGTTCGAGGAGGGACGCCGGTGAACCGTACGGTCGACGTCCTGGTGGTCGGGGCCGGGCCCGCCGGGCTGGCGCTGGCGGCCCGCCTCGCGGGCGCGGGCGCGGGGCGGGTCGAGGTCCTGGAACGCGAGCAGGACGCGGGAGGCGTACCGCGCCACTGCCACCACGGCGGGTTCGGCCGGCCGCCCCTTCCCTGGCTGCGGGGACCGGCGTACGCGCGGCAGGCGGTGGACGCGGCGGTCGGGGCCGGAGCCTCGATCCGTACGGGCGTCACCGCCACCGGCTGGGCCGGCCTCTCGTCCTTGGACACCACGAGCCCGGCCGGCCTGGAGCGGATCACGGCGCGGGCCGTCGTCCTCGCCACGGGCGCCCGGGAGCGCCCGCGCAGCGCCCGCCTGGTGCCGGGCTCCCGTCCGGCGGGGGTGCTGACCACCGGGGAGTTGCAGCAGTCCGTGCACCTGTACGGGCAGTCGGTCGGTCGGCGGGCGGTGGTGGTGGGTGCCGAGCCGGTGGCCCGGCACGCCGTGCGCGCGCTGCGCCGATCGGGCGCGGAGGTGGTGGCGATGGTCACCGAGCAGGCGCGCGGCGCGGCGGTATCGGGTGTTCCGCTGCTCACGGCGACGGCGGTGGCCGAACTCCATGGCCGGTACCGCCTGTTCGGCGTATCCGTACGCCACGCGGACGGCCGGTCGGGCCTTCTCGCCTGCGATACGGTGGTGTTCACCGGCGACTGGATCCCCGACCACGAACTGGCCCGCCGCGGCGGCGTCGCCGTGGACCCCGGCACTCGCGGTCCCCGCGTGGACGCCTCGTTCCGTACCTCGGCACCGGGTGTCTTCGCAGTGGGCAACGCCCTGCACGGCGTCGAGAGCGCGGCCACCGCGGCCACGGAGGGTACCGCCGCGGCGACGGCGGTGCTGGCCCATCTGTCGGGCGAGCGGTGGCCGGAGTGCGGCCCGCCGCTGCTGGTGCGGCCACCGCTGCTGTGGGTGACGCCGAACCGGGTCACCGGTCTCACGGAGCGGCCGCTGCTGCTGCGGTCAGGGGAACCTTTGGACTTTCCGGTGGTGACGGTGCGTCAGGACGGGCGACTGTTGTGGCGCCGGCGGTTCCCGGGCCGGGTGTCCCCGTCGCGGTCGCTGCGGCTGCCACCGCGGTGGACGGCCCGGGTCGACCGGGCGGGCGGTCCGGTGACGGTCGAGGTCGACTGACGGCCCGTCACCTGTTCGGTTCGGGGTCCTGCACCGGCCCTGCCTCCCGCCGGAGGACGGCGGCAGCATGGGCAGCACGGGCTGGAAGGTGGCGCGGGACAGGTCGACGGTGCGCCCCTCGAACCGGGCGTAGCGCGCCGTGCCGTCCGGTGCGGCGGAGCCGGCACTCGCCGGGATCCCCTCATCCCGGGACGGCGCCGGCGCCCGTCCTGGAACGAACGCGCACGGGCGGTCCCGGCCGCGGTCCCGGCCCGCGTGGCCGGCGCGGTGCCGCGCCGGCCACACACGCCGGTCAGCCGTCGGTGCGGCTCGCCCGGGCGCGCTGGCGCAGTGCGATCCGGTTGCCGTCCGGGTCCACCGCCTCGATGCGGACTCCGAAGGGATAGTCCTCCGGCTCGGCCTGCTCGAAGGTCACACCGCGGTCGCGAAGCGTCTCGAAGTCCTTCCGCAGATCGTCCGATTCGAGGAACACCGGACCGACCGTCGTACCCGCCCGCACGTCGGCCCGCTGCCCCCCGGCGGCCTGCGGCCAGAGGATGATCTCCACGGGACCGCCGGGGACGCCGACGGTGAGGAAGCGTCCGTCGGGGCCGGTGTGGTCGACGCGCTTCTCCAGGCCGAGCTGCTCCGTGTAGAACCGCAGCGCGCGGTCCTGGTCGGTCACGTGGAGTGTCACGTACATGATGTTCGTCAGCATCGTGTGGTCCTGTCCGTCCGTCGGTTCGGTCGACCCCCGCGCCGAGGCGCAATACGTCGCTCCGGGTGGGGGCGTGCCGCGTCATCAACCCCTTGACGGACCGCGACAGGAGGATGTGACGCACGGACGGGAAGAATTCGCCGCGACGCTCAGGCCGACAGGGCCTCCCCGCCGTGCTCGATGTCCTGCGCGCACGCCGCGACCAGGGCGTCCAGCGACAGATCCAGGGCGTGGGCCAGGGCCGCCACGGTGAAGAAGGCCGGGGTCGGGGCCCGGCCGGTCTCGATCTTGCGGAGGGTCTCGGCGGAGACGCCGGCCGCCGCCGCCACGTCCGCCATGCTCCGCTGACCACGGGCCTGGCGGAGGAGGGCGCCGAAACGCTCCCCGCGTTGCCGCTCTTGCGGGCTCAAAGGAACTCTCACCATGACCGTGATACTAATACCGGTATAAGTATTGGGAAGCACCGCATGGCAGGAGTCACGCCACATGATGGAGATCAAGACCGACACGGCACTGGAAGCGATGCGGGAGGCCGGGCGCGTCGTGGCCAACGCGCTCGCGGCCGCGCAGGCGGCGGCAGCCGTGGGCGTCCGCCTGACCGAACTCGACGAGGCCGCCCGCACCGTCCTGACAGGGGCCGGGGCACGCTCGCCCTTCCTGGGCTACCGGCCCTCCTTCGCCCCCACCCCCTTCCCCGCCGTCATCTGCGCCTCGGTCAACGACGCGATCGTGCACGGCGTACCCGACGACTACCGTCTGCGCGACGGCGACCTGGTGAGCATCGACTGCGGGGCCGAACTCGACGGCTGGACCGGTGACGCCGCGATCAGCTTCACCGTCGGCACCGCCCGCCCCGCCGACCTGGAACTCATCGCCGCCACCCGCCGCGCTCTCGACGCGGGCATCGCCGCGGCTCGCGTGGGGCATCGCGTCGGGGACATCTCCCATGCCGTCAGCACGGTCGCGAGCGAGGCCCGGTGCGGTATGCCGGCCGACTTCGGCGGCCACGGCATCGGCCGCAGCATGCACGAGGAACCCCACGTCCCGAACCACGGCCGCCCCGGCCGCGGCCCCCGCCTGCGCCACGGGCTCGCACTCGCCATCGAGCCCATGCTGATGGCCGGGGGACGGGACGACTACCGCACCGACGCCGACGGGTGGACGCTGCGCACGGTCGACGGGAGCCGGGCCGCCCACATCGAGCACACGGTCGCCATCACCGACGACGGCCCCCGCATCCTCACCCTGCCCTGACCGTTCGGGACGGGGCCCCGGCCCGACGGTTCAGGACCCGGTCCCGGCCAGGACACCGATCTTGTCGAGGCGGTGTTCGGGGTTGTCCTGCGCATCGCGCCAGTGGTTGCCCGCCGCGTCGTCCTCCGGCGTGAGACAGGTGGACAAGGTGATCATGGCGCTGGAGGGGGCCGTCCCGCTGGAGCCGGGAACCGCAGCGCGCTGCTCCTCCATGGAGGACGGTGACCGGAAGGATGTCGTCCGGGTGGAGGTGATGACATAGCGGTACGTCACGCCGCCCGCCGTGACGAAAACGGAGGAGCCGTCGGACAGCGACGGCATGGCGCGCAGCGGCCCGCCCGCGACGCTGCGGTGCGCGGTGACGATGTAGTTGCCCACGTCGCCGGGGCCGACGCCGCCGCCGGGGCCGTACGGGCTCGCGGCCACCCCCTGGTCCTGGATCCGGGTGCCCGGCGCGTCGTCGGGACTTCCCTCATACGGGACGACGGGCAGCCCGGAGAGGCCGATGTCCGGTATCGACAGGGTGGCGCCGCGGATGTCGGCGACGGCCGCGGCGGGCGCCGACGCGGTCGCGGGCCGGTCGGTTCCGGCCCGCGCCGCGAGGGCGCCGGGAGCCGTCAACAGGACGGCGAGGGAGACGCCGGCGAGGGCCGACGGCAGGCTGCGCGAAGAGCTGAAGAGATGTGGAGACATGGCGGTGTCCAAGGTCTGCCGGGGTCGTTCGGTCCAGCCGGCCGGTCTGCCCCTCCAGCCTGACACAGGGCAAGAGGCGCGGCAGTGCGACGCCGGGGGCGCCGCCTCCACCGGGCCTGCCGGTAGGGGCGGGGCGGGTGGGCGTGCGGAGACGGCGGTGAGTGGCCGGAACGCGCCGGTGGGGCGGCGTAGAAACGGACCGGATCGGGGTGTTCCGGCCCTGGGGTCGACCGGGCGGAGGAAGGGTGGTCCACCGCATCACCGCCGTAGCGGACCGGACCCCGGAGGCCCCATGGACCCGACCCCGTTCCTCCCCGAACCTCCTTTTTCACGCGAGGAGTTCGCGTCCGAGCTGACCCGGCTGCGGGAGAAGGCCGACCTCACCGTCCGAGCCGTCGCCGCGCGCGTCGACGCACCGGGCGCCCACAGCACCATCGGCGGCTGGTTCGCCGGCCAGAATCTGCCGTCGATCGGCTCCCTGCCCCTGTTCCGCCGGGTCCTGCACGTCTGCGGGGTCACCGACCCGGCCGAGGTCGAACGCCGGCTGGAACGGCTCGCGGAACTGCGACGCTCAAGGGTCCTGCGCGTCGCGGGAGGCACCTCGCCCTACCGGGGGCTCGCGGGCTTCGAGGAGCGGCACGCCGACTGGTTCTTCGGGCGGGACCGCCTGCGTGCGGCCGTCGTGGACCGGATCCTCACCCAGGGCGCCGACGTCCCCCAACTGCTGGTCGGCGCCTCCGGGTCCGGCAAGTCCTCCCTCCTTCGGGCGGGCGTGCTTCCCGTACTCCGGGGCGAACACGGCTTCACTCCGCTGCTGTTGACACCGGGCCGCGACCCGATGGGCGCGCTGGCATCCGCCCTGTCCGCCCTGTCCGCCCTGTCCGCCCTGTCCGCGCATTGGGAGGCGGAGCAGGGCGCGAAGTGGGCGAACGTGGCACGGGACCCGCTCGAACTGGCCGATCACTTACGGGCGTTGGGCGCGCGGGAGGCCGTACGCGTGGTGGTCGCCGTCGACCAGCTGGAGGAGGTGTTCACCGCGTGCGAGGAGCCGGCCGAACGGGAACTGTTCCTGCGGTGCCTGGCCGCCCTACCCTCCCCCGACGTGCGCGTCGCGGGTTGCCTGCGCGCCGACTTCTACGGCCAGGCCCTTGCCCAACACCCCCTCGCGAGCGCCTTGCAGCACGGCCAGACCGTCGTCGGGGCGCTCAGCGAGGACGAGATCCGCGCCGTCGTCGGCGGGCCGGCCGCCAAGGCCGGTCTGGTCCTGGACGTAGGGTTCATCGACGTACTCCTCGCCGATCTGCGGGACTGCGGCCCCGGGGCGCTGCCGCTCCTGTCGCACGCCTTGCTGTCGACCTGGGAGCGCGGACGCGGCGCCGCCCTGACGATCGCCGACTACCGGGCGGGCGGCGGGATGTCCGCCGCCGTCGCCGGGACCGCGGAGGAGGTGTACGCGGGACTGTCGGAGTCCGAGTGCGCGCTGGCGCGGCAGTTGTTCCTGCGGATGGTCGCGGTCGGCGACGGTGTGCCCGACACGCGCAGACTGCTGCCGTTGCCACCGCCCACCGGCCCGCCCGATCGGGCCGGGCAGGCGTACGGAGTGCTGGAGCGCTTCGTCGACCGGCGGCTGGTCACGCTGGACGGCGACGGAGCCAGGATCACCCACGAGGCGCTGCTCACCGCCTGGCCCCGGCTGCGCGGCTGGATCGACGCCGACCGGGCCGGGCAGATCGTGTGGCAGGACCTGACGCGTGACGCGGACCGCTGGCTCGCGCACGCCCGTGATCCCTCGCTGCTCTACCGGGGCACCCGCCTCGCCGTGGCCTCCGGTTGGGCCCGGGACAGCGGACGCGCCGCGGAACCGGACGCCCGGGAGAGCGAGTTCCTCCACGCGAGCCGCGAGGCGGAGGAGGTCCGCGTCAAACGCGAGCGGCGCGGGGCCCGGCGGCTGCGCCGGCTCCTCGTGCTGCTGTCGGTGCTCGTCGTCGTGTCGGGCACGCTCACCGGCGTCGCCGTGGTCCAGCGCCGGGACGCGCAGAGACAGCAGGCCGTCGCCCTGTCCCGGCTGGTGGCGGCCCGCGCCGAGCGGTTGCGGGGCAGCGACCTCGCCCTCGCCTCGCAGCTCGCTCTGGTGGCGTACCGTACGGCGCCCACCGCCGAGGCCCGGGCGGCGCTGATGGACGCCTCGGCGCTGCCGGCCGTGACCCGGATTCTCGCGTTCCGCGGCGTCGTACAGGCGGTGGCCCTCAGCCCGGACGGGCACACGCTCGCCGCGGGCGGCCTGGACCACCAGGTCGCGCTGTGGGACCTGCGCGATCCGGAGCGGCCCAAGCCGTTGGGGGCGGCGCCGATCACGTTCGCCGACACCGTGTACGCGTTGGCCTTCAGCCCGGACGGCCGTCGGCTCGCCGCCGGGTCCGGGGACGGCACCGTACGGGTGTGGGAGCCGTCGGGCCCGAATCCGGCGGCGAATCGGGCCCGGGTATTGAAGGGGCCCGAATCGGCCGTGTACGGAGTGGCCTTCGCACCGGACGGCAAGGCGCTGGCCGCGGCGGGCGGCGACGGCGACGTCTACGTGTGGCCGGACTCGGCGGCTCGCGCAGCCGCGGAAGGCTCCGGCCCGACCGGCGCAACCGGCGAACCCGCCACTCCCACCCCCGCCACCCCTGCCACCGCCACCGTCCAGCGGCTCACCGGTTTCACCGGGCCGGTGCACGCCCTCGCGTTCCGTCCGGGAAGCGGCACGCCCCTGCTGGCGGCGGGGGGATCGGACGGCTCCGTACGCCTGTGGGACCTCACCGATCCCGGCCGGCCGCTGCCGTACGGGCAACCGCTGACAGGAGCGGCGGCCGGCCCGGTGTTCGGCCTGGCCTTCACGCCCGACGGCGCACGGCTCGTCGCCGGGAGCCAGGACCGGTCCACGCGGATCTGGACCGTCCCGGCCCCCGGCTCCGACGCGGAACCACCCACCGTGATCGGCGGGGCCCCGGCCGTTGCCGACGGCCCGACCAGCTATGTCAACGCGGTCGCCTACAGCCCCGACGGACAGTGGCTGGCGACCGGCAGCGCGGACAACCAGGTGCGCCTCTACGACGCGCGGACGCACGCCCTCGCCGGGGTGTTCCCGCACCCGGGCCCGGTCACCTCGCTCGCGTTCCATCCCGCCGGCCGGCAACTGGTGACGGGCTCCGCCGACGGGACCGTACGCCTGTGGCAGCTCCCTCCCCGACCGCTGCGCGGCTTCCAGGGCACGGTCAACGCGATCGGATTCGCGCCGAACGGGAAGCTGCTGGCCGTCGCGGGGCGCGACGTACAGCTCTGGGACGTCTCCGACCCCTGGGCCCCGCGCCCCGTCGGGCCGCCGCTGACGAATCCGACCGGGTACTCCGCGACGGTCGCGTTCACCCCGGACGGGCGGACCCTCGCCGTCGGCGGCCGGGAAGGCAAGCTGTGGCTGTGGGACGTCTCCGGCCCCGACCGTGCCGTGCCCTACGGCGAACCGCTGACAGGCGGCGCCGGAACCATTCAGTCCGCGGCGTTCGACCGGACCGGCCGGACGCTGGCCGTGGGCAGCGAGGGGCGCACCCTGCGTCTCTGGGACACGGGGGACCCGGCGCACCCGCGGCTCTCCGTCGAACTGTCGGAGCCCACGAACTACGTCTATTCGGTGGCGTTCAGCCCGGACGGGCGGCGGCTCGCCGCCGGCACGGTCGACAAGCAGGTGCTGCTGTGGCGGCTGCCCACGGGCGGCGGCCGACCGGCACTGGAGTCCACCCTGCGCGGGCCGGGCAGCTACGTGATGTCCGTCGTGTTCAGCCCCGACAGCCGGACCTTGGCCGCCGGCACGGCGGACCGCGACGTGTGGCTGTGGGACGTGAGCGGGGACCGGCCGCGCACCGTCGGGCCGACGCTGACAGGGCCGAGCAGTTACGTGTACGCCCTGTCGTTCAGCCCGGAGGGCAAGACGCTCGCCGCGGCGAGCACGGACGGGACGGTGTGGCTGTGGGACACCGGTGACATCCGCCGCCCCCGGCTCGGCACCGTGTTGAACGGGCTCGGCGGCAAGGCGTACGCCGTCGCGTACAGCCCGGACGGGCGGTCCCTGGCGGCGGGCGGCGCGGGCCCGGTGGCCCTGCTGTGGACGCGGGACGAGGAGGAGATCGCCCGGCGCCTTTGCGCGCGGGCCGGGACGGCCGTCACCGCCCAGGAGTGGGCCCAGCTCGTTCCCGGTCTGCCGTACGCACCGCCGTGCCGATGAGCGGGCGAGGCCCGGTTCCGCTCTGTACGGAGTTGTACGGAGCGCCGTACGGGCCTGGTCGACCTGCGGCTTTCTCCTTCCCACGGCCGCCGTCGGGCCGGCTCTCTGGTGGAGCGCCGCCGGGTCCACCGGGGCGCCGCACCACCACCGTGAGTCTTCCGAGGGAGAACGACGATGCGCATCACGACCACCACTCTGCGGTCCCGGGCCGGACTGGCCGCCGCCGCGGCAGCCGTCGCGCTGACCGGTCTGCTCGCCGGTGCCGGCGGCGCCGACGCGGCCGGCAGCTACATCTCGTCCAACAGCGGCGGGGCGAACGAGCGCACCTGCGCCAACACGGGGTGCGGTTCGCTCGGTTACCTGTCCAACGGGACGGGCGTCACGATGCTGTGCTGGACCGACAGCCAGTGGGTCTACCCGCCGAGCTCCAACTACGCCTCCAACCGGTGGTTCCGCGTCTCCAGCCCCGTCGGGACCGGCTACGTCCACTCGTCGCTCGTGGCCGGCCAGACCAGCGTCGGACACTGCTGACGGGCCGCTACCGGTCCGTCGAAGGGTTCTGCGCCGTCTCCAGGGCCTGGGCGGCGATGGTGATCGCCTCTTGATCGCGCCCCGCCGCCTTCGCCGCCCGGGCCTGGCTGAGGGAGACCTGGAGCAGCTCCTTGGTGTGCTCCGGCAGCGAGCGGGACGCCACGGCGTCTTCCAGTTTCCGGATGGTGTCCGCGGCCAGATCGTCGGGCATCGCGCGGCCTCTCGTGCTGGTGGGTCGATCAGGGCTTGCGACGGTGCCACGCCACAGCGGGCGGAACAAGGGGACGGGCGGCCGAACCACTCTCATGCGTGACCCGGGGTGATCTCTCCGGTCCAGAGCGAGCCCGCCGCAGGGTGACCTGCGGCGGGCTCTCGCACGTCGTCCGCCGCCCGGAGGGACTTGGCGCGTTCGTACGGCGCTTCGACCCTCGGGCATGTCTTCCAGCCACCGGACCCGGTCCCCGCATGCATTCATCTGCGGTTTTGCATGCGCCGGTGCTTGCCTTTGCGAAGGTTTTAGGACTTAGGAGCCGATCCAGTTTGCGTGGAGCAACCAACTACTTCTACAGTTGCCTAGAGCAACGAAATGGAGGCGTGGTGGCCGAGCGGACGCAGTACGAGGAGCTGGCGCGCGAACTCAGCGCCATCGGTGCCGTCAAGCGGGACCTGGCGCGGATCCTGCCGCACGACTGTCCCGCCGGTTCCGCCGCCGTCCTGACCCTGCTCGACCGGCACGGCGCCATGCGGATGAGCAAACTCGCCGAGCTGCTCTCCGTCGACACCTCCGTCACCAGTCGGCACGTCACGCACGTCGCCGACCGCGGCTGGATCGAACGGTCCCCGGACCCGGGCGACCGGCGCTCACGCATTTTGCGCCTGACCCCGGCGGGGCAGGAGCGGCTCGACGAGCTCTCCCGGCGCACGTCGCGGCTCCTCGCCGAGCGGCTGGGCGACTGGTCCGACGACGACGTCGGCGGGCTGATCCGGCTCATGACGCGGCTGCGCACGAGCTTCGGCGACTGCCGCTCGACCGGGCGGCTACCGCACCCGAACGAACCGACCACCCGTACACCCGCATAAGAACGTAAGGAAGCCCATGGCAACGACCACACCAGCCGGTGTGCGGGCCTCTCACGCCAAGCACGGAGCCGGCGGCGGCCACGAGCACGCACCGATGACGCACCGGCAGATCATGGAGGCGCTCTCCGGGCTGCTGCTCGGCATGTTCGTCGCGATCCTGTCGTCGACGATCGTCTCCAACGCCCTCCCTCACATCATCGGCGACCTCGGCGGCGGCCAGTCCGCCTACACCTGGGTCGTCACGGCCGCCCTGCTGTCCATGACGGCGGCCACTCCCCTGTGGGGCAAGCTCTCCGACCTCTACAGCAAGAAGGCGCTCGTCCAGATAGCGCTGGTGATCTACGTGCTGGGGTCGGCGGTCGCCGGCATGTCGCAGAACGCGGGCATGTTGATCGCCTGCCGCGTGGTCCAGGGCATCGGTGTCGGCGGCCTGTCCGCGCTCGCCCAGATCGTGATGGCGGCGATGATCTCCCCGCGCGAGCGCGGCCGTTACAGCGGCTACCTCGGCGCGACCTTTGCAGTCGCCACCGTCGGCGGCCCGCTGCTCGGCGGCGTGATCACCGACACAGACTGGCTGGGCTGGCGCTGGTGCTTCTACGTCGGCGTCCCGTTCGCGATCATCGCCCTGATCGTGCTCCAGAAGACCCTCCACCTGCCCGTCGTCAAGCGCGAGGTCAAGGTCGACTGGGGCGGCGCGTTCTTCGTCTCGGCCGCCGTCTCGCTGCTGCTGCTGTGGGTCACCTTCGCCGGCGACAAGTACGACTGGCTGTCGTGGCAGACGTACGCGATGGTCGGAGGCTCGCTCGTCCTGGGCGCCCTGTTCGTCCTCGTCGAGTCCAAGGCGAGCGAACCGATCATCCCGCTGCGCCTGTTCCGCAACCGCACCATCGCGCTGTCCTCGATCGCGTCGCTCTTCGTCGGTGTCGCGATGTTCACCGGCACCGTGTTCTTCAGCCAGTACTTCCAGCTCGCCCGCGACAAGTCCCCGACCATGTCGGGTGTGATGACGATCCCGATGATCGCCGGTCTGTTCGTCTCCTCCACCGTGTCGGGGCAGGTCATCACCAAGACCGGCCGGTGGAAGGCGTGGCTGTTGTGCGGTGGCGTGCTGGTGACGGCGGGCCTCGGTCTGCTCGGCACGATCCGCTACGACACGACGTACTGGCACATCGCGATCTTCATGGTCCTGCTGGGCCTCGGCATCGGCATGATGATGCAGAACCTGGTGCTGTGCACGCAGAACCAGGTCGCGCCGTCCGACCTCGGATCGGCCAGCTCCACAGTGACGTTCTTCCGCTCCCTCGGCGGCGCCATCGGTGTCTCGGCCCTCGGCGCGATCATGGCCAACCGGATCACCCACTACGCCAAGGACGGGCTCGCCACCCTCGACCCGAAGTACGCGGCCGCCGCGGCCCGGCAGAGCTCCGGCGGCAGCATCCCGGACATGAACAGCCTGCCCGGACCGCTGCGCACGGTGATGGAGAGCGCGTACGGCCACGGCATCGCGGACGTGTTCCTGATCGCCGCGCCGCTGGCACTGATCGCCTTTCTGGTGACGCTGTTCATCAAGGAGGTCCCGCTGCGGACCTCGGGCGGCATGGCGCAGGCGTCCCAGGCCGCGGAGGCACAGGGCTCCCCGGACGTCCCGGCCCCGCGGGCCGGCGCGGGCGCGGGAGCGAAGGCCGAGGCCGACGGTCCGGTCTTCGCGAGCGCCCCCGAGCAGGCCGTCGACACGGCGGCCGGCGGAGCGTCCGGTGCCCCGCGCGACGGTGTTCCCGTACGGGGCCACGTGCGCGGCGCCGAGCGCAGGCCCGTGCCGCAGGCCGCGGTGACGCTGATCTCGCTCGCGGGACGTCAACTCGGCCGGTCGGTCGCACAGGCCGACGGCTCGTACGCGGTCGACGCGCCGGGCAGCGGCTCGTACGTGCTGATCGCGGCCGCCGACGGCTTCCAGCCGCTGGCCTCGACGATCGTCGTCAACGGTGAGCCGGTCTCCTACGACATCCTGCTGAGCGGGACGAGCGGTCTGAGCGGCGTCGTACGGACCGCGGAGACCGGGGCACCGGTCGAGGGCGCCATGGTCATCGTGACCGATGTGCGCGGGGACGTACTGGCCACCGGGACCACCGACGGTCAGGGCGGGTTCACCTTCGCCGAACTGGTGCCGGGCTCGGTGACCGTCGCCGTGAACGCCCCCGGGCGCCGTCCGAAGGCCCTGCACGTGGAGGTCGGCGGAGCGGGCGTCACCCGGGTGGAGGTCGAGCTGAGTTCGGGCGCCCAGGTCCAGGGCGTCGTGCGGGCGCCGGGCGGGCCGCTCAGTGACGCGCGGGTCACACTGGTCGACGCCGCGGGCAACGTGGTCGCCACCGCGCGGACCGGCGTGGACGGCGCGTACGCCTTCACCGACCTGGACGGCGGCGAGTACACCGTCATCGCGACGGGCTATCCGCCGGTGGCCACGGCGCTGACCGTGACCGGTCGCGGCGTCGACGCCCACGACATCGAACTCGCCCACCCCGGCGAGTAGACGGGCGCCGGTCCCTGGGGCGCGTCCCTTCGTCGGGGCGCCCCCACGGACCGGTTCTCTTTCGGCTGACTCGACATGCTTTCGCAGGGAGAAAACGGGATGGGACTCACCGCACGGATCCGCACGCGCGACGGATGGGCCGTGTCGCACGCGGTCGTCACGGTGACGGACATGACGGGCACACAGGTCGTGCGCGCCCAGGCCGACGGCGATGGCGCCGTGCGCGACACGACCGCGCTGGCGCCGGGCGCGTACACGGTCATAGTCACGGCGGTCGGGTACGCGCCCACCGCGTCGAGCACGATCGTCACGGCGAGCGGGCGCGCGGAGGTCGGCAATGTGGTCCTCGCCCGGCAGGGGGGCGCCGAGTTGCCGCCGCCCGGGCCGTGGACGATCGACCCGGCGCACTCCTCGGTGGCCGCCGTCGCCCAGCACCTGGGGATCTCCAGCGTGCACGGCCGCTTCACGGACTTCGCGGGACGGATCGTGATCGATCCGCAGGACGTGTCCGCGTCGCGGGTGGAGGCGTTGATCGAGGCCGCCTCCATCGACACGGGCAACGGCCTGCGCGACGGTCACCTCAAGTCACCGGACTTCCTGGACGTGGCGGCGTACCCGAAGATCGGTTACCGCTCGACGGGCCTGACCCCGGCCGGCCCCGACCGCTGGACGGTCCACGGCGACCTGACGCTGCGCGGCGTCGTGCGCCCCGTCGACCTGGACCTGGCCTACCTGGGCACCGGCGCCGACCCCTGGGGCGGCACCCGCGCCGCGTTCCGCGCCACCGCCGAACTGCACCGCGAGGACTTCGCGATGAACTACAACCAGGTCGTCCAGGTGGGCATCGCCGCCATCGGCGCGACGCTGAGGGTGGAGCTGGACATCCAGGCGGTGCAGGGCGACTCCCTGCCCCAGGCGTAACGCGCGGCAGGCCCACGGCAGACCGCGGGGCTCGCCGAGCACCGGACCCGGGCGACCGTACGAAGGCGTCGCCGGGCCGGTGCGCCGGCCGGCCCATTCGCCGGCCGGCCGGTTCTCCGGGGGCCGGTTCGGTCCGGGCGACGGTGATCTCGTCGAGCGGTGGCGTGAACGAAGCCCGGGGATCACGAAGACGTCGCCGACACGGAGCGACGGTGACCGGCCCTTCTCGGCGCGCTAGGGGTGGCGCGGGCGTTCACCCGTGGACGTCGACCAGGCGGCGCAGGGAGAACGGCTCGGCAAGGATCTCGTTCAGCACTTCGGCGACGTGCCGGAAGTGCGGCAATGACGCTGATGATCTACAGCGCGCCCGTGGGCTCGGACGCCGCGACGGCCCTTGCGTCCCTGGTCGGGCTCAGCGCGGGAGTGGGTCTTTGAGGCGGGCGTACCGGGCGGGTGTGGTGCCCACGATCCGCTTGAAGTGCCGGGTGAGGTGCGACTGGTCGTAGAAGCCGGCGGTGGTCGCCACGTCGCCCGGCGGTTGCCCGTCGAGCAGCAGTCGGCGGGCCAGATCGACGCGGCGGGAGGTCACGTACTGGTGCGGTGCGATGCCGAACGCGCCGCTGAACGCGCGGACGAGGTGCGTGGGGTGGGCGTGGAGGAGGCGCGCGGCCTCCTCCAGGGTGAGGGGTTCGAGGATCCGTTCGTCGAGGAGTTCGCGCAGGGTCCGCGCCACACGGTGGTCCGGTCGGGTGCCGAGTCCGGCCGCTCCGTCGACGGGCCCGGGGCGCAGGTGCGCGCGCAGGCGTTCGCTTACGAGGGCCAGGCGGCTCTCCGCCTCGAACGCGTCGCCCGGGTGGGCGAGGGCCGTGTGCAGTTGCCCGACGCGGGTGCGCAGGAGTGGGTCGGCAAGGTCCGGGCCGTCCACCGCCGGTCCGATGAGGCTCGCGTCGAGGTGGGTCATGTCGAGGTAGAGCACGCGTTTGCGGAAGCCGTCGGTGGTGGCGGGTGAGCCGTTGTGAGCGACCTGCGGCGGGAGGAGGCTGACGGTGTCGCCGGGGGTGGCGCGCTCGTGGCGGTCCAGGTCGTAGCGGACCGTGCCGTCATCGACGATGAGCAGCGTCCAGGCGTCGTGGACGTGCATGGGGTAGGTGTGCTCGGTGAAGTGGGCGTGGAGGACCTCCACGACACCCGCCACCGGCGGGCGCCAGGCCGAGGTCTCCCGCCGGGGCGTCATGCAAGGAACGTACAAGACGCGGGCGGAGGGCACCGCGCAGTCTCGAAGCATGAGAATCATGAACGAGACCGACACCCGGAACCGTGCCGACGTGGAAGGTGCGCCGGCGGCCGTCCGCTTCGACACCAAGATCGCCGTGGTGCTGCGGGACGACCTCGAAACCTGGCAGCGGCTGAACGTGACCGCGTTCCTGGTCAGCGGGCTCGGCTCGGCCGCCCCCGAGGTGATCGGCGAGCCGTACGCGGACGCCGACGGGACGGCCTACCTGCCGATGTTCCGCCAGCCCGTACTGGTCTTCGAGGCGACGAAGGAGCACCTGACCGCCGCGCACGGCCGCGCCGTGAGCCGAGCGCTGCCGACCGCCGTGTTCACGTCGGACCTGTTCGGGACGGGCAACGACCGTGACAACCGGGCGGCCGTGCGGGCCGTGGGCTCCGCCCACCTCGACCTGGTGGGAACGGCCGTGTACGGGCCCCGGAACGCCGTGGACAAGGTGCTCAAGGGCGCGCGCATGCACCCCTGATCCGGCGGCGCCGGGGGAGGTCGTCAGGCCGGGTCGACACGGCGGGACCGTCAGCCCAGGCTGACAGTCGTGGAAACGGGAGATCTGACGGAACGTCTCAGGTCGCACGACCCCGCCGTGGGACTACGGGCGGTGGGCGCCCTGCACCGGCTCGCCGAGCAGGTGGAAGCGGCGGCGGTGGCGCGGGCCCGGCAGCAGGGATGGTCATGGGAACAGATCGGGGACGCCCTCGGCGTGTCCCGACAGCCCGCACACGCCAAACACGGGAAGTGAGACGACGGAGTTCGAGTTCACAGCGGGTGCCCGCACGGCCGTCACCCACGCACTGGAGGAAGCCCGACTGCGCGGCGATCGCCGGATCGGGACCGAGCACCTCCTCCTGGACGTCCTCCACGAGCCCGGCTCGCCCGCCGTCCGGTGTCTGGGCATCGGCCTCGACGACGCGCGGAGCGCACTGGCGGACCTGGACCGGTCGGCGCTGACCGCGATCGGGATCGACGTCCCGGGTGTGGACCGGCCGCCCGTTCCCGCCTCGCGCAAGCGCACGCCCTTCACCTCCGGGGCCCGCTCGGTCCTGCCGCGCGCCCTCGGGGAGATGAAGAGTACCGGCGGACGACGCCTCGGGCCGGAGCACCTGCTGCTCGCGCTCCTCGCCGGTGAACACACCGATCCCGCGGCGGAGTCGCTGGACCGGCTCGGCGTCGACCGCTCGGCCGCCCGAGAACGCCTCCGGGGAACGGACGCCGCCTAGGGCCGGGTGGCGCCCACCGACCTGCGGAGCGGCGGACGCCCCGACAACCCGGTTGTCGCGGCCGGTCGGCTTACGTAAGATCGCCGCCGTGAACACCGGACCGGCGATACGCCACACACGGACGGGTTACCCGGTGGAGGACTGATCCCTCCGCGGGTGCGAAGAAGGCACCCCCACGGTTCGGCACGCGGACCCCCTCGCGCTCCTGCGCCAGCGTCCCTTTTCCGTGCCGAACACACCGAGGTCAACCGCATGACAGTCACGTTCAACCACACCATCATCGCCGCCGAGGATCGCGACGAGTCGGCCCGCTTCTTCCGCGAGCTGTTGGAGCTTCCCGAGGCACCGTCCTGGGGCCCGTTCACCAACGTCCGGCTCCCCGACGGGGTGCTGCTCCAGTTCGCGGAGCCGCCGGTGGAGATCCAGATGCAGCACTACGCGTTCCTGGTCGACGACGCGCTGTTCGACCGGGCGTACCGCCGGCTCCGTGACCGCGACATCGAGCACTGGGCCGACCCCCACATGCGCCGCCCCGGCGAGACCAACACCGAGCACGGGGGCCGGGGCGTGTACTTCAAGGATCCCGCGGGTCACGCCATCGAGTTGCTCACCCGTCCGTACCTGTAGCCCGCCACCGGCAGCGCCTGCCGGTGGCCGCTCTCCCGTCCGGCCGTCATCCCGTGGCGGCCGGACGGTGCTTGAGTTCCTCCTCCGACACGTCCTCCAGGTGTGTGAGGAATACGCGGATGTGACCCGAAGGGTCCTTGAGGATGACGGTGCGGTCGCCGTGGAACATGTTCGTCGGCGGTTGGAGGATCTCGGCTCCGGCCGCCCGCGCGCGCTCGCCAGGCCTCGACGTCCGGTACGAAGACGTGCAGCGTGGCGGTCGTCCCTCCGCCGAGCGCCGCCGGCGACGCGAAGGACCGCCGGTCCGCCGGGGCGGGCGGGGACCGCCCCTTTCCCCTGCCGTGTGATCATGGCCCGTCGGCACACCCGCGCCTCATGGGGGGACCATGCGCACCCGGACCACCACCGCCACCACCGTCACCACCGCCGCCGCGAAGGGCCTCGTCGCCGCACTCGCGGCCCTGCTCCTCCTCGCCGCTTGCACCGCACCGGGCGAGCCGCGGCAAGGGGGCGCCGGCGCTTCGACTCCCGCGCCCACGCAGAGCGGCGGGTCCGCCTTCGAGGGGTACCAGGGGCCCCGGCCGCAGGACCAGAACCTGTTGGCCTGGACCGGTGACCCCAATGACGCGGGCCACGTCACCGCGCAGTCGGCCGCCGGGGTCGGCGGCCGGATCACCCTCGTACGGATCGTCCTGCGCGAGCCGATCACCTGGTCGAACATCTGGTTGGGGCTGGCCGGAGTCGACCAGAACGCCCAGCTCGCCAACTGCTACCTCGGCGTGTACGACGGCGCGGGCACCCTGCGCGGGGCGACCTCGGACATCTCGCCCCAGCTGATGGGCGAGGCGGTCGCCAAGTCGCTGCCCCTCGGCAAGCCGTTCACCGCCGCCCCCGGGACCTACTTCATCGCCCTGCTGCTCAACGGCAATTGGGCGACCAATGCCCTCACCCTGAAATCCACGGGGGCGGGCATCTCGGTCAACGCCGGTCTGACGCCGCCGCAGCTCCGGTACAGCACCGTCCTGACCGGCCAGACCGCGTTGCCCGCGACCGTGAACCTCGCCGAGCAGTCCACCGGCATCATCAACACCGGCTGGGGCAGCCAGTGGTACGGGATCTCCTGAGCCGGTCGAGCGCCCCGTCCGGCGCACGGAGCAACACGGGTACACACGTACGAAGAACGGCCGGGACCAGGCATTCCCCGGCTCTCGGCCACGCCCCTTTGGCAAAGGGACAGTTACCGACATGTCTGTATTCGGCAACACGAGGCGATTTCACGCTGTCCGGCAGCGTATGTGAGCCAAAGTATGGCTTCTCGGCCACATGCCGAGAACCGCTCGCAGCCCGCCCGGCTTGTTCGCACCCCGGGGCGGGCCAACGTTGGAAGGGGCCATTGTCATGTCTGCTTCTCTCACTCCCCGCCGCCTCGTCGCCGCGTTCCTGGCCGCCGGCGCCCTGGTCGGCGCCGCCGCCCTGCCGGCCACCGCCGCCGGCGACCACGGGAACGGCCGCCACGCGCGCTCCGCGGTCGTCATCGGCTCCGTCCAGCACGAGAGCCACGCTCGCAACGACCGTTCCAATCACGCGCTGAACCGGGAATGGGTCGAGGTGAAGAACACCGGCCGCCACGGGGTCGACCTGCGCGGCTACACCCTCACCGACCAGCAGGGCAACCGCTACCGCTTCGCGGGCCTGCGCCTGGCGGGCGGCCACAGCGTCAAGGTCCACACCGGTCAGGGCCGCAACACGCACACGGACGTCTACCAGAACCGCAGCCGGCAGATCTGGGACGCGCGTGACACCGCGACCCTGCGCGACGACCGCGGCCGTGTCATCGACACCGAGTCCTGGGGCGGCCGCCAGGGCCGCGGTCACCACAGCTGACCCAAGCGACCCAACCCACCCAAACGCCCGTCACGTCCCTCGCCGACCGTGACGTGACCACGTTCCGGTACGGCGTGCCGCGGGAATCCGCCCGTGGCACGCCGTATCCGTGTCCCCGCGAGTAGGATCCCGCGCGGGCGGGGACACCTCTGCGGTTCCTCCCTTCGGATTGACCGGACCGGCAACAGGGGGGAATTGACGTGATATCGACTTTGCTGCGCCGCGCGCTCGGCGTCACCATCGCCAGCGGCGCCCTGCTCACCGTCTCCGCGCCGGCCCAGGCGGCCGCGGCTCCGCCGGTCTCCGCCGCCGGTGCGTTCCTGATGGACGGCACCACCGGGGCGACGCTCAGCTCCAAGGCCGCCGACACCAAGCGCCAGATGGCGAGCACCACGAAGATCATGACGACGGTGGTGGTCACCACCCAGCCGAACCTGGACCTGGACAAGAGGGTCACCGTCAAGCAGGAGTACCTGGACTACGTGGTCCGGGAGGGCGCGAGCTCGGCCCACCTCAAGGCCGGCGCCCGACCGACGGTCCGTCAACTGCTGTACGCGTTGATGCTGCCGTCGGGCTGTGACGCGGCGTACGCGCTCGCCGACACCTTCGGTACGGGCACGACCACGAAGGCCCGCACGGAGAGCTTCATCGCGAAGATGAACGCCAAGGCGAAATCGCTGGGCCTGCGCAATACCGTGTACGACTCCTTCGACGGCATCTCGCCGACGGGCAACAACCTCACCACCCCGCGCGACCTCGCGAAGCTCACCAAGTACGCGATGGGTGGCAGCACCTTCCGGACGCTGGTGAAGACCACGTCCATCAGCACCGGCGCCACCTCCACCAGCGCGACGTGGTCGAACAGCAACCTGCTGATCCAGCCGCGCCCGACCGGGTACGCGTACCCGGGTGCGATCGGTGTCAAGACCGGCACCGGCACGGCGGCGGGCAAGTGCCTCGTCTTCTCCGTGACCCGCAACGGCAAGACGATCATCGGTGTGCTGTTGAACGACGAGGAGCGGTACGCGGACTCGATGGCGCTCTCCGACTGGGCCCTGGGCCCGGCCGCCGGTTCCAAGACCGCCCTCCGGCGCAGCACCACGGAGCCGATCCCGGACGTCCTCGACTGACGGTGCCACGGGACGGCGCCGGCGCGCACGGCCGCACTGACGCACTGACGCACTGACGCACTGACGCAGCGAACGTGCCGACGTGAAGAGACGACGGCGTGGAGCGGATACCCCGGTATCCGCTCCACGTGCGAGAGGGTCGGATCGGGGTCAGTGGTCGTCGAGTCGGGCGCTGATCAGGTACGCGGCCTCCTCCGACAGCCGCGTGCGCCGCTCCTCCTGCGACTCGGCGCCCAGCGCGAGGCGCAACGCCAGTTCGGTACGCAGCATCGTCGTCCGGGGCACGGGAACCCGCTGCCCGGGCTTCTCCGTGAACGGCTGTAGTTCCACCGCGGCCGCTTGCGCCTCGTCCGAGCCGCTGCGTCGCAGGGACAGGAACACACGGGCGAGCCAGTCGGCGGGAATCGTCAGCATGGAATCGGTCATGCCACTGCAACGATCCAAACCCCTCGCAGGTCAGTCCCTTCCGGCCGGAGCAGGAGCGGTAGTGCAGGGGCGCTCCTGAGGTCCTCCATCGCGGCGCGAGTCGCGATCGAGGCCGGCAACAGTCGGGGCTGGGACCGTGTCGGAGACGACGCGGACCGGAGCCACCCCCCGGGCCGGGGGCATTGCGGTGCCGCTGCCGACGGTGCTCTCCCGTCCGCGCGTTCGGCCCGACCGTCGGGGCCGCGACAAGAGAGGTCCGGGAAACACGGGCGAACGTTCCGGACCGAGGAGAGAGGTTTGATGTGGCCAAGATCGTTCTGGTATCCGGCAGCACGCGCCGGGACTCGCTGAACACCGCTGTGCCGACGACCGTGCGCCACATCCTGGCGGAGCTGCCCGGTGACCACGAAGCCGTGACGCTGTCCGTGGCCGGACCGCCGTTCTACGAGGCCGGGCTGGAGCGTGCCGACGGCTCGGCCGAGGTACGCGCGGCCAAGGAAAAGGTCGCCGGCGCGGACGCGCTGTTCATCAGCACCCCCTCCTACAACGGCGAGATGCCCGGCACGCTCAAGAACGCGCTGGACTGGCTGTCCCGGCCGGGCGGCCGGAGCCCGCTCACCGGCAAGATGACGGCCCTGACCAGCGCCTCCCCCGGAGCGCGCGGCGGGATCGACGCGCAGCCCCGCCTGGTCGGCGTACTCGGTCGCTGCGGCGCCCGGGTCGTCGAGCACGAGCCGGTCGCCCTCGGCGGCGCCTGCCCGCGGGCCGGCGCGGACGGCCGCTACACGGACCCGGACATCGTGGGCCCCCTGGAAAGCCCGACCCGCGCCCTCCTCACCGAACTCAGCCGGCTCGACGAGCGGGCCGAGGTGCTGGTCTGATGGCGACGACCGACCGACCCGGCCTCCTGCGGATCATGAAGGAAGACCTGGACGTGGTGGTGGCCCGCGACCCGTCCATGCGCAACCGCCGGGAAGCACTCCTGCACGCGGCGCTGCCCGCCCTGTGGGCCCACCGGATCGCCCACCGGCTGCACCGGCACGGCCTGCGGTTCCTCGCACGGACCATCGCCTGGTACGCCCGCCGCGGCACCGCCGTGGAGATCCACCCCGGCGCGGTGCTCGGCCGGCGGGTGTTCATCGACCACGGCGCGGCCGTCGTGATCGGCGAGACCGCCGTGGTCGGGGACGACGTGACCATCTATCACCAGGTGACACTGGGAGCGGTGGGCTGGTGGAGCGACAACGACCGGCCCGTGGGGGAACGCCGCCATCCCGTGGTGGGCCACCACGTCGTGCTCGGTACGAACGCGACCGTGCTGGGCCCCGTCACCATCGGCGACCACGCCGTCATCGGAGCGCAGGCCCTGGTCAACAAGGACGTGCCGCCGGGAGCACGGGTGCTCGCCGCCACCGCCGTGATCAAGGCGGTCGGCAAGGCTCCGCAGCCCATGGAGGACCTGTACGCCGTCACCGCCTCGGCCGGCTCCTGGTAGTCCGCACCCTTCCCGTCCCGGGGATCCCGCTCCGACCGGCGGGTTCCCCCCGCGTGGACCGTACCGGCGCACGACGCACCGTACGACCGACACACATCGCCCCACCGAACGACTTGTGAGGAACAGACGTGGAAAGCCGCCGGAAGCGCAACATAGCCGACAGCATCGAGGACTTGATCGGCTCGACCCCACTGATCCGCCTGCGCTTCGACGACACCGCCCCGGGCACCGAAGTGCTCGCGAAGCTGGAATCGGCCAACCCGATGTCCACCAGCAAGGACCGGGCCGCCCTGTACATGCTGCGCGCCGCGGAACTACGCGGTGACCTCAGCCCGGGCAACGGCACCGTCATCGAGGCGACGTCCGGCAACACGGGCATCTCACTGGCCGCGCTCTGCGCCGCCCGCGGCTACCGCTGCGTGATCGTGCTGCCCGACAGCGCCACCGCCGAGCGGGTGTCCCTGCTCAAGGCGCTGGGCGCGGAGGTGGTGCAGACCCCGCGCGACAGCGGCTACGCCGGTGCGATCGCCAAGGCCGAGGAACTGCACGCGGCGACGCCGGGCTCCTGGTTCCCCCGCCAGCACGACAATCCCGACAACGTGCGGGCCCACTACGAGACCACAGGTCCGGAGATCTGGACCGACACGGCGGGCCGCATCGACGTCATGGTCTGCGGTGTGGGCACGGGTGGCACCCTCAGCGGCATCGCGCGGTACTTGAAGGAGCAGAATCCGGGGATCCGCGTCGTCGCGGTCGAACCGGAACGCTCCCCCGTGCTGTCCCAGGGCGTCGGCGGCCTGCACCGGATTCCCGGTCTCAACGGCGGCTTCGTCGCCCCCACCACCGATGTCGATCTGATCGACAGTGTCGTGACGGTCTCCGACGAGGACGCCATGCTCGCCGCCCGCGCCCTCGCCCGCCGCCAGGGTGTCTTCGCCGGGGTCTCCTCCGGTGCCGTCGCCCACGCCTGCGCCCGGCTGGCCGCGCACCCCGACTACATCGGGGCCACGATCGTCACGGTCCTCCCCGACACGGGCGAGCGCTACCTCAGCCTGTGGAGCGAGAGCGACACGCCCGCCGCCCGCGCCGTCGAACAGCCCGTGACCCGGCCGGGCGAGCAGAGTGCCGACCGAGCCGCCGAGCAGGCCGCCGCCCTCACCGTCAAGCCCTGACCACCGAGCCCGCCATCAAGCCCTGAGCCGGCCCCCCAGCTCTCCGATCTCACCGATCTCACCGAGCCCAACCGGGCCCGCCGCGCCGTCGCACCGTCCGACGCCCGACTCCCCCACTCCGCAAAGGAACCCGACATGCCGGTGATCACCGTCGACTGGTGGCGGGGCAACGACCGTGCCCCGCGCACCGAGCTCGTCCGCGCAACGACCGGAGGCCGATCATGAACTTCCGCGAACTGCACCCGAACATCAAGCTGAGGATGGGCGTCGGCTTCGTCCAACGGCTGCTCGGGATCATGCTGATGCCGCTGATGGTCATCCACCTGGCCACCCTGTACGGCGCTGCCGCGGCCGGCGTGCTCACCCTGATCGTCGCGGCGGCGGGCATCGCCGGCAACTTCCTCGGCGGCCACCTCGCCGACGTCCACGGCCGCAGGCCGTTGATGGTGGCGGGCGAGGTCGGGGCGGCCCTCACGTTCGGGCTGCTGGCCCTGGCCAACTCGCCCTGGTGGCAGTCGGGAGCCGTGACGTTCGTCCTCTTCCTGCTCAACACCTGCCTGGCGAGCGCGGCCACCCCGGCCGCCGAGGCGATGATGATCGACGTCTCCACCCCCGAGAACCGGAACTTCGTCTACACGGTCAACTACTGGTCGATCAATATGGCGTTCACCGCCGGCGCCCTCATCGGCGGCTTCTTCTACGGTGATCACTTCACCCTGCTGCTGACCGCCGCGGCCGTGCTCTCCGCGGCGACCGCCCTGGTCACGTGGTGGTGGATCGCGGAGAGCGCCCCGGAGTCCGCCAAGGAGCAGGCGCCCGGCATCCCGGCCATGCTCCGCGGCTACCTCGCGGTCTCCCGGGACCGTGTGTTCCTGCGGCTCCTGGCCGCGGCGACGTTCAGCCGGGCCATCGAGGTGCAGATCGGCTACTACATCGCGGTTCGGCTCGCCGACGACTTCCCCAAGCAGGCGCTGGCCGGCCTGGACCGCTGGTTCCCCGCAGTGGACGGCGTCGCGATGCTCGGCATCCTGCGGGCCGTCAACACCGCCCTGATCGTCGTGTTCGCGCTCTTCGCGGGCAGCATGTTCCGCCGGCTGTCCGACCGGGTCCGGCTGTACGCGGGCCTCACCGTCTTCACCGCCGGCTACATGGTCCTCGCCGTCAGCAACAGCGGCTGGCTGCTGATCGCCGCCGCGGTCCTGCTGACGGTGGGCGAGATCGCCAACGTACCGGTCAAGCAGGCGCTGCTGGCCGACCTCGTCGACCCGGCCGCCCGCACCAAGTACCTGGCCGCCTACGGTCTCAACGCCCGCGTCGGCCTGCTCATCGGCTCGCTCTGCGTGACCGTCGGAGCCTTCCTCTCCCCGGTCGGCATGAGTCTGCTGTACGCGGCCTTCGGCCTGGGCGCCATTCTCGTCTACCGCTCCCTGCTGCCGCTGCGCGAGGCGCGCCAGGCAGCGGTGGCCGCGGCGGAGCAGGACACCGCCGAAGCGGAACCGGCCCGGCCGGTCGCCGCCTCGGCCCCGAACGGAGCCACGTCATGACCCACCCCCCGACCCCCGGCCACCTCCTGATGGTGATGCCGTACGAGCAGCTCGTCCGCAAGGCCGTGGAGGCGGGCTTCCGGGTCTGGTCCATCTGGGACCCGGCGCTGCGGCCGGCCGCCTACCTCGACCAGGTCGCGGCCCACTCCGAGGAACTGGCCCTCGTCGACTTCGAGGACGAGGCCGCGCTCCGCGCGCTGGTGGCGCGGATGGCGAGGGAGCACGACGTCCGGCACGTACTGCACCTGGGCAGCGAGTCCAGCATGGCGCCGGTGGTCGCCGAGGCCGAGGCCCTGGGCCTGTCGCCGAACAGCGCCGAGTCCGTCCGGCTGCTCAACGACAAGAACGCGATGCGCCACCTGCTCAACCACAACGGCGTCTCGGTCGTCCGCGCCCGGGAAGCCGCGACGCTCGGCGAAGTGGCGCCGCTGCTCGCCGAATTCGGCCTGCCGGCCGTGGTCAAGCCCGCCAACTCGGCGGGCAGCCGCGGGATCGCGCTCGTCCGCACGGCCTCGGACCTCGCGGAATGGACCGAACGCGTCAAGTCGGTCGGCATCGAAGGCCCGTACATCATCGAGGACTTCCTGGAGGGTCCCGAGTTCAGCGTCGAGACGCTGACCGTCGGCGGCCGGCACGAGATCGTCGGGATCACGGCCAAGCAGACCAGTGGACCGCCCGGGTTCGTGGAGACCGGGCACGTCCACCCGGCGCCGCTGCCCGCCGTCGACGCGGCGGCGATCCGTTCCACCGTGACCGCCCTGCTCGACCTGGCCGGCTATGCGTTCGGTCCGGCGCACACCGAGGTGATCCTCACTCCCGCGGGCCCGCGCATCGTGGAGTCGCAGGCCCGCCTCGGAGGCGACAAGATCCCGCTGCTCGTGGAGGTGGCCACCGGCCTCGATCTGGAAGCGGCGATCTTCCGGGCCCTGGCCGGCAAGGACGTCAGGACGCCCACGCCCCGGCGCTACGCCTCAGTCGGCTTCTTCCGACTGCCCCCCGGGCGTCTGGAATCCGTGGAGGGTCTGGCCGAACTGTGCGCCGAGGAACACGTGCACGGCGTGCACTTCCCCTACCGGCCCGGTGACGTCCTGCCGCGCACCACCGACTCCGGCACCCGGCACGGCTTCGCGGTCGTCGACGCCGCGAGCCCCGCCGAGGCCGCCGAACGGATCGGGGCGGCCTTCGCCACGCTGCGCACCACGATCACCCGGAGCACGGCGAGTACCCCCAGTACCCCCAGCACATCGAGTACCCCCAGCACCCTGAGCACCTCCGGCACGAAGGAAGCCCTGTCATGAGCGCGAGGACCGCGACGACCGCAGCCGCCCCACCCGCGACGCCTGCCGCCGAACGGACGATGCTGTTGGTCGGCGGAACCGACCAACACCTCGAACGTGCGAAGGCCCTGGGGGTCCGCGTGGTGCTGCTCCAACACCCCGACAAGATCAACCCCTTCCAGACCGGGCTGGCCGACGTCCTGCTGATGGTCGACTACACCGACTGGGACACCGTACGGCCGCTGGCCGAGGCCGCCCGGGAGGTGTGGGGGTTCGACGTGATCGTCTCGCTCACCGAGGGCGGTCTCGACATGGCGGCCCGACTCAACGACCACTTCGGCTTCCCGGGCACCCGGCCCGAGGTGAGCCGTCGGATGCGCGACAAATACCTGATGCGCCGCCACCTGGCGGAGCACGGGCGGCTCTCCATCCACTGGGACCGGGTCACCGACCGCGCCTCACTGGAGACCTTCGCCCTGAAGGCGGGCTTCCCCTTCATCGTCAAGCCGACGGACGCGACCGCGAGCTTCGGCCTGATCCGGGTCGGCGGCGCCGCCGACCTGGAGGCGGCGTGGGAGCGCATCGAGGAGCTGCGCGGCCGGCGCACCGACCGCGGCTCGACCCTGTTCACGGTGCGCGAGTTCCTGATGGAGTCCTATCTCGACGGCCCCGAGTTCAGCGTGGAGGGGTTCAGTTTCGGCGGTCGCCACGTGGTGGTGGCGGTGACCGAGAAGCTCGTCGACGACACGCACTTCGCGGAGCTGGGGCACGCCCTGCCCGCCCGGCTGACGCCGCAGGCGTACGACCGGGTGACCACCGCGGTCGCGGACTTCCTCGACACCATGGGCATCACCGACGGGCCGAGCCACACGGAGTTGCGCCTGACCTCGCGCGGACCGGTCGTCATCGAGTCCCACAACCGGGTCGGCGGCGGCCACATCAACGAACTGGTCGAGGCCGCCTACGGGATCGACCTGCTCTGGTACGGCGTCGCCTGGCCGCTGGGCCTGGTGGAGGAGTTGCCGGAACCCCCGATGGCCCGCGCGGGCGCCTGCACCCGCTTCGTGCTCCGCGATCCGGGAACGGTCACGGCCGTGTCGGGCGTGGAGGAGGTCGCGGCCCGACCGGACGTGCTGGCCGTGGAGGTCTCCGTACGCCCCGGCGACGAGGTCCGCCCGCTGCGGGACAACTGGGACCGGCTCGGCTTCGCCGCGGTGACGGCGGCCGACACCGATGCCGCCATCGCCCTCTGCGAACGGCTGACCTCGGAGATCCGCATCGACGTGACCCCCGCGCAGGCGCCCGCCGCGCGGCTGGTGGAGGTGGCGGCGTGACCGCGCTCGTCCTGCACCGGTTCCCGCTGGAGCCCTTCCCGTACGACCGGTGGCTGGCGGAGCTCGACGGCGGCGTGGTGATGATCGCCGCCCGGGACAAGATCCTGGGAGGCCGCGAGCAGGTCCCGGACGGCCCCGGCGGCTACCGTCACCTGGAGATCATCGACACCTTCGACGATGAGGACCTCGTCGACCGGCTCGCCGTCGACCTGGTCCAGGAGTACGGGGTCACGCACGTCATCGCGCACCACGAGGCCGACCTGATCCGGGCCGCGGCGCTGCGGGAGAAGTTCGGCCTGCCCGGCCAACTGCCCGACGAGGTGCTGCCCTTCCGGGACAAGGTGCTGATGAAGGGGAAGCTGGCGGCGGCGGGCATCGCCGTCGCCCCGCACACGCTGCCGGGGACGGCGCGGGAGGCGCGGGTCTTCGCGTCGGCGCACGGCCTGCCGCTCGTCTGCAAGGCGCGCGACGGCTTCGGCTCCGTCGGGCTGCGGGTCGTACGGACCGCGGAGGAGCTGGAGGGGTACCTGGCCGAGTCCTTCGCACCGGGCGCCGCGCCCCGCGAGGACCTGCTGCTGGAGGCGTACGTCCCGGGCCGAATGTGCCACGTGGACGGCGTGGTGGCGGGCGGCCGTACGGTCATGGCCTGGCCCTCCCAGTACCAGTACGAGCTGTCGTCCTTCCAGGCCGACAGCGGCGCCCGGGTGGACCTCACCCTGGACCCCTCGGACCCGCTGACGCCGCGGCTGCTGGAGCTGGCGGAGGAGGCGCTCGCGGCACTGGGCGGACCGGCCGACTTCGCCTTCCACGCGGAGGTGTTCCACACGCCCGACGACCGGCTGGTGGTCTGCGAGGTCGCGGCCCGACCGGCGGGAGCGCGGATTCGGGAGGTGCTGACCGCCGTCTTCGCGGTGCACCCCGTGGAGCTGGCGTCGCGGGCGCACACGGGCCTGCGGCTCGCCGGGCTCGGCGAGCGCCGCCCGGACGGCGCGTTCGGGCGGTTGGAACCGGTCCGGATGGCGGGTCAGGTCCTGATGATGAAGCGACCGGGCACGGTGCGCGGGATCCCGGCGACGCCCGAGGAGCCGTGGGTGGAGTTCTACGGCGTCTTCGCGGAGCCGGGCGAGGTCCTCGCCGAGGCCGCCCTGTCCTCGGACTTCCTCGCCGCGGCGGTGCTGTCGGCGGCGACGCGGGAGGAGTGCGAGAAGCGACTGCGGGCGTTGGGCGCCCGATTCGAGTCGGAGATCGTGATCGACTGAGCCGCGCGCGGGCCGCCCCGCGTCGGAAACTGCGGGCGGCCCGGCGCCACCGGCCCTTCTCGACGGGGCCGGTGGTCCTCCTCCGTCGCACTGTTCGATAAGGTCCGGGGTCGCATGGGACCGATCGAGGAGTGCTTGTATGACCAGCGGAACGTCTTCGGTCCCCAGTCTCACGGCGAAGCCGGGTGCCGGGTTCGAGGGAGACGAGCGGATCACCCGTATCCGCAGGCGTCTGGAGCGGCTCATCGGCATCGCCGCGACCGAGGGCAACAGCGTGAGCCCGCTGCGCAACGGCGACGAGATCTTCGCCGCGATGCTCTCCGCGATCGAGGGAGCCCGCCACACGGTCGACATGATGACGTTCGTCTACTGGCGCGGGGACATCGCCCGGCGGTTCGCCGCGGCGCTGGCCGACCGTGCCCGCGCCGGCCTGCGGGTGCGGCTGCTGCTGGACGGGTTCGGCAGCCGTCTCATAGAACCCGAGCTCCTGGAGGAGATGGACGCCGCGGGCGTCCAGGTCGCCTGGTTCCGCAAGCCCCTTCACCTGTCCCCGCTCAAGCAGAACCACCGCTGCCACCGCAAGGTGCTGGTGGTGGACGAGCGGACCGCCTTCACCGGCGGCGTCGGCATCGCGGAGGAGTGGTGCGGCGACGCCCGCAACGAACGGGAGTGGCGGGACACGCACGTCGAGGTGCGGGGCCCGGCGGTCGACGGCGTCGCCGCCGCGTTCGCCCAGAACTGGGCGGAGTGTCACGCGGAGCTCTTCGACGACCGGGACCGCTTCGTCGGCCACGAGCCGGCGGGCGACGCGATCGTGCAGGTCGTGCGCGGATCGGCCAGCTTCGGCTGGCAGGACATGCAGACCCTGATCCGCGTCGTCCTGGAGTCGGCCGAGGAGCGGGTGCGGCTGGCGACGGCGTACTTCGCGCCCGACACGTACTTCGTCGACCTGCTGTGCGCGACGGCGCGTCGCGGCGTGCGGGTCCAGATCCTGCTGCCCGGCCCGCACACCGACAAGCGGGTGTGCCGGCTGGCGGGTCAGCGCCACTACGAGGCGCTGACCGCCGCCGGCGTGGAGATCTTCGAGTACCAGCCGACCATGATGCACGCGAAGGTCATCACCATGGACGGCGTCGTGTCGCTGATCGGCTCCACCAATTTCAACCGGCGCTCCCTCGACCACGACGAGGAGGTCATGCTCGCCGTCATGGACCGGGGCTTCACCGCCGTGCTCGACGCGCACTACGACACCGACCTCAAGGTCAGTGACCGCATTCGTCCCGGCCGGTGGAAGAACCGCCCGCTCGTGCAGCGCGCACGCGAGGCCGCTGTGGTCCCCATCCGCCGCTACCTCTGACGAGCGCGCCGCCGACGGCCGGCGCGGGCCGGGCCGGGCGGCGGGCGCGGGCGCGAACCGGGCGGTGCGCGCCGGATCGGAGCCGGTCAGCCCCGGTCGGAGTCGTCGCCCCGCGCTTGGTCGCCGGAGCGCCGCTGGGCGCCGGTGCTCGGGGAGAGCGCGTCGGCCGCCTCTCCCGGCTCGCCGTCCGCGAGCTCGTCCTGCGGGCCGCGCTCGGCCCGTTCGGCTTCCCGTCGTGCTTCCTCGTCCCCGGCCTCACCCGGAGCGTGGGACGGGGTGGTGCGCGGCGGCTCGTTCCGTTCGCGATCGGTCATGGTCGCATCCTTTCCTCTCCACCGGCCGGCGAGCGCTTCGGTGGGCGTAACCCCGCCTACCCGGTCGCGGGCGTCCCAAGCCGGTCGACGGCCTCCCAAGATCGCGTACGGGCGCAAGTCGCGGGAGATGCTGTTCGTCTCGGCCCCGCTGTTGCTGTCGGCGGTGGGCCCGCTGGTCCTGATCCTGCTGTCCGGCCTCGGGGTGATGGGGCTGCGCACCGCCCTGCTCGTCGCGGCCGCGGTGGACGTGGGGGTGCTGCTCGGACGGGGGTGGTACGGCGGGGTCCGGATGGGCGGCACCACGGCCGCCGCGCTGCCGGCCGGGGTCGCCTACGCGGCGATCGGCGGCGCCGTCGTCCTGGTCAAAACCGTCGGCCACTGACCTCGGCGGTCGGCCACTGACGTCGGCGCGCGGCGGACCGCCGGCGGACCGTCGACTTCGCGGTGCGGTCCGCCGGGGCCGGGGCCGGGCATCAGCCGTGCGCGGCGAACGCCTTCGTGAAGGCGAGCGGGGCCTGGGTGATGGAGGAGCAGGTCGGGTCGGCGAAGTTCTTCGCACCGCCGGCGCACTGCCGGTCGCGGGCTCCGGACCACATCGCGAGCCGGCCGATGCCCTTGGAGCGGGCGAAGGCCGCCAGTTGCGTGGCGTCCTCGACCGTGAAGACCTCGGTGGCGACGTCGTTCACGCCGATCATCGGGGTCACGGCCACCGTCTTCCACGCCGCGGCGTCGGAGAGGCCGAGAACGCCCTTGATCTGCGCCTGGGTCGCGGTCGCGGCCTGGATGGCGTACCCGCCCATGTCCCCGGCGTACGCGGGTCCGTAGTCCATGGCCATGATGTTGACGGCGGAGATCGCCACCCCGCCCCGCCGGGCGTTGGCGAGCAGGTCGAGGCCCGCCTGGGTGAGGCCCTCGGGCATCACCGGGAGGGTGAAGGAGACGTCGAGTCCGGGGTGGCTCTTCTGCAACTGGGCTATGGCCTGCGCCCTGCGGGTGTTCGCGGCCGTGTCGGGCAGGGCGCCGCCCTCGATGTCGAAGTCGACCTTCGTCAACCCGTACGCGTCGACGACCTTCCCGTAGGCGGCGGCGAGGCCGGTGGCGGAGTCGCACGCCAGCGCGAGCTCGGAGCCGGCGGCGCCGCCGAACGACACCCGTACGTCACCGCCCTCGGCCCGCAGCGCGGGGAGTTGGGAGGCGACGCGGTCGTCGCCCAAGGCGGTGGTCCCGCCCCACAGGGGGGTGCAGCCGCCGCCGGAGGTGACGAAGGCGAGGTTGAACTCCTTGACCCCGGTCTTCGCGGCGGTGTCCAGGAGGTCGTAGGCCGGGTAGAGCGAGGTGTCGACGTAGGGCGCGAATCCGGCGGAAGCGGGGTTGCCGCCTCCGGTGCCGCCGGTGGGGGCCGACGTGGAGGGGGCCGGAGCGGTGGGCTTCGCCGTGTGACCGGTCGTGGGGTGGGAGGTGGGTTCGGTGGACCGGGCCGGGGTCGCCGCGGCGGTGGGGCGCGTGGTCGGCCGGCCGCCGGGGGCGGGGGTGGGGCCGGTGCCCGGGGAACACTTCTCCTTGTTGATGAGACAGCCCGTGGGATCGCCGGCGCCGCCGGTCGCGGAGGTGACGAACCCGACCGTCAGGGAGGTGCCGGGTGCGAGTCCCGCGGTGTCCCAGCGGGGCGGCTTGACCGTGACGTGCCGGCCGCTGACCCTCTGTTCGCCGTTCCAGAGGGAGGCGAGGGCGGTGCCCTCCGGCAGGTCGAATTCGAGGGTCCAGTCCCCCAGGGCCTTACCCGTCCGGTTGGTGATCACGTACTGCCCGGTATAACCGGTGGTCCAACTGCTCGACTTGGTGAAGACCGCGCCGATCGAGGCCGCTTGGGCGGTACCGGTCAGGGCGACGGCGGTCGCCCCGACGGCCGCCGCGACGGCGAGGGCCGCCGCCGCCTTCGCCTTGGTGCTCGGGGTGCGGCGATGGGAATTGCCAGCCATGGAGGACCTGCTTCTGCGTGGGGATGAGGGATCGACCAGCACGCTAGCGACCACGAAACGGACAAACGTGCGGTTCGTGCCTCTGGCCGGAGAGCTTGAGACGGCCTTAAGGAAGAGATCGGGGGCGGTTAATGACCCGGCTGTCAGTGCGGGCCGGCAGGATCGACGGCATGACGACTGTGCTTCCCATCGACAGCGAACGGGCCGTCCACGGCAGGGGAATGAGTGGTCCGGAGGCGGGCGGGGCCGGGTGAACCGGCCGACGCACGGCGCGCTGCACCACGTCGAGATCTGGGTGCCCGACCTCGCCCGGGCCGTGGACTCGTTCGGCCGGCTGTTGGAGGCCCTGGGGTACACGCCGTTCCAGAGCTGGAGCAACGGACGGAGTTGGCGGCTCGGCGCGGTCTACCTCGTCTTCGAGGAGTCGCCGGCCCTGACCGCCGTCCACCACGACCGTCGCCGCCCCGGGCTGAACCATCTGGCGTTCCACGTCGAGGACGCCGCGGCGGTGGAGGAACTGGCGGCCGAGGCGGTGCGACACGGCTGGCGGCTGATGTTCGGCGACCGGCACCCGTACGCCGGTGGCGCGGGGCACTACGCGGCCTACCTGGAGAACGAGGACGGCTTCGAGGTCGAGCTGGTCGCGATCCCCTGATCCGGGCTCGGCGTCGTCACCCGGATGCGGGGTCCGCCCGCATGGGGGAAGCTGGCAGAGCGGCGACTGACCGCCGACAGCGACGGGCGAGGAGGCCACGTGGACGGTTCAGGACACGGCGGGCGGGCCCGCGGGCCCCGGCCCGGAGCGCGGACGGCCGGCCTGCTCTGTACGGCGGCGGCCCTCGCGGCGACCGCCGTTCCGGCCTCCGCACGGCCGGCCCCCGCCACGGCGGCCGATCCGCCGGCCGACCCGGTGGTGGTCGTCGACTGCTTCTCCAAGGCCCAGGTACGCCCCGAGGAGTACCTGCTGGCCTGCGGCGACGGCAACAACAACCTCGTCCGGCTCCGCTGGGAGACCTGGGGGCCGCGCGTCGCGACGGCCTCGGGAACCGACATGGTCAACGACTGCCGCCCGTACTGCGCGGCGGGCCGGTTCCACGCCTATCCCGTGACCGTGACCCTCAGCAAGCCGGAACCGTGGCCCGACCGCCCCGGTGTGCGGCGCTTCACCACCATCCGGCTGCTCTACACCGACACCGCGCCGGCCCCGGCCCCCAAGGACGTGACCCTCAAGCTCGTCTACTGACCCCGGTGGCCCGTGCGGCGGGCCGCCGCCGCGTCCGTGACGTCGAGGAACACCCGGTCGAGTTCGGGCCAGCGTTCCTGGAGTTCGGTGCGGACGCGGACCATCGCGTCCTCGACGGTCTCGCTGTCGTAGCCGGCCGTCAGGTCGATGCCGGCGGCCAGGAGCGCGGAGTCGGGCCCGAGGCGCATCGTCAGCAGGGATGTCACCGCGTCGATCTCCGGCTCGCCTTCGAGCAGGGCGCGGACCTCGCGCTGCAGGCCGGGGTCGACCGCCTCGCCGATCAGCTGGGTCCGGGCCTGCTTGCCGAGCACGTAGGCGACGTAGACGAGCAGGACGCCGATCAGGACGGAGGCGCCCGCCTCGTAGGCCACCTCGCCCGTCACCATGTGCAACGCCATGCCCGCCATGGCGAGGACGACGCCCAGGCAGGCCGTGCTGTCCTCCGCCAGGACGGTGCGCAGGGCGGGATCGCGCCCCGCCCGAACCTCCGCCGCCATTCCGCGCCCGGCGGCCCGTGCCGCGCGGCGCACCTGGAGGACGGCCCGCATGAGGGAGACGCTTTCCGCGAGGAGCGCCACGAAGAGCACGATCAGGCCGATCACGTACCCGCTGTGCGATTCGTCGCCGCCGGAGCGGAATGCCTCCACCCCTTGGAAGACCGAGAAGCAGCCGCCGGTGACGAAGATGCCTACGGCGGCGAGCAGCGACCAGAAGAATCGTTCCTTGCCGTAGCCGAAGGGGTGGCGGGTGTCGGCGGGGCGTCGGCTGCGCTTGACCGACGCGAGCAGGAAGACCTCGTTGATGGAGTCGGCGACGGAGTGCGCCGCCTCCGAGAGCAGGGCGGGTGAGCCGGCGATGACGCCGCCGATGGCCTTGGCGACGCAGATGGCGAGGTTGGCCGCGAGGGCCACCCACACCGTGAGCCGGGTTTCGCCGTCCTGCCCACCGCCCGGCCCACCGGCCTGTCCGCTGTCCTGCCCGCTGTCCTGCCCGCCGGCCTTTTGCGCCGGACGCTCGGGCCCGGTCGTCCGGGCGGTCCCCTCTGCGGTCATCCGCTCACCACGGCGCGTACGTTCTCGACGCTGCCGCAGTCGGCGGCCAGGTGCCGCTCGCGTGCACGCAGGAAGGCCTCCCCCAGTTCGGCGCGCCGTTCGTCGGGCACGCTCTCCCGGGCACCGTTGAGGATCGTCCGCTCCTCCTCGTCGATGTGGTGGGACACCGCCTTCGCCAGTTCCTCCAAGCGCTCGTCCCACTCGTCCGAGCCGACCTCGGAGACTTCGAGCAGCGCCAGCAGAGCCTCGTTCCCCTCGGCGTGCTCCTCGGAGCCGTGGTCCACCTCTTCGTCGTCGACCCCCTTGAACCGCTTGAGCGCGCCGTACACCTCGGCTTCCTCGGCCTCGCCGTGCGCGATGAGCAGCGCGGAGAACTCGCGCAGGGCGGCGGCCCGGTCGGCCTCCACGCTCCGCATCCGACGGAAGAGGTCCTCCATGCGCCGGTGGTCTTCGAGGATCACCGCGACGACGTCCTGTTCCACTGCCATTGGTCCACTCCTGCTCACTACGCACCGTGTCGTCCGGGCCGCGGGGAAGGCGTCGATGCCCACTCCCGGCAGCCGGGCCCGGCGGTCTGTCTCCGGTTGGTCACCTTCGGGGGTGCTCGCTGCGGGAGAATTCAAACGTGGCGGGTACGAGGGAGCGCCGGCACATGCATCGGCCCAGCGCTCAGCCGGCGCAGGAGGGGCAGAGGCCGCGGTAGGTGACGTCGGCGCCGGAGAGGGTGAAGCCGAACCGCTCGTCGGCCGGGAGGTGGGTGAGCGGATCGCCGACGGGGTGGACGTCGCGGATGAGGCCACAGCCCGAGCAGACCAAGTGCTGGTGCGGCCGGTGGGCGTTGGGGTCGTAGCGTTTCACGCGTCCGTCGGTGGAGACCTCCACGACCTCGCCCAGGGCGACGAGTTCGCCCAGGGCGTTGTAGACGGTGGCGCGGGAGATCTCCGGCAGGAGCCGTACCGCGCGGGCGTGCACCTCGTCGGCGGTGAGGTGGACGTGGTCGCCGTCGAGCACCTCCGCAACGACCCGGCGCTGGGCGGTCATTCGCCAGCCACGGCCTCGCAGTCGTTCCAGCAGGTCACTCATGTCGGCTCACCCTTCTGGACCGGCCTTCCGGTCCGGCGGGACCCCTCGAATCCCACTCGTGAACGCGCGGAATCCGGTTGGATACGGGCTTGGTGTGCTTCTTGACTTGGACTGCGTCCATCGTAGGATCGGTTCCGTTGCCGGCCAAGGGACAGGAAGATTCCACAACGGCAGGAGACGAAGACGTGAGCGGCCCCCGCCGGGGCACCGCGCGGCGGTGCCGACCTGCGCGTGGCGGCGGCCCCGCGTCCCGCTGCCGGAAACCGTCCGGACGGTGACCACCTCGGCGTCGAGGCGACCGACGAGGCCGAGGCCGGCTACCGGGGGCCTGTGCCCCGCTTGATCGACCGCATGCACAACCGAGCACCACGATCCGCCTGGTCCGGAAGGATTCCCATGTCTGAGAACCATGATGCAATCGTCGTAGACGCCAAAACGGAAGGCGGAGGCGGCTGTCCCGTCGCTCACGAGCGCGCCCCGCACCCCACGCAGGGCGGCGGGAACCGTCAGTGGTGGCCGGAACGACTCAACCTGAAGATCCTCGCCAAGAACCCCGCCGTCGCCAACCCCCTCGGCGGGGACTTCGATTACGCGGCTGCCTTCGCGTCCCTCGACCTCCCCGCGGTGAAGCAGGACATCGCCGAGGTACTGACGACCTCGCAGGACTGGTGGCCCGCCGACTTCGGCCACTACGGCCCGTTCATGATCCGCATGGCTTGGCACAGCGCGGGGACCTACCGCATCAGCGACGGACGCGGCGGCGCCGGTGCCGGGCAGCAGCGCTTCGCCCCGCTCAACAGCTGGCCGGACAACGGCAACCTCGACAAGGCCCGTCGTCTGCTGTGGCCGGTCAAGAAGAAGTACGGCCAGAGCCTTTCCTGGGCCGACCTCATGATCCTCGCCGGCAACGTCGCCCTGGAGTCGATGGGATTCGAGACCTTCGGCTTCGCCGGTGGTCGCGCGGACGTCTGGGAGCCCGACGAGGACGTGTACTGGGGTCCGGAGACCACCTGGCTCGGCGACGAGCGCTACACCGGTGACCGGGATCTGGAGAGCCCGCTCGGCGCGGTCCAGATGGGGCTGATCTACGTCAACCCCGAGGGCCCGAACGGAAATCCGGACCCGCTGGCAGCGGCCCGCGACATCCGCGAGACGTTCCGCCGGATGGCGATGAACGACGAGGAGACGGTCGCCCTGATCGCGGGCGGTCACACCTTCGGCAAGACCCACGGCGCCGGCCCCGCGGACCACGTCGGCGCCGACCCCGAGGCCGCCCCGCTGGAGGCGCAGGGACTGGGCTGGAGCAACAGCTTCGGCACCGGCAAGGGCGGCGACGCCATCACCAGCGGCCTTGAGGGCATCTGGACGAACACCCCTATCACGTGGGACAACAGCTTCTTCGAGATCCTCTTCGGTTACGAGTGGGAGCTCTTCAAGAGCCCTGCCGGCGCGCACCAGTGGCGGCCGAAGGACGGCGCGGGGGCCGGTACGGTACCCGATGCCCACGACGCGTCGAAGACCCACGCGCCGACGATGCTGACGACCGACCTCTCGCTCCGCTTCGATCCGGCCTACGAGCAGATCTCGCGCCGTTTCCTGGAGAACCCGGCCGAGTTCGCCGACGCGTTCGCCCGCGCCTGGTTCAAGCTGACCCACCGTGACATGGGCCCGAAGGTGCGCTACCTCGGCCCGGAGGTCCCGTCGGAGACGCTGCTGTGGCAGGACCCGCTGCCCGAGCTCGCGCACGAGCCGGTCGACGCGGCGGACATCGCTTCCCTCAAGGAGCGGATCCTCGCCTCGGACCTGTCGGTGTCGCAGCTCGTGTCCACCGCGTGGGCGTCGGCCTCCTCGTTCCGCGGCAGCGACAAGCGCGGCGGCGCCAACGGCGCGCGCATCCGCCTCCAGCCGCAGAGCGGTTGGGAGGTCAACGAGCCCGACCAGCTGGCGACGGTGCTGCGCACGCTGACGGGGATCCAGGAGTCCTTCAACTCCGCGCAGAGCGGCGGCAAGCGGATCTCGCTCGCCGACCTGATCGTCCTCGCGGGCGCGGCGGCCGTCGAGAAGGCCGCCGCGGACGCCGGCTTCGACGTCCGGGTCCCCTTCACACCGGGCCGGGTGGACGCTTCGCAGGAGCAGACCGACGTCGAGTCGTTCGCCGCGCTGGAGCCGGCCGCCGACGGGTTCCGCAACTACCTCGGCAAGGGCAACCGGCTTCCGGCCGAATTCCTGCTCATCGACAGGGCGAACCTGCTGAACCTGAGCGCTCCCGAGATGACGGCCCTGGTCGGCGGTCTGCGCGTGCTGGGCGCGAACCACCAACAGTCGCCGCTCGGCGTGCTCACCACGACCCCGGGCACCCTGACGAACGACTTCTTCGTCAACCTGCTCGACCTGGGCACGACGTGGACGGCGACGTCCGGGGACGCGAACACCTTCGAGGGCCGCGACGCCGCCTCGGGCGAGGTCAAGTGGACCGGCAGCCGGGCCGACCTCGTCTTCGGTTCGAATTCGGAGCTCCGGGCGCTCGCCGAGGTCTACGCGAGCGACGACGCGAAGGAGAAGTTCGTGCAGGACTTCGTCGCCGCGTGGGACAAGGTCATGAACCTGGACCGGTTCGACCTCGTCTGACCGCCGTGTCGGGGCCGGCCCTACACGGGCCGGCCCAGACGCGTATCCGGGACGGGGCGACGGCGTGCCGCCCCGTCAGCGGGCGAAACCGAGCCCGAGGCCCAAGGCCCACCAGCACGGAGCCGATCGCCCGGTTCAGCGCCTTCTGCGCCCGGAGCATCCGCTCGCGCAGCCGCTCGTTCGAGAAGAACAGCGCCACCGCGCCGAACCAGCCAAGGTGCGCCGCGGACATGAAGAGTCCGTAGCCGGCCTGCTGCCACGCGAGCGTGTCCGCGTGCACGACCTGCGTGAAGGTCGAGACGACGAACAGCGTGGTCTTCGGGTTGAGCACGTTGGTCAGGAACCCGGTCCGCAACGCGCCGAGCCGCGTCAGCCGCGGCCTCGACTCCAGGTCCACGGTGAGCTCGCTCCGCGTCCGGAACGTACGGATGCCGATCCACACGAGGTACGCGGCGCCCGCCAGCTTGATCACCGTGAACATGGCGGTGGAAGAGGCGATGAGCAGCCCGGTGACGAAGTCACGACCACGCCCCGGACAGCTGACGGGCGTACCCCAACCCCCTTGAAGAGGTGGCCGGTTGTCGTCGGTGGGGTGCGGGGTCCTGGCATGATCGGGCCTCACGTTACTTGCCAGTAACGCGACTCGCCCTACCAGAAGGTCATCACGTACGTGCGCAAGCTCGCCCCACGCGTCCTGCTCTCCTGCCTCGCCACCCTGGCGCTCACCGCCACCGGCTGCTCCTCGACCGGGCACACCGCGGCGGTGGACGCGGCAACGCCCGCCTCCGTCAACGCCGTTGCCGACGACACACGAAGGCTGGACGTCACGCCGGCCCCGCAGGACGCCGACGCGACCGCCGCGGTCACCCGCGCGGACGGCGCCGGCAAGGGGACACCGGCCAAGACGTCGCTCAAGGTCGCCTCCTACGATCCGGTGACCCGTAAAGCCGTCATAGCCACGCCCGCGAAGGGCGACACCCCCCGACCGAGCCGCGCGCCCGGCCACTCCGCGACCCCCGCCCCCACCCCGGCGCCCGAAAGGCCGGTCGCGATCGGTGACGTCATCGCCAGCGCACCGGCGCCGGGCGCCCCCGACGGCCTCCTCGCCAAGGTCACCGAAGTCGGCGCGAAGACCGACCGCGGCACCGAGGTCACCACGGCCGCCACCCCCCTGTCCTCCGTACTGGGCGACGACAAGGCCGACGGCAAGGTCCCCGTCGACCCCGCCTCGGTCACGGTGGAGCCGCTGCTGAAGGGCGTCACCCTCTCGTGGGCGAAGGGCCAAGGCGCCCGGTTCGGCCCCCAGGGCGCGACACTGCCCCTGGGCACCCTGCGTCTCGACCTCGACGCCCCGATCGACACCGCCCCCGACGCCCCCGTCTCGGCGAGCGCCTCCGTCTCCGGCTTCGTCCGGCTCGCCCCCACGGTCGAGTTCGCGTACGACGGCTCGGGCGGCTCCGGGCCCCGCTCGGCCTTCCTCGGCATGAGCGGCGACTGGTCCTCGCAGTGGAGCCTCAAAGGCCGCGCCGCGGCGAGCACCGGCGCCCCCAAGCGCATCCCGTTCGCCAAACTGCACAGCGCCCCGGTCATCCAGGTGGGTCCCGTACCGGTCGTCGTCAACCTCGACCTGACCTGTTACGTACAGGTCGAGGCCGACGGACGCGTCACCCTCGACGTGCGTCAGGACGTCAAGGGCGACTTCCGGATCGGCGGCAGCTACGCGACGGGCAAGGGCTGGACCCCGGTCAGCACCTCGAACGTCCACGGTTCCCCGGTCAAGGCCGAGGTCACCGCCGCCGGCCGGGTCAAGGGCGCCCTCGGCGCCGAGGCGTCCGTCGGCCTGTACGGAGCCGTGGGCGTCTCGGCGGACTTCGCCCCCTACCTGCGCGGCGAGGCCGACGCCAAGGCGTCCGCGTCCACGGACGGCAAGACCGCCGTGAGCGGCGCCTGGGCGCTCTACGGCGGCTTCGACCTCAGCGGACAGCTACACCTCCAACTGTCCCTGTTCGGCACCCCGCTCCTCGAACGCCGCATCCCGCTCGGCGCGCTCAACCGCGAGTGGCCGCTCGCCGGCGGCAAGCCCGGTCGCTGACACGGATCGTCGCGCGGCGCAAGCCGGGCGGGAGGCTGCACCCGTTTGCTTGCTCCGCATGGTGGGGTCCCCCGATGTGCTGCATCGTGACGGCGAGTGGACATCTCCTCACGTTGTGGGGGCCCGCCCCCAGCCGTGCGCGGTCGTCACGCGACGGTCAACCCGGACGGAGCGTTCTATGAGTGACTACCCCCCACCCCAGGCCGGGGACGAGGAGCCGACCGCGCCGGCGGAAGCCGGCGCCGGCCCCGCCGACACAGCCGTCCCCACGGTCCCCGCGGTCCCGGCCACCGGCGACGACGGCCTGCGCATGCTGTTGCAGACGGCGGTCGCCTGCCGGCCCCTGGAAGAGGTCGCGGACCTGGTGACGCTGTTGCGGCGATCCGGCCAGGTCCCCGACGCCGCGAACGAGGCGCTGCGGGCCGCCGCCGTCAGCCGTCCCGTCGAGGACGTCGTCTCCCTCGCACTGCTCCTGAGCAATGAGGAGGAAGCGGTGGTCGCGCCCCGGCCCGACCGAATAGAAGACGGCATCGGAGCCACACGGCGCGCCCCCCGGGCCACCCGCGCGGAGAAGGCCGGACGACGCCGTTCCGCGCGGCCCGCCGGGGCGCCGGGCAGGGGACTGCGGTGGCCCGCCGTGGCCGTCCTCGCGCTGTCCGCGCTCCTGTACCTGCCCCGCCATCCCTCCCGCCTGCTGTCCGAGGGCGGCGCGGGGAGCTGGGTGCTGCTGGGCGTCGCGGCGCTGTGCGCGGCGCTCGGCGTGTGCCTGGTGGTGCGGGACCGCACCAGGGTGTGGGCCGCCGCCGCCGCGGCCGGTCTCGGCATCCTGGCGGTGCACGCGCTGGCGGCCATGACGGGACTGTCCCCCTTGAGCGGCGCCGTCGGCGGCCTGCTGCCGTGGCCCACGGGCTTGGCGGTCCTGCTGGCGGCCCTCGGCGCCGCCCTCGCGGGTATGGCCCTGCTCTACCGGTCCGAGGAACCGACCACGGACCTGTCGGCCCCGGAACCCGTCGTCCACCCGGCGGTGCTCGCGCTGGACGTCGTCCTGCCGTACGAGGACGCGGACACCGCCGAGGCGGGGACGACGACTGCGTAGGGGCGACTCCGTAGGCCGGTCCGGTCGGACCGGCCGGTGGGCGCCGCTCCCCTGCCCGGCACGGACGCGGCGTCGCCGGTCACCCGGCGTCGCCCGCCCGTCGACGCAGGACGGCGATCTCCTCGTCCACCGCACCCGTCTCCGACCGGCCCCCCATGACGGTTGCTCCCGGTAACCGGTCAACGCGGCGGCGCGCAGCGCCGGAACCCGTCACCCCGAGGCGGCTGCCGGCACGGGGACCGCCGGCCGGGTGAAGCAGGGGCCGCGCCGCAGGGCCGTCAGGGCCGCTGCGCAGGCGACGCCCACCGCGGCCAGTGCCGTCCACGGCACCCACGGGACTCCGAAGCGGCTCGCGATGTCGAACAAGGCGCCCACGCCCAGGTTCCCCACCGCGACGGCGATGCCGGAGGCGGTGCTGTACGCCCCGTAGTAGGTGGCGACCAGCCGTTCGCCGGAGAGCCGGGCCAGGGTGTCCATCTCGAACGGGTACAACAACGCCGATCCCCCGGCCAACAGTGCCGCGCACCCGACCAGGGCGACCGCCCCGCCCCGGCGACCCTCGGGCAGCAGCATGGGGAGGAAGGCGGCGCCCATCACCGCGAGGCCGATCGCGATGGCCCTCGGGGCGTCCAGGCGCTCGCGGGCCCAGTCGGTCAGCCGGAGCTGGCCCACGACCGCCACCAGCGCCGACACGGCGAAGGCGACGCCCATGGCGGTGCCCGCCCCGTCGCCGAACAGGGTCCGCGCCCGCAGCGGCAGCGCCAGGTAGGTCTGGAACGCCAGCAGGTAGGAACCGGCCATCGCGGCGGAGAAGAGGACGAAGGGCCGATTGCGCGCGATCGCCCGCCAGTCGGCGACGACGCCACGCAAGCCGACCGCCCGCCCCGGGTCCGGCCGCCGCGCGGGCAGCGCCCGGGCCTGTACGACGGCCAGCACACCGAAGACGCCCGCCGCGGCCGCGCAGACGAGCCGGAAGTCGAGCAGCAACAAGGCGAGTCCTGCGAGCGGCCCGAGCAGGATGCCGGCCTGGTAGAAGACGTTGAAGCAGGCGAAGACCTCCACTCGGCGGGGCCCGGCGCCCGCGGCGACGTAGGCCCGTACGGCGGGGTTGAACAGCGCTCCGGCGAAGCCGGTGGCCGCCGAGGCGACGACGAGCGCGGGCAGGGTGTCGGCGACGGCCAGCAGCGTGAACGCCCCGGCGCGCAGCGCGCACCCGGCCAGGATCATCGGCTTGTAGCCGATCCGGTCCGCGAGGGTGCCGCCCAGCCAGAACATTCCTTGCTGGGAGAGGTTCCGTACGCCGAGGACCAGGCCGACGGCCCAGGCGGCGAGGCCGAGGCCGTGCCCGAGGTGGTCGGCGAGGTAGGGCATGAGCATGTAGAAGCCGAGGTTGATGCCGAACTGGTTGACCATCAGCAGCCGCACGCCGGGGTCGAAGGAGCGCATCCGGGCGCGCATCCGCCTCATCGCGCACCGGCCAGGGCGGTGGCGGCGTGCGGTGCCGGCGCGGTGACGTCGGTGCAGCGGGTCCAGGACGTGACGACCCGCTCATCCGGGTGGCGGATCTCCTGCGGGGCGTCGGGGAGCGTGCCTCCGAGCAGCCCGTGGCCGTGGCACCAGTTGTCGTCGTAGACCGTGTCGAGATAGCGGTGGGGGCCGTCGGGGAAGACGGCGGCGATCCGGGTCCCGGCCGGGCGGGTGCGCGCGGCCCAGCCGGCGACGAGTGCGACCGCCCCCACGCTCCAGCCGCCGGTGGCGTAGTGGTGGCGGGCCAGGGCGCGGCAGGCGGTGACGGCTTCGTCGGGGGCTACCCAGTGGACTTCCGCGAATGCCTCGTGGGCCACGTTCGCGGGGTGGATGCTGGACCCGAGGCCCCGCATCAGACGTCGTCCGGCGGGCTGCCCGAAGATCGTCGAGCCGGTGGAGTCCACGCCGATGAGGGCGAGCGCGGGGAAGGTCCGGCGCAGTGCGGCGGAGATCCCGGCGGAGTGTCCGCCGGTGCCGACCGAGGCGACCAGTACGTCGACCCGTCCCAGTTGGGCGACGAGTTCGGCGGCCATCGAGACATAGGCGGCGGCGTTGTCGGGGTTGTTGTACTGGTCCGGGCACCACGCGCCCGGGTGGCGGCGGAGCAGCTCGGCGACCCTGTCCCGGCGGGCCTGCTGCCAGCCGCCGGCCGGGTGCGCCGCGGTGACCGTGTCGACGTGGACCCCGTACGCGGCGAGGGCCCGGCCGATCGAGGGCTCCAGGCCGGGGTCGGTGACCACGGTCACCGGATGCCCGTAGGTGATGCCCGCCAGGGCCAGTCCGAGCGCCAGGGTGCCGCTGGAGGACTCGATGATCGGCGCACCGTCGGCGAGGTCTCCCCGGGCCCGGGCGCGGGCCACCATGTGCAGGGCCGGGCGGTCCTTGATGCCGCCCGGGTTGGCGCCCTCCAGCTTGGCCCAGAATCCGCGGCCGGTGTCCGCGAAGGGCTCCCCTACCCACAGCACCGGCGTGCGGCCGACGAGGTCGGCGGGCCGGTGTGCGGGCAGGGGAGCGGACTCGTAACGGGAGGCCGGGGCGTGGTGGGAGACGGAGGGTGCGGTCAGGGAGGCAGGTGCGGTCAGGGAGGCAGGTGTGGTCAGGGAAGCGGGGCTCTGCACGGAGGTGTGCGGCATCGGTGTCACGGCTCCTCGGCCCCGGACGCGCGGCGGCGCGGGGCATCGGCGGTTCGGGGCGCGGACGCACGGCCGGGTGTTCCGCCGGGAGGGTGCGCACGAGGGACGCGGGCAGGCCGGACGGAACGGCGGCGGCCGTACCGGACCTGTCAGGTCCGCGCCACACAGGTCACCGCGAGAACCCCTTTGCCGCCCGACCCCCGGTCCGCGGCCGAGGCGACCGCGGCCGTTCCCCGCGACACGGCGACCCCCGCGTCGGGCTCCGCGTCGGCGAGCGGCGTACGGGCCGCCGGCGGCGCGACGTGGGCGTCCGCCCGTACCCGGTCGACCGCGTGGTCGAGCCCGTCGGGACAGTGCTCGCCCCGCTCGACACGGTCCACCGGCAACCCGGCGTCGGCCGGGAGCACGGGAAGGGGAGCGGCGGAATGCGGCGGCGCGGCGGGATCGGACCGCAGGTGCGGGCCGTCCCCCGCCGGGCCGTGGAGACATCCGAGGAGATGGACGGCTACCGCCAGCAGCAGTGCGAGGACGGCCACGCTCCGCATGCGGTGATCCACCGCAGGAGCCGACGCCGTACCGATCATCTACACAAAGTAGCGCGACGATCACGTGAAGTCACATCGGACCCGCGCACGGCGGGCCCACCACCTCACGTCGGCCACCTCGCCGGCAGTAGACCGAAATCCATCCGCTTAACTCGCGCGGATGCGGTCAGACGCACCGCATGAGCGCACACGAGAACTCCCCCAACTCCAAGGCCGCGTCGCCCGGTTCCCGCGCCGACGGGTCGGCGGCCACCAAGCGGCGGACTCCCGGCCCCGAAGCCACGGGCACGGGCACGGGCGCACACGTGGGCACGGACGCACCGACCGCGCTGCCGGCGCCCCTCGCCGAAAAGACCCGCGCAGCGGCGATGGCCCTGCGGGGCGCCGTCGGGCCCACCGGATGGCTGTGGACGGCCGTCCGGGCCCGCAAGGGCGTCACGGCGGGCGCCGCGACCGGCACGGCCGCCCTCGCCGCCGCCTGCTACGCGGCCGGCCGCCGGGCCGGGCTGCGGCGCCGCGGCCCCCTCTCCCGCCTGACCGGCGGCCGTCCCTGACCCGGCCCCCCGTGAGGACCCGCCCGCCGTGAGGACCGTACGCCCGTGAAGACGCTCCCCGTGAAGACGCCGGCCGTGAAGACATCCGCCGTGAAGACCCACCGCCCCGAAGACCCTCGCCCGCACGCCGCCGAGGGCGGCACCCGCTACCTGGAGGCGCACATGTCGGCACGGGGACGACTGTCCACGCGCGAGCTCGCCGCGTGGCGCACCCGATCCGAATCCCGGCCGCAGCCGACCCGGGCCGCCGCAACGCCCGGCCGGCCACCTCTCACCCGGGCCCTCGCCGCGGCGCTCCTGGGCACGTGCCTGGTACTCCTCGTCGCGGGCGCCGTCAGTGGTTCGACGGCCATGGCCTGGGCCGCGGTGACGGCATGGATAGGCGTGGTGAGCACCGTCTCCGCGGTGTGCGGCCACTCCTCCCGCCGTCCCACCAACGCTGACCGAGCCGCCCCGCGCGGCACGGCTGCCACGCCGTGACCCTTCCCACGTGGTGCGGGCGATTGGGACGCGTATTCGGGGACATCCTCTGCACCTGTGTAGCGATCCGCAGGTGATCCGCATCTGTGTGGTGATCCGCCGGAAACACCCCGGGGCTTTCCGCCGGGGCGCCCCGTGCGTATATTTGCCATCAGACAACCATTGCCATGCGTTAAGTCTCGACGTCGGGCACAGCGAAGGGAGACCCGCGTGATCAGCAGTTCGGCCGGTGCCGCCGATGTCCGCCAACTCGTGGTGGAGTCGTTGAAGGGACGCGCGGACGACATAGCTGATCGCTGGGTTCTGCTCCAACTGGAGCGCGCTCCAATGGATCCGGCCAACGGCGAGCGCGATCTGCGCTACGAGGCCGACACCGTGGCCTCCGCTCTGCTCGCCGGCCTCGACACCTCCCTACCGGTAGACCAGATCGTGAACCAGCACCGTGAACTGCGCGAGGCCGTGAGGGAGTTGTCCCTGCGCAGGGCGCGGGCCGGGGCGCCGCCCACAGCGACCTCGATGTCGGTGCTGGCCCTCAAGGACGTCCTGCTGGAGATCCTGCGGGAGACCATCGACGACACCGGCCGGCTGTTCTCGGCGGCTTTGCTGATCGACCGGTTGCTCGACGCCGCCGGCGCCCTGTCCTTCGCCACCTACGTCGAAGGCCGGGAGGAGATCATCCGGCGTCAGAGCAGGCAGCTGCTGGAGGTCTCGACGCCCGTGGTCCGCCTGTGGCGGCAGGTCGTCGCCGTGCCGTTGATCGGCACGCTGGACACCGCACGGACCCAGGTGGTGATGGAGAACCTGCTCCAGGCCATCCAGGACGAGGACGCGCAGGTCGCGATCATCGACATCACCGGTGTGCCGACCGTGGACACCGCGGTCGCCCAGCACCTCATGCAGACGGTACGGGCGGTGCGGCTGATGGGCGCCGACTGCGTCATCAGCGGTATCCGCCCCACGATCGCGCAGACCATCGCGCAGTTGGGCATCGACCTGGTCGACATCCTGACCCGGGCGACGCTCGCCGAAGCCCTGTCCGAAGCGATGAAGATCACCGGCGGTTCCGCGCCCGTCCCGCGCGCCCCGGTCGTCCGATGAGTGGCCACTCCTCCGCCGTCCCGATCCTGCGCCTGGGCGACGTGTTGGTCACCGGGCTGCTCAACGAACTGGACGACAAGTCCGCCGTGGCCTTCGCGCGGGAACTCACCGAGCGGATCTCCGCCGACCGGGCCCGGGGCGTCCTCATCGACATCTCGCGCCTGGAGATCATCGACTCGTTCGTGGCGCGCAATCTGATGGAGCTCACCGGGATGGCCCGGCTGTTGGGCGCCCGGGTCATCGTGGCCGGGATGCGCCCTCCGGTGGCCATCACCCTCGTGGAACTGGGACTGGAACTGACCGGGGTGGAAACCGCGCTGCACGCCGAGCAGGGCATGGCGGCGTTGGGCTGGGTGCAGGTTCCACAGCCCCGGGAAGGGGCGCCGCATGACGCCACTGGCTGACGGCAACCGGACGACGGGCGGCCCGGACACCGGCAGCCCGGACACGGGCACCCCCGACACGGTCGGCCCGGAGACGGTCGGCCGGGACACGGCGCGAGCGGACGGCTCCGACACCGGGCTCGTCCGGCTCTCACTGGCCACGGAGGACGATCTGCTGACTGTCCGGCACGCCGTGCGGTTCGCCGCCGTGGCGGCCGGGTTCTCCATCATCGACCAGACACGGTTGATCACGGCGGCCAGCGAACTGGCGCGCAACGCCTACATCCACGGCGGCGGCGGAGACCTCGTGGTCGACTCCGCGCTCGCGGAGGGCCGTACGGGCCTCCGGCTGACGATCAGTGACCGTGGGCCGGGCATCCCCGACGTGGAAGCCGCCCTGACCGACGGCTACAGCACCGGCGTGGGGCTCGGCCACGGACTGGGAGGCGCGCGCCGGCTGATGGACGAGTTCGAGGTGCGCAGCGCACCGGGCGAGGGCACGACGGTCGTCACCACCCGCTGGCGGCGCTGATGTTGCCGGTCCCCGTGGCGCCGACGCGTCAGGTCCGCATCGACCACTACAGCGCGGTGCACGTCGCGGCCGAGACGGCGCGCGCGGTGGCGAGGGAGTGCGCGCTGCCCGGCGCGCTGCCCGACCAAGCCGCCGTGGTCGCGTCGGAGCTGGCCGGCAACATCGACAAGCACGCCCGCGACGGGGTCCTCTACATCCAGCCGTTGCCGTTGGGCGGCGGTATCGAAGTCGTGGCCGCGGACCGGGGTCCGGGGATAGCGGAGGTCGCTCGGTGCCTGACCGACGGCTACACCACCACCGGGACGCTCGGTGCCGGTCTGGGCGCGGTCGGACGGATCGCGACGGAGATCGCCATCAGTTCGCGGACCGACACCGGCACCGTGGTCTGCGCCCGCCTCGCGCTACCGCGACAGCGTGAGGCGGCGCGGCAGCCGGTGGGACTGGTCTGTGTGCCGGCCGCCAACCAGGAGGAGTGCGGAGACGCCGCCCTCGTGGTCGAGGTCGACGACACGCGTACCGCACTGGTCGTCGACGGTCTGGGGCACGGCCAAGAGGCGGCGGAGGCCGCCCAGGCCGCCGTGCGTTCCTTCCGCGGCGCCGCCGACGGCGATCTCCCGGAGGTGATGACGGTCCTGCACCGGGCGCTCCGGCATACCAGGGGGGCCGCGGTGGCGCTGCTTCGGCTGCGCGCAGGGGCGGCCGAGTACTGCGGGATCGGCAATGTCCGGATGGTGGCGCTCTCACCCCAGGAGGCGCACCACCGGCTGACGGGTCAGCCGGGCGTCGTGGGCTGGCGGATGCCCGCCCCGCTCACCCATCGCGTCCCCCTGACCGGGGCGACCCTCACCGCGCTGCACACCGACGGCATCGACCTGCGGTGGGCGCACACCCCGCCCGGCCACTTCCTGCGTCTGCCCGCCCCGCTCCTCGCGGCGACCGTCGCGCACGGTTACCACCGCACCCGTGACGATGCCACCGTGCTGGTGGCCAGAGCCCCCGACCGTCCGTCATGAGCAGGCTCTTCCGGGACGTGATGGTGCTCCGGGAGGAGGTGCGCGATCTCGCCCGCCGGTACCGGCTGCCCGCCGACGTGCGGGGTCGGCTGGTGCTGTCCGTGACGGACCTGGCCTCCCCCGAGTTCGAGGCCGGGCATCCCGTCACGTTGACCACGGTGCACGACGGTGCGCAGGAGGTTCCCCAGCTGAACGTCACGCTGACCGCCCCGCGCGCGGCCGGGCCGCTGAGCGGCGCAGACGTGCCGTTGACCGCGCACCTCACCTCGGTGAACTCGGTGACCTGGCACATCGCCCTGCCCGACCGGCACGGCGGCCCGTTCGAGGAGGTCCTCGCGCCCGAGAGGACTTCGGCCTCGCTGCCGGTGCGGGTGCGCGAGGCCGACGAGGAGCTGCGCGCAGCCCTCGCCCGGGCGGATTCGCTCACGGCCGGCCACCGGATGCTCAAACACGAATTGGCGGAGACCAACGCCGGTGTCCTGGCCCTCTACGTGCAACTGGACGAGCGTGACGAGCAGTTGAGGAGGGCGCACGGCCGGGTGCTGCGCGAGTTGGAGGACGCGCTGCGTCCGCCGCCTCCGAAGGTCGACGGCCTGGAACTGGCCGTGCACTACGCGCCCGCGGACCCGGCAGCCCCGACCGGCGGCGACCTCTACGACTGGTTCACCCTGCCCGACGGGACGGTGCACGTCACCGTGGTCGACGCGTTGGGCCACGGCGTGCGCAGCACCCGCGGCGCGGTCACCGTCACCCACGCGGTCCGCACCCTGGCCCTGCAGGGGCACCCCCTGCACTCCATCCTCGCCCGTACGCACCACCTCCTGATGCCGTTCAACGCGGACCTGATGGCGACGGTGCTCCTGGTGCGACTCGACCCCGCCACCGGGGAACTCCAGGTGGCGAGCGGCAGCCACCCTCCCCCGCTGCTCGCACGGGAGGGCGGCGCGCCACAGTTCCTCGAGGCGACCGGCCGGGGCATCGGCTTCCCCGCCCCCGGCAGCGACGCGGTCCTGCGCGACCACATGGGGCCGGGTGATCTCCTGCTGCTCTACACCGACGGCCTGACCGAGAGCCGCAGGGACCTGATCGAGGGCGAGTCCCGGCTCGTGAAGGCCGTCGAACAGCACGCCCACCGCGCGATAGCGGAGATCCCCGATGCCGTGGCCGGCGAGATGCACACCGTCGTCCTCCATGCCGACGACACCCTCGCCCTGGCCATGCGGATCACCGCGGACGCCCCGGTGACCGCCGCCTGGGCGGGGGGCGTTCGCCGCCTGCCGCCGCAAGGCGGGCGGGCTGACAAACGGTCTAGCGGATGAGAGAGTAGTGCGATGCCGCACAGCTTCCCCTTGCCACCCCTGCAGGCCGCACAGGTGGCTACCGAGGCATCCGCTCTCCTGGAGCTGTTGGACGTCCTCTGGGGTCGCGGTCAGGAAGCCGTGCCCGCTCCCGTGCCCCCCTCGCAGCTACGGGCACTGACCGTGATCGACGAGCGCGAGCACGTCAACCTCCGGGACCTGGGCGAAGCGCTCGGTTCCACGCCGCCCTCGGTGAGCCGGCTCTGCGACCGGCTCGAAGCGGCCGGTCTCGTCCAGCGTTCCCGGGCGACGGCGAACCGCCGGGAGGTGGAGGTACGGCTGAGCCGCAGCGGCCGGAGCGTCCTCGCGTCCGTGCGCGCGGCCCGGTCCCGGGAACTCGAAACGGTACTGACGTGCCTCAGCCGTGAGCAACGACGGGCGCTGTTCGACGGGCTGGCCGCCTTCCGCGACGCCGCAGCCGCGCACACACGCCCCGAGCACCCGGACCGGCGGGAACGCTCGTCCGGCGGCGCGAGCGTCAGCGACATCGCCTGACCGGGACGTCGGCTCGGTCGGCGCCGTGACGGTCGGACGCCCCGACGTACCGGGCGGCCCGTTCGGGCGTGCGCCGACCGGCCGAACGGGCCCTCCCACGGGGGTCAGGCCGGGCGGCCGCCGAAGGGGGCCCCGGTGCCGTAGTACGTGCCGAGCCGCGCGTGGTATCCGGCGTCGTCCAGGTGCTTGTCCCGGTGGAACTCGGGCGCGTTCTCGATCTGCTCCTTGGTGAGGTCCACCAGGACGCGCTTCTCGTCCGGGTCGATGAGCGTGACGGCGCCCGCCGGGATCAGCACCTCCTTGCCGAAGATCCACACACCGGTGTCGACGACGAGGTAGGCGGAGCCCACCTCGTCCGAATGCTTGTCGACCTTGCCGATGACGCCTTCGGTCGCCTCCACCTTGTAGCCCGTCAGGTCCGTTCCCTCCAGGTGCCCGGCCGTCTCACGGAAAGCCCACATGTGACCACTTCTCCTTGCTCGTCGAACGGTCCGTCGGCTGCCCGCCTGCCCCGGCCGCTGCTCCCCATGCGGCCGGGGCACGTGCCCGGCCGGAATCCGGCGACGCGCAGGTCGTTCGGTGGAGGGGGGCGGTGGGATGAGGCCGGAGGTGGCGTCACACCGGCCGGTCTGTCGGCGTCGCCTGTTCGACGCCCGCGTCGCTCCCGGCCTCCGCGCGCCGGAACTCGGCGTTGATGCGCTGCGCCTCGGCGAGCTGGTCCTCCAGGATCACGATCCGGCAGGCGGCCTCGATCGGAGTGCCGGCGTCCACGAGTTCGCGGGCGCGGGCGGCGATCCGCAACTGGTACCGGGAGTAGCGGCGGTGGCCGCCCTGCGACCGCAGCGGGGTGATCAAACGGGCCTCGCCGATCGCCCGGAGGAAGCCGGGGGTGGTACCGAGCATCTCGGCGGCCCTACCCATGGTGTAGGCGGGGTAGTCGTCGTCGTCGAGACGCCCGAGCGAGTTCTCTGCTGTCACTTTCACCTCTGTGTACGGGAATGCGTCGAGGGGCCCTGGTGCCGTACGGCACCAGGGCCCCGAAGGAAATTCAACACCATCAGCCGGGCTCTACTGCCGCCGGCTCTTCATGTCCGCAGACTCCCGGGAAGGCCGGGCTGCGAGGATCTCGGACGCGTGACCGGAAACCACCTTCCCCTCGGGTCTCCGACGGTGACCGGGCGGCTGTCGCTCACCCGGGCGAGTCTCTGCTTGACCCTGTCTACGAAAGAAACGCTAACCGGCCCAGCCCCCGATGTCTATCGCAGCCACCATAGATTTTGGCATTCACCTGAATGAGCCGGCTCGCTCGGCAGCCGCGGGGGGCGTCGTGGGGCGGTCCGGGTCCCTCCGGCGAGAATGGCACCCATGGCAGACACCTTCACCACCCGCACCCTGGACCTCACGACCGGCTCCACCGAGACGGTCCACGACCTGACCGACGCCTGCGCGCGGTTCCTGCAGGAGGCCGCGCGAGGGCGGGACGGGCTGCTCAACGTGTTCACCCCACACGCGACGGCCGGGCTGGCCGTGATCGAGACGGGCGCGGGGAGCGACGACGACCTTCTGGAGACGCTGCGCACGCTGCTGCCCGCCGACGACCGCTGGCGGCACCGGCACGGCTCGCCCGGGCACGGCCGCGACCACGTGCTGCCCGCCTTCCTGCCACCGCACGCCACCCTGCCGGTCGTCGGCGGCGCGCCGGCCCTCGGCACCTGGCAGTCGGTGGTCCTGGTGGACACCAACCGCGACAATCCGCACCGCACCGTGCGGCTGTCGTTCCTGGGCTGACCCGGCGGTTCGGCAGCCCGCCGCCCCGCCGTGTGGGTCGGTGGCGTGGGCCGGTCGTGCGGGCCGGTCGTGCGGGTCAGTCGTGCACCCGGGCGGTGCCGAGCCGACTGACCATGGCGGGGTCGCGGTGGTCGAAGAAGAGCGAGCGTCCGGTGTCCATGGCGGCGATGCGCGCCATCTCCCCATCGGTGAGGGTGAAGTCGAAGACGTCGAAGTTCCCGGCCATCCGGTCGGCCCGGACGGACTTCGGGATCACGACGACTTCCCGCTGGACGAGCCAGCGCAGCACCACCTGCGGCACTGACTTGCCGTGCTCCTTCGCGATGTCACCGAGGACGGGGTCGGAGAAGAGGTTGTTGCGGCCCTCGGCGAAGGGTCCCCACGACTCGATCCGCACCCCGCGCTCCCGCATGAGCTCCTGGTCGGCCGTGCGCTGGAAGAAGGGGTGGGTCTCCACCTGGTTCACCGCGGGCGTGACCTCGTTGTGGTCGATGAGGTCCACGAGCCGGTCGGGGTAGAAGTTGGAGACCCCGATCGCCTTGACCCGGCCCTCGTGGTAGAGGCGCTGCATGGCGCGCCAGGAGCCGTACACGTCGCCGTAGGGCTGGTGGATCAGGTACAGGTCGAGGTGGTCGAGGCCGAGCTTGCGCAGGGAGGTGTCGAAGGCGTGGCGGGCGTTCTCCTCGCCGGCGTCCTGGATCCAGAGCTTGGTGGTGACGAACAGTTCTTCGCGCGGGATGCCACTGCTCTTGATCGCCCGGCCGACGGCCTCCTCGTTCTGGTAGGCGGCCGCGGTGTCGAGCAGCCGGTATCCGACTTCGAGCGCCTCGGTGACGGCCCGTTCGGTCTGCTCGGGCGGGATCTGGTAGACGCCGAAGCCGAGGATCGGCATCACGACACCGTTGTTCAGGGTGACCGTCTGCATGGGACTTCCTTCCTGGGTGCCCGGGGCCGGTCGAACGCCCTCACGGCACAGTGGGCGCCGTCCGGCGCCCACTGTGCCACCGCGTCCGGGCCGCCGCCGTTCGACGTGCGACCCGGTGCGGCGGAAGGTGTCCCGCGGGAGGTCAGCCCTCGATGCGGTGCTGGGTCCAGAAGGAGGTCAGGTCCGTGGTCGTGGCGGCCTGGGCGGCCGCCTTGAACTCGGCGGTGGTGGAGACGCCGTACCAGTGCGAGGTGGCGTAGTCCTTGAGCAGCTTGGCCATGACGCTGTCACCGAGGACGCGCCGCAGGTCGTGCAGTGCGCACTTGCCGTAACCGTAGACGACGGTGGAGTACCGGGAGGAATGGGCGTCCCAGTAGGCCATCGGGTTGGTGATCGTCTCGGCGGTCGACGCCCAGGAGACGCCGCTCCAGCAGTCGGTGCCCGTCTTGTTCTGTGCCAGGTCGGTGGCGTAGTCGGTGAACGCCTCGTCGAGCCAGGGGCTGGTGTACTCGTCGTCGCCGACGATCCCGTACCACCACTGGTGTCCGATCTCGTGGGTGAGCGCGGTGGTGCTGACCAGGTCGAGGACGAACCCGGGGTATTCCATGCCGCCGAACCAGTAGTTGTTGTCGATCACCGCGTCCAGTTCGCCGTACGGGTAGGCGCCGAACCTGGCGGCATGGGCGTCCACGGCGGACTTGGCGGTGGTGAGCATCGACTGGGAGTCTGCGGAGCTGATGCCCGAGACGGAGTAGATGTTGATCGGGGTGCCGCCGGGCGAGGTGCCGGAGATCTTGGTGAAGGGGCCGGCCGCCCAGGCGAAGTCGCGGACCTTGGAGGCGGTGGCGGTGGTGACCGTACGACCGCTCGACCCGGCGGTGTCGACCGAGGTGCCGGTGGCCGGGACCAGGAGCGCGGTCGGGTGGTCGAGGGTCACGCGGAAGTCGGCGGCGAGGGAGTAGAACGACTCGCCGTTGTTGGTGTAGGGGTCCAGGTGCCAGCCGGCCGCGTCCTTGACCGCGAGCACGGGAAGGGCGTTGCCGATGTTGTTGAACGCCCCGTCATGGCCGAAGCGGTCGGCGCCGCTGGGGACGGTGATGCCCAGGTCGAACCCGATCGTGGCGCTCTGGCCCTGTGCCAGCGGTGTGGGCAGGGTGATCTGGAGGGCCGTGCAGCCGACCGAGAGGGCGCCCGCGGTACCGCCGGTGACGTTGCCGACGGTGATGGGCATGGCGGAGCAGGTGCCGTGGTAGTTGTCCCAGAGCCTCAGGTACACCTCGTTCAGTGCGGTGGCCGAGGCGTTGGTGAAGGTCGCGCTCTCGTGGCCGCTCCATACGCTGCCGCTCGTGTCGCTGCTGAGGCTGACGGTGTACGAGGGGGCGGCCGGTGTACGGGTGGGGTCGCCGGGCGGGGTCGTACCGCCGGAGGTGCCGAGGGCGATGTCGTCGACGACGAAACTCGTCTGGAGGCTGGAGTCCTCGGTGCCGGTGAAGGCCAGGCTCACGGTCTGCCCGACGAACGACGAGACGTCGAACGACTTTTGGACGTAACCGGTGTTCTTGTCGAGGTTCGAGTAGGTCGCGAGCGTCGTACTGCCGATCTTCGCCGTCAACTTGTCGTACTTGGTCGAGGTGGTCGTCTCGGCGGTGTCGATGTGCAGCCAGAAGGTGAGACGGGCGCTGCTGCATCCGGACGGGATGGTGACGCTCTGGGAGAGCGTGTCGGTGTGCGTGCCGCCGACGCCGTTCAGCCAGGCGAACGTCGTGCCCGTGTGGGCGCTCTGGCCCGCGCGGCTGGTGATCACACTGGTGGACGACTGGCTCCAGGGCGAACTCCCGCTTTCGAAGCCGCCGTTGGTGACGACCTGGGCGGGGGTACAGGCGGCGGCGCGGGGAGCCGCGGACGGCTCCGCCGCTGCCGGGGTGGTGCCGAGCGAGGCTGCGGCCAGCGCGGCGACCGTGAGCACGGTCGTGGCGAAGGCCTTGTGGGGGGTCGATCTCACACGGAACTCCTTTGCGCTGCGGCGGCCGGGATTCCGGCCTGCTCGGTGACCGCTCGACCGGCTGGGTGAGCCGGAGGGCGGCCGCGGGCTGCGCGCATCGCTTGCGCGATCGCTGGGGTGAGATTCCTTGCGGTCGCGCACCTGGGTCAGGGCGACGACTGGCGGAAGCCTGGCAGATTTGTCCGGAGCATGCCATCAGGCGCGAGTAAAAGTGTCCCCCGCCTTCGACCCCGCCCCCCTCCGCTCCCGCTCCCGTTCCCGTTCCCGCCTGAGGCCATCTGGCGGAGCTGCCCGGACGTCGTGCACCATCTCCTTGCCGCTCCCTGGTCGCACCTTGCACCGCCAACCCACCGTGCACGGCAAGCCGCAGGAGGCACGCTCAGATGAAGCTCCGCCCGATCCTCACCGCCCTCACCCTCGCCCTCGCCACCGTGGTCGCGCCCGGCGTGGCGCGCGTGATCTCCTCCATGCGTTTGAGGTGCACGTCGGTGAAGACTTGGTGCCGGTACTTCGTCACGAAAACCAAGTGGGCATGGAGGGCGAAAATGCCATGCCGACCAGTACGAATGTTCTGATATTCAGCCATAAACCGACCGTAGTACGCTGATCGCCGTGCAGCTGAGGTACTCCTTCCGGATGTACCCGAACGGTCCGCAGCGCTCGGCGCTGGCCAGGGCGTTCGGGTGCTCGCGGGTGGTCTACAACGATGCGCTTCGCGCTCGTGAGACCGCCCGCTGCGAGGGTGCGCCGTTCCCGAAGACCGGGGACCTGTCGAAGCTGCTGATCACGGAGGCGAAGAAGACCGGCGAACGGGCCTGGCTTGGCGAGGTCTCCGCCGTCGTGCTCCAGCAGTCCCTTCGGGACCTGGATACCGCCTACCGGAACTTCTTCGATGGCCTCAAGGGCAAGCGTCCGCGCATGGGTGCACCCCGGTTCAAGAGCCGCAAGGACAACCGGCAGGCCGTACGCTTCACCGCGAACGCCCGGTGGAAGATCACGACCGGCGGGGACCTGTCGTTGCCGAAGATCGGCGATGTCCGGGTGAAGTGGTCCCGCAACCTGCCGTCCAACCCGTCCACAGTGACGGTGGTCAAGGATGCGGCCGGACGGTACTTCTGCTCGTTCGTGGTCGAGACCAGCCGGGATGAGACGCTGCCCGAGACGGCCACCCAGGTCGGAGTCGACCTGGGCCTGACGCACTTCGCGATCCTCTCCGACGGTACGAAGATCGACAGCCCCCGCTTCCTGCGCCGGGCGGAGAAGAAACTCAAGCGGGAACAGCGCCGCCTGTCCCGCAAGGCCAAAGGAAGCAACAACCGGACGAAGGCCCGTATCAAGGTCGCCCGCGCCCACGCACGGGTGGCCGACGCGCGGCGCGAGTTCCACCACCGGCTCTCCACGAGGCTGATCCGCGAAAACCAAGCGGTCGCGGTGGAAGACCTGGCGGTCAGGGGACTCGCCCGCACGCGCATGGCCAAGTCCGTACACGACGCCGGGTGGTCGGCGTTCGTGACGATGCTGGAGTACAAGGCCGCCCGGTACGGGCGCACCCTCGTGCGCATCGGACGTTTCGAGCCGACCTCTCAAGTGTGCTCGCAGTGCGGTGTCAAGGACGGCCCCAAGCCCCTCCACGTCCGCATCTGGCAGTGTCAGGCATGCGGGACGTGGCTGGACCGGGACATCAACGCGGCGGTCAACGTCGCCAAGGCCGCAGGACTTGCGGTATCAGCCTGTCGAGCACGGGTAAGACCGGGACCCGTCCCGGCACAGCGCGAAGAAGCAGGAACCCACCGAGACGGTCAACCGACCGTGGTAGGAATCTCCTCCCTTTAGGGAGGGGAGCGGAAGTCAAAAGATCGACTTCGCCAAGTCCACGTGCCTCGGCACCTACATCAAGAACACGTTCACCTACATCGGTCCGCGCGGCGACGGGGCCCTTCAGTGGAAGTCCGGCTCTGGGAACGTCTACGCCGACGAGGGCAACCACTGGGACGTCACCTACTACAACTGCGGCGGCTGCTGACCCGCACGGACGGGCGGTGGAACGACGAAGTCCCCGGGAGCGGCTCGCGCTCCCGGGGACCTCGGTCCGCAGCTGCGATTCAGTCCTCGCCGAGGATGATGTGGTCCTCCGTGGTGCCCGTCTCCCGGATCGGCTCGGAACTCCCGCGGACGCTCTCCGCCGCCTGGCGGCGTGGTCTCGCGCGCTCCTCGGGCTGGTCGGCCGCCCGCGTGGAGTCGTTGCGGATCGTGTTGCGCACCATGTTCAGCTCCTCCTCTGGCCGTGGCGGGCGACGACGTGCCCCACCGGGACCTCCGCGCATCTCGAACGTGACGTCCACTGCGCGATGCAGCAGCACGCACCCCACACTCTGACCGCCCCCACCGCCGGGCGCCCCCGCTGGACGCCGATCGGGTGAACAGCCCCCGACGGCCGGCCCCCTTCCCGGCGCCGTCGCGCCCGGCCCGCGCCCTACGCCGGAGCGGCGCAGTCGGGGTGGCCCCAGCTCGCACCGTGCTTGGCGATCTTGTCTCCGGCCGCGTAGGCCGTCCCGCAGGGGCACGTGCCCTTGAACTTCGCCGTGATGGTCCGTGCGCCGCGACCCGCGGCGCCGGCGCCGGACGCGCGCTCCGAGGCGGCGGCCGGCTTTCGGCGCGCGGCGGACGTGCGCGCGGGGGACGTGCGCGCGGGGGACGTGCGGGTCGGGGCCGGTACCGGGATGGCGTGGTCGCCGAGGGCGGTGCCGGCGGGCTGCTGCGTGGTGGCGGCGTCACTCGCCGCCTGGTCGGCGATCGCGTTCAGGTGGTCGCCGTCCTCGCGGTGGGCGGGGACGTAGCGGAACTCGACGTCGCGCTCGGCGAGCAGCGCGTCGATGCGTTCGACGAGTTCCCGGTTGGCGACCGGCTTGCCGGCCGCCGTCTTCCAGCCGTTGCGCTTCCACGCCGGCAGCCATTGCGTCACCGCCTTCATGGCGTACTGGGAATCCATCCGCACCTCGATCGCCGTCCCCGGGGCGACGGCCTCCAGCAGCTTCTCCAGCGCCGTGAGCTCGCCCACGTTGTTCGTGGCCCGGCCCAGCGCGCCGGCTTCCCAGCGCTCGGGACGACCCTGCGCGTCGCCGATGACCCAGGCCCATCCGGCAGGCCCGGGATTCCCCTTCGCCGCCCCGTCGCAGGCGGCAATGATGCGTTCAGACATCCCCCGATCATGCCCCACCGGGCTGCCTCCGACGGACCACCGCACCTCCTGGGGGCATCGCTTCCCGGTGCGTGAGACGGGGCACATTTTTACCCCGTTTGGTCCGATTGGGCTCACGATGGTCCGTGGTCTGCCGCCTCGGATCCGCGCGGGTGCCGGGCCCTACCGCGACATCCGCCACCGGGAGTGACATGCGAACCACACACCGTCGGACCGACACCGGGCGACTGGCCCTGCCCGCGGCCGTCGCCGCCGCGGCCCTCGGCCTCGGGGGGCTCGCCGCGGGCTCGGCGTCCGCCGCCGGAGACGGAACCGGCGGGGTGCCCGCGCCCCGGCAGGCCGCCGCCCCGGCCGAGCGGCAGATGTCCTCGTTCACGGTCGCGTTCCCGTCCGCTCCCTACCGCACCCACAACATCGCGCGGGCCGTGGAGCTGATCGACGGCTCCGTGGTCTCCCCGGGCGCGACCTGGAGCTTCAACAAGACGGTCGGCGAGCGCACGAAGGAGAACGGCTTCGTCGACGGCATCATGATCAACGACGGCCGGTACGTGAAGGCACCCGGCGGCGGTATCTCCGCCGTCGCCACGACGATGTACAACGCCATGTTCTTCGCGGGTCTGAAGCCGGTGGAGCACGGCGCCCACTCCTTCTACATCGAGCGCTATCCGGAAGGCCGCGAGGCCACGGTCGCCTGGGGCACCCTCGACCTGCGCTGGAAGAACGACTCGGGCCATCCCGTCCGCATCCGGGCGGCCTCCACCGACACGTCGGTGACCATCACCCTCCTCGGCACGAAGAAGTACGACGCGATACGCACCACCAAGGGCCCCCGGACCCACATCACCCCGCCGGCCAAGCGCACGGCCACCGGCGACACCTGCGAGGAGCAAACCCCGCTGGAGGGCTTCGACGTCTCCGTCGACCGCGTCTTCGTCAAGGACGGCCGGGAGCTGGGGCGCGAGACGTTCCGCACCCACTACACCCCGCGCGACGAGGTCACCTGCCTCCCGGAGCCGTCACCGACACCGGCCTCCCCGGCGGCCTCGGCCACCCCTGCCCCGCAGGGCGTCCCCGCCGACACGACGGCCACGCCCGCGCCGAACCACGGCTGACCGCCCGGGCGGCACCACCGCCCGGGCGGCACCACCGCCCGCGCGGCCCGCCGCCCCCGGTAAGGTGACCACGCGAATCGCGTACCGACGGGGGATTACAAGACAATGAGCGAGCCCGCAACCGGCCCGGTGTTCCAGCCACTTGGGCCCGACGATCCCACCACGGTCGCCGGATACCGCCTCGCGGCCCGACTCGGGGCCGGCGGCATGGGCAAGGTGTACCTGTCGCACACGCCCGGCGGGCGTCCCGTGGCGATCAAGGTGATCCGCCCCGAGTTCGCCGAAGACCCCCAGTTCCGCAGCCGGTTCCGGCAGGAAGTGCACTCCGCCCAGCGGGTGCAGGGTCTTTACACCGCCCCCGTCATCGACAGTGACACCGACGGTCCGACGCCCTGGCTGGCCACCGCCTACGTGCCGGGGCCCACCCTGGCCGCCGCCGTCGCCGAGAGCGGGCCGCTGCCCCCGCGCACGGTGCTCATGCTGGTCGCCGGCATCGCCGAGGCCCTCCAGGTCATCCACGGCGCGGGCATCGTGCACCGGGACTTGAAACCCTCCAACGTTCTGCTGGCTTCCGACGGCCCCCGGGTGATCGACTTCGGCATCGCGCGGGCCGCCGACACCACCTCCCTCACCGCGAGCGGCGTTTCCGTCGGCACTCCGTCGTTCATGTCCCCCGAGCAGGCGTCCGGTCGGGATGTCGGCAGGGCCACCGACGTGTTCGCGCTCGGGTTGATCGCCGCCTTCGCCGCCCTCGGCACCTCCGTCTACGGTGACGGCCCCTCGCACGCGGTCCTCTACCGCATCGTCCACGAGGAGCCCGAACTCACCGGATTGTCGGATGAGTTGCGTCCGCTCGTCACCCGCTGTCTGGCCAAGGACCCGCTGGAGCGGGCCTCGTTGACGGAGATCCTGGGGTTGTGCCGCAGCGCCGCGGACCAGACCCAGCTGCGCCGCCCGGAGGACTGGCTGCCGCAGAGCGTCGCGGCGGGGCTGGCCCGGCGGCCCGCGGTCCCCGCGCCGGTCGCCGAGCGCCCCGCCACCGGCCCGCACCCGCTGACCGCGCCCGACTACCCGGTCGCGCCTCCCGCCTACCAGCCGACGGTCGGCGTCCCCGCCCACCCGGCCGCGCCCCCCGCGTACCAGCCGGCGCCGACTCCGGTGCCGGGGCAGGTGACCGGGCCCCCGACGGTGGCGCCGGCCGGTCCGTACGGGAACCCGTACGGCGGCCCCTACGGGTACCCGCAGCCCCATGCGCACCCGCAACCGCACATGCAGCCGCCGCAACCGGTGGCCGGTGCCTCCGCCGGTCGCCGCGCCGGCATCGTCATCGCGTCGATCGTCGGGGCGCTGGCCCTGCTGGCCGGCTGTGGCGCCGTCGTCAGCATGCTCGGCGACAACGGCAAGGGGAACACGGCCCGCGGGAGCGGCGGGAGCGCCGCGAGCCCGGACCCGTCACGGTCCGGCGGGACACAGCCCTCGGGCGGGACGCAGCAACCCCGGACGGACCCCAAACCGGCGGTGTACACGGGCTTCCAGTTCCCTGCCGGCTATCACCTGGAGTTCGGGGACGACCCGTTGCAGCCCCGGGACTCCAACTACGACGACCTGTACCTGCTGTGCGCGTCCAGTGGCTGCACCCTGGGCGGTTACTCCTCCAAGCTCGTCGTCCTCGACGGCAGTGAGAAGGGATCGCTGGCGACGTGCCGGGCCGCGACCCGCTTCACCGACTCGGTCAGTGTCGCGTCGCTGTCGAAGGGCACGGAGCTCTGTGTGCGCACCAAGGCCGGCAACATCGCCCTCGTGGTGTACGGGGGTGCGTCGTCGCCGTCCGATCCGAGCAAGTACATCACCGTGGACGTCACCGTGTGGCGAGGGGCCATCCGCGACGACGGGTGACGGGGCGGGGCGGTACGCCCGCCGGGCTCAGGACCCGGCGGGCTGGAAGGCGGTGGCCCGGACCGTGTCGCCGCAGAGGGCGAACCCGTCGGCGTTGGTGGGGCCCAACTGCTCCTTGATCCCCGCGTAGCCGACCACGAGCGAGGGGGCGACGGTCGGGTCCGCGCCGGAGGCGCAGTACCCGTCCGCCTCTCCCAGCACCGGGGTGAACGTCAGGTGGGTCACGGCCCGGCCCCCGGCGGCGAGTTGCACGGAACGCTCACTTCCCTGCCGTAGGACGGTCAGCGGCTTGTTCCGGTCCGGGGAGCCCTGGCCGGCGAGGGCGACGGTGGGAAAGCCCTTGAGTACGCACGGCTTCGACCCCTTGTTGGTCACGGTCACCGTGACCTGGGTGGAGCCCGCCGCGCTCGCCGACAGCTGACCGCCCTTGCAGACGGGTGCCGGGGCCGACGCCGCCGACTGGGCGCCGACCAGCACCCCGGCGGACAGGACGGCACTCAGCAGCAGCGAGCAACAGGCAGCGGTGGTCGTGCTCCTTCGTCCTGCACATTTCATGGTGGTTCTCCCATGGTCCGTCCGGAACGCCGAGCCTCTCCCCCCTGCCTTCCAGCGTGGCACGCTGTCGCGTCGCCCGCTCCCCGGCGGGGAGATTCAGCGCGTGGCCCGGCCGTGCGGTGCCCGGCGCGGGCCACATGCTGCCGCTGGAGCGGCCCGAGCCGGTCGTGTCCGCCGTGTCCGAACTCGCCTCCCGGTGACCTCCGGACGATGATCGAGGCACTCCTGCCGCCGGGCGTCACGTCATAGGAAGCCTTCGACGACGAGGCGCCCGCGCCGCTCTTCCCCACCGAGGCGGCCCTCATGGAGGGCCGCCTCGCACGCCGTCGCCGCCAGTTCGCCACGGCCCGCGCCTGCGCCCGCCGCTGCCTGGCCTCCCTCGGCCACTCCCCCGCTCCCCTGCTGCGAATCCGTGGAAGTGCGGCGCGAGCGCGTCCAGTCCGTGTTCGCTGGAATGGTGCGGCTGGTGCGTGGGCATCGGGGGCCTCCTGCCGGTCGGTGCGGCGTGCGTACGGGCTCCGTGTGGGGCGGGGTGGGGCGGCGGGGCGGACGCCCGGAAGGCGACCGCTCCGCGCCCACACGTGTGCCCGGCGCGGTCAGACGTCCCAGACTCCGGTCGCCGCGGCCTCGCGCGCGAAGTCGGCGAAGTCCTTGGGCTTGCGGCCCAGGGCTTCCTCCACTCCGTGCACGAGGTGCGCGTTGCGACCGTCCAGGATCATGGTGAACAGGTCGGCGAACTCCTCCGGGAGGTCGTTCTCGCGCAGGACCGCGCGGTACTCCTCGTTGGTGACGGACACGTAGGTGATCTGCCGGCCGGTGGCCTCCGACAGTTCGGCGGCCACGTCGCTGTAGCTGAGCAGGCGCGGCCCGGACAGTTCGTAGGTCTTGCGGATGTGCTTGTCGTCGGTCAGGGCGGCCACGACCACGTCCGCGATGTCGTCGGCGTCGACGAACGCCTCCACGGCGTCGGCGGTGGGCAGGGCGATCTCGCCGGCCAGGACCGGCTCCAGGAAGAAGCTCTCGTTGAAGTTCTGGTTGAACCAGCTTGAGCGGACGATGGTCCACTCGGCGCCGGACGCCTTGAGGTTGTCCTCGCTGACCCGGGCGGCCTCCTCGCCCCGGCCCGAGAGCAGGACCAGGCGGCGGGCGCCGTTGTCGACTGCCACCTTGGCGAACGCGCCGACCTGTTCGGCGGCCCCCGGAAAGGCGAGGTCGGGGTAGTAGGTGACGTACACCCGGTCGACGCCCTCCAACGCGGGCACCCAGGTGTCAGGGTCGTTCCAGTCGAAGGCGGGCTCTCCCGAGCGGGAACCGACCCGGACCGGGAGGCTCTGGGCGGAGAGCTTCTCGGCGACGCGTCGGCCGGTCTTGCCGGTGCCGCCGATGACGAGTGTGGTCCGGATGTTCTGCGTGGTCCGAGTCATGAGTACAGTCAAGTCCCTCGGCGCGAGACGGGACATGGCCGCGAAGCTCACTTCCATATGCGTGCGTCTACGCGCGGTCCTGTCGCGTGACGGGGTCGGGGGGTACGGCGCCGGGATGCGGCGGGGTCAGAAGCGGCCGAGTCCGCCGCAGACGTTCAGGGCCTGGGCGGTGATGGACGCCGCCGTGTCGGTCGTCAAATAGCCTACGAGACCGGCGACTTCGTCGGCGGTGGAGAAGCGGCCCAAGGGTATCTGGGCCTCGAACTGCTGCTGCACGTACTGCTCGGTCGTGTCCCACACCCGGGCGTACCCGGCCCGTACGCGGGCCGCCATCGGCGTCTCGACGTATCCGGGGCAGACCGCGTTGACGGTGATGCCCAGGGGTGCCAATTCCTTGCCGAGGGCCTTGGTCAGGCCGACCACGGCGTGCTTGGACGCCGAGTAGGGGGCACCCAACAACACTCCCTGCTTGCCCGCGGTGGAGGCGATGTTGATGATCCGGCCGCGGCCGGCGGCGGCGAGACCGCCGTTGGTGAGTGCCTCCCGGGTGACCAGGAAAACACTGTTGAGGTTGGTGTCGATGACCTCGTTCCAGAGTTCGTCGGTGAGGTCGGCGGTGGTGCCGCCGCCGCTGCGTCCGGCGTTGTTCACCAGGATCCTGACCGGGCTTTCGAAGGTGGCGACGGCTGCCGCGACCAGTCCCTTGACCTCGGCCCGGTTGCGCACGTCCGCGGTCGCGCCCCCGACGTCCAGCCCTTCGGCGCGCAAGTCTTCCACCGTCTGTTTGACGTCAGTCTCCGTGCGCGCGCAGATGAACACCCGGTGGCCCCGAGCGCCCAAGTCGCGCGCGACGGCCAAACCGATACCGCTGGTCGCCCCGGTGACCAAGGCGAGGGACCCGTCGGCGGCCTGACCGGCCCCCGGCGTCGACTGTGTCTTCATCGGGCGCCCTCCGTTGCTCGCTGATGCCCAGACGATGCCGGGGACGACTCGGGGCGCGCCGGAGAGGCGATGGAGGGGCCGTTCAGCCCGGCTGTAGTGCGGTCAGCCGGAACTCCCGGAACCGCAGACCTTGTTGAAGGCCGCGTCGACGCCCTGCTGCCACGCCTTCCAGTAGGCGTCGGAGTGCTGCTGGTTCTTGTTGGGCGTGAGGTGGCTGTCGCAGCCCTTCTGCGCGGCGGAGCGTCCGGCACGGTAGCCGTCGCCGTAACCGCGTCCCTTGTCCTTCATGTTGTTGTTCGGATTGTTGTTCGGGTTGTTGGGGTTGGTGGTCGAGCCGTCGGTCTTGACGACCTTGCAGTTGACGAAGGTGAAGTTCTGTCCCTCCTTGACGGCGAGGACCGTGTAGTCCACGTTCTTCTGGAATCGCGTCACCTGGAAGTTCCCGTTCGCGTCGACGTTCAGGGGCTCGGTGCTCTGGCCGTCGTTGAGGCTGCGCGGGGCCGTGAAGCCCTCGCCCCTGATGGTGACGGAGGTGCCGTTCGCGTTCGGGGTGACCGTACAGCTCGCCGTGGGCACGGCGGCGCCGGCCGACGGGGCCAGGGCGACCGCGCCGGACAGTGCGAAGGAGGATGCGAGCAGCGCGGTGATCACGGTGCGTCGTGTGGGTCGGGCCATGGTGGTGCTCCCCTTCCGAAAAGAGACGATGCGGGAGCGGAGGGGCGGTCGGTCACGCGCGCGCGGCGTCATGGGCGCGGCGCGGGGCGCCGGGCAACCCGGCCACCACACCTCTCGGCGGCGGCCCGCGGTCCCGCGGGCTCCGCCCTCTCCATCCTCCCTCCGGCCCTACGGGATGTCGACCGGGCCGGTGTCGGCCGGCATCGGCCCCATGTCGGGCGTCGCGGACCGGTATCCGGTCCGAGCGGTCCCGTTCGCCGCGCGTCCGGCCTCCCTTCGCCGCCGGGCGGACGTCTGTCAACACGACGGCGCCGGCGTCATCCCCACGGGGCCGACCGGTTCCTTCGCCGCGGAGCCGGCACCGCGCCCGCCTGCGGCCGGGGTCCGCGCGGGGTGCCCGGGCGCGGGGGTGACCGACCGGGGCGCGGGGCGCGTCCGGGTGCTCGCATTCGGTGCCACCATGCCTGCGCGAACAGCGGGTACGGCGGCGCGGCCGTCGCCCAGGGACGAGAGGGAGCACATCGGTGAGCCAGGTGGTCGACGGAACGACGCGGCACGTCCCGGCCCAACAGGGGTCCGAGGACGCCGGGAGGAGCGCCCCGGCACGGACCGACGCGGAACTGCTCATCGCGGCGTCGATCCTGCTGGCGGACGCGGCGCTCACCGCCAAACAGGCGGGCGCGGAGCTGACCGGGGCGCTCTCCAGCCTCCGGTTCGGGTGGGAGGCGCTGCGCCGCCCCGGCTGGGCGCTGGGCACGGCCGTCTCCTGTGCGAAGGCGCTCACCAGCCCGGCGGGACTCGGCTTCGGGGCGAACGGTGGTCTCTTCGGGGAACTGGCTCGGATGGCGGGGAGCATGACGTACCGCCGCCCGGCGAAAGTGGCCATGGCGGTGGACGCGTTCGCCATGCGCATCCGCGCCGTTGCGGTCGAGCACCCGAACCTGGACTCCCCCTTGGCCAGGCGGCTGACGGACGCGATGGTCGCCGGCAATCGGCTGGAGGCGCTGCGGGCGATGTACGCGCTGGTCGAGCGGCTGGGTGTGACCCGTGCCCTGACCACGGTGTCGCCCGTCATCATGGAGTTGCTCGCCCTTTCCGGACTGCTCGACGAGAACCCCGTCAACGACGACTTCTCGTGGGTGACCCTCGCCGGCGGGGTGCCCACCACCGATCCCTTCCTGGGGCTGCCCAGTTCGCTGTTGGGTTACCTCAACCCCGGCCCCGGACGCGCGGAGCGGGCCGAGCCGGACTCCATCCTGGCGAGGGTGCTGGAAACATCCCGCAACGACATCGTCAGCTATGTCAACGACATCGGGGCGCTGGGCAACCACGGCCTGGTCCTGCTGCGCCGCGTGGCGTGCGCCGACGGACAGCAGCGGCACGTCCTGCTGCTGCCCGGGACCAGCTTCGGCCTGCTGAGCAACAGCACCCCCCAGGACCTGGTCGGCGCGTTCGACGGACTGCTCCGCACCGATACGACGTACACGCGCGCCGTGAAGCGGCTGATCCTGCGGTCCGGACTGCCGGCCGGGGCGGAGCTGATGATCGTCGGGCACAGTCTGGGCGGCCTGACCGCGATGAACCTCGCGATGGACGTGGACCTGGCGTCGACGTACCGCATCACGCACGTGATCACGGTGGGTTCCCCGATCGACGGGAAGCGGCCCGCCGACCACACCACCCAGGTGATCAGCCTCGTCAACAAGCACGACGTGATCCCCATGCTGGACGGGCGCGGGCCGGCCTCGCCCAACGACATCCCCGACAGCTGGGTCGAGTTGGCCTGGCTCGACGAGTCGTACGACTACCCGCTGTCGCACGCCCCGCAGGCGTACTCGGACACCCTGCGCGGGGAGTTGACCACCTACCGGGAACAGGTCAACAAACTGATCACGGCCTACGACGGCGAAGTGGTCGCGAACCAGCCGTACATGCTCCGTGACAAGTGACGACCACGAGGGAGAGCGACCGATGACGATTGCCGAAAGCCCGGCCGGCGCGGTGCGACGGCCGGCGACCGCCTTGGCGCTGGAGAACGCCGTGTTCAGCGCGGCCATGCTCGCGCGCCGGCTGCCGTGGACCGACGCCCCGGCCCGGGCGCTGGGGTGGGACGCGCTCACGCGCGAGGGGATGACGAGCGGACTGCTGGCACACCTGCGGCGTACCCGGTCCGGGCGGCCCGTACGGCTGCGCACCGCGTTCGGGACCTTCCTCGTACCGTCGACCCGGGTCGACGCCGCGGGCCTCCTCGCCCGGGCGGAGGAGGCGGGCGTGCTCGGCGCGCCGTCCGGTCTGACGCCGGGCGGGCTGCGGTACGGGCTCTCCCCGCACGTGCCATTGGGGCGGGAGGTGCCGGTGGCGCGGGCGCAGTGGGCGGCCCTCCTCGCCGAGGACGTGGACGGGGTGCTCGCGGCCCGGCGCGGGGACGGCACGCTCGACTGGGACACGTGGCGGCGCGGCATGGAACGGGTCGCGCGGCGGATCGTGCTGGGCGCGGCGGCGGCCGATGACACCCTGCTGAGCGAGATCGTCGCCCGTGCGGCGGCTGAGTCGGGGCGCCGTTCCCAGGGGGCCCGCGGCGCGGCCCTGGCACGGCGGCTGGCCCCGTACCTCGCGGATTGCGACCCCGCTTCGCTGGCCGGATGGCCGGCGGCCGACGGGGCCGGACCCGAGAGCGCGGCCCCGGCCCTCGCGCACGCGCTCGCCGTGGTCGGGGGGGCCGCGGCCGGGGCCACCCTCCAGGCGCTGGCCCTGATCGGCGTGGGGGCGGTGGCCGAGGCCGGCGAGGCGGTGGCCGAGGCCATGCGCCGCTTCCCGGCCGTCCCCGCCGCCGTGTATCCGGTGGGCGGCGCCTTCGTGTGGGAGTCCCTGGCGGTCGAGGCCGGGACGGAGATCCTGTGGGCGCCCGGCTGGGCACGCGACGACGACCACTCGGGCGCCGGGCCGTCGGCGCTGTGCGGGGCCCCGTCCGGCTGCGCGGCGGCACGCTTCGCGGAACACGTCGCCGAGGCGGTCGTGAGCCGCGTGCTGGAGGCGGTACACCCGGTGGTGATCTCGCCCCGGCTCAGCGCCGACCGGCTGCCGGAGGCGCTGGACCCGGCCACGCTGCTCGTCGCGTTCCGCGAGGTCGAGGGGTTGCCCCGGGACGGGCGCGTGACGGTCGGCCTGCCGGCGGCGGTGCCGCTCTCGGCGCACGGCTACGCGCCCGCCGCTTACGGGGCGCTCGCCCATGCCAGTGCGGACCGGCTGGAGCGCCACGCGGAGAGCCTCGCCGCCTGCGCCGCGAACGGCGGCTGGGACACCGACGAGGCGGGCGAGGGGTTCCGCATGACCCTCCTCGCCCACGCCGAGCGGTGCGCCAAGGCCGCCGACGACGTGCGGCGGGCAGCGCAGCGGCTGGCCGGCTGATGACGGCGCGGGTATCCGGTACCGGCCGGGGCGCGGTGGTGGCGGGACTCGGCTCCTACGTGCCGCCGCGGGTCGTCACCAACGCCGACTTGTGCGGGAACCGGCCCGTCGGCGACGAATGGATCCGTGCCCGTATCGGCGTGGGCAGCCGGCGCGTCGCCGAGGGTGAGGCCACGGTCGACCTCGGCGTGCGGGCCGGCCGCAACGCGCTGGAGGCCGCCGGGGTCGGGCGGTGCGACGCGGTGGTCCTGGTCACCATCTCGCCGGACCGGCTCCTGCCGGGCGGGGCGCCGGAGGTGGCCGCGCGGCTGGGGTGCGGGACGGTACCGGCGTTCGATCTGGCGTCGGGGTGCAGCGGGTTCCTGTACGGCTTGGGCGTCGCCTCGTCGATGATCGTCTCGGGGGCCTTCGACAGCGTGCTGCTGGTGGCCTCGGACGTGTTCAGCGCCTTCCTCGATCCGGACGACTGGCTGATGGCGGCCATCTTCGGCGACGGCGCCGGGGCGGTGGTCCTGCGGGCGGGCGACGCCGACGAGCCGGGTGCGCTCGGTCCGTTCGACCTGGGCAGTGACGGTGCCCAAGCCGACCTGCTGGAGGTCCCCGGGGGCGGGGCGCGGGCCCGCAAGCGCGCCTTGGCGGCGGGCGAGGAGTTCTCGCCCTACTTCCGGATGGACGGGCCGGTGGTACGCAAGCAGGCGATCGTCGGCATGTGCGATTCGGTGACGAAGGCGGCGCACCTGGCGGGGTGGGCGGTCGACGACCTGGACGCGGTCGCCGCCCACCAGGCCAACCAGCGCATCCTGGACGGCCTCGCCGCCGAACTGGGGCTTCGGCCGGGGCGGATGCTGTCGGGCATCGAGGCGTACGGGAACACGGGGGCGGCCTCCGTGCCCGTGCTGCTGGCCCAGGCCGCCGCGGCGGGAACGCTGCGGCCGGGGATGCGGGTGGCGCTGACGGCGTACGGCGCGGGGCTGGCCTGGGGGTCGACCACCCTGGTCTGGCCCGACGTGCGGGCGGTGAGCGACGACGGGTGACCCGGCCCCCTCGCCACCGGCCCGGGTCACCACCGGCCCGGGTCACCAGAAAGGCGTCTCGCGCCGGCTCCGCTCCCGGTCCACCAACTCCTGCACGGCGGCCTGGGCCTCGGCGCAGAGGTTACGGGCGGCGGCCGAGCGCCCGGCGAGGGACTCGGCCCGCGGCGGCGCGGGGATCGGCTCGCCGATGGTGATCAGCCACTTGGACGGCAGCGGGAAGGGCGGCGTGATCGGGAAGTAGGGCAGGTCGAGAAGACGTGCCAGCGCCGGTACGTCGCCGAGCCTCGGGCATGCCTCCTCGGCCCCGATGACGGAGACGGGGACGACGGGCGCACCGGCCCGGACGGCGGTGACGGCGAATCCGGGGCTGAACGGACGCAGCCGGTATCGCTCGTCGAACGGCTTTTCCAATCCGGCCATTCCCTCGGGAAACACCCCGACGAGTCCCCCGGCGTTCAGGTGTTCCCATCCCAGTGTCGGGTCGAGCGGAATGGCGCCCTTCTTCCGCGCATACGACCCGATCACCGGGACGCGGAAAACCAATGGGGCGGCGGGCACGTGCAGCGGCCGGTCCAGTCCGCGGTCGAGTACGTTCTGCAGGACGAAGGCGTCGAGTCCCCAGGCACCCGAATGATTGGCGACCAGGACGGCGGGTCCTTCGGCCGGGATGTTCTCCCACCCCGTGACCTCCAGGCGGAAGTACTCGTCGACGAGCCAGCCGAGGAGCCGCTCCCAGGCGCTCTCTCCGACCTTCTCCAACACCCGCTTGAGGTGGCGGAGTTCCACGCCCGCCACGTCGAGGACATCGGCCACGGCGACCGGATCGACGATCGGGTCGACGGGGTCGACCGGCTCAACGGTCGAATCGGTCACGATTTCCGACATGAATGATCCTCACTCTCCCCGACAGGGGTCGCCAAAAGGCCGATCGCGGACGCGTTTTGAGTAATTAGGCGGCCGTGGTACTTATGTGGGAACGAGGCCCCAGCCCACGACCTCTGGGATAATCGCTTTTCCGTTCCCCTTCGACCGTCGGCCACCGCGTCAGAGTGCTGCACGAGGCCGCGAAACCGCAAATGAGAGATGCCGTGACCATTTCCGCGCAGGAATCCGTCCTCCACGCGATCAGCGAACTGCTCGTCGAGAAGTTCGAGGTCCCCGCCGACGAGGTGCGGGCGGACGCGCCGATGCGCGAGCTGCTGACCGACTCGCTCATGGTGGTCGAGATGGCCATCGCCGTACACGAGACGCTGGACGTCAAGGTCGAGGAGGAGGAACTGCGCGCCATGACGCTCGCGGAGCTCGCCGAGGCCGTCGGCGCGCGACGCACGGGCCGTTGACCCGACGCCCGGCGCCCGTCGTCACGGGGATCGGCCTGGTCACTCCGGCCGGCTGCGACCGGGACACCACCTGGTCGGCGGTCCTCGCCGGCCGCCCCACCTCCGCCCCCGACCCCGCGCTGGACGGTCTGCCCGTCTCCCTCAGCTGTCGCGTACCGGAACTGGACCATCCCGTCCTGCGCCACCGCGGCTCGGGACGTCTCGACCGGGTCGACCGCTTCGCCTTGGCGGCGGTCGCCCAGGCGATCGAGCAGGCCGGGCTCGACCCGGCGCGGTGGGACGGCAGCCGGGTCGCCGTCGTCACGGGCGGCGGCCTGGGGGGACTCCTGACGCAGGAGACGGCGCTCGCCCGGCTGGCCGAGCGGGGGCCGGAGTTCGTCTCGCCCTACTTCCTCACCGGCTATCTGATCAACATGGCGTGCGCCAACATCGCACTTCGCTTCGAGGTCACCGGCCCCACCCTCTCCACCTCCACGGCGTGCGCCTCCGGCACCACCGCGCTCGGCCTCGCCCGGGACCTGCTCTCGACCGACCGATGCGACATCGCCCTCGTATGCGGCGCCGACGCGGCCGTCACCCGGCTGGTGGTCGCGGGCTTCACCCAGATCGGCGCCCTGTCCGGCACGGGCTCGCGGCCGTTCGACGCCACCCGGGACGGCTTCGTCATCGCGGAAGGCGCCGGCGCCCTGGTCCTGGAGCGACCCGAACACGCGGCGGCACGCGCGGCCCGACCCCTGGCGCGGCTCATCGGGTACGCGGCCTCCACCGACGCCCACCACCTGGTGGCCCCGCACCCGCAGGGGCGCGGCGCCGAGCAGGCCGTCCGCGCCGCCCTCGCGGACGCCGGCGTGGCGCCCGCGGAGGTCGGCCACGTCAACGCCCACGGCACCTCGACACGGCAGAACGACGACATCGAAGCGGGCGTCCTGCGGCGCGTGTTCCCCCACCGGCCGCCGGTCACCTCGTCCAAGGGGGCCCTGGGACACACACTGGGGGCCGCGGGGGCCATCGAGGCGGCGCTGACGGTGCTCGCCCTGACCGAGGGCACCGTTCCGCCGACGGCCGGCCTGGGCGAGCCCGACACCGGGGCGGGGATCGACGTCGTCGCGGGCCCTGCCCGCGAGCACGCCTTCGAGATCGCGGTGAGCAACTCATTCGGTTTCGGCGGCCACAACGCGGTCGCGGTCCTCGCCCGGCCCTGAACCGACCTGGGTCGCGTGGGGCCCCGTCTTCCCGCAGGGGGGCCGGTCGGCGAAGATGCGGAGGTCACCCCTGCGCAGCGCGAGGAGCGTTACCCCAGATGTCGCCTTCCGGTACCGGTGCCCGGCCGCCCACGATCGCCGATGTGGCCCGGGCCGCCTCGGTCTCACGGACGACCGTCTCCCATGCCCTGAACGGGATCGGGAAGGTCGACCCCCGGACCCGCGAACGCATCAAGGCGATCGCCGCGGAGCTCGGGTACCGGCCGAACCTGCGCGCGCAGCGCCTGCGCCGCGGTGAGGCGAAGGCCATCGCTCTGGCCTCCTCGATGCCGTTCGCCGTGGCGGGCGGCCCCTCACGGCTCGGCTTCTACATGGAGGTCGCCGCCGCGGCGGCGGAGCGGGCGCTGGTCCACGGCTACGCGCTGGTCCTCGTCCCGCCGGTCCGCAGCGGGTCCCCGTTGTATTCGGTGGACATCGACGGGGCCATCGTCGTGGAGCCCGACACGGACGACGTCGCGGTGGCGCAGTTGCGGGAGCGGGGACTGCCGTACGTGGCGCTGGGACGGCCGGTCTCCCCCGCCGACGCCGCCCCCTACGTCGACCTGCGCGGCACGCCCGTCGCGGAACTGCTGCTCGGGCACCTGCGGGAGCAGGGCGCGCGGCGGCCCGCGCTGATCGTCGGGGACGGCGCGCGCCACTCCGGCGTCGACGCCCGGGCGGTGTTCGAGGAGGCCGCGGCCCGGCACGGCGGGCAGCCGCTGGTGGCGACCGCTCCCGAGGAGGGCGGCGAACAGGCGGGGTACGACGCCTGCGCGACGCTGATCGCCGCCCACCCCGACATCGACGCCGTCTGCGCCCTGGTGGACACCTTCGCCGTCGGCGCGGTCCGGGCACTGAAGGACAGCGGTCGGCGGATTCCCGAGGACGTCATGGTCGTCACCCGCTACGACGGGCTGCGGGCCCGGACCTGCGAGCCCCCGCTCACGGCGGTCGACCTGCACCTGGACGACGCCGCGTCGCAGGCGGTGGAGCTGCTGCTCGGCCGACTGCGCGGCGAGGACGCCCCACCCGTCGCCACGGCCCCCGCTCCCCGCCTGGTCGCCCGCGCGTCCTCCCTGCGCACGCGCCCGTCGAAGACCCCCTAACCGAGCATCAGCACCACCCCGGAGACCAGGGCGAAGCCGAGGACGAACAGGCGCGTCCGGCGGGCGTCGAGGCGGTGGTGGACCAGGCGGCTCAGCCAGGCCCCGACCGCCAGGGCGGGCAGCAGCAGCAATGCCGGCAGGAGCTGGCCCGGGTGGCCCTGGCCGGTCGCGAACAGCAGCGCGAGCGAGGCGACTTCGCCGACGAGGAAGCACACGGCGATGGTGGCCCGCAGCTCCGCGGGCGGCCGGTGCTGGTAGACCAGCGCGAGCGGCGGGCCGCCCACCCCCGTCGCGGTTTCCGTGAGGCCGGTGATCAGGCCGGCGCCCAGGTACGCGCCCCGGCCGGGGGTGAAGGCGGGCGCGGCGAGACTGACCAGCGCCGCCAGGACCGTGGCGACACCGACGAAGAGTCCGAGCCGGTCGTCGGGGATGGCCCACAGCAGGACGAGGCCGAGCGGGGTGGCCGCCAGCCGCGCCCCGGTGATCCAGCCGGCGCCCCGCAGGTCCAGGCTGTCCCGCTCGCGCCAGGCCACGTAGGCGTTGAGCGGGATCATCGACGCGAGGACGAACACGGGCAGCAGCGCGGGATCCAGCAGACCGGCCACCGGGGCGACGATCAGGGCGAACCCGAGCCCGCTGGTCCCCTGCACGAACGCGGCGAGCGCTACCGTGGCGGCCAGCAAGGCAAGGGCCTGGGTGCTCACCGTGCCACGCTCCGGGCCTGGTGTCGGTCGGCGCGGGCGGCCGTGGAGGTGGGGTGGGTCCGGGTGACCGCGGCGCGCCCCAGTACGGAACGGGAGAGTTCGGCCGCCTGCCGCACCAGCGCCGGGCCGTCCCAGTCGATGGGCCAGCCGCGCCACAACCGTAGCCGGCCACCGACGAACACGGCGCTGATCTGGTCGCGGTTGCCGCGCCGCACCAGTTCCCAGGGCAGGTCCCAGGAGAGCCGCATCTCGGGGGTCGATATGTCGATGAGCAGGAAGTCGGCGGCGGCCCCTTCGGAGACGGTTCCGGTGAAGGAGCCCAGGCCGAGGGCGTCGGCGCCGCCCCGGGAGCCGTGCTCCAGCCAGGTCCAGCCCGCTCCGCAGGAGGAGTCGCCGGAGGCGAGGCCGTAGGCGAGCCGCTGGGCGGACTCCGCGGCGTCGGCGAGCCGGAAGGCGTCGCCCCGGGTGCCGTCGGTGCCGAGCCCGAAGCGGATGCCGCGCTCGGCCATGAGGGCGGCGGGGGCGACGGCGTTCCCCTTCCAGGCACTGGCCACCGGGTTGTAGCTGACGGCGGCACCGCTGTCGGCGAGGAGGGTGAGCTCGGCGGGGGTGAGGAGGGTGGCGTGGGCGGCCACCAACTGCGGTCCGAGGGCGCCCACGTGGTGCAGGTGTTCCAGGGGACGCAGACCGTGCCGGACGAGGGAGCGTTCGACGGCGACGAGGTGCTCGTTGACGTGGATCTGTACGACGGCTCCGGCCTCGGCCGCCAGGCAGGCGGTCTCCCGCAGGGTGCGGGCGGTCGCGGCCTCGGGGATGGAGACGGCGAGGGCCGGGTGGATCAGGTCGTCGGTGTCGTAGCGGGCCAGGTGTTTGTGCGCCTGGGCCATGACGTCCGCGGCGTCCTCGCCCGGGGCGTCGTTGCACAGGAGGCCGAGCACGCAGCGGATCCCGGCGTCCCGCGCGGCGGCCGCGACGACATCGGCCTCGACGGCGGCCCGGGTGCCCGCCTCCGCGACGGTGGTGAAGCCGCCGCGCAGGGACTCCAGCGCGGCCAGCTTCGCGGCCACGTAGGCGGACTCCTCGTCCAGCGCGCCCTCCAGGGGTGCCCACACCCGGCGGAAGATCTCGGAGGGTTCACCGAACGCGAGGGCCGCGCCGAAGCTTTGGGTGAGGTGGTGGTGGGTGTCGACGAAGCCGGGCATCAGCGCGTGCCCGGGCAGCCGTACGGGTGTCAACCGGGGGTGCAGGGAGCGCAGTTGGGCGGCCGGGCCGATGGCGCCGAAGGAGCCGTCGGCCACGACGACGGCGTGTGCGTCGAGCGGCCCGTCGGGGGTGATCACCACGTCGGGCAGGAGCAGCCGCGGGCCGGTGCCGGCGAGGTGGTCGGGGGACACGTCGTTCATGGTTCTCTTTCCGATGAGGGGAGTTCAGCCGCGCGGCACGGGCGCGTGGAGGGGCTGCGCCCCCGGCTCGGGCTGCGGCGCGGCCTCGGCGGCTTCTGCGGCCTCGGCCGGGCGGGCCCGGTTCGGCTTCGGGTGGTGGAAGAGCACGTTGAGGAGGGCGGCGGTGAACGCCCCGACCGCGACGCCGCTTTCCAGGAGGATGCGGGGCCCCGACGGCAGGCTGCCGTAGACGCCTGGGATCAGGATGGGCAGCAGTCCGAGGGCGAGGGACACGGCGCAGATGAAGGTGTTGGTGTGCCGGTCGAGTTCGGCGCGGCCCAGCATCTGGATGCCGAGTACCGCGATCACGGCGAAGACGACCATGGCGGTGCCGCCGACGACGGCCGCGGGTACGACGCTGATCGCGCGCGTCACGGGAGCGAGGAACCCGACGCAGATGAGGACGACACCGGCCGCGGCGGTGACGAAGCGGCTCCGGACGCCGGTGACGCGGACGATGCCGATGTTCTCTCCGCTGGTGACCATCAGCGGCAGTCCGAAGAAGCCGCCGAGGAGGGAGACGACCGCGTCGCCGCGGATGGTCTTGGGCACGTCGACGCGCCGGTCGATGGGCTTTCCTACCGCTTCCGCGTTGATGACCGTCTGCCCGGTGGCTTCCGCCATGGAGGCGAGGCTGTAGAGCATCAGCGGCAGCGCGGCGACCAGGTTGAACTGCGGCGAGCCGAACGGCAGCAGTTCGGGCGCGCCGAGCAGCGGACCGTGGAGGGCCCGGCCGAAGTCGACGTCGCCGAGGGCGAAGGCGAGGACGGTACCGGCGATCAGGCCGAGCATGACGGCGAGCTGGCGCAGGACGCCGGTGAAGAGCCGGTAGAAGGCAATGGTGAAGCCGATGGTGGCCAGGCCCAGCACGAGGTGGTTGGGATCGGCGAAGCCGGGCTCGCCGGGCCGGCCGGTGACCAGGAGCGCCCCGACCTTCACGAGGTTCACGCCGACGATGACGATCATCGTGCCGATGACGAGGGCGGGGAAGAAGGCCAGCAACCGGGAGAAGACGGGCAGCACTACGAAGTAGAAGGCGGCCGTGAGGATCACGGCGCCGGTCGCGGTGGGCAGGCCGTACTGCTGGGCGATGGCGAGGAACAGGATGAGCGGAGCGCCCCCGGGCAGCATGACGAACGGGAGCCGGGGGCCGAACTTCCAGGGACCGAGGGACTGGATCAGCGAGCCGATCCCGGACAGGACGAAGGCGGCGGAGAGGAGTTTGACCGTGAGCCGGGAGTCCAGCCCCAGGGTCGCGCTCATCAGGAAGATCGCCGAGATGGGGGTCGCGGCCATCACCAGGACGTGCTGGATGCCGAAGAGCAGGATCCGGCCCAGGGGGCGGGTCTGGTCCACGGGATGGGGCTGCTGTGCCGACTGCGGCTCTTCCACGGGGTGGTCCTGGGCGGACCCGTCCTCCGAGGGGGGCTGTGACGGCAGGGGACGGCGGTTGGCGGTACGGAAACCGGGCACGTTCGAGCTCCGTTCGGCTCGTTCCGGATATGGCTGTCCCACGTCCCGGGACGGGGGGCGTGACGACAAGGCCAAATCGATTTGGCCGCCAGTATGTGAGGGCCGTTCGGCCGCGTCAAGAGATCGGGACGAGACGGGTCGGCGTCGTCCGGTTGCAAACACGGGGCCAAAAAAACTCCCCCTCCCCCACGAGGGGGTCGGGGGAGTAATGTGCCCCGGTGCGGGTCACTGCGGAGTGTGGAAGCGGCCCGCACCGCGCTGCTGGGGAACGGTCTTCAGCCGGTGCGCGCCGGAACGCCGGCGCTCGGGAACGGGGTTGCGCCGCGTGGGGGCCGAAGGGGCCACGACCAGGAGGGCGATGAGGGCGAAGACCGCGACGAGGATGAGCCCGGCAACGAGGTTCATGTTCCTGCCTTCCGTCGGGTACTGACGGTCTGACTGTCTTTCACTACATCCTGTAACCGAAAATCACGTCGGTAAACACGCCGGGTGAGAGGGGGAGTTGCGCCGCGACGCGCGGCGGCCCTCCGTGTCAGGCCCCGAAGAGTCCCAGCGAGGCCCACAGGGCGACCGTGGAGGCGGCGAGGGCGGCGGGGACGGTGAGGAGGCCGAGTCGGGTGAACTGCCCCAGGCTGACCTGGTGGTCGTGCCCGTGGGCGATGCGCCGCCACAACAGGGTGGCCAACGATCCGGCGTAGGTGAGGTTGGGTCCGATGTTCACGCCGAGGAGCACGGCGAGCACCGCGCCGGGGCCGGCGGGGGCGGCCAGCGGGACCAGGGCCAGCACGGCCGGCAGGTTGTTGATCAGGTTGGCCAGCAGCGCGGCGAGCGCGGCGGTGCCGAGCAGCGCGGGCAGCCCCGTGCCACCGGGCAGGACGTGGCCGAGGGCGTCGCCGAGCCCGTGGTCCACGACGGCCCGGACCACGATGCCGAGCGCGAGTACGAAGGCGAGGAAGGACGGGGCCGCGGAGCGCAGCACGGCGCCGGCCGTGGTGCGGCGGCGCGCGAGCGCCCGTACGGCCATCACCAGCGCCCCGGCGGCCGCGGCCCAGGCCGGGTCGATGCCGACGGCGGACGCGACCGCGAACCCGGCGAGGGTGGCGGCGACGGTCACGAGCGCGAACAGCGGCAGTTCGGGCTGTTCCGTCACCTCGGGCCGCTCCGCGGGCGCGTTCAGGTCCGCGGCGAAGAAACGGCGGAAGGCCAGGTACTCGACGCCGATCGCGGCCAGCCAGGGCAGCGTCATCAGCAGCGCGAAGCGCGTGAAGGTGAGGCCGCTGGCGGTGTAGGCCAGCAGGTTCGTCAGGTTCGACACCGGCAGGAGCAGCGAGGCCGAATTGGACAGGTGGGCGGCGGCGTAGACGTGGGGCGTGGGCCGTGCGCCCATGCGGGCTGCCGTCGCGAACACCACCGGGGTCAGCAGGACCACGGTGGCGTCGAGACTCAGCGCCGCGGTGATCAGCGACGCGAGGACGAAGACCGCGCCGAGCAGCCGGCGGGGGCGCCCGGCCGCCCAGCGTCCCATCCAGGTGCCGCAGGCGTGGAAGAGCCCGTCGTCGTCACAGAGTTTGGCGAGGACGAGGACCGCGGCGAGGAAGCCGATCACCGGCCCGAGTCGCTCCGCTTCCTCGCGCACGTGGCTCAGCGTGATCCCGCCGACGGCGATGACCACCCCTGCGGCCGGTACCGCGAACACCGCCTCCGACCGGCCGAAGGGGCGGACGACGGCGCAGACCAGGACGACGACCAGGGCGGTCAGGGAGATGAGCTCGACGGGCATGCCCCTGATCATCGCGTAGCGCCGACGGGGGCGGCGGACGCCGCCCCCGGTTCCGGCGCGCCCGCCGGGGTCAGGCGGCGCTGCGGGCGGGCTGCGGGGTGAGGAGCTGCGCCCGGCCGAAGAGGAGCGCCCAGCCTTCGGGCAGCCCGGAGAGGACGCGGGCGAGGAGGTCGGGCCCGGCCAGGGCCGCGACGACGGTGAGGACCGCGCCCGCTTCCCAGCGGGCGGTGGCGGGCGTGCCGCCGGTCCGCGCCGCGAGGTCCTTGACGAAGGCCCAGCCGGTGAGGGGCCGGGGGTCGGGGACTTGTGCGGTGAAGGCGAGGGCGGCTTCCACGGGCAGGCGGGCGGCCAGGTCCACGCGCTCGTCGCCCGTGATCTGGCGGCCGAGGGCGGACATGACGTCGCGGACGGCGGTCTCGGCTCGCTCCCGGGTGGGGTACGCGCCTTCGTACCGCACCTTCTCCACCATCTGGTCGTAGGTCATGTCCGGCGCCTGCCGAAGCCGTTCAGGCCTGTGGAACATGGATGCTGTGCGCCTTTCTCGTCGAGGGATCCGGGGGTGGCGGAAGGGGATGGGAGAGGGGTTCAGGTCGGTTGCGGGCTCCCGAAGAGGAGGTCGTAGCCAGGAGGCAGTTGGAGAAGGATCCGGCGGGTGAGGTCCTCGCCGGCCGCGTCGGCGACGACGCTGAGCACGGCGCCGACGTCCCAGGCCGCCGTCGCCTGCGAGGCACCCTCGATCCAGGCCGCCGTGGCGCGTACGAAGCGCTCCGGCGAGAGCGGCTCCACCGCCTGCAGCGGGTTGAGGAGGATCAGGGCGTACGTCTCGGGCAGACGGGCCGCCAGCTCGGCGCGTTCGGTGCCGACGATGTGGGCGCCGAGCAGGGCCAGGACGACCCGGGCGGCCCGATCGGCTTCTTGAGGGGTGTCGTATTCGCCGCGTTCCCGGACCTGGTCGAGGAACGCCTCCCAACGCAATGCCATGGGCCTGTCCTCCTCGGTGCGTGTGCTCGCTGGGACGGGGGCCCGCGGGACGGTGCTCGCGGGGACGGTCTCCGGGGCGGGGGCCCGCGGGCCCCCGCACGTGGGACGGAGGACGGGACTGCCGGGGGGAGTGAGCGACCCGTCCTCCGCGTCTCTGCCCTGTCCGGGCGGATCTCCGCACGCACGCGGTGTGGGGCCACGGGCCCGGCCTGGAGGCCGGGGGCCACGGGCCCGCGTCCGCCGGGACCCGGACAGGGCAAGCGGCCGAGGGGCCGATCAGCCGGAGATCTCCTTGCGCCCGTTGCCGGTGGCGCTGATGGTGACCTTGCGCGGCTTCGCGCGCTCGGCGATCGGGATGCGCAGGGTCAGGACACCCGCGTCGTAGTCGGCCTTGATGTTCTCGGTGTCCAGGGTGTCGGCGAGCACGATCTGCCGGGAGAACACGCCGAGCGGACGCTCGGAGAGTTCCATCTGCACGTCCTCGCCCTTGGCCGCCGGCCGGCGCTCGGCCCGGACGGTCAGCATGTTCCGCTCGACGTCGATGTCGATCGCGTCCGCGGAGACACCCGGGAGATCGAAGGCGATCACGTAGTCGTCGCCCTCGCGGTAGGCGTCCATCGGCATCACGGACGGCTTCGACCAGGTGCCGGTGGTCCCCATCAGCTGCTGGGTGAGCCGGTCGAGCTCGCGGAACGGGTCGGTGCGCATCAACATCGCGAAACACCTCCAGTCGGTTCAGGCAGGAACTGCCAATGCGCTTCAACGTGCTTCCGTTGTAACATGTCGTCCAGGCGATGACAAGTGAAACGTCATCGGGAGGATGACGAGAGCGACTTACGGAGAAGCCCATGACCCCATCCGTGCAGCCCACCCCCCGAGCGGGTACGGGGCCGGCCTCGTTCCTCGCCGCGGCGGCGGCCCTCGAAACGATCGACCGAGCCGTCCGGGAGGCCCAGAACACCGACGCCGCGGACCATCGGGCGGACCACGTCGCGGACGGCCCGCACCCGGCCCTGGCCAGCCTCGTGCTGCTGCGCCGTGTGCGGGAGCAGCTCGCCGGCTGGGAGGCCGGGCTGATCGAGACCGCCCGCGAGGCCGGCGCCAGTTGGGCGGACCTGGCCGGGCCCCTCGGCGTGGCCAGCCGCCAGGCCGCCGAGCGGCGCTACCTGCGCCAGCGCTCCGGCGAGTCCGGGGTGACCGGTGAGCAGCGGGTGCAGGCCGTGCGCGACCGGCGGGCGGCCGACCGCACCGTCACCGCGTGGGCCCGGGACAACGCCGCGGGCCTGCGCCGGCTCGCCGGGCAGGTCACCGCCCTGACGGACCTACCCGCCAGCGCCGACCGGCAGTTGGGGGAGCTCAACCGGGCGCTCGCCCGCGACGACGCGGCCCACCTCGTCCGCCCGCTCACCGACACCCGGCGCCACCTGCGCCCCGAGCACTCCGAGCTCGCCGAGCGCATCGACGAGATGACCCGCCACACGCACCGGCTGCGCCGGGACAGCGACACACAGCGCCGGGAGATCTGAGAGAGGCGGACCCCGGTCGCCGCGCGGCGAGGAGGAAGGAGCAAGCGATGGCCACGCGTCGATACATGCCCGGCCCCACGCCGGACGAGGTCGCGGCCGCCGTCACGACGAGCCGCTCCGACGGTCGCATCACCGTGGCGGTGACAGGGGAGATCGACATCGCGACCGCACCGCTGCTGGCCGAGGCCCTCACCGAGGCGCTCGCCGACGGCGCGACGCGCATCGAGGCCGACTTCAGCGATGTCTCCTTCTGCGACTGCTCCGGTCTGAACGTCCTGCTCCGCGCGGAGCGGGACGCCCGCGCCGGCGGCCGGACGCTGCGCGTCGCGAGAGTACGGTCGCCCCAGGTGCGGCGCCTGCTCGAAATGACCGGGACGACCACCATCACCGCCGAGGAGCCGACCTCCGGGGCGACCCCCGGGCCCGAGCCCCCGGCCGGTCCGATGCCCGCCTCCCCGCCCTCCGCCCCGTAGGGGAGGGCGGCTCTCTTTACGCAACCGATACACCGCTTGAACCTGCAAATCACCAGAAATCCCCCGACCGGGAGGAAGACTGGTCGGCCGTCGAGAGCCAAGCGCATATCAATCAAGACCGGCCCCGGATGCGGGGCTGTTCCTGCAACCCAATGCGGAGGTATCACGATGGCCCCCTACCGAACCGAACACGCGCATTCCCCCGAAGAATCCGGGCCCACGACCCCCTCGCCCCGAGTCCTCGCCCTGTCCTTCCTCGGCCTGTTCCTCGCCGCCTCGACGGTGACCGGCAGCGCCACACCGGCCCACGCCGTCGTATCGCACGGCGTAAAAGCCGTCGCGGTGGCCGCCTCCAAACGGGGGGCCCCGTACGCCTACGGCGCGGCGGGGCCCAAACGTTTCGACTGCTCGGGACTGACCTTCTACGCGTTCCGCAAGGCGGGAAGCCGGCTGCCGCGCACCGCGGAACAGCAATGGGAACAGACGCGGCACATCCCACCCGGCCGGCGCGCCCCCGGTGACCTCGTCTTCTTCCCCCGGGGCGCCACCATGCAACACGTCGGCATCTACGCCGGGGGCGGCAAGATCTGGCACGCCCCGCGGCCGGGCGGCCGGGTCCGCCTCGAACGGATCTGGACCTCCGACGTGCGCTACGGCCGCGCGGGCTGACCGGGCCACCCCGCACCGGGCCACCGCACCGGCTACCGCACGGGCCGCGCCGCCCTCGCGCGGCGGCCGCCCCCTTCGCCCATGATGGAAGGAGGAGAGCCCTCGACGGGCCCGACGGAAGGAGGCCCCAGGTGAGCGCCGAGCGCTACGAACTGGTGCTTCCCGGCGAGCCCGGTGCGGAGCCCGACACGGTGGTCGTCTCCCGGACCCAGCAGTCGGGGCCGGGCGGCCATCCCGTGTACGAGGACCGGACCGGCATCGTACGGGCGGAGATCAGCGACCGTGGCGAGGTACGCATGCTGCCGTCGGGCGGCCACCAGGACCCCGTCCCGGCGCTGGAGGCGCGCCCGCTCCGATGAGGGCGTCGCGGCCCGTTCGGACCGGCTCACTCCCCCGCCGTGCCGGCTTCGGCCGGGCGGGACCAGCGGTGCCACCAGTGCCTGCGGCGGGGGTGGACGGCGCGCCCGAGGCGCCGTCCGACCAGCAGGTACCCCAGCAGCGCGCCCGTGGTGTTCAGGATGACGTCGTCGACGTCGAAGGCCCGCCCGCTCACCAGGGCGCCCTGGATCAGCTCCACCAGCGTCATCAGGACCGCCGTCACGACGGCGACCCTCAGCAGGCCGCGGGCCGGCGGGACGAGCACCGGCAGCAGCACCCCGAGCGGCACGCCGAGCAGGACGTTGCCGCCGAGCTGGCGCGCGGCCTCGCGCACGGACGGCCCGTGCAGGTAGGCGTCGATGGAGCGGCCGGGGTGCACGTTGCTGTGGACGAGCGCCACCGACGCCGCGGAGGGTTCCAGGGTGAGGCGGGCCAGCACCACGCTGAACCCCACGGTCGCCGCGAAGGCACCGACCATGGCCACCGCCCGGACGACCGGTGAGGCCGGAGGCCGACCGTGCATCGCGGCCCGGGTGGGGGCGCGGGGTGTGTCGGGGGCGGTCGGCTCGTCGGTTCTTCTCGTACGCCACCACTTGGGCCTCGTTGTCATGCGGGCCCTTGTACCCCGGCGGCGACTTCCAACGCGCCCTGGTCCGAGCCGCGTTGGGAGCCGGGTATCTCAGGACGGGTGCTCCTCGGTCTGTCCGCACACCCAGGCCAGGGCGTCGTGCACCCCCTGGATGTGGGCGTGCGGCACGGAGCGCCGCGGTTGCTCCTCCAGCCGCACGACGGCGGCGTCCACCTCCGCGATCAGCAGGTCGATGCCCGGCGGCCCCTCGGCGTGGACCCCGGTGACGGGCCCTTCGTCCTCCCGGCCGAGAGCCCACTGGTAACCGGTCGCGGCGCCTCGGGAGAAGGGGGTGGTCCGCTCCAGGCTTCCGTACACCCGTTCGATGTCGGCCCGGCGGCGGGTCCCGACCATCTCCTCGCCGTCGCGGCCAGTGGATCGAGTCGCCATACGTACCCCACCTCCCGGGTTCGTCACCACCGACCCCGCGAGCGGCGCGGGGCGTCTGTTTGCCCGCCTGCCCGGTCAGGGGACGGGCATGCCCCGGCCGGGTCGGTGGGGGAACACCGTACGCGCGCACGGAAGGCACGCATCTTTTCGGCTTTCGAGGGCACTTCGGTGATCAGTCCCGTGAACCGGCCCGAAAGGACCTTCCATGTTGATGCCGTCCCCGATCGTCGTCCGTTCCCTCCTCGCCCGGTACGCCTCCCTGGCCGGCCAGGACTCCGCGACCGCGCGGCAGGAGCTGGAGCAGGTCTCCTACACCCTCTGCGTCACGACAGCGACGACCACGATCGAGGACGCCCTGGCCGCGGCCGCGATCATGGCCGACCGTGAACTTCCGACGACCCGCCAGGAGATGCGACCCGCCGCCTAGGCGCCGGAACACCGGCCGCCTCGGCCCCTATGCATGTATGGACCATGCATAAAAAGGGGCGAATGAGGCAGACGGTGGATAACGCACATCGGCCCAGATTCGGATTTCCTCATGGCTGAGCACACCACCGCACCGCACTACACCGTGCCGGGGATGTCGAAGGAGGAAGCCGTTCGCGTCGTGGACGTACTGCGCATGCGGCTGCACTCGCTCAACGACCTGGCGCTGACGCTCAAGCACGTCCACTGGAATGTGGTCGGACCCCATTTCATCGCCGTCCACGAGATGCTGGACCCCCAGGTGGACGCGGTGCGGGAGATGATCGACACCACCGCGGAACGGATCTCGACCCTCGGCGGCGTCCCCGCCGGCACCCCGGGCGCCCTGGTCGCCGAGCGGACCTGGGACGACTACGACGTGGGTCGGGCCGACGCGGTCGCCCACCTGGGGGCGCTGGACCTGGTCTACACGGGGGTCATCGAGGACCACCGGGCCGCGATGAAGATCACCGATGAGCTCGACCCGGTCACCCAGGACATGCTCATCGGTCAGCTCGCCCGGCTGGAGCTCTTCCAGTGGTTCGTCCGCGCCCACCTGGAGAGCAGCGGCGGGCGCCTGAGCACCGCCGGCGCCCACACCCTGGACGAGGCCGCCGACCAGGCCGTCCGGAACGCGCGACGCATGGCCTGACACCGCTCCCCCGCACCCGGGGGGCATACGCCGGGGCCGCCCGTTCCCCAGGAGGGAGCGGGCGGCCCCGGCGGCGGTGTGTGCGCGGCGGCCCGGTCGCGCCGCGACCGGGCCGTTCGGGCCCGGACCCGGGTCATCCCCGGCCGACGTAGGTCACCGCCGGGTACCGGGTCCTCAGTTGAGGGAAGGTTCCGGCGGCGCCGGCTTGGGTGCGGGCCGTCCGGTGACCAGCCGGTCCGCGTCGATCTCCGCCCAGACGGACTTGCCGTGCTCGTGGCGGACGGAGCCCCAGCGGTCGGAGAGGCGCCGCACGATGTAGAGGCCCTGGCTTCCCGGGGCTCCGCGCTGGTGCTTGAGGGCGGGACGGGGAGGCTCGGGGTCCCCGTCGAACACCTCGATCCGCAGGGATTCGCCCGCCACGAGCAGCAGCTGTTCGCAGCCGCCCGCGTGGACGTTGGCGTTGGTCACCAGCTCCGAGACGATGAGGAGCGCGTCGTCGGCGGTCTCGCTCCCGTCCCAGCCCCAGTCGCGCAGGGCCCGGTGCGTGAACTCCCGGCCCTTGGCGACCTGGCCGCGGGTACCGCCGAGGGTGAGCCGACGGCGCTGGCCCATGACCGGCGGTCCGGTGGGCAGTGGATCGCTGGTGTCCGATCCGATGGTCTTCACTGTGGTCTCACCCCCGTCGTTGACGCTGTTCGTCGTATGTAGCGAGTTACCGGTGTCTCCGGGCTGCCGGGCGTGGTCGCCCTCGGTGCCTCAGGTGGTGCGTATGCCCGGTCTGACCACCCGGACACGTGGATACCCCGATCGGCGCAGTGCCCCCGGTGTATGCGGGCAGGACATGTAGTGGGCACGCGCGGACTCAGGGGGCGCCGAGCGCGGCGTCGACGGTGGTGTCGACGGTGAAGACGGTGTCCGCGCCCGTGATCTCAAGGAGCCGCAGGAGCTGCTGTGTGGGCGCGGCCAGCCGCACCCCGAGCCCGGCCTTCTCCGCGTCCAGACGCGCGGCGAGGAGCAGGTTGAGGCCCGAGGAGTCGCAGAAGCCCAATCCGGTCAGATCGATCACCAGCCGGTTCGCGCCCGACCTGATCGCCTGCTCCAGCAGCGGGCGGACGGCGCCGAGGCCGTCCAGGTCCAGGTCTCCGGTGATGGCGCACACCACGGCTCCCGTCCCGCTCTCGCGGAGTTCCGCGCCCTGCGGTCCGTCTGTCGCCGTGCCCCCCTGCGGAGTCACTTCGCCGTCTCCTGGGTTGCCAGTTCCCACGTCAGCCTCTCCGTCGACCGTGTGCCGTTCTGGCGCAACTTTACAGGCGCCGGTGGCGCCGGCGGGAGGCCCGGGGGCCGGCTCCGCCGGCGCGGTCACGTGCCGCTGACGTGGAGGCGCAGGGTGAGGCCCGTTTCGAGGGCCCGGATCTCGACGAGGTCACAGAGCTGGTGGATCATCCACAGGCCGCGGCCGCCGTTGCCCGACGCCAGGGAGGGGCGCCGACGGCCCGCGAGGGCGTTGGAGAGGCGGCCGCTGTCCTGGACCTCCGCCACGACGCCGCCTTCGGCCGTGCGCCACAGCCGCAGCGTGCCCTTGCCGCCGCCGTGGGCGACCGAGTTGGCGGCCGCTTCGCTGACGGCGAGGACGAAGTCGCCCCGCCTGGCCGCGTCGAGGGCCGCCCCGCGGACCCAGTTCTCGGTGTGTTCGCGGACTTGGGCGAGTTCGCCGCCGGCGTATTCCACAAGGAGGAGGTCGCGGGCGGGTTGGGGGAGGGGAAGATCACAGTCGGAGCAGACGACGGCGGCGTCGGTGTAGAGGGGGCTGACGCCGTCCAGGCCGTCCTCGATCACCGTGGGGTGGGTGCGCCGGGCGTCGGCCACCACGTTCGCCGGCAGAGCGGAGAGGTCGTACGGACAGAGGATCGTGGCGGGCCGACCGGCGAAGGCGGTGTTGATGAGGGCCTCGTGACGGGTGGCTTCGAGGATCTCTCCTTGGGAGCGGCCCGCCCAGATCGGCTCGCCGACGATACGGGCGGGCCGGCCGGGTTCGCGGTCCGCGAACCCCTGGAGGGCGGACAGGATGCGGCCGGGGTTGCGGCCCAGCTCCCGCATGTCCACGCAGTCGATGCCGTCCGCGTCGCTGCCCAGGCTCTGGCGCAGGGCGTCGAGGTGCGGGCCCGGCACGGCCAGGAGGACCGGCTCCTGCGCTTCGAGGGCCGCGCGCACGAAATCGCCGATGCCGACCGTGTACTCCTCCAGGTCCCGGTAGAAGAGGGCGGGGTGGATGAAGTCCGCGGGCTCCGCGGGGGCCGGAACAGGGGTGACCATCATGCTGCGACCTCCAGCGCGGCACATTCCTCCGGAAACAACTCGGCTACCTTGCGCAGCGAGTACGGGGGCTTGTGGAGAAGGAGGCTCCGGCCCTTCCCGGTCAGTGAGTTCGAGACGTCCACGAGCACGGCGACCGCGCCCGGGTCGAGGTAGGTCACCGCCGACAGGTCGAGGTGGACGATGGGGCCGGGCATCCGCGCGAGGGCGGCGAGCGCCGAGTGCAGGATGTGACGGGTGTCGATGTCGCCGCTGCCGCTCAGCCGGATTCCGGCGCGGTCCCGCATGGGGACGGCGGCCAGGGCCGCGGGCGGCGCTGTGGGCAGGGGGCGGGGGTCGCCGGCCGGGGGGCGGGGCAGTTCGGCACAGGTGGTGTGCGCCCGGGTCAGCAGGTCGGCGGTCGGCGCCGGGATCAGCCGGCGGTCGAACAGGCACAGCCCCGTCAGGGGGAGGTCCGCGTACACCTCGCGGTCCAGGCGCAGTTCCGCTTCCAGGATGCGGTCGATGCCCGCCACCTGACGCGCGGACCAGGACATCTCGCCGAGGACGCGCAGCCCCGTGCAGCCGTCCGCGAGGGCCTCGGCGCAGGCCGCGCGGAACATGGAGATGACCCAGTCGGGGTCGAAGGGGACGCGACGCAGGTACGACAGGTCCGTTCCGGTGACACTCAGGCGGGCGTCCCGGCGCGCCGTGTCGACGTCGACGGCGCCGCGGCGCAGGACGTCGATCACGGCACTCGGCTCGGTGCTGTCGGCGCTATACCAGACGCGTTGCCCGCGTTCGAGGCCGTTGCTCACGAAGCGGACCACGGTGTCCGCCCACGCCAGGTCGTTGTCGTAGGAGAAGAAGGAATGCTCGCCACGGGCGGCCGGAGGCAGACGGTGCTGCGGGAGCGAGGTCACGTTCTTCCCTCCGAGGGGCGGGCGGTTGGCCGGTCGACTGACAAGGCTACAGCCGGCCCGTGGCCGGCACCGGCCCGCCCGCCGGCTCGACGGGAGTATGGGTTACAAGGCGAGCATCCCTGTGCGCAGGCGCGCCAGGGTGCGGGAGAGGAGGCGGGAGACCTGCATCTGGGAAATGCCCAGCTCGGCGCCGATCTCCGCCTGGGTCTTCTCCTGGCCGAAGCGCATCTGCAGGATGCGGCGGTCGCGTTCGTCGAGTTCGGCCAGCAGGGGCGCGAGGGTGTGGAACTCCTCGAAGAGTTCCATCCCGTAGTCGGCTTCGCCGAGGGTGTCGGCCAGCGACCGGGTCCTGCGGCCCGACGCGGAGTCCTCTTCCGAGCCGGAGGAGGCGTCGAGGGAGTCGCTGGTGTAGCCGTTGGCGGCGACCAGCCCCTCCACGACCTCGTCCTCACCGAGTTCGAGGTCCTGGGCGAGTTCCTTGACGGTCGGGGCCCGGCCCAGGAGGTCGGTGAGGGCCTCCCGGCTCTTGGCGAGTTCCGTCCGCAGCTCCTGGAGGCGGCGCGGGACGTGGACGGCCCAGGTGGTGTCGCGGAAGTACCGCTTGATCTCACCGGTGATGAAGGGGAGCGCGAGGGTGGCGAACTCCACCTCCCGCTCGGGGTCGAAGCGGTCGATCGCCTTGATCAGGCCGATCGTGCCGACCTGGAGGATGTCGTCCATGTCGACACCGCCGCCGGCGGAGCGGGCGCGGAAGCGGCGGGCGGCGAAGTGCACCAGTGAGATGTTCATCTCGATGAGGGTGTTGCGCGCGTACTGGTATTCCCGGGTGCCTTCTTCCAGGGACCGCAGGCGCAGCAGGAAGATCCGCGAAAGCTGCCGGGCGTCGGCCGGGGCCACCTCCCGGGCGTCGACGATCTGCGGCAGTCGGCCTTCCGCCTCTTCGGTCGTACGGCCTGTGGCCGGTGCGGCCTTCATGTCTGTCTTGCGGACAGGTTCTACAACTGCGGCGGAGCGAGGCATGGGGGACCTTTCCTCCCGACGACGGACGGCTGACGAGACGCGCTTGCCCCGAGAATCGGACCTCACACGGGCCCATGGGGATTTTCTTCGGGAGACGGTGCTCACGCTCCCGCCGAGGACCTGCGGCGGCCCCGGATGTGGTGGACTACGTCCCGGCGCGAGACGGGAAGACCTCGTCCCGTCCGTGCGAGGTGTCGGGAGATGGTGGGGAAGAACATGACGAACGCTACGGTCACGCAGGACCCGGACCCGGACGCCCCGGTGGCCCCGGGCGCGGTGGGCGAGCCGGAGCTGCGCCAGTTGCTCGCCGGGTTGACGGCGGTGCGTGACGGCGACTTCGGCACCCGGCTGCCCGACGGGGCCGACGGTCTCCTGGGCGAGATCGCGACCGTCTTCAACGGCATGATCGACCAGCTGTCGCTGTTCACCTCGGAGGTCACCCGCGTGGCCCGCGAGGTCGGCACCGAGGGCACCCTCGGCGGTCAGGCCGAGGTCCCGGGCGTGTCCGGGAGCTGGGCGGACCTGACGGACTCCGTCAACGCGATGGCGGGCAACCTCACCACGCAGGTCCGCGACATCGCGCAGGTCGCGACCGCGGTCGCGCGGGGCGACCTGTCGCAGAAGATCGCCGTGGACGCCCGCGGGGAGATCCTGGAGCTGAAGGACACCGTCAACACGATGGTCGACCAGCTCTCCGCCTTCGCCGACGAGGTCACCCGAATGGCCCGCGAAGTGGGCACGGACGGCATCCTGGGCGGCCAGGCCGATGTCAAGGGCGTCTCCGGTACCTGGCGGGACCTCACCGATTCGGTCAATTTCATGGCCGGAAACCTCACCGCCCAGGTGCGCTCCATCGCCCAGGTCGCGACGGCCGTCGCCAAGGGCGACCTCTCGCAGAAGATCCGGGTCGACGCCCGGGGCGAGATCCTGGAGCTGAAGGACACCATCAACACGATGGTCGACCAGCTCTCCGCCTTCGCCGACGAGGTGACCCGCGTCGCCCGCGAGGTCGGCACCGAGGGCAATCTGGGTGGTCAGGCCACGGTGCGCGGGGTGTCGGGCACCTGGAAGGACCTCACCGACAACGTCAACGTCATGGCGTCGAACCTGACCGGGCAGGTGCGCTCCATCGCCCAGGTCGCGACGGCCGTCGCCAAGGGCGACCTCTCGCAGAAGATCACGGTCGAGGCGAAGGGCGAGGTCGCCGCGCTCGCCGGGGTCATCAACACGATGGTGGACACGCTGTCCGCGTTCGCCGACGAGGTGACCCGTGTCGCCCGCGAGGTGGGTACCGAGGGCCGGCTCGGCGGCCAGGCGCGCGTCCCCAACGTGGCGGGCACGTGGAAGGACCTCACCGACAACGTCAACTCGATGGCCAACAACCTCACCGGCCAGGTCCGCAACATCGCCCTCGTGACCACCGCCGTCGCCAACGGCGACCTGTCGAAGAAGATCGACGTGGACGCGCGGGGCGAGATCCTGGAGCTGAAGACGACGATCAACACGATGGTGGACCAGCTCTCCTCCTTCGCGGCCGAGGTGACGCGCGTGGCGCGCGAGGTGGGCAGCGAGGGCCGGCTCGGCGGTCAGGCGGAGGTCGAGGGCGTCGAGGGCACCTGGAAGCGGCTCACGGAGAACGTGAACGAGCTGGCCGGGAACCTGACGCGCCAGGTGCGGGCCATCGCCGAGGTCGCGAGCGCCGTGGCCGAGGGCGACCTGACCCGTTCCATCACCGTGGACGCCTCCGGCGAGGTCGCCGAACTCAAGGACAACATCAACTCGATGGTCGGCTCCCTGCGGGAGACCACCCGCGCCAACCAGGAGCAGGACTGGCTCAAGTCGAACCTCGCGCGCATCTCGGGCCTGATGCAGGGCCACCGCGACCTCTCCGCCGTCGCGGAACTCGTGATGGACGAGCTGACTCCGCTGGTGGACGCCAGCTACGGCGCCTTCTACCTCGCGGAGGAGGCCGACGGCGAGACGTGGCTGTCCCTCATCGGCTCCTACGGCCGACCCGCCGGGAGCCCCGCGTCCGTGCGCCTGCGGCGCGGCGAGACCCTCGTGGGCCAGGCGGCACGCAGCCGGCGGATCATCGTGGCCGACGAGGTGCCGCCGGGCTACGTGGTCTCCTCGGGGCTGGGCCGCTCGGCCCCGGCGGGGCTGATCGTGCTGCCCATCGTCGTGGAGGAGCAGGTGCTCGGCGTCATCGAGCTGGCCACCTTCAAGACCTTCACGCCGGTGCACCGCGACTTCCTGGGCCGTCTGATGGAGACCGTCGGTGTCAATGTCAGCACGATCGTCGCCAACGCCCGTACCGATGAACTCCTCGGCGAGTCGCAGCGGTTGACGGTCGAGTTGCAGGCGCGCTCGGAGCAGCTCCAGGTGCAGCAGGACGAGCTCCAGCGCTCCAACGCCGAGCTGGAGGAGAAGGCCGCCCTCCTCGCGACCCAGAACCGGGACATCGAGACGAAGAACCTGGAGATCGAGCAGGCGCGACAGGAACTGGAGGACCGCGCACAACAGTTGTCGTTGGCGTCGAAGTACAAGTCCGAGTTCCTGGCGAACATGAGCCACGAGCTGCGCACACCGCTCAACAGCCTGCTCATCCTCGCCCAGCTCCTGGCGCAGAACCCCACCCGCAACCTCACGGCCAAGCAGGTCGAGTACGCCGGGATCATCCACTCGGCGGGCTCGGACCTGCTCCAGCTGATCAACGACATCCTCGACCTGTCCAAGGTCGAGGCGGGCAAGATGGACATCAACCCGGAACGGGTGTCCCTCAAGCAACTCCTGGGCTATGTGGAAGCCACCTTCCGGCCGCTCACCACGCAGAAGAGCCTCGAATTCGAGATCGTGACCTCTCCGGGGGTGCCGGTCGACCTGTTGACCGACGACTCGCGGCTGCGTCAGATCCTGCGCAACCTCCTGTCCAACGCGGTCAAGTTCACCGAGCACGGCCGGGTGGAGCTGCGGATCGAACCGGCGGTCGCCGACGAGCTGCCCGTCCACCTGGACCGGGCCGGATCGGTGGTGGCCTTCCGGGTCGTCGACACGGGCATCGGCATCGCCGAGCAGCACCTGGAGTCGATCTTCGCGGCGTTCCAGCAGGCCGACGGCACCACGAGCCGCAGATACGGGGGTACGGGGCTCGGCCTGTCGATCACGAGGGAGATCGCACGGCTCCTCGGCGGTGTGGTCACGGCGCGCAGCGTGCCCGGCGAAGGCTCGGTCTTCACGTTGTACCTGCCCGTCTCCTACGACGACTTCCACGACCGCGTCCTGGAAGGGTCGGCCCTGGAGGCGGGACCGACGGGCGACGCCGAGGCGATCGGCGGCCCCGTCGACGGTGCGGTGGCCGCGTTGCCCGCCGCCGGCGAGGACACGCGCCATCCCCGGCGGCTCCTGGTGATCGAGGAGCGCAACAACGGCCTGCTCAGCCTGGTCGCGGAGAGCGCGGCCCGTGATCTCGCCGCGGGGCGGGCCGCGTCGGGCACGGAGGAGCAGGTGGAGGTGGCGACCGCCGTCACCGCCGTGGAAGCGGCCACCGTCCTCGCGCAGGCTTCCTTCCACTGCGTCGTCATCGACCTGGGCAGCGACGGGGAGGCGCTGCGCTTCCTGGACGCCATGGCGGGCGACTCGGCCCTGGCGTCCCTGCCGGTGCTCGCGCACGACGGGCGCCGGCTGACCGCGGCCCAGCGGTCGGACCTGGCCCGGCACGCCGCCCACCAGCCGCTCGAAGTCCTCTCCAGCCTGGACGAGCTGCGCGAGCGCATAGCGCTGCATCTGTCCGCCGAGCGGCCCGGAGCCGTACCCCCGCTGGTGCGCACGGGCGCGCCCTCGCCGGCTTCCGGCCCCGCGGCGCGCGTCGACGACCGCCTGGCGGGCCGGTCGGTCCTCGTGGTCGACGACGACGCCCGCAACCTGTACGCGATCAGCGGCATCCTGGAACTCCACGGGATCGAGGTCCTGCACGCCGAGAACGGCCGCAAGGGCATCGAGGCACTGGCCGCGAACCCGGGCATCGACCTGATCCTGATGGACGTGATGATGCCGGAGATGGACGGGTACGCGGCGACGGCCGAGATCCGGCGGATGCCCGCCTACGCGGAGCTGCCGATCATCGCGGTCACCGCGAAGGCGATGCCGGGCGACCGGGAGAAGAGCTTCGCCTCCGGCGCGAACGACTACGTGACCAAGCCGGTCGACGCCAACGACCTTATGGCCCGGGTCCGGCGCTGGCTGCTCCCGCAGGAGTCCGCACAGGGGGCCGAGGGTGGCGCCGGTGCCTGACGTCCGACCCCCCTCCCCCGCCGAGAAAGCCGGTCAGCGGTGAACAGCCCCACCTACGCAGGAGACGAGCACGGTGACGTGCCGACCGCGCCGGAACTCCCCCCGCGCCGGGGCGGCGACGGCCCCGGTCCCGGCTTTCCGCCGGCCCGGACCGGCGGCGCGTCCCCGGCGGTGACCGACGCCGGGCGGCTGGCCGCGACCGTCGAGCGGCTGCGCCAGGAGGTCCGGGAGGCCCAGGCCGCCGCGGACGGCCGGGCGCTGGTCGAGATGGCCAAGGGCGTGCTCGTCGGGCGCCTCGGGTGCGGACCGGCGGAGGCGGCACGGCAACTGGCCAAACTGGCCGAGCAGTCGGGGGCGACCCTGCTCGCACTGGCCGTCGACGTGGTCAACCAGGCCGCGCGTGATCACGTGAGCGAGGTCGCGCGGGAGTTCCTGGAACACACCGCCCAGCCGGCTTCCGTGCCGGGCGCGAGCACGCCTGCGGTGCGACTGCGCGCCGCCGAGAGCGGGCTGCTGGCCGCCGCCGACTCCCAGGCGGTGGCCGCGGCCCTGCTGGAGAACGCCTTGGTCCCGTTGGGGGCACAGGGCGTCGCGATCTGGGTGGCGGGCTCGGATTCCTCGCTGACGTTGGTGGGCCACGCGGGCTTCCCCGAGGAGGAAGCGAGCCGCTGGCGCTACGTTCCCCCGGAGGTCGCGACCTGCGCCCATCTGGCCTTGGACAAGCGCGAGCTGACGGTCGTACCTCGACTGAGCGACTCCGGCATCCCCTCCATCGGCCGGCGTCAGCACCCGTCGGGTGGCCGCGTCGTGGTGCCCGCCGGCACCGGCGGTCGGATCCACGGCGTGCTGGAGGTGTGCTGGCCCGATCCGCTCGAACCGCAACCCCCGCAGGTGTTGCGCCAGTTGGAGGCGTTGGCCGAGCTGTGCGCGCACACCCTGGGCGACCAGGACGTGACCCCGTCCGCCGAGCCCGCGGTCAAGGAGCAGGCTTGCGCCGGGGTGGCCGAGATGGTCAACCTCGCCGACAACCTGTATGACCCGGCCCTGGTGTTGACGCCCTGTCTGGACCCGGGCGGCCGGCTCGCGGACTTCCGTGTCCACCACGCCAACGACCGCTTCATCGACCCCGCCGGGCGGCCGCGCTCCTCGGTGTGCGGCTCGTCGTTCCTGGAGGCGTACCCGGCGGCCGCAGAGGACAACGGGCTCTTCGACAAACTCGAACGGGTCTACGCGACGGGCGAGCCCTGCCGGACCCAGCGCATGGCGCTGACCGCGTTCGTGGACGACGTGCCCCTCACGGCGATCGCGGACGCCAGCATCAGCCGGCACGGTTCGGCCCTGCTGCTCATCTGGCGGATAGAGGACGAGACGGCGCGGCTGGCCAGCCTCCTCCAGCACGCCCAGCGCCTCGGTCGGGTCGGCGGCTTCGAGGAGAACATCACGACGGGTGAGATCACCTGGAACGGGCAGTTGTTCACCCTCTACGGGCGGCCCATGACCTCCTCCCCCGTCCCCCTGGAGGAGCTGCGGAGCCACGCCCACCCCGACGACGTGGTCTCCATCAACCGGTTCCTGCGCACGCTCCTGCACCACCTGCGCCAATCCTCGGTGGACTTCCGGCTCCAGCGCCCCGACGGCATCACACGGCACATCCGTCTCGTCGCGGAACCCGTCCTCGACGATCGGGGCAGTCTCCACGCGGTGCGCGGCGCCTACCAGGACATCTCCTCCCAGCACTGGACGGAGGTGGCCCTCGCCGCGACCCGGGACCAGCTCGCCCACACCGAGGCGGAGGCGGCCGAGCGCAGCCGGCTCGCCCTCCAGCTCCAGCACGCCATCATGCCGCCCGCGCCCGCGCCCTTGGAGGTGCCCGGCATCCGCATCGCGGTCCGTTACCGGCCCGCCGAGTCGGAGGCGATGGTCGGCGGCGACTGGTACGACTCGGTCGTCCTGCCCAACGACAAGGTGCTGCTGTCCGTCGGGGACGTCGCCGGACACGGCATCGAGGCGGCCACCGGCATGGTGATCCTGCGCAACGCCCTGCGGGGTCTCGCGGTGACCGGGGCCGGCCCCGCACAGCTGCTGTCCTGGCTCAACACCGTCGCCCACCACCTGACCAGCAACGTGACGGCCACGGCTGTGTGCGGTGTCTACGATCCGCGGACGCGGGTCCTGCGCTGGGCGCGCGCCGGGCACCTGCCTCCGGTCCTGGTGCGGGGCACCGAGGCCCGGGCCTTCCCGATGGCGCAGGGGCTGCTGCTCGGGGCCCTGCCGGAGGCCGACTTCGAGGAGGAGGAGGAGGTTTTGGAGCCCGAGGACACGTTGCTGATGTATACCGACGGGCTCGTCGAGCGCCGCGACGTCTCGGTGACGGACTCCCTGTCGCAACTCCTGTCCCTCGCGGGGCGGGAGGCGGACTCGCTGGACCGGCGGCTCGACCGGCTGCTGACGCACAGCCGGTCGGACACCGACGACGACACCTGCCTCATCGGCATCCAAGTGCGCTGAGGGTCACTCCCGGCGACCGGCCAGTGCCCCGATCCGGGGGAGGACCGGTCGCCGTGTTCATTCGGGGACGGGCTCGGCGTGGGGGGCGGTCACCCCGGCCGGGTGGAAGCAGGCGCTGATGGCCTTGCCGCCGTGGAAGGCGTGGACGTCCAGTGTGTCGGCGAGGGCGTCGACGATCCCCAGGCCCCGGCCGGAGGTGGCGCTCGCGTCGGCCTCCCGGGGCCGGGGCAGCCGTGGATCGGCGTCGGCGACGCTCACGTGCAGGCACTGGCCGTCCCACGTCAGGACGAGGTGCGCGGTCTCGGCCGCGTGCACGTGGGCGTTCGCGACGAGTTCGGAGACGCTGAGCAGGATCGAGTCGACGGTGTCGGGGGCGTGGGGGGCCCAGTCCAGCGTCGCGAGGTGCTGCGCGGTCCACTGCCGGGCCGCGCGAACGCCGTTCGACACCGGAAAGGAACGGGCCCACCCCACTGCCCTCATCGCCATCATCCTCACCGTGTCCCTTCCTCCGTCGGGGTGCCGTTCGCTGCCGACGCGGTTACCCAGCGCAGACCGTGACATCCCCGGGTGCCATCGCCGGAGTCGATGCGCGGGCCAGGTGTAGGGCCGGACAACGGGGGCAACCGAAGGCCAAGATCGTCCGGCTTCCCGAAAGGATCCGCCCATGCTGATGGCCCACCCGGCCGTGCTGTCCGGTCTCGTCGAGCGCTACTGGGCGCTGGCGGTCCTGTGCGCCCACGATGACACCGCGGAGACCCGCGGTCGTATGGAAGACGTCGCGCACACCCTCTGCGTCGCGACGGGCACCTCCAGCGTGGACGCCGCGCTGGCGGCCGCCCGCTACCGGCTCCCCGGCGCCCGCACCTTCGACGACTCGATCCTGGCCGGGTGACGCGCACCCCGTCGGGCGCTCCGCCGTCGAGCGCGCGCCCCGCATGCCGGTGCCCCGCCCCTCGTCGGAGGGGCGGGGCACCGGCATATGGAGGGGCCAGGGCCCGGGGCTACGCGGTGGAGGGGGCGGAGGAGGTGGTGATACGGGCACATTCCCGTACGACCGCCGCCAAGTCCCCGGTGCTGCGCAGGAGTTCCCGTTGGACGCGCGCTCCGTTGCCGCGCGCGAAGAGCTCCTCGACGCCCTGTCGGACCGCCACGGCGTCCCCGTGGTCCTCCAGGGCTTCGCGGACGTGCTCGAACAGCGCGTCCACCACCGCGCGGGCAGGCGCCTCCAGCATCGTCGCCGGGTGGACCAGGGGCCCGTCGATGCCCGAGCGGGCCGCCCGCCACGACGCCAGCCGCAGCAGGCTCACCCCGATGCGCGCCGGGGGTTCGCCGGCCTGCCAGGAGCGCGCCGCCGTCTCGACGAGTCCGCGGACGAGGCTCGCGAGGAGGACCGTGGTGGAGGGCTCCAGACAGACGTCGGCGACGCGGATCTCCACGGTGGGGTAGTTCGCCGCCAGCCGGGCGTCGAAGTAGATCATCCCCTTGTCCCGGAGCACCCCGGTGGCGACCATGGCGGACACCTGCTCGTGGTACCGGTCGGCGCTGCCGAAGAGCTCCGTCGGCCCCGCGGAGGGCCACCGGTTCCACACCCGGCTGCGGTAGCTGCCGTACCCACTGTCCTGGCCCTGCCAAAAGGGCGAGTTCCCGCTGATGGCGGTGAGGACGGGCAGCCAGGGCCTGATGCGGTCGATCACGGCCACCCCCTCCTCGTCGGAGTCGACTCCCACGTGCACGTGACAGCCGGAGGTCAGCTGTTCCTGCGCCGTGAGGCCGAACCGCTCCGCGACCCACCGGTAGCGTTCCCCGGGGCTCGTCGAAGGCAGTACGGCCAGCGGCGAAGTGGCGAGGGCTGCCACCTCGGCGCCGGCCTTCGCCGCGTGCCGGGAGGCCTCCGAACGCCATCGGACGATCTCCTCGGCCAGCTCGCCCATCTCCGTCACCGGTTTGGTGGAGAACTCCAGCTGCTCGCGCATCAGCTCCTTCTCGAAGGTTCCTTCCTCCTCCCCCACACCGTGCCGCTCCGCCTCGGCGAGAACCGCGCCCGACACCGAGAGGGGCTCGCCGCTCTCCGATCCGACCAGGAGGAGTTCTTCCTCCACCCCGACGCTGCGCAGACGCACCCGCACCACTTCCGTTCGTTGCCGCTGTACCGATGGTGGGCGGCTGCCCCGGCTCGTGGCTCCCATGCGCGGCCCGCGGGTGCGGGTGGAGCGACTACGGCTTGTTGGCGATGGCACCGAGGTACTGGTTCACGGCCTCCAGGCGGGCGTCGAGGCGCTCGGCGGTCCCGGCCAGGTCCTGGAGTTCCCGCGCGGCGGCGAGCACCGCGAGGACCAGGGCGCGGGTGGCGGGGTCGCCGACGTCGCGCAGCGCGGTCCTGGCTTCGTCGAGGAGGGGGGACGGGACGGGAACAGTCGATTCCATGTCTGTCTCCTGTGGGTGGTGAGCGGGTGCGCGCCGTCCCTCGCGGGTCAGCGACTGCTCCGCTTGAGGTTGTAGACCAGGATGAGCAGGGCCACGGCCATCAGTGCCAGGTGCAGCCATACCGGGCCTGCCGGGACGTGCTCACCGGCCGTCGTCGTCCACATCCGCGCCGCCTTCCGCCGGGCTCGGCGTTCTGTCATCGCCCTGCCGTTGTCGTGTACCCGCGTATGCCCGCAAACGCGGGGGTGACGCGGCCGGCGACCCCGTACGGGTGAGGTTTCGCCCGTGCGCGAGTGGACATCCGCCTGGCATGAACGACACTCCAGCCGCAAGCGACAGGGGCGACCACGACGGGCGCGGCCGGCCGGCGGCCCCCGCTCCGGGCGACGGCCGCCGGAACGGCCCCGGTGACCGCCTCGGTCACGGCGGCCCCGGTCCCGGCCCCGAGGTGGAGCGCAGGGCGCCGGACGAGCCGACCGACCTGCCCGGCAAGTCCTGGGTCGCCGTGCTGAAACGGACGGTCCGGGAATTCGGGAACGACGAGCTCGCGGACCGGGCCGCCGCCCTCACGTACTACGCCGTCCTGTCGCTGTTCCCGGCGCTGCTGGTGCTGGTCTCGCTGCTGGGCCTGGCGGGCAAGTCCGCCACCCAATCGGTGCTGGACAACCTCCAGAAACTGACGCCCGGCTCGGCGCGCGACATCATCTCGGACGCGGTGCGCCAGCTCCAGGGCGGCGCGGGGCTGGGGTCTGTCGTCGCCGTCGTCGGCCTGATCGCCGCCCTGTGGTCGGCGTCCGGGTACGTCGCCGGGTTCATCCGCGCCTCCAACGCCGTCTACGACGTGCCGGAGGGGCGGCCCGTGTGGAAGGTGCTGCCCCTGCGGTTCGCCCTGACGGTGGGGCTGCTGGTCATGGCGTGCGCGAGCGGGCTGATCGTGGTGTTCACCGGCAGTCTCGCCCGACGTGCGGGGGACGCCCTGGGACTCGGGCAGACCGCCGTCACGGTGTGGTCGATCGCGAAGTGGCCCGTCCTGGTCCTCCTGGTCACGATCATGATCGCGCTGCTGTACTGGGCGGCGCCCAACGCCAAGGGCCGCGGTTTCCGCTGGATCACCCCCGGCAGCTTCCTCGCCCTGCTGATCTGGATGGTCGCGTCCGCCGGCTTCGCGCTGTACGTCGCGAACTTCGGTTCGTACAACAAGACGTACGGCACGCTGGCCGGTGTGATCGTCTTCCTGATCTGGTTGTGGATCACGAACCTGGCCATCCTCCTCGGCCTGGAGTTCGACGCCGAGATGAGCCGGGCGCGGGCGATCGCGGGCGGCCTCCCGCCGGACCGGGAGCCGTACGTCGAACCGCGGGACACCCGTGAGTGGAGCGACGAGGACAAGCGCCGCGCGGAGTGACGCCCCGCTCCGTCCCCGCCGGGATCGGCGTGACGGGGGCGCGGCTCAGCGGGTGTCGGCCAGGGACGCCGTGACGGTGAACAGCGCGCCGTCCGGGTCGCGGAGGGCGGCCCAGCGTTCGGAGGCGTTCTGCTCGATGTCCGACATGATGCGTCCGCCGAGCGCGGCGGCCGCCTCCAGGGCGGGTTCCAGCGCGGGGACCCGGAAGTGGACCCGCCAGCGGGGCCGGACCTGCGGCTGGAGCGCCGCCATCTCCACCGGCCCGCTGTTGAGCCGGGCGACGGGCTCGCCGAGGTGGCGCAGGACGACCTGGTCGTCCTCGTAGGAGATCTCGCAGGGACCGTTGGTCCACTGGAGCACCTCGCCGTAGAACAGAGCCGCGTCGAAGGCGTTGAGGGTGAGCAGTTCCAGCCAGGCCGGGGCGTGGCCGGAGCCCACGCGCCAGCCGGAGAAGACGATGCCCTCCCAGATCCCGAAGACGGCGCCGTCGCGGTCGGTGGCCAGGGCGCCGCGTCCGCCTGTCTCGAAGGAGACGGGCCCGACCCCCACCGTCCCGCCGCGCTCGCGGATGCGGGCCACCGTCTCATCGGCGCTCTCGACGGCGAAGTAGGCCGTCCACGCGGCGGGCACCTCCAGTTCCCCGGCCAGAGCTCCGATGCCCGCGACGGGGGCGCCCTCCACCTCGGCGACGGCCAGGCCCTCGCCGAGTCCGCCCGGGCGGAACGACCAGCCGAGAACCGCCCCGTAGAAGCGCTGGGCGGCCTCCAGGTCCCGCGTCGCCAGGCTCACCCAGCACGGAGCGCCCAGCGCGTCACCCGTCGAATCCCGCACAGCCGCGCTCCGTCCCTCGCCCGATGTGGGGGCGCCGTGGCGGCGGCCCCCCACCAAGAGGTACAGTCCCGGCCGCGCCGGCGCCGTGATGACGCGCCGCATGGCACCCGGGCCGGGGTGCGATCAGCGCACCTGGCCGCGCTCGGGCAGGTCGGCGTCGGCGGGGAGTGCGGCGAAGCCGCGGCGGGGGGCCTGGCCTTCGGTGGCGGCGGGTCGGGTGCCGCAGAAGGCCGCTTCGAGGGCGCCGCCGAGCGCCGTGTTGGCTTGGCCCCGGTTGGAGGTGTTGGCCATGGCGGCGAGGGTGCGGGAGCCGTCGCGGGTCGCGAAGGCGTACGTGTAGAAGCCCTGGACCGTACCCGTGTGCCCGTACACCGAGGTACCGCAGGACAGGTCGTAGCGGCGCAGGCCCAGACCGTAGAAGCGGCTGTTCGTCGCGTCGGTGGGCGTCATCGCGAGCATGGCGTCGAGCGTGCGCGCCGGCAGCAGCCGGCCGCCCAGCAGGGCGGAGACGAAGGTGTTCAGATCGGCCGCGTTCGAGATCAGCGCGCCGGCGGACTGCGCCCAGGAGACGGTCTGCTCGGTGGCGTCGACCGGCTGCGCCCCGGCCTCGTCAGGGTACAGGTAGCCGTGCGCGTGCGGGCCTTTGATCTCGGTTCGGGGGTGCACATAGGAGGTGTTCCGCAGTTTCAGCGGCTTGATGAGACGCCGTTCGTACTCTTCGGCGATCGGGTTCCCGGTGGCCTTCTCGATGAGCATGCCGACGACGACGAAGTTGGTGTTGGAGTACGAGTAGGCCGCGCCGGGCGCCGAGGTGCGCGGCTCGCGCAGGGAGAGGTTCACCAGTTCGCGGTAGTCGAACACCTTGTTCCGTACCGCCTCGAAGCCGGGGACGGTCCGGTCGAACATCGCGTTGGTGTAGTCGGCGAGGCCGCTGCGGTGGGTGAGCAGGTGACGGACCGTGATCCGGGCGTCGGGCAGCAGACCCGGCAGGTAGTGGTCGACGGGCACGTCCAGGCCGATCGCCCCCTCGTCGACGAGTTGCATCAGCACCACGGTGGAGAACGTCTTGGTGACGCTGCCGATGCGCCAGCGGGAGTTGGGGTCCATCGCGGCCCCGGTGGACCGGTCCTGGACTCCGACGGCTCTCGTCCGTACGCCCGAGGGGCCGGTGAAACGGGCCATGGCGCCGGGGGCTCCCGCGGCGGTCGTGTTCCCCAACGCCCGGGTCAGGGCGTCGAGATCGGGCGCCGCCCCGACGCCGCGGAGCGTCGGCGCGGTCGGGACGGCGTGGGCGGTGGTGGCGGGAGCGAGCCCGGTCACCAGCGCGATCAGGGCCGCGCTGACGGCCAGGCGACGGTCCATGGTCAGGGGCACGTTGCTCCTCAACTCGGTTCGCGGGGCGAAGTGGCGGGGGCAGCCTACGGGGGCTCGGCACCCGTTGTGGCGCGCGTGGCCGTGCGGCGCGGGGCGCGCCGCAGGACGCGGGGGGACGTCTCGGGCCGGTACGTTGACGCCCTGCCCGGCGGCGGTCGTCGGTGGATCGTCGGGCCGTGCACCACCGGAGCGGACCAACTCGTTCCCGTTTCAGGCGTACGTTCCGCCCGCGAGGGAAGGTAGGCCCCGTGCCGACGGACGACGAGACCCTCGATGGATTCGCGGCCGAGCTGCGACGCCTGCGCCGGCGGCGCGACGTGTCGCTCTCGGACCTGGCCCGCACCATCCACTACAGCAAGGGCTACCTCAGCAAGATCGAGAACGGGCGGAAGCCGCCCACCCCCGATGTCGCCCGCAGGTGCGACGAGGCCCTCGACGCCGGCGGCGAACTGGTACGCCTCATCCCGCCCGTACCGGCCGTCCCGCCGGCCCGCACCGGGGACGACGGGCCCGACGCGGAGGGTTCCGGCGCGGTCTGCCCCTACCGGGGTCTGGCCGCCTACGGGCCCGGGGACGCCGAGTGGTTCTTCGGCCGCGAGAGCGCCACCGCCGAGTTGACCGGTCGGCTCGCCGAGCGGATCGGTCGGGGCGCGGTGGCGGTGGTGGCCCCGTCCGGCGCGGGCAAGTCCTCGCTGCTGCGCGCCGGGCTGCTTCCCGCAGTGCGCCGCGGGGCGCTGCCGGTCGCCGGGTCGCGGGACTGGCCGGTGGTGGTGTGCGCGCCGGGCGCGCACCCGCTCAAGGAGCTGCTGCGCTGTGCGGCGGACGTGCTGGGGGCGCCGGCGGCGGGGATCACCCCCGAGGAGCTGGTCGACCGACCGGACCGGCTGCCGGAGGCGGTGGCGGGCTCTCTCGGCCGGCCCGGGCTGGTGCTCCTCGTCGACCAGTTCGAGGAGGTCTTCACGCTCTGCGAGGACGACCGGGAACGCGGCGCCTTCGTCCGTGTGCTGCACTCGCTGGCCGGCCGCTCCACCATCGCCGTCGTCATCGGGATGCGGGCCGACTTCTGCGGGCAGTGCCTGGACCATCCAGAACTGGTGGAGGTCTTCACGCACGGCCTGTTCGCCCTCGGCCCGATGTCCGAGGTGCAACTGCGCCAGGCCGTCTGCGAGCCCGCGGCGCGGGCCGGGCTCACCCTGGAGGTCGGCCTGGTCGAACTGCTGCTGCGCGATCTCGGGGACCGCTCGGCGGCGCACGCGGGTTCCCTTCCGCTCCTTGCCCACGCGCTGCTCGGCACCTGGCAGCAACGCTCCGGCAGGACGCTCACGGTGGCCGGTTACGAGATGACCGGCGGGATCCACGGAGCGGTCGCGCGCACCGCCGAGTCCGTCTTCGCCCGGCTGGGGCCCGTCGAGCGGCGCATCGCACGGCACCTGCTGATCCGGCTCGTGCACCTCGCGGACGGTTCGGGTACCCAGACGCGCAGGCCGGTCGAGCGGGAACGGCTGTTGCGGCAGGTGGCGGACGCCGGTGCGGGCGGACGGGTGCTGGACGCGTTCATCGAGGCCCGGCTCGTGACCGCCGACGGGGCCTCGGTGGAGATCACCCACGAGGCGCTGCTGCACGCGTGGCCGCGCCTGCGCGAGTGGATCGAGTCCGACCGGGCGGCCCTGGTGCTGCGCCAGCGGGTCTCCGACGCGGGCGCCGAGTGGGTACGGAGCGGGCGCGACCCCAGCCTGCTCTTCCGGGGCAGCCGGCTCGCCGGGGTCCGGGAGTGGGCCGAGCGGCAGGACCCGTCGCAGCTGGGGCCCGAGGAGAGGGAGTTCGTCGCCGCCTGCGAGGCCGAGGAGGAGCGGCGGCGCCGGGCGGTGCGGCGCCAGAGCCGGATCCGCCGGGCCCTGGTGATCACGTTGGCGGGGTTGCTCGCCGTGGCGCTGGCGGCCGGGGCGCTGGCCTTCCAGCAGCGTGCGCGGGCGCTGGACCAGCGGCGAACGGCGCAGTCGCAGGCCATGGCGGTACGGTCGCGGGCCCTCGCGGCGGGACAGCCGGAGGCGTCCATGCTGCTCGCGGCCGCCGCTTACCGCACGGCGCCCACCGCGGAGGCCCGGGGGGCGCTCCTCAGCAGCCAGGCGCAGTTCTTCGCGGGGCGGCTGCGCGGGCACACGGGGGCGGTCAACTCCGTCGCGTACAGCCCGGACGGGAAGGTGCTGGCCTCGGCGAGTTCGGATGCCTCGGTCCGTCTGTGGGACGCGGACGGGCACCGGCCGCTCGGCACGCTCACCGGGCACACCGGGGCGGTGCAATCGGTGGCGTTCGCGCCCGACGGCAGCCGGCTGGCGACGGCGGGGGCGGACGGGACCGTGCGCTTGTGGGACGTGGGCGCACGGCGGCTCGCCGCCACCCTGATGGGGCATCGGGGGTCGGTCCGTTCGGTGGCGTTCAGCCCGGACGGCCGCACCCTGGTCTCCGGCGGCCTCGACCACACCGTGCGGCTCTGGGACCTGCCGGGCGGCACGGCGCGGGCGGTCCTGACCGGGCATGAGGACGCGGTGATGGCCGTGGCGTTCAGCCCGGACGGCTCGCGTGTGGCCTCCGCCGGCGCCGACCGGAGCGTGATGCTGTGGGACGCGGCCGACCCGGGACGGCCGCAGGTGCTCACCGGTCACACCGACCAGGTGCTCGGGATCTCCTTCGGCCCGGACGGCAGGACACTCGCCTCCGGCGGCGCCGACCGGACCGTACGGCTGTGGGACCTGCCGGGCGGCACGGCGCGGGCGGTGCTCACCGGACACGGTGACGATGTGAACGCGGTCGCGTTCAGCCGGACGGGGGACACCGTGTTCAGCGCCGGCGGTGACGGCACGGTCAAGTCCTGGGACCCGGCCACCGACAAAATGATCAGCACATGGTCGGGTCATACCGACTATGTGCTCGCCGTCGCGGCCGGCCCCGGAGAGCGGCTCGCCACCGGCGGGTTCGACCAGTCCGTGGTGCTCTGGGACCCCGGCCGGGGCGCCCTGGCCACCCGGCCGTTCAGCGAGGCGTGGCAGTCGGCGTTCTCCCCGGACGGCCGGCTGCTGGCGTCGGCTCAGGCGGACCACACCGTACGGGTCTTCGAGCCCGACCGGCGCCGGCTGCGCACCACCCTGACCGGCTCGGGGGGTTCGGTGTTCGCCGTCGCGTTCTCGCCCGACGGGCGCCTGATCGCCGCCGCGGGGGCCGACCGTATGGTCCGGACCTGGGAGGCGGCGAGCGGGAAACCGGCCGCCGTGCTCTCCGGTCACGGCGGCTCCGTCTTCGCGGTGGCGTTCTCCCCGGACGGCCGGACGCTCGCCTCGGCCGGAGCGGACCGCACCGTGGTGCTGTGGGACGTGGGCACGGGCCGGCGGGAGGCCACCCTCGATGCCCACCAGGATTTCGTCAACGCCGTCGTGTTCAGCCCGGACGGCCGGACGCTCGCCTCCGGGAGCGATGATCTGACGGTACGACTGTGGGACGTGGCGGACGTACGGGCCGCCGGACGGGCGCCGCGGGCCGTGCTGCGCGGCCACATCGGCTCCGTCCGCGGCGTGGCGTTCTCACCGGACGGGCGGACCCTCGCCAGCGGGGGGAACGACGGGACGGTCCGGCTGTGGGACACCGCCCGGCTCACCTCGGCCGGTACCCTCGCCGGACACAGCGGGTCGGTGCGGGCGGTGGCGTTCAGCCCCGACGGCACGGTGTTGGCGAGCAGCGGCAGTGACCAGAGCGTGAAGCTGTGGGATCCGCGGCGCGGCGAGCAGACGGCGACGCTGGGCGGCCATACGGGAGCCGTGTGGGGCGTCACCTTCGACCCGGCGCGGCCGGACACGCTGGCGAGCAGCAGCAACGACGGCACGGTGCGGCTGTGGAACACCGGCGTCTCGGAGCGCACGGCCGCGCTGTGCCGCCTCCTGGGGGACACCGGCCCCGCGCGCTGGTCCGAACTGCTGCCCGGGCTCCCCTATCTCCGTGTGTGTCCGGGGGCGGCCGACTGAACCCCCGGGAAAACGAACCCCCCGGGGAAACGGCCCGTTTCCCCGGGGGTTTCCCGTTTCCCGACGGCAAGGGCGACGCGTGGCGTCTCGACAGCGACGCCGGGCACGGCCCAGTCTCGAACCACCGCAGCCGGTGGGCGTGTTCCGACCGAACCACAGTCACCGGCCGACCTGGCGGAGGGTCACGACCCGTCAAGAAGACACGATCCGTCAAGAACTACTACGGGGAACGGGGAACCGGGCATGCGCACCATCCTTGACAGAACGAGGCGGTCCGTCGCGGCGGTCGGCCTGTTGGCGCTCTGCGCCGTGGGGGCCACGGCGCCCCCGGCGGGAGCCGCTCCGGCGGCGCGGGCCGAGCGGGCCGGCCCGGCGGCGGGCGCCCGACCGGCTGCCGCCGAAGCCGGCTGCGACGTCCTCGCGCCGGGTGCGTCCGCCGCCGCTCAGGCCGCGGTGCGGGCCGCCTGCTCGCAGATCGGCGTCTGGTACACGTGGGGAGGCGGCCACGGGCCGCAGCCGGGCGCCACCTACGGGCAGGTGGATCCTTCCGATCCGGCCAGTCAGCACGACCCGGAGCGGCGCGGGTTCGACTGTTCGGGCCTGGTCCGTTACGCCTACGCCCAGGCCACCGGTCAGGACATCCTGGCCGGTACGGCGAACGGCCAGTACCACTCGTCGCGGGTGACGGCGCGGTTCGGCGCGTCCCAGGGCACCGGACCCCTGCTGCCCGGTGACCTGCTGGCCTGGGGCGGGGACAACAGCATCCATCACATCGCCGTCTACCTGGGCGCGGGGAAGATGGTCGAGGCCCGGCAGTCCGGCACCCACGTGATGGTCAGTGACGTCCGGCTCGGCGGCGACTACAACGGGGCCGTCCGCATCGGTGCCGACCCGGGGCAGGGCGGCAACTTCTCCACCTGGGGCACGGACGTGTGGACACATTCCGAACCGTCCACGACCAGCGCGCGGGTCAATAAGTTCGACGGCCCGACGCGGGTGCGGATCGGCTGCCAGAAGCACGCCCAGCCCGTGGACGCCGAGGGCTACCACAACGACGCCTGGTCCTACCTGCCGGACTACCAGGCGTGGATCACCAACATCTACATCCAGGGTCCCGCCTGGCTGGATGGCGTCCCCACCTGCCCCTGACACACCTTCACCCACATCGACACGCCGACTGATCGACACATCCGAGGATACGAGGAGTACACGGTGAACGTACGCAAGAAGATCGCCCTGTTGACCGGTGCGGCCGCCCTCACGGCCACCCTGACCGCCACCGGACTGCCCGCGGCGAGTGCCGCGCCCGCCGCCCCCGCGAAGCCCACCGCCGACTGCGGCGTCCACTCGGACGGCCGGCTCTACTGCGGCAACAAGGTCGGGGCCAAGGGGTACGCGGACCGCTCGTACCGCTCCGCGACCCGCGGCACGCTCACCACCGGCTACAACTGGTTCGTGTGCTGGGGCCACGGCGACCCGCACCAGGGGCAGAACGACATCTGGTACTGGACGCAGCTCGACAACGGCGCCTGGGGCAACGTGCCCGCCGTCGACGTCAACACGAACAACGACCCCGCCTACGGCCTGCGTCAGTGCTGAGCCGCGCCTGAGCCGGACAGCGGAGCCGGACAGCGCTGTGGGGCCCCCTCCCGGTCGGGAGGGGGCCCCACTCGTGTGCGCGTGTGCGGCGGTGCGCTACCAGCGGTACCAGCGTCCGCCACCGCCCGCGGGACGGGCGACGAAGCCGATCAGCCACAGCACCAGGACCGCGATCGCGACCCACCACAGCACCTTCAGCGCGAAGCCCGCGCCGAACAGGACGAGAGCGAGCAGAAGGACGAGAAGCAGGGGAACCATAGTTATCAACCTCCGAAGGAGCCAGTGCCCCGGCCGGCCCTCCCCATGCGCGAGAACCACTCGGTTCTTCGGGCGCCTCCATCCGTTGCCGAAGACGCTGAGCCATGCCCCGAACCACACGCTCGGTCACCGAAAAGGTGCGCCCCGTAGCACGCCGTGGCAGCGTCATGGGCGTGGAGGCCAATGAGGACCTCCGACGAGATCAAGGAGCGTGAACCGTCATGGGCGGTATGCGGGACAAGAACCAGCAGCCGGGCAAGGGCCGCGAGGAGCAGGGGCAGTCGCGCCGGCAGCAGCCCGGCCAGGACCCCGGGTCGATGCGTCCGGGCGGCGGCGGACGCCGGCGCAAGCCGGGTGAGGTGTCGCACGACCGCGCGCTCGGCGACGACATGACGGGCGACGAGGGCATGGAGATGCCCCGCGACGACCGCTGACCCCGCGGCCACACGCACAGGTCTCCGGCCGGTGGCCGACCACCCGCCGGAGTCCGCCGTTCCGGGGCACCGGTGGCGGAAGGCAGAGCGACGGGCCATGCGGACGGGCCTTCCCGGGTAGACGCACCCTCGGGGACCGCGCGCGAGGCCGAAGGAGGCACGCCATGGCCCGGCTGTCGGTGGAAGGGACGGACGTCGTGGTCCGGCTGTCCTTGCGCGAGCGGCTGGCCGTGCGCCGTCGGCGGGACATCCGCGTCCCGGTGGCGGCGGTGCGCGACGTGGCGGTCGAGTCCAGTTGGTGGCGCGTGCTGCGCGGCGTGCCGGCCGCGGGCATCTGGCGCCCCGGCCGGTGTGTGGGGATCAGGCGTTCCCCGGAGGGCGATGACTTCGTCTCCGTACGGGCCAAAGGCTCGGTACTCCGGCTGGACCTCTCCGGCGACGCGGGATTCCGTCGCCTCGCGCTGACGCTCCCCGACGCGGAGACGACGGCCCGCGAGCTGCGCTCCCTGCGCCCGGCGGACCCGCAGGCGGGCGGGACGGAAAGGACGGAAGGGGGCAACGAGGGGCGGGCGGCGCCCCCGCACCGGCCCGCGCTCCAGCACGAGGGCGGAACGGTGGACGACCACGGTCGCGCGCCCGGGGCTCCCTCGCGGACCGGGACGGGCGCGCAGCCCAAGGCCGATGACGAGCGGGTCCGCCGGGCCAACGAGCGCGAATGACCCGAAGGGGCGCCCCCCGCGCCGGACCGTCACAGGCCGGACAGGATCTGCGGCGAAAGGTTTTTGATCATCGTGTTGGCCCAGCGGACCTGCCGCAGCGTCTGCGGATGACAGGAGGACGCGAGCTCCAGGAGGCGGGCGTCCCGGGTGGCCTGCGCCGTCTGCGCCAACATCTCCCAGTACAGCGAGTTCTCCGCGGCGGCCAGGTAGAGGTCCTTCAGGTCGTGCAGCAGGAGCAGGCCGGGTTCGGGTCGTCTGCCCAGGGCTTCCGCCGCCCTCTCCCGCAGCGCCGCGAGGGGACCGCCCGAACCGGGGTGGTCGGGCGGCGCGTCGAGGTCGAGCGAGTAGTGCCGGGCCGCCTCCGACAGACGGGCGGCGTGCTCGCGTGACCACCGGGCGAGGTCGAGGGCGATGTGGTGGACCTCGTGTTCGGTGCGGTGCCGCTCGGCCGCGGCCAGCAGTTCCTTCTCCAGGTGCCGTTCCCCGTGGTGCAGGGTGCGAAGGGTCAGGGTGGTGCCGTTCATGACCGGGCCGCCTCACTCCGTGTGACGTCAGGTCGGGGGCCGTCCGTGCTCTGGTTCGCGTGGGCCTCGGGGCCGCCGCTGGTGGGGCTGATCCCGCGCGGGTCGACCGGCGCGGACGCGGTGGTGGTGGGGGCCGGTGCCGGTACCCCGTCGCCCCGCCGGACCAGGGTGAGGCGGGCCGCGGCGGTCTTGAAGAGCGGCTGCTTGGACACCGGGTCCCAGTCCGTGACGGTGGTCTCGTTCGCCGCTCTGCCCGGCCCGTCCCCCGAGGGGCCATAGCCCTCGGCGGTGTCCCAGTAGCCGTAGTGGAACGGGACGAAGAGCAGGCCCTCGCGGATCGCGGTGATCCGCAGCGTGCCGCGCAGGGAGCCGCGGGGCGTGGTGACGTCCACCAGGTCGCCTTCCGCGAGTCCGCGGGCGGCCGCGTCCACGGCGGACAGTTCCACCCACACCTCGGGCGCCGCCGCGTTCAGTTGGGGGACCCGGCCGGTCTTGGTGCGGGTGTGGAAGTGGTAGAGGGTCCGACCGGTGGTGAGCTGGAGCGGGTACTCCCGCGAGGGTTCCTCGTGGGCCGGCTGGTACTCGGCCGCCTTGATGACGGCCTTGCCGTCCGGGTTGAGCGAGCGGTACTCCACCACTTCCACGGAAGCCCCGGTGACGAGGTCCTTGCCGTAGCTCTCGCAGACGTCCGGGTGGGCCCAGGTGATGCCGTCCGTGTAGAGCCGCTCGGTCCCCTCGGGACGGGCCGCGTCGCACGGCCACTGGATGCCGCTGCCGCCGCGCAGCTTGTCGTAGGTGACGCCGGTGTAGTCGCAGGGCCGTCCGGCGCTGCACCGCTTCCACGCCTCGAACGCCTCCTCCGGCCCGTCCCAGGTCACGAGCGGGCCGCCGTCCTTGTCGCGGAAGTCCATGCGGCGCGCGTAGTCGAGGAAGATCGCGAGGTCGGGGCGGGCTTCGCCAGGGGGCTCCACGGCCTTCTCGCTCAGGTGGACGGTGCGGTCCGCGTTGGTGAAGGTGCCCGTCTTCTCGCCCCAGGTCGCGGCGGGCAGGACGACGTCGGCCAGTTGCGCGGTCTCGGTGAGGTACAGGTCCTGTACGACGGTGAACAGCCGGTCCTGGCCGAGGACGGAGCGGACCCGGGCGAGTTCGGGCAGCGAGACCGCCGGATTGGTGGCGCTGATCCACAACATCCGGATCGAGCCCTGCTCGGCGTAGCGGAAGATCTGCATGGCGTGCGTGGGGGGCGCGTAGTGCGGGATGGTCGACGGTTCGACGTTCCACACCCGGGCCAGGTCCGCGACGTGCCGGTCGTTCTGCCAGTTCCGGAAGCCGGGCAGGTCGCCGTCGGCCCCGCATTCGCGGGTGTTCTCAGCGGTGGGCTGTCCGTTCATCTGGAGCACTCCCGCGCCGGGGCGGCCGAGCATGCCACGGACCAGGTGCAGGTTGTTGACCTGTACGGCGGCGGCGGTGGCCTGGTGGGACTGGTAGACCCCCTGGAGGACGGTGGACAGCAGCCGCTCGGCGGAGCCGAGGAGTTCGGCGGCCTCGGTGATGGCCGTCGCGGGGACGTCGCAGATGGCGGCGGCCCACCGGGGGGTGCAGGAGGCCACGCGTTCTCGGAGTTCCTCGAAGCCGACCGTGTGCGCCCCGACGAACCCGTGGTCGACGCGGTCGGTGCGGATGATCTCGTGCAGCAGGGCGTTGAGCAGGGCCACGTTCGTCCCTGGGCGCGGCGCGAGGTGGACGTCGGCCCTGCGCGCGACGGGGGTGGGGCGGGGGTCCACGCAGATCAGCCGCGGCGGATCGGCTCCGTCGAGGCGATCCAGTACGCGCATCCACAGGACGGGTTGGGTCTCGGCCATGTTGTGGCCGAAGAGCGCGAGGGTGTCGGCGTGGTCGACGTCCGCGTAGGAGCCGGGCTGGCCGTCACAGCCGAAGGACTCCTTCAGGGCCTCCGCCGCGGTGGCGGTGCACAGTCGGGTGTTGCCGTCGAGGTGGTTGGTGCCGATGCCGGCGCGGGCCAGGATCGCCAGGGTGTAGTACTCCTCCAGGTACAGCTGGCCGCTGGTGTAGAAGCCGATGGAGCCCGGGCCGCGCCGGTCCAGGAGGTCTTTGGAGCGGGCCACGATCCGGCCCATCGCGGTGTCCCAGTCGCACGCGACCAGCCGGCCGCCCTCGCGCACGAGGGGGCTGGTGAGGCGGTCCGCGGAGGCGTTGGCCTGCCAGCCGAACAGGTCCTTCGGTCCGAGCCGGCCCCGGTTGACCCGGTCCGCGGCGCGCCCGCGGACGCCCACGATGTGCCGACGCCGCCTGGACCCAGTGGTCGACGTCGTCGACGCCGGTCCCGGACGCCAGGTGCGTGTCGGTCCGTACCGGCCACTCCGCTCCCCGCGCGTAGGGGGTGCGGCCGCCCCACGGGACGGCGATCCGGTCCACCGAGGCTTCCATGGCCCACCTCCGCCGATCTCCGGTGTGTCGATCGGCGCCTACCCGGGGAGTGACGGCTCAAGCAGGGCTTCCGCGCCTTTCGCCCGGAGGGCCGGTGCCCGGCCCGGCCGCCGGGCACCCCTCTTCATGGGGCAGGATGGCACTCCCGTTCCCGAGGCGTCCATCCGCCCGAACCGGGGCCCCCGCACGACGAACTGACAGGTGACAAGGTGACGACACACCCCATACGACGGCCTGCGGCGGCCGTCGCCGCTCCCCCGGTCCGGCGCGGAGCGGAGGGACCGCGTTGACCCGGGGTCTGGTCCTGCACGACTGGCTGGTGGCCGGTATCGCGCTGGCCGCCGGAGGCGTGGCCGCGCTGCTGCTGCGCGGGCTGCTGCGCTGGCTGGCCAAGCACGCGCTGCGGACCAAGTGGACCGGGGACGACATCATCGTCGACGCCCTGCGTACGCTCGCGCCGGGAGCGGCCGTCATCGCCGGCGCCGCGGTGGCCGCCGGGACGCTGCCGCTGACGGCCCGGATCGCGGGACTCGTGAACCAGTCCCTGACCGCCTTGCTGATCCTCTTCGCCACGTTCAGCGCCGCCCGGGTCATCGCGGGCCTGGTCCAGTCCGTGGCGCAGTCGCGGACCGGGGTGGCCGGCTCGGCGACGATCTTCGTCAACATCACGCGCATCGTGGTGCTGACCATGGGCGTGCTCGTCGCGCTCGAAACGATGGGCGTCTCCATCGCGCCGCTGCTCACCGCGCTCGGTGTGGGCGGTCTGGCGGTGGCCCTCGCCCTCCAGGACACCTTGGCCAACCTCTTCGCGGGCGTGCACATCCTGGCCTCGAAGACGGTGCAGCCCGGCGACTACATCCGCCTCAGCAGTGGTGAGGAGGGGTACGTCGTCGACATCAACTGGCGCAACACCGTGGTCCGCAACCTGTCGAACAACCTGGTCATCATCCCGAACGGGAGGCTCGCCCGGACGAACATGACCAACTACACCCAGCCGGAACAGCAGTTGTCCCTGCTGGTCCAGGTGGGCGTGGGGTACGAGAGCGACCTGGAGCACGTGGAGCGCGTGACCCTGGAGGTGGTGGGCACCGTGATGGCCGACATCAACGGCGCCGTCCCCGAGCACGAGGGCGCGGTCCGCTTCCACACGTTCGCGGACTCCAGGATCAACTTCACGGCGATCCTCGGGGTCGGCGAGTTCAGCGACCAGTACCGGATCAAGCACGAGTTCATCAAGCGCCTGCACCAGCGGTTCCGGGAGGAGGGCATCTCGATCCCCGCTCCGACGCGTACGGTCGCGCTACAGCGGGAGGACGCGCCGCTCTCCGCCTCCGCGGCGCCGACCGTGCTTCCGCACCAGCGCGAGGGCGGCCGAACCACGGTTCGCTGACGGGCGGGCGGCCCGGCCGCCCGGTGTCACACGAAATACGGGCCGGCGGGCGCGGCGGGTCGACGCGCCACGCCGCCCGCGCCGGCATCGCGCTCCGCCACCGCGTCGCCGCGGCGCTCACCGGCCGCCCGTAGGGAGTGTCCGAAGAGGCTCTGGTTGGAGCGGTCACCGCTGTGTAATGTCACATCGCATGATGCTCTTACGGCGCGCGGCGTCCGCCGCGTCCCTTCTGTGCGCCCTTCTCCCGATCGCGGTCGCCGCCCCCGCGCAGGCGGCCGACGGCGCCGCCTGCGGCACCTCCCTCACCGTCCCCCTCGACGCCGAGCAGGCCCGGCTCGCGGACGCCCGCACGACGGCGCTCGTCGAGGGCGGCGGTTTCGGGGACTTCGTCCGACGCTTCCCCGCCGCGCTGTGCGGGGTGCGCGGCCCCGCCGAAGCCGGCCGGCTGCTCGACGGCTGGGGCGAGGCCCTGTGGCAGTCCGCCGTACGCCGGGCCCAGGGCCGGCGGCCCGCCGGAGACCTGCCGGCAGCCGACGACCGGCCGCTGTACTGGACCCGCCTGGCGATGACCGTGCAACTGTCGCGCTGGGAACCGGGCTTCCCCGTGGACCGCCCGGCGCTGCGCGGCCGGTTCGAGGACGCCTCGCGCGGCCTCACCGACAACGCGTTCCGGGCCGGCCCCGGCGTACGGCGGGTCTTCATCAGCGGCTTCGACCCGTTCGGGCTCGACGCCGAGCCGCGCCGGGCGAACCCGTCCGGCTCGGCCGCCCTCCAACTGAGCGGCCGGCGTCTCACCCTCGCCGATGGGAGCCCCGCCGAGGTCCGCGCCGTCGTCCTGCCCGTGCGCTACGCCGACTTCGACGCCGGGATCGTGGAGCGGGCCTTCGCCCCGCGGCTGACCGGCGGCCCCGCGTCGGCGGACGTCATCACCACCATCAGCCAGGGGTACCCGGGCATCTTCACCCTGGAGGCGTGGGCCGGTCGGGCCCGCTCGGCGGACCCGTACCCCGACAACACCGGCGCCCTCTCGGGCGGCACCCGCGAACACCCCGTGACCGCCCCCGGCCTCGGCCCGGGCGCCGAGTTCATCGGCACCACGCTGCCCGCCGACTCCGTGACCGGCTCCGTCCAGGCCCCGTACCCCGTCCTGCTCAACACGGAGGTCACCGAGATCCCGGCGGGCGCCGCGGCGCCGGTGGACCGGGCCGACGGCCCCACTCCCGGCTCCCGGGCGGTGGCGGGCGGCGGGGGCGGTTACCTCTCCAACGAGGTGGCCTACCGGTCCAACCGGCTGCGCGGCGAGCTCGCCCCGGCGATGCCCGGCGGCCATCTGCACACCCCGGTCCTCACCGGGCTGCCGGCCGATCCCCGGCTGCTGACCGGCCCGGAGTTCGAGCACAACGAACGGGCGATCACCTCGGAGGTCCGCTCGGTGCTGGAACACGTGGCGGTGCCGACGTCCCGTTGAGGCCCCGGCGGGAGTGCCAGGGGCGGGCGATACGATCCGACGCGTAGCCCGCCCGTCCCGCCAGGATGATGAACAAGGACAGACCGTGACGGTCCACCGACCGGGGGCAGCCCGGTGACCTGCCCGGTCAGGAACTGCTGTGGGCGCGTTGGGCCTTGCTCGCCGTCCTGGAGGCGACCACCGAGGACGAGTGGCGCGGCGTGCACCGCACGGGTCAATGGGTCGGCGGCACCGGCCCGCACCTCGACGACGCCGGCTGCACCTGATGGACCCTGTCCCGCAGGGGCGAGGGCCGCTACGTGCTCTACGGCGAGGACGAGTCGAGCGACGTCAAATGGCCAGACCTCCCCCATGACTTCGGGGAAGCCGTTTTCTGGACCGCGAGCAGGTCCTCGATCTGCTCACCGACGCCGACGGGCCGGTGGAGGGCGTCACGGCGGCGGACCTCCTCGACGCCGCGGAGAGCTACCGTCTGACCCCCGAAGCCCTGGAAGCCCTGGTCGCCGACGACCCCGCCCGGGACCTCCCGGCCATGCTGCGCGCCCTCCACACGTCCGGCCTCTCGGCGGCGCCGCTCCCCCGCCGAACCGTCCCGCGTGGATAACGTCGTCCCATGAACACGTCGTCGCAGCCCTTCGAGATCCTGCTGGTCCCCACCAACGCCGAGAACCCCGGCGAGGCCTCCCCGGCCGGTGGCCCCGTGCGCTCCGCCGTCGTCCGACCGACGGGCGAGACGGGCGCGTCGGGGTACCCGAGGTATGCGGGGGACGGCATGGAGGCGGACATCGATCCCGCCAGCGGCACGGTCGAGGCGCTGCTCGTCGACGGCGCCGAACTGGGCTACGGGCTCACGGCGGTGGCCCGGCCCCACGGCTGACCGTCCCACCGCCGGCGGCGGACGGAGACCTCGGCGTGCCGGCCGGTACGCGCGCTCCCGACCTGTCGCACCGACGCCCGGGCCGTCTCGCCGAGCGCCCCTATGCCGCCCCGAAGTCCGGGAGGGTGAGGCTGCCGTCGTCGGCGAGGGTGAAGCCGGGGTTGTGCGCGATCTCCCAGGGGTGGCCGTCGGGGTCGGTGAAGGTGCCCGCGTAGCCCCCGTAGAACGTCGTCGCCGGCGGGCTGGTGACGGTGGCTCCGGCGTTCCGCGCCGCCGCGACCAGCGCGTCGACCTCCGCGCGGTCGCGCACGTTGTGCGCGAGGACGATCCCGCCGAAACCCCTCGGGCCGGTGTCCTCGATCCCGGAGTCGAGCGCCAACTCGGCGCGGCCCCAGAGGACCAGGGCGAGGCCGCCCGCCTGGAAGAAGACGGTTTCCGCGGTCTCCTGTCCCCGCCAGCCGAGGCTCTCGTAGAACGTCCGGGAGCGGGCCAGGTCCGTGACACCGAGGGTGATCAGGCTGATGCGCTGTTCCATGGCCGGAAGTTACCACCGGCTCAGCCGGGCTTGCTCCGTGCGGGTTGTCTTGCGTGCCCGTTCGGCGGTACCACCCGAGTGGATGATCATCATCAAGGCGTTCCATCGTTTTGCTGGTGTCATCGGGCCGTGGGCGATCCGGGAAGGCTGCGTGGCGATGACATCGGCACACGGGGCAGGACGAAACAGGTGGTGGGGCGCGGCCGCCGCGGTCGCCGGAGCGGCCCTGGTGGTGGCAGCGGCGCCGGGCCGCCCGGTGGGCTCGGATGCCTCGCGGCTCGCCGCGGAGGGCGCGGAGGCGGCGGTCACGCTGCTGGTCAGCAGGGCCCTCGACGAGGGGCGCGACGGCGTCGCCGTTCGGTGCGCGGTGGCCGAGGCTTTCCGCGCCGGGCTTTGCGACGGCCGGCGTCAGCAGCGGGTGTTGGCGACGGCATGGGGCGCCGGGTCGGTCCTCGGCGGGCCGGCCGGATCGGTCGCGGCGCCCACCGTGGCCCTGCCCACGGACGCCGACGGGCCGCTGGAGATCGCGGTCGCCGAATCGGGGCGGCTGACGGACGTCACCGTCCACGACCGCCACGGGCGTTACGTGGGCGGCGCGTTGGACCCACGGAGCCGGCGTTGGACCAACACCGAACCGCTGCGGGCCGGTGAGGAGTACACCGTGCGCGTCGGCGCCCAGGACGCGGTGGGCACACCGGTCGGCGTGACGATGGCGTTCCGTACCGCGCCGCCGAAGGACGACGACCGGCTCACGGTGGAGTTCGGGCCGAAGGAGGGGACGTACGGCGCGGGTCAGATCGTGACGGCCTCGCTCAGCCGCCCCGTTCCGGCCGACGACCGCACGGCCCGGGCCCGGGTGGAGCAGGCGCTCCAAGTGACTTCGGAGCCGGCGGTGGAGGGCGCCTGGCACTGGGTCGACGACTCGACGCTGCACTACCGGCCGCGCGCCTACTGGCCGGCCCACGCCGTGGTGCACGTCCGCAGCGGCCTGGACGGGATCGAGGTCGGCGGACACGCGTACGGCGGCCCCTCGAACGGGCTCGACCTCACCATCGGCGACCGTATCGAGGCGGTCACCGACTCGGCCGCGCACGAGATGACCGTACGCCGCAACGGGCGGGTCATCCGGACCATCCCCGTCACCACCGGCAAGGCCGGGTTCCGAACCCGCGCGGGAGTCAAGGTGGTGCTGGGTAAGGAGTTGGAGGTCCGGATGCGGGGCGACTCCGTGGGCATCAAGCGCGGTACGAGCGAGTTCTACGACATGCCGGTGCGCTACGCGACGCGGGTGACGTGGAGCGGCGAGTACGTGCACGCGGCGCCGTGGTCGGTGGAGGCGCAGGGCGAGGAGAACGTCAGCCACGGCTGTACCGGCATGAGCACGGCGGACGCCGCCTGGTTCTTCGCGACGGTGCGGGAGGGGGACGTCGTGGAGGTCGTGAACAGCGGCGGCGAGAAGATGACGCCGTTCGGGAACGGCTTCGGCGACTGGAACCTGGATTGGCGGGCCTGGCGGGCGGGCAGTGCCCTCGCCGCCGCCCGGGAGGCGTCTTCCACACCACCGGTGGCGGTCCACGCCTCTTCGCGCCTGCGACCCCTGACCTGACGGGTCCGGCGGACTCACCGCTTGTGACGGGGGGAATTCGGGTGGTGATAAATAGATGAATGGCTGACTGAATTACCGTCAACAAGCATGCACCCGATATCTCGATTGGATAACGAGATGTCTATAATTGGCCTGGACCAATGCCGGTTGACGCGCGTAAATTCCTTGTAACGCAAGGGATTTGATGGTTCATCAAATACGGTCGAGTAGGTAACGGTCCGATATCCCGCTCCCCTTTCCCGTATGTCCGAATTCTTCAGGCGGCTCGTCTGGCAGGCTTCCGCGCACCCACTCTTCCGACCACGAGTTGAGGTGCGCATGACCAGACATCGCAGACGAGCCGAACACCGGCGCAAACCCCGGCGGTTCATACTCATCACCGCCGCCATGGCCACGGCGGCGGTGATCGCGGGGGGACTCGCCTACTCCGGACTGGGCGACGGCGCCCAGGCAGCCCAACCCGCACAGGCCGAAGCACTCCCGCAGGCGTTCGCGCCGGCCGCCGCACCGGCCAGGGACCAGGAACCGGCGCCCCTCTCGGGCGCGCCCGCCAACGAGGACACGCGCGGCATGGTCTACGACGGCCTCAACGCCGCGCCCAAGGGCGACCGTTGCGTCGGCGTCTACCGCACGGAAGCGGGGCAGTGCACCCACGGCCCCGACGCGCCGCCCAAGGGCGTCGACATCAAGGCCGAGATACCCCCGGCCGTCAAGACGAAGGCCGCCGCGGCCGATCCGGCCCACCCCGAGGCCGGCGCCCCCGCGAGCACCGGAGGTGACGGGCGTCCTCAGGACGCGCCCGCCGCCGACGCGCGCACCGCGAAGGCGGCCGCCGCCCCGGCGCCCGCGCCGTCGTCCGGTGACCAGGCCGTCGCCGCGGGCCCGGCGGGCCAGACCGTCCAGTGCGACGGCGACGGCAGCACCGGCAACCGCGTCCAGGTCGTCTACGTACACGGCGCCGACCGCGACCGGTACTCCGAGTACGTCGCCTCGTTCCGCAAGTGGGCGGCCGACGCCGACCTGATCTACTCGACGAGTGCCCAGGAGACCGGTGGCGTCCGGCACATCCGCTACGTCACGGCCGCCGACTGCACCCCCACGGTGCTGAACATCGAACTGCCCGCGTCCGCCCTCGCGGAGTTCAGCGCGACCAACAACGCGCTCGCCGGCAAGGGCCTCGACCGCCGCGACCGCAAGTACATGATCTTCGCCGACACACAGGTCTACTGCGGCATAGGCACCTTCAACGGCGACGAGCGGCACGGCCAGGACAACCTGAGCAACTTCGGCCCCTCCTACGGCCGTACGGACTCCGGCTGCTGGGGCGGTCACACCGCCGCCCACGAACTCGGCCACAACCTCGGAGCGGTCAACAACAGCGCGCCGAACACCAGCCGGGGCGCGCACTGCACGGACGAGTACGACGTCATGTGCTACTCGGACACCCCGTACTACCCGCAGATGCGCTACGTCTGCTCCAACCAGGCCGCCGAGAACATCCTGGACTGCAACCACGACGACTACTTCCACACCAACCCCAAGCCGGGCAGTTACCTCGCCACGCACTGGAACATCGCCGACAACCAGTTCCTGATGCGCGCGGGCGGCGGGGGCGGCACCGACCCGAACCCGAAGCCGACCCCGACGCCGACCCCCAGCCCCAAGCCGACCAAGCGGCCCGGCGGCGGACCTACGGTGACGGCCGGTCAGCTCAAGGCGGACTCGGTCGTCGTCAGTTGGCCCAAGGTGGACGGCGCGGTCTGGTACCAGGTGCTGCTGAACGGCAAGCACCTGACCTGGACGCAGTCCCAGGTCCTGCGCATCTACAACCTCCAGCCCGGAACGGACTACAAGGTCGCCGTGTCCGTCCGCGACGGCTCCGGCCGTGACAGCGGCCCCGGCCGCACCACGGCCTTCCGTACGGTGGGCGCCGGCGGCGGCGCCACCACCCCCGGCAGCCGCTACACGCTCGGCAACGGCAGCACCGGCATGGCCGCCGAGCTGTGGGGCGGCCGTACCGCCGACGGCACGGTCCTCGTGGGGGCACGGGCCAACGGTTACGCGCCGCAGCAGTGGTACTTCGACGACGCGGGCGGCGGGCTCGTACGCATCCGCTCGGCGGCCTCCGGCAAGTGCCTCCAGGCCGGCAGCGCCCCGGCCGCCGGCGTGTGGGTCGCGCAGCAGCCCTGCGGGAACAACTCCGCGCAGAACTGGCGGGTTTCCTCGCGCGGGAGCGCGGTGACCGTCGCGGACCCGTCCGGCGGCTACGCCCTGACCGTGAGCAACCGGCCCTACTACGGGGACTGGCTGCTCGACCTCCAGCGCGCGGACGGCCGCGCGACGCAGGTCTGGACGGTCCAGAAGGCGGGCTGACCCGGCCCCGAGCGGTGGAGCGGGGACGGCCGTTCCCGCTCCACCGCTCCCTTTTCCTCTTCTCCACACCCACCGCAATGGGAGCACCATGACGATGCGACGCAGACGACACTCCTTCCAGGCCCTGACCGCCGCCGGCTTCCTGGCCCTGGCCCTCACCCGGGCGCTGGCGGCCCCCACGGCCGCGCAGGCGCACGGTGACACCGTCAAGGTCGTGATCACGGGTCAGCGGGACGGTCATCTCACCACGGACGTCACCTGGGAGAACGACGGGGACGCCGTGGACGAGGCGGTCGCCGCCACGGTGAACGCGACGAGCCCGGACGGCTCCCACACCGCGGGTCCCTGGCGGCTGGTCCGCGATCCCGGCGGCGGCGCGGGTTGGACCACGGCCGAAATCCTTCCGCCCGGCACCTGGAAGGTCGCCGTCGACGTGGGCTTCCCGGCCCTGGGGCACGGCGAGCGGGAGGTCGCCGTACCGGTGGTCGACCCCAGCCCCTCACCGACCGTCCCCGGCCCCTCTCCGACCGTCCCCGCACCGACCGTCCCCGCACCGACCGTCCCCGCACCGGCGCCGACCACACCCGCGGCCGACGCTTCGGGCGACGGGAACGGGTGGTGGTGGACGACGGCCGGCGTCGCGCTGACGGCCCTCGCCGGGACCGCAGTCGGGCTCCGGCTGCGGCGCCGCCGCGGTCGTTAGCGGCGCCGCAGCCGGAGCCGGCGGGGAACAGCGGGCGGCATCAGCGCGCCGGGCAGGTCTTCCAGGCGAAGTGGTACACGGTCCGGATGTCACCGTCGGCGGAGTCCATGGCGACGAAGCTGTTGGTCTTCGCCGGGTCCGATGTGCCCGCGCCGACGCGCAGTTCGGTGTTGATGTTGAAGTTGCGCTGCACGCCGCACGGCGCCCACACCAGTTGGTCCCAGTCGGTGGAGTCCGTGACCTGCCAGTCGTTGTCGAACGCACCGTTGAAGGTGTGGGTCCGGCTCGCCGTGTCGGGCGATCCCTGGAAGTAGTACGACGCCTTCTGCGTCGCTCGCGCACCGCGCTCCAGATGCGCGTAGCCGCGGTAGTCGGCGCTCGCGACGGCGTAGGAGTAGCCCTGCGGGACGTGGACGATCAGGTTGATCTGGCAGTTCTTGCGGAAGTCGGTGGGCTGGGCGCCGAGGCCCACCTGCGCCAGGTACTGGCTGTAGGTGACGGTGAAGGCGGTGTGGTCGGGGGCGAGGGCGACCGCGGCGGTGCCGAGCGGGCAGCCGGAGCCGTTGACGGACGCGACGTCGATCACGATCTTGTCGGGCGGCGGGGTGAAGGGGGTGGGAGCGGCCGGGACCAGCGCTGAGCCGGCGAGGAGCGCGGCGGTCGCACCGCCCACGAATAAGACACCGGGCATGATGCTCCGATCGGTTTGTCGGTGGCCTTGCCTGATGTGGGGGACGTCCGGCCCGTGTGGCGGAGCGGGTTCCGGATCGCATCGGAATAGTAGGGAGCCGAAGCGCGGCGCAGTAGGGCGGATACCGGCCGAACAACCGGGGCCGGCACGGGGTTTGGCGGCGCCGGCTGCCAAGATCGACGGTACGAGGACCCGACCCGCCACGCCGGCGGCACACGAGGAGAACGCATGACGCGGCACACGCCCGACGGCCCGCCCACGGACGGGGCGCCCCTGCCCCGGCCCTTCGACGCGGCGTTCGCGGGAGATCCCCATGCCGTGTACCGGCGGCTGCGCGAGAAGGGATCGGTCCACCGGGTTGCCCTGCCCGACGGCTCCCCGGTGTGGCTGGTCACCCACGAGGCGGACGTACGAGAAGGGCTCGCCGACCCCCGCCTGTCCGTCAACAAACGCCATTCCACCACGGGTTACACCGGATTTTCGCTGCCCTCGGCACTCGACCGCAACCTGCTGAACATCGACCCGGACGATCACCGACGGCTGCGCCGACTCGTGTCCCACGGCTTCACCCCGCGCCGGGTCGAGCAGTTGCGGGGCAGCGTGCAGGACATCGTGGACAACCTCCTGTCGGACGTGGCGCGGGCGATGGACGCCCGTGGTGAGGCGGACGCCGTCGCCGCCTTCGCCAAGCCGCTCCCGCTGCGCGTGATCGGCTCGTTGCTGGGCGTGCCGGACGCCGACCAGGACCGGTTCTCCGGCTGGGTCACCACCATGCTCGCGCCGCGCGGGCGTGAGGAACTGGTGGAGGCGGTCGGCCGGATTTACCGGTTCCTCGTCGCTCTCGTGGCCGACCGCCGTGCCGCTCCGGGGGACGACATGCTCTCCGACCTGATCGCGGCGCGCGACGAGGGGGACCGGCTCACCGAGGACGAACTCGTCTCACTGGCCTTCCTGATCCTCTTGGCGGGCAGCGAGAACGTCCAGCACGTCATCGCCAACGGTCTGCTCACCCTGCTCACGCACCCCGAGCAGCTGGTCGAACTGCGCGAGCGGCCCGCCCTGTTCCCGGCCGCGGTCGAGGAACTCCTGCGCCATGCCCAGCCCATCCAGACGACGATCCGGCGCTTCGCCACCGAGCCGGTCGGGTTCGGCGGCGTCGTGATCCCCGCCGGGGACACCGTGCTGCTCTGCCTGGCTTCGGCGCACCGGGATCCCGCCCGGTATCCGGACCCCGACCGCTTCGACATCCACCGCGCCGACACCGCCCACCTCGCCCTCGGGCAGGGCATGCACTACTGCCTCGGCGCACCGCTCGCCCGGCTCCAGATCACCCTCGCGCTGCGCACGGTGCTCGACCGGTTCCCCGGGCTGTGCACGGCCCGCCCCGCCGACGAGCTGTCCTGGACCACCACGTTCCGCTTCCACGCCCTGCGGGAACTGCCGCTCACGACCGCCCCGTAGGCCGGCCGTCGCGACGCGCCCGGCCGCTCAGCGCGGGTCCGGCTCCACCGGGAGCATCCGGGCCATCAGCAGGGCCACGTCGTCGTGGTCCCCGGGGCGGCGCAGGGCCCGTAGCAGCAGGTCGCAGGTGTCCTCCAGGGGTCGGTGGGGGCCCGCGAGGAGGCTGAGCAGGAGGTCGAGGCGCTCGTCGAGGGACTGGTCGCGGGTCTCCACGAGCCCATCGGTGTAGAGGACGAGCTGGTCGTCGGGGGCCAGGGCGATCCGGGTGGTGTGGAAGGGGACGCCGCCGACCCCGAGCGGGGCTCCGGTGGGCAGGTCGAGCAGTTCCGGCAGCCGTCCGGGGCGCATCAGGACCGGTGGCAGGTGCCCGGCGAGGGAGATGTGGCATTCGGCGCGCCACGGGTCGTACACGGCGTAGGCGCAGGTGGTGATGGTGTGTTCCATGCCCGCCGCCGCCTCGTCGAGGTACTGCAGGACCTGCGAGGGGTCGAGGTCGAGCTGGGTCAGGGTCCGGGTGGCGGTGCGCAGTTGTCCCATGGTGGCGGCGGCGGCGATGCCGCTGCCCATGACGTCGCCGATGACCAGGGCGGTCTTGTCGTCGGCCAGCGGGATGACGTCGAACCAGTCACCGCCGATCTCGCTGGTGGCCCCGGACGGCTGATAGCGGTGGGCGATCTCCAGGCCCAGCCGGTGGGCCGGCTGGTGTGGCAGCAGGTTGCGCTGGAGGGTGAGGGCGGCGTGCCGCTGGTTCTGGAACAGTCGGGCGTTGTCGACGCAGACGGCCGCGCGCGCGGCCAGTTCGACCGCGAGGGTGACGTCGTCCTCGTCGAACGGGGCCGGCGTGCGGGCGCGCATCAGGCCGACGGCGCCGATGACCTCGCCGCGGGCGACCAGCGGGACCGCCAGGTAGGAGTGCACCCCGGCCGCGGCCAGCAGCGCGGCGGCGTTGTCGTCCCGGGCGATCCGGCGCAGGTCCTGGCCGGTCACCCGGGCCACCAGAACGGGGCGGCCGGTGTTCACGCAGTGGGTGACGACGCGGTCGGTGTCGTACTGGGCGAGTTCGCCGGTCTGGTCGGTGGCCTGCGCCGCTCCGGTGGGGTAGGCGGCGACGACCGCCAGGGCCCGGAAGCGGGCCGGTCCGACGGGCTCACCGGTGGTGCGGCGGTCGTGCAGGACGCTGTCCAGGATGTCCACCGTGGTGACGTCGGCCAGTTGCGGTACGCACACCTCGGCCAGTTCCCGGGCGGTCTGCTCCAGGTCGAGGGTGGTGCCGATGCGTACGGAGGCGTCCGCCACCACCGCGAGGCGGCGGCGGGCGCGGGCGGCGTCGTCGGCGGCCCGATGCTGGTCGGTCACGTCGACCACGGAGACGGCCACGCCCAGGACGTGGCCGGCCGGATCGTCGAGCCGGTAGTAGGACACGGACCAGGCGCGGTCCTCGGGGTCGGCCGGGGTGCGCCCGACCACGAACTGGTCCAGCAGCGGCACGCCCGTGGCGAGCACCTCCCGCATGGAGGACTCGATGGTCTCCACGTCCAGGAACGGCAGGGCCTCGCGGATGGTCCGGCCGAGGTGTTCGGAGGCCGGCAGGCCGTTGATCTGCTCCAGCGCCGGGTTGACCAGGACGTACCGCAGCTCGGCGTCGGTCACGCCGAGGCCGATCGGGGACTGGGAGACCAGCCGCAGGGAGAGCGCCAGGTCGCGCTCGACGCGCCGTAGGGTGAGGTGGTCGGTGGCGATGCCGAGGGCGTAGAAGTCCCCCAGGTCGTCCTGGAGGCGCATGTTGCGGAACTCCACCAGGCGGGTGCTGCCGTCCTTGTGCCGGACGGGGAAGCTCCCGGCCCAGCGCCGGCCGCTCTTCATCACCTGGGTGAACAGCTCGACCACCAAGCCGCGGTTCTCCTCCGACACCAGCAGCAGGGCCGCTGGCCGTCCGAGCGCCTCCGGGGCGGAGTAGCCGAACAGGTCCTCCGCCTGCGGGCTCCAGAACACGATGCGGCCGCGGTCGTCCAGGACCACCGCGGCCAGGCTGAGGACGTCGAGCAGGCCGCCCGATGCCGCCGGATCCGCCTCCGTGCTGTGGATCTCGGCCCGGAACGCGTCGGACGTGCTCATGGTCCGAACCCTTTCCGCTCACTCCGTGGCGCCCTGTGCCGGCCCAGGCCACCGGCCTCGTTCCTCCAAACCCTCCCACCGTCTCTCCGCGCCGGCGACCCGGCTCCCGCCGGTCGGGCCGGTGTCGCGCCCACCACGCGCGGTCGCCGGGCCCGCGTGTGCGCGGACCCGGCGACCGGTATCGAACAGGCGAACGAGCGGCTGCGGTCAGCGCGCCACAGAGCAGTCGAAGGCGTGCAGGTACGGGTTGACCGGACGGATGTCGTTCACGGACAGGCCCGCCTCCGTGAGCCTGTCGACCATGCTCTCGGTCGTGTGCTTGGCTCCGCCGACGTTGAGGAGCAGCAGCAGGTCCATGCCGGTGCTGAACCGCATGGACGGGGTGTCGTCCACCAGGTTCTCGATCACCACGACCCTCGCCCGGGGGCCACCTGCCCCGATGACGTTGCGCAGGGTACGCGCGGTGCTGGCGTCGTCCCACTCCAGGATGTTCTTGATGATGTACACGTCGGCCTGCACCGGGATGTCCACCCTGCAGTCGCCGGGCACGATGCGCATCCGGTCGGCCAGCGCCCCTCCCGGCCGCAGCCGCGGATCGGCGTTCTCCACCACGCGCGGCAGGTCGAGCAGGGTGCCACGCATCGCGGGGTACTTCTCCAGCAGGCTCGCCACCACGTACCCCTGGCCACCGCCGATGTCGGCGACCGACGTGGCCCCCGACAGGTCCAGGAACTCCGCCACGTCCTGCGCCGACTGCCGGCTGGAGGTGGTCATGGCCCGGTTGAAGACGTCGGCCGACTCGGGGGCGTCCTCGTTCAGGTACGCGAAGAATTCCTTGCCGAACAGGTCCTCGACGACGTTGTGGTTGGTGCGCACCGCTTCGTCCAACTTGGGCCAAGCGGCCCAGGTCCAGGGCTCCGTGCACCACAGGGCGATGGCGCGCAGGCTGTGCGGGTCGTCCTCGCGCAGCAGCCGGGACGTTCCGGTGTGTGCGAAGGTCCCGTTCGGCTCCTCGGCGAAGACGCCGTAGCAGGACAGCGCCCGCAGCAGCCGCCGCAGCGGCTTCGGCTCGGTCTTCACCGCGGCGGCGAGGTCCGCCACGCTCATCGGGCTGTCTCCGAGGGCGTCGGGGACGCCCAGCCGGACGGCCGCGCGGAGGGCGGCGGTGCACGCCGCCCCGAAGACGAGCTCGCGTAGCCGCATGGACGGCGGGGGAGCCGGACTCGTGGTCGGGTCGGTGGTGCGTGCGGTCGTCATGTGCCGCCCTTCCTGTTCTCGTTCGTGCGGGACGGGCGGGAGGTCAGCACAGTCCCGTCGGCTTCGAGGCGGCGCAGGCGTTGCCCTTGAAGACGTTGTCCCGGCCGACGCTGGTGTCGACGAGATCCGCCGGGGCGTTGTCGCGCAGCGTGTTGCCGGTGATCTGGTTCCGTTCGTTCGTGGCGCCCACGAAGCTCTTGAAGAGGACGATGCCGCCGGACAGCGGGGAGGAGCCGGTGTTGTCCGTGATCGTGTTCCCGGTCACCCGGGTGTCCTCGGTGCCGGTCAGCACGATTCCGCTGCCCTGGAGGAAGGGCAGCCGCGCGGTCTTCGGGCAGAGTTTGTTGTTCGCGACCACCCGGTTGTCGTGCACGGTCAGGTCGCCGGCGCGCGGGTGGTTCTCGTCTCCGACGACGAACAGCCCGGCGCAGTTCGCGGTGATGTCGTTGTGTCCGACGCCGAGGTTGCGAAGGCGGCGTACGGTGAGGCCGATGCGGTTGTCCCGCAGGTGGTTGTGCTCGACCACCGCGCCCCGGGTGTCCGTGGCCCCCGCTTCGGTGGCGATGGTGTTGGCGAGGAACAGGCCCGCGTCGCCGTTGCGGCGCGCGGTGTTGCCCTTGAAGACCCCACGCGTGGAGCGCTCCTGGGCGATGCCCCACTGGCCGTTCTTCTCGGCGATGACGTGCCGTACGGTCAGGTGGTCGGTGCGGGAGGCCCAGAGCCCGTTCTTGGCGAAGCCGGAGAGGGTGAGCGAGGCGACCGTGGTGCCTTCGACGGCACGGCCGTCCACGCCCTCGACGCAGATGCCGTTGCCGGCCCGGGCACAGGCGTCGGCCGACTTCGCGGAGGCCGGCGCGAGGACGGTACGGGGGCCCATGCCACGCAGGGTGAGCCTGGAGGTGGTCACTCGCACGCTCTCGCGGTACGTGCCCTCGGCCAGCAGGACGGTGTCGCCCGGGCGCGCCGCGTCCACCGCCCGCTGGACCGACTCTCCGGGCCGTACGACATGGACGGTGGGTCCTGCGACCGGCGACGCGGCGCCGATCCCCGTGGCGCAGAGCACCGCCGCGCTCGCGCAGTAAAGGATATGACGAGTCTTCATGTTGGATACGTTATGACCTGATATGTCACAGAGGGCCGGGATCGGCCGAACGGTGGCGTGTCATCCGCCGTCGACGGCGGTCCGGCCCGAGGGGGAAGAAGACGAGCAGCGGGCCGAACGTCCGGCCGCCGCCCCGGCGCCGGCGAACCACCGGCCGGCCGGGCCGAGTCCGTGCGCCGCCGCCCGCCGCAGCGCGAGGAAGACGGGGACGAAGACGAGGACGCCCGTGAGGAGGCCGAGGTGGCTCGTGGACCAGGTGAAGCCGGGACCGTGGACGTCGTCGGTGAGCCGGATGAGCCCGTGGACGGTCATGCGGAGCGGTCCCACGACGAATGCGGCCCCCGGCCGCTTGGCGTTGATCATGTTCTGATCACCTGGCCGGGCGCCCGGCACCCGTGCCGGGGACGGCCCCGGCCCGACCCCGAGACGAACCCCGGGCCTCCACCGGGCCGTGTCCCGAGGGCCGCCCGCGCCGGCGGGACCGCCCGTCAGACCTCCCGCCCCACCTTGTGGAGCGGGGGTCGGGCCCGCCAGGAGTTCGCGGGGTGGATCAGCGGCCAGTGGCGGTCCCAGTGGGCGCGGTGGCTGCGGTGATGGTGGCCGTGGTGGAGGTGGCCGTGGTGATGTCCGTGGAGGGCGGGGGCGCTGCGCGCCAGGACGACCAGGGCGGCGGTCAGGGCCGCCAGCTCCATGTGGTCCGGGTTGCCCCGGACCACCTCGATCCGGCCTATCACCAGGTCACCGGCAGCGTCTTGGGTCCGCGGATCAGGGCGCCGGGCTGCCATTCGATCTGCTCCGGCGGGACCGCCAGCGCGAGTTCGGGGTAGCGGTCGAGCAGGGTGGCGACCATGACCTCGGACTCCATCCGCGCCAGCATCGAGCCGACGCAGTGGTGGGGGCCGTTGCCGAAGGCCATGTGCGCGATCGGGCCGCGGTCGAAGTCCAGCGCGTCGGGGTTCGGGAAGACGGCCGGGTCGCGGTTGGCCGCGAGGTAGGAGGAGTAGACGACCTCGCCCCGGCGGATCAGGACCCCGCCGATCTCGATGTCCCTCGTGGCGACCCGTGGGATGCCGACGCCGCTGCGGTGCGGGATGTAGCGCAGCAGCTCGTCGACGGCCTGCGGGATCATCTCCGGTTCGGCCCGGAGTCGGGCCAGGTGCTCCGGATGGGTGAGTAGGGCGTAGATCATGTTGGCGCTGTTGTTGCGTACCGCGTGGGCGCCGCTCACCAGGATCGCGGTGGCGAGGGAGACGGCCTCCGCCTCGGTGATCTCGCTCGCGTCGGCCGCCTCCACCAGGACGGACGCGAGGTCGTCGCCCCGCTCGTCGGCCGGCTCGGCCCTGCGCAGCGCGAGGAGGGCGACGACGCTGTCGCGGACGGTCTTCATGGCGTCGGCGCTGCGCTCCGGTGCCGGACCGGGCGTCATGATCACGTTCGCCCAGGAGGTCATGCCTTCGCGCATGTCCTGCGGCATTCCGAGGAGGTCGGCGACGGCCGCCAGGGGGAAGGGGCCGTGCAGGTGCTCGACGAGGTCGGCGGGCGAGCCGTGACGTTCCATCTCGTCCAGGAGCCGGTCGACGGTTGCCTGCGCGGCCGGCCGCAGCCGCTGCATGCTCTTGCCGGTGAAGGCCCGCGCCACCACGCGCCGCATGTCGTTCAGGCGTGGCGGGTCCGCGTAGTTCAAGGACGCCTTCTGCGAGGCGATCGCGTGCGGCGAGGAACTGGTGATCGCGCGCCCGACCAGTTCCTGCCTGCTGAAGCGCGGGTCGGTCGTCGCCGCCTTGACATCGGCGTAGCGCGCCATCAGCCAGGCGCTGCCCTCACCGAACGGCAACCGCACCCGAGCGGCCTTGTCCTCCAGCAGCCGGGCGTGGAGGAACGGGTCGAATTCCAGGGCTTCGAGGTCATCCAGCTTCCAGCAGTGCACCGGCTCGTCCGGAGCCGGGTCCGTACGCGTCCCGAGAGCCGTGTCGGGGTCTGTCGTCATGGTGCTCTCCCAGCCTTGATGTCACTCCTGGTAGGCGAATGCGCCGGGAATCCGGCTGACGATCCCTTCCCGGCACCGGCTTGCTCCGCTGCCGGCGTCCGCCACTGTCACCCGATCGGCCCCTGTCACCGGCGGATCATTCCGGCGCGCGGAACCGGCGCGGGTCCGTGAGGCTTTGTCGGGAAATGAAAGGAGAGCCGACTGTGGCGACTCTGTGTAGGCCAACGGTGCACGTGCCGGAGCACGTGATCACCATGGAGCAGACCCTGGATCTGGCCCGGTCCGTTCACGCCGATCACCCGCAGCTCGACCTTGCCCTGCGACTGATCCGGAACACCGGCGTCGCGAAGCGGCACATCGTGCGTCCCATCGAGGAGACCCTGAAGCACCCCGGCCTCGAACAGCGCAACGCCGTGTACGAGGCCGAGGCCAAGACCCGGGTACCGGCGGTGGTGCGGGCGGCCCTCGAAGACGCCCAGCTGCGTCCGCAGGACATCGATCTGATCATCTTCGTGTCGTGCACCGGCTTCCTGATGCCGTCCCTGACCGCCTGGATGATCAACTCGATGGGCTTCCGCACCGATACGAGACAGCTGCCCATCGCCCAGTTGGGCTGCGCGGCGGGCGGGGCGGCGGTGAACCGGGCGCACGACTTCTGCACCGCGTACCCGGACGCGAACGCCCTGATCGTCTCCTGCGAGTTCTGCTCGCTGTGTTACCAGCCGAGCGACCTGGAGGTCGGCAACCTGCTCTCCAACGGTCTCTTCGGCGACGGCGTCGGCGCCGCAGCCGTCCGGGGCCGGGGTGGAACGGGCATGGACCTCCACCGCAACGGGTCGTACATCATCCCGGAAACGGAGGACTGGATCATGTACGACGTCAAGGCCACCGGGTTCCACTTCAAGCTCGACCGGCGCGTCCCGGGAACGATGGAACCGCTCGCCCCGTCGCTCAAGCGCCTCGCCAAGGCGCATGGGTGGGACGCCTCGGCCTTGGACTTCTACATCATCCACGCGGGTGGCCCACGCATCCTGGACGACCTCAGCAAGTACCTCGGTGTGCCTGCCGAAGCATTCCGCTTCAGTCGGGCCACACTGACGGAATACGGCAACATCGCAAGCGCGGTGGTCCTGGACGCCCTGCGTCGGCTCTTCGACGAGAACGGCACCGTCGATGCCGCGAAGGGCATGCTCGCCGGGTTCGGACCCGGCATCACCGCCGAGATCTCACTCGGGAGCTGGGTTTCGGAGCCGGCGTCCCCGTGAGGGAGGAATCCGAACCATGCTGAAGGACGGCCCCGACGCCTCAAGGCCACCCGTCACGCACTGGCCCGCCCTGGATCTGGCCGGGGTCGACTTCGACCCCGTCCTCACCGAGCTGATGCGCGCGGGGCCGATCACCCGGATCAAACTGCCCAACGGAAGTGGGTGGGCCTGGCTGGTGTGCCGCTACGACGACGTGCGGATGGTCGCCAACGACCCCCGGTTCAGCCGCAAGCTCGTCATGGAGCACGACGTCACCCGTCTGGCCCCCCATTTCATCCCTGCCCCCGGCGCGGTCGGCTTCGAGGACCCTCCCGACCACACACGACTGCGCCGCACCGTCGCCGCCGCGTTCACCACCGGCGGCGTGGAGCGCCTGCGCACCAAGGCGCAGCGGACGTTGGACGGACTCGTCGACGCGGTCCTGCGCGACGGGCCGCCCGCGGACCTCACCCGGCGGCTGCTCGCGCCGTTCCCGCTCGCGGTCGTCTGCGACCTCATGGGGATTCCGGAGGAGGACCGCCCCGAGGTCCACGAATGGACCGCCATGATCCTGTCCTCCGCGCACGGCGTGGAGCGCAGCGAACAGGCGAAGACGCGGATGTGCGCCTACCTGGGCGAGCGGCTGCGGGCCGGCCGCCGGGCCGCGCCTGACGGCGACGGCGACGGCGGTGAGGGCGGCGACGTCATCGGCCTGCTCGCCGGGGCGGTCGAGGCCGGGGAGGTGACCGAGGAGGAGGCCGTCGGTGTGGCCCTGCTCGTGCAGATCGGCGGCGAGGCCGTCACCAACAACGTCGGCAACATGGTGTTCATCCTCCTCACCCGGCCGGAGCTGATGGAGAAGCTGCGGGCCGCGCCGGACCTGCGGCCCACGGCCCTCAACGAACTCCTGCGCTACATCCCCCACCGCAACTCGGTCGGTCTCTCCCGGATCGCCCTGGAGGACGTCGAGGTCGCCGGTCAGGTCATCCGCGCGGGCGAGGCGGTGTACGTCTCCTACCTCGCCGCGAACCGGGACCCGGACGTCTTCCCCGACCCCGACGAGATCCGGCTCGACCGCACGCCCAACGCGCACGTCTCCTTCGGCTACGGACCGCACTTCTGCCCCGGCAACATGCTGGCCCGCCTGGAGTCCGAGTTGCTCGTGAACGCGCTGCTGGACCGTTTCCCCGACCCGCGGTTCGCGGTGCCGGTGGAGGAACTGTGCTGGCGGCCGGGGGCGCTCATCCGCGGGCCCGAGGCGCTGCCGGTGACCTGGTCATGACAGCGCACGTGGCGCGGGACGGGCTGCTGGTGCCGCCGGGGCACGGGCGCACCCTGCACACCGCCGCCCAGCAGGTCACCTTCAAGGTCACCGGCGAGGACTCCCAGGTCGCCTCCAGCTTCGAGGTCGTCGTACCGCCCGGATTCGATGTCGGGGCGCACCTCCACACGCGGAGCGAAGAACTGTTCTACGTCCTGGAGGGTGAACTCGACGTGATGGCGTTCGAGCCTCGCGTCCGTTCCGGCGACGACTGGCGACGCTGGGAGTCGCTCGACGGCCGCCAGGTCGTCCGGGCGACCCCGGGGACGGTCATCGTCGTACCGCCCGGCTGTCCGCACGCCTTCGCCAACCCCACGGGGGAACCGGCCCGGATGTTCTTCCAGGCGTCTCCCCCGCCCGACCACGAACGGTACTTCGAGGAGCTCCTCGAACTGCTCGACGGCAACGCCTCACCGGACGCCTCGGCGATCCGGGAACTGCGGGCGCGCTACGACATCGAGCAGCTGACACCACTGCGCCACAGCCTGTCCTGACCGACGGGCCGGGCGACCGACGGGCCCGCGGATCCACGGGCCGGCCGACCGACCGACCACGGCCGGGGCACCGCTCCGCCCTTCCAACCCATCACCACGCTCGGGAGACTCCATGCTGCGCACTCGCCGCACGCTTCGCACCGCGACGTATGCCCTGGCCGCCACGGTGGCCACCACCGCCTCGCTCGCCGCGGGGCCGGCCACCGCCGCCGAACCCCTGCCGTCCCACTGGTGCTACGTCAACGGCAAGGAGGCCCGGCCGGGACCGATCGTGGCGGGCACGAACGGCCCCGACACGATCGTGTGCGAGAACGACGTCGAGAACGCCATCATCGACGGCAAGGGCGGCAACGACAACATCCGGGTGAAGGGCATGCTCATCGATGCCCAGGTGCTCGGCGGCGAGGGCGACGACACGCTCCAGGTCAACAACCTCTTCCCGCGCAACGGCAATTCGACGGTGCGCGGCGGCCTGGGCAACGACACGATCATCACCGCCCTCGTCGTCGGCACGGCGGCGCACGGAGCCGCCGTCTACGGCGACCACGGTGACGACAAGATCACCACCGGCAGCGTGATGGGAACCCCGGGCGAGTACGAGCGCGGCGGCGGCCAGGTCTTCGGCAACGACGGCAACGACGTGATCCACACGGGCAACGTCGACCTCGGCGGCCGGGTCCTCGGCGGCGCCAACGACGACATCATCGAGAGCAAGTCGGTGGGCTCGGAGTCCGCCGGCATCCTCCTGGGCGGTCCCGGCGACGACCAGGTCCGCGGCCAGAACGACACCGTCCTGACCATCGGTCCCGGCTACGGGCAGGTCGACGGCGGCATCGGCACCAACCACTGCAAGGTGAAGCACTTCTCGACCGGTGACCGGATCCGCAGCTCAGTCGCGAACTGCCTCTGATCCCGCGTGCTCGGTGGGGCGGCCGTGGCGCCGCCCCACCGTAAGCCCCTCGGGCAGCATGAACCACGTCAGGACGGCTCCGACGGCGAAGATCGCCGCCGAAGCCGTGAACGCGGCGTGACAGCCCTCCACAGCAGCCCGGGCCGCGGTGTGCGGCCCGGGCTGCCGGTGCGTCGCCAGGTAACCGGCGGTGGCGCCGGCCGCGAAGGTGCTCATCAGGGCCGTGCCGACCGAACCACCGATCTGACGCATCGAGTTGACCACGGCGGAGCCGGCGCCGGCCTCGCCGGGCGCGATCCCGGCCGTGGCGAGGTTCATGGCCGCCGCCGTCAACAGCCCCACACCGAGGCCGGCACCGATCTGCGCAGGCAACACCTCGACCAGGTAGGACCCGTCAACCGAGAGGCGGGTCAGCCATGCCATCCCGCACGCCGCGAGCAGCATGCCCCCGGCGACGCGGGTGCGGCCACCCACCTTGCGCAGCCGGGTGCTTCCACTTCCCATCGCACTGAGCATGATGGCGCCGGACATCGGCAGGAAGGCCAGACCGGTCCTGGCCGGCCCGTAGCCCCGGGTGTGCTGGAGGTAGAACGTCAGGAACAGGAACACCCCGAACGTGGCGACACCGGCGATGAACATGGCCAGCAGGGCCGCGCCCCGGACCCGGTCGAGCACGATCCGCAAGGGCAGCAGCGGATGGGGGGAGCGACCCTGCCACACGGCGAACGCGGCGATCAGCAGCACTCCGGCGCAGAGGAGGCCACCGCCGCGCGGAGCGGTCCAGCCGTGGGAGCCCGCCCCGGCAAGCCCGTAGACGACGCAGAACAGGCCCGTCGAGGCCAGGGCGGTACCGGGCAGGTCCAGCCGGGTCCGGGCGGCGGCGGGCTGTGGCGGGAGCAGCAGGAGCGCCCCGATCACGGCGGCGACGGCGAGGAGCACGTTCACGTACAGGGTGGAGCGCCAACCGAGGTGCTCTGTGAGCACGCCGCCCAGCAGCAGTCCCACCGCCCCTCCGGAGGAGGCCAGCGCCCCGTACACACCGAAGGCCCTGCCCCGGTCCGCGGGGGTGGTGAACGTCGTGGTGAGCAGGGAGAGGGCCGCGGGCGCCAGCAGGGCCGCGAACACGCCCTGACAGGCGCGGGCACCGACCAGCAGACCGAAGGTGGCGGCCGAGCCGCCCACCGCGGAGGACAGCGCGAAACCGACCTGGCCGATGACGAAGGCCCGCCGGCGCCCGAAGAGGTCGGCGAGTCTGCCGCCGAGCAGCAGCAGACTGCCGAAGGCCATGGCGTACGCGGTCACCACCCACTGTCGCCGACCGTCGGAGAACCCCAGGTCGACCTGGGCGGAGGGCAGGGCGATGTTCACGATGGTGGCGTCCAGGACGACCATGATCTGGGCAAGGCCGATCACCGCGAGGATCCACCAGCGGCGTGAGTCGGGCCGCGCTGCGGCGCCCGGAACGTCGGCGGTGGTGCTTGTCCCGGGACCGGTGGGTTCTGTCGACAAGGTGGCACTCCGTGGATTCCACTCGTACTGACGGACGGGATGTCTGCTTCGACAGTGGGCGAACGGCGCCCCCGGGCCCGCCCCCTGCCCCGCGCGCCACGCCACGATGCCGTCCGGACGGACCAGCGCGACCGCCCCGGCGGGCCCCGGCCGGGGGCGGGCGCGCGGGCGCGTGGATCGGCGGGGCGGGACGATCCCGTAGGCTCGGCGGATGGCGAAGTACTTCGATGTGCACCCCGAGAACCCCCAGCAGCGCACGATCGGCAACGTGGCCGACAGCATCCGCTCCGGCGCGCTCGTCGCGTATCCGACCGATTCCCTGTACGCGCTGGGCTGCCAGTTGGGCAACCGTGACGGTCTCGACCGGATCCGCTCCATCCGCGACCTCGACGACCGGCACCACTTCACACTCGTCTGCCAGAACTTCGCGCAGCTCGGCCAGTTCGTGCAGATCGACAACGACGTGTTCCGCGCGATCAAGGCGGCCACGCCGGGCAGCTACACCTTCATCTTGCCCGCCACCAAGGAAGTGCCGCGCCAACTGCTGCACCCGAAGAAGAAGACGGTCGGGGTCCGCATCCCGGACCACACGCTGGTCCAGGCCCTGCTCGCGGAGATCGGCGAACCGCTGTTGTCCAGCAGCCTGCTCCTGCCCGACGAGCCCGAGCCGCTGACGCAGGGTTGGGAGATCAAGGAGCGACTCGACCACGTGGTGGACATCGTGGTCGACTCGGGCGAGTGCGGGACGAAGCCGACGACGGTCATCGACTTCTCGGGCGGCGGGGCCGAGATCGTCCGCTACGGCGCGGGCGACACGACCCGCTTCGAGTAGGCCGCCCGCGCCTCGGCGGCCCGTGTCGCGGTGCCTCAGCGGCGGCCCGGCCTCGGGCCCAGTTTGATCCATTGTGCCGCGCTCGGGACGCCCTTGGAGTTGAGCAGGAACAGCATGTAGTACCCGGGCGGGGCGTCGGCCGCCGTGGGCGGGGTGCGCAGGGTGAGGGTGTCGCCGCGGCTCGCGGTCCGGCGCAGCTCCAGGTGTCGCTGGCTGGTGTTCACGGCGTGGGTGACCGTCGTGGGGGCCAGCAGGACGGCCCGTGTCACGTCCCCGGGGGTGGAGGTGCGGACGGTGAACTCCGCGTCGTAGGCCAGTTCGCCGCGCGGTGCCCGGTCGAGGGCCGGCCGGGGACCTCGGTGCAGGTAGGGCGGCTCGTAGAGCTCGACGCTGCCGTCCATCCCGTCCGCGATGTCGGGGTCGTTGGCGATCTGCTGGAGTTCGTCGCCGGTGATCATCACCCGTCCGTCGGGCATCACGAGGGCGTTGGAGTGGTAGCCGCGCGGCAGCCGCTGCGCCGGTCCCAGGCTCCAGTGGCCGTGGGCGTCGCGCAGCTCGATCCGCCGGTACTTGAGGTCGGCCTTCGGGTTGAACGGCCCGTACCCGTAGTTCCTGGTGTCGAGTGCCCCGTTGACGGTCAGGAGGGTGCCGTCCGGCAGGATCAGGGTGTCGTCCTGAGTGCGGCCGAACGCCCGGGGGGTGTCGGTCTTCCAGGCGCCGCCGGACAGCCGGTAGGTCGACGGGTCGTGCGGGTCGCCGCCCAGCACCAGGACGGAGTCCGGCCCGCGCAGACCCGCGGGCAGCGCGACGGCCGAGCCGTAGCCGCGGAAGTCGGCCGGCCGCCGGGGCAGATCCTTGCGGGTCTCCTTCACCGGGTCGAACACCCACTGCTGGTCGGCGTCGCGCCCCAGACCGTAGATCATGCCGTCGCGGAGCGAGAACAGGTGCGGGTAGTCGTTGCGGAACGGGGCGTCCGCCGCGAACCGCTCCGCGGCGACGCCCGCCGGGATGTCGTACGGGCGCCAGGGCACGCGGTGGCCGCGCGCCGGGAAGCGCTCGACCACCGGGGTGGGGTGCCCGGTGCCGCGTTCGTCCTGCCCGGACATGATCAGCTGTCGGCCGTCGGCGCCGGTGACCACGGAGGGGTACCAGCGGCCCACCGCCAGGTCGCGGTTGCGGAACCAGGTCTCGGTCCACGGGTCGAAGACGAAGGAGAGCCTGGCCCCCGTACCGCCCTTGCCGCCGCCGTTGCCGCCGAAGACGCCGACCATGCCGTTGGGCAGGTAGGAGTGACCCGCGCAGAAGAAGGGGGCGGGGCGCGGGACGAACGTGCCGTCCGGCATCAGCACGGTGGGCGGCGGCACCTTTTTGAACGCCGAGCGGCCGGTGCCCTTGGCGGGGTCCCAGAGGTAGGCCCGGCCCGCGTTGGTGCGACCGATCCGGTCGGTGGGGCCGGTCTCCTTGGTGGGGTTGACCTCCACCCGTTCGAAGGAGAAGAGCAGCACCTTCCCGGTGGGGAGCTGGGCCACGTGCACGCCGAAGTCGGGCGAGGGGAAGTAGTCGGTGAAGCGGCCGAAGAGCGGTGCGGCGAAGCCGGCGTTGAGCCGCTGCTGGGAGGCGCGCAGCGAGGCGAGGCCGGCGGTACGCCACGATTGGGGGTACTCGCGCAGGGCGTCGACGGCCCGCCTGCGGCCGGCGTGGGCGCGGGCGTGGTCCTCGCCGAGGACGGCGGCCTCGCCGGGCAGGGCGGGTTCACCGAGGGGGTCGGTGCCGGCGCTGTGGTGGGTTCCTGCGTGGTGGTGGGTGTCGTCGTGGGCGGGGGCCGAGGCGAGGGCGGGCGCGGTGGTGGCGAGGACGCCGGTGGCCACCAAGGCCGTCGCGAACAGGCGCAGCGACGCGGCGGGCCGCCCGCGCGGGGCGGACCGACCGACGGACCGACCGGCGGATACGGGGGATACGGGGGATGGGGACATGGGACTCCTCGCGGCGACCACCGACAAAGCGCCCATAGTAGGAGGATCGGTGCATATGTCCGCGTGTGACCGGGCCGATGACCGGCCCGGTTCCCCGAACGGCCCGCGCCCGCCGGAGGCCCGGGTCGGCCCGCCGGGCCGGGGTCGCCCCACGGTGACCCGGCCAGCCCGCCGTGACCCGCTCGCGGGGGACGGATTCGAGGGCCTCGCGACGCTCCTGGGAGTCCTCGTCCACCCCGACGAGGCTCAGGCGGACGTACACCGGGCCGTGGCCGCGCGACTCGCGCACCCCCTGGGCACCGATTTCGACGCCGACTTCTTCTCGGTCACCCGCGGGGACACCCCGTGGAGGCGGGACGGCCGATACTGGCGGCAGCACAGCGCCCGGGCCACTGACGCCCATCCGCTCGCCGGGGCGCGCGAGCTGACCTTCGCCTCGGTCTGCGCCGACTGGCCGGTCAGCCGGACGCCCCGAGTCAAGGTCACCGGCGAGGGCCTGCCACCCGTGCTCAAGCTGAACTCGACGAACGACCCGGCGACGTACTACGAGTCGGCGGTGCGCGCGCACCGTGGACTGGCCGGCTCGCGGCTGATCACCGTGGACGGCGGTGACCACGGCCAGTTCCAGAACCACGCCCGTGCGTCGACGCCCATGTCGAGGCGTACCCCCTCGACGGCGTCCTGCCCGCCCAGGACGCCCGGTGCGCCGGCGGCCCGCTGCCTGATCCGGAGCCGGCGAGCGGGCGCGCCGGCCACTGACGGCGACTGTGACCGACGGCGGTGCCAGGCGCCGGGGGATGTGACGGCCCCGCCCCGGCGGGTGCTACCAGCGGACGGGCAGCCGGCTGACGCCCCTCATCAGACTGCCCGCCAGCCAGGCCGGGGGGCCGCCGGCCGGGTCCTCGGCCAGGTCCGGGAAACGCTCCAGCAGGCTCCGGATCGCGATGCGGCCCTCCATCCGGGCCAGCGGGGCGCCCAGGCAGAAGTGCAGGCCGTGGCCGAAGGCGAGGTGGCCCTGGGGGGCGCGGTGGATGTCGAAGGTGTCGGGTTCCCCGAACCGGGCGGGGTCGCGGTCGGCAGCCGCCAGCGAGACGAGGACGGTCGCCCCGGCCGGGATGACGGCACCGCCGATCTCCACGTCCTCACCCGCGTAGCGGTAGGTGGCGTTCTGCACGGGGCCGTCGTAGCGGAGCATCTCCTCGACCGCACCGGGCAGGAGCCCGTCGAAGTCGGCCCGTAGCGCGGCGAGTTGAGCCGGGTGTGCGAACAGGGCCCGTACGCCGTTGGAGATGAGGTTGACGGTCGTCTCGTGTCCGGCGACGAGCAGCAGGAAGGCCATCCCGATCAGCTCCTCCTCGGACAGGGAGTCGCCGTCCTCGTCCCGGGTGCGGATCAGGGCGCTGAGCAGGTCCTCTCCGGGCGTCTTGGCCTTGGCCTCGACGAGTTCGGCGAGGAAGGCGCTGAGCTGCTCGTGCGCGGCGCCGGGCACGCTGTCCTCGCCGGGGGCCACCACCTCGTTGGACCACTGGCGGAAACGCTCGCGGTCCAGGTCGGGCACGCCCAGCAGTTCACAGATGACGGTCATGGGCAGCGGGAACGCGAGTGTCTTGATCAAGTCGGCGCTGCGCTCCGGCCGGGCCGCCATGTCGTCCAGCAGTCGGTCGGTGATCTTCTGGACCCGGGGCCGCATCGCTTCCATGCGGCGTGCGGTGAACTCCCGTGCGACCAACCGGCGCAGCCGGGTGTGGTGCGGCGGGTCGGATTCCAGCATGTTCGCGTTGGCGGCCGTCACCACGACGTCCGGGAACATGTCGGTATCACGCCAGTCCTTGAGCAGCGCGGGGTGATTGAGGGCCTGGCGCGCCTCGTCGTGTCCCACGACGAGCCAACTCGGCTCCCGCAACCGGTCGTTCATCACGACCTGGTGGACCGGGCCCCTTTCGCGCAGCATGGCGTAGAAGCTGTACGGATCGGCATGGAAGTTCTCGGCGCCGGAACTGATGTCTACTACAGGCATTACTCCACAGTACGGCGGCCACGCCCGCCTGAACGCGCTGTTTCCGGCCAGGCGCAGCCACCGGCGCGGTGTCAGGCCAGTACGCTCACCCGCTGGTCGGCGAGTCGGTAACGGGCGGCGGCCACCGCGAGTTCGCCCGTCGCGATCCGCCGGGCGATGTCCGGGTCGGCGGACAGCAGGTCGCGGGTGCGCCGGGCCTGGGCGTCGATGGTGGCGTCGACGCGGGCGTCGCCGTGCTGCGTGTGGTCGATCGAGGGTCGTATCTGGTCGGCCAGGTACTGGATGTGCGCCGGCAGCGGCTCGCCGGTCTCCTCGGCGTGGACGGCGGCCCCGACCGCCCCACAGGACTGGTGGCCCAGGACCAGCACCAGGGGGATCGCCAGTTCCAGGACGCCGTAGGCGACGCTGCCGCGCACGGCCTCGTCCAGCACCTCGCCCGCCGACCGTACGGTGAGCAGGTCGCCGAGCCCCTGGTCGAAGACGAGCTCCGGGGGGACGCGCGAGTCGACGCAGCCCAGCACGATCGCGAACGGGTGCTGCGCCCGGGTCAGCCGCACGCGCAGGGAAGCGGACTCGTGCGGGTGTTCCTGACGGTAGTTCCGCCAGCGCCGGTTGCCGGCCGCTAGTTCGCGCAGGGCCTGGTCCGGGGCGTTCGGGCGCTGTCCCGCCGGGGGCGCGGCGGGCGTGGCGGGGGCGGGGAAGGCCGAGCCGAGGCCGAGCACCGAGCCGGTGGCGGCCGTTCCGGCGACGGCGGTGCGCAGCACGGTCCGGCGGCTGGGCGCACGCGTCGCGAGCCCGGAGGCGTGCACGGACGCACGCTCGAACGAGGGGAATCTGTTCGAATTCATCGGCGGACGGTATCCGGTCGGGACGGCGTACGACCCGCCCGCGGGTGGCGATTGGCGCGATCGTTCCCGGGACTCGGCTCGATCCCGTACGACGTCTCAGCTCGTGGACGGGGTGTGCCGGGGATGCCGGCCGGCCCGGGCGGCATCCGGTTGGGGCACCGGGGGCCGGGCACTGCCACCGGCGCCGCCGGGGCCCGAAAAAACGAGGTGCGCTCGGACTCCACCCGCCGGCAGGCTGCGCCGGTGGACCGTGAACAGATATCCCGCATCGCCCATGCCGACCACCCGATCAAGGCTCCGCTCGACGACGGGTCGGTGCGCCGGCTCCTGGAACGCGGTGTCCCCCGCGCCGACGCCCGCGTGCTCGACCTCGGCTGCGGCACCGCGGAGTGGCTGCTGCGCGCCCTCGAAACGCATCCCCGCCTGCACGCCGAAGGCGTCGACGTCTCCGAGGACGCCTTGGCGCAGGCCGGCCGGGCCGCGAGTCGCCTCGGCGTTCGCGAACGCCTCGTCCTCCACCACCGGTCGGCCGCGGATTTCGCCCCGGCCGAGCCGTTCGACCTCGTGCTCAGCGTCGGGGCCACGCACGCCTTCGGCGGCCTGCTGCCCACCCTCGCCGCGGCACGTCGGCTCCTGGCTCCCGGCGGTCGCGTCCTGATCGGGGACGGGTTCTGGGACCGCGAACCCTCGCCTGAGGCCATCGAGATGCTCGGGGAGTTCACCGACCTGGCGACCACCGTGGACCGTGTCGTCGCCGACGGGTGGACGCCCGTCGACGGGCACGTCAGCACGCGTCGCGAGCTGGACGACTACGAATGGTCCTGCTGGGGATCGCTCGCGTCATGGGCCCTTGACCGGCCCGCCGATCCCGATGCCGCCGAGGCCCTCGAAACGGCCACCGCCCGGCGCTCCGAATGGCTGCATGTCTACCGGGACACCTTCGGCTTCGTCTCCCTGGTCCTGCGACGGACGTCCGACCAGTAGCGGCCCGGTCCCCGGTCCGCGCCGGCCCTCGCCGCTCCCTTCAACCAATGAACTCCCTTACTACCTGCGGGCTTTGACGGTTCCATCTCTTGACGGTCCTCGTGCCGGGGAGCACAGTGGCGGGCGATCGCCGTTCTGAGAGCGCTCTCAGGACGGCGGCCGCAGCCCGCACTTCCCCCCACCGCGCCCCGAGGGCGCACGCAGAGAGGGCCCCCACCCATGCGTGAGACATCCGGCAGAAGGCGCCGTCCCCCCACCCGCCGTTCCGTCACGGCCGCCCTGAGCACGCTGGCCATGGCGGTGGCGGCAGCCGCGGCCGTGGCCGTCACCCCGTCCGCCAACGCCGCCGCTCCCCCGGCCCCGGCCGGCTGGTCCCGGGTGTTCCTGGACGACTTCGACGGCGCCGCCGGCTCCGGCGTGAACACCGCCGACTGGCAGTACACGACCGGCCGCGGCTACCCCGGCGGCCCCACCGGCTTCGGGACCGGCGAGATCGAGACGATGACGGCGGACCCGTCGAACGTCTCGCTCGACGGCGCCGGCAACCTCCGGATAACCCCGCGTCGGGACGCGGCCGGCAACTGGACCTCGGCCCGGGTGGAGAGCAAGCGCTCCGACTTCCGGCCCCCGGCCGGAGGCACCCTGCGGACCGAGGCCCGCATCCAGATGCCGAACGTGACCGGCGCCGCGGCGAAGGGCTACTGGCCGGCGTTCTGGATGCTCGGGGCCCCGTACCGGGGCAACTGGTGGAACTGGCCGGGCATCGGCGAGTTGGACATCATGGAGAACGTCCAAGGGCTCAACAACGAGTGGGCCACCATGCACTGCGGGACCAGTCCGGGCGGTCCGTGCAACGAGACCTCGGGGATCGGCGGCCAGCGCGCCTGCACCGGCTCCACCTGTCAGGGCGGCTTCCACACCTACGCGGTGGAATGGGACCGGTCCACGGCCGTGGAGGAGATGCGCTTCTACCTCGACGGCGTCGACTTCCACACGGTGAAGGCGAATCAGGTCGACGCCACGACCTGGTCCAACGCCACCGACCACGGCTACTTCATCATCCTGAACGTGGCCATGGGCGGCGGTTTCCCCGACGCCTTCGGCGGCGGCCCCGACGCCGGTACCGAGCCCGGCCACCCGATGGTGGTCGACTACGTGTCCGTACTCCAGAAGACCGGCGGCTCCACCACTCCCCCCACCACCCCGCCGACGATCCCACCCACGACGCCGCCGACCACGCCGCCCGCCGGGGGACGGAACGCCTACGCCGCCATCCAGGCCGAGTCGTACGACGACCAGGCCGGCACGGCCAAGGAGACCACGTCGGACACCGGCGGCGGCCAGGACCTCGCCTCGCTCGCCAACGGCGACTGGGCCCTGTACAAGGGCGTGGACTTCGGCACCACCGCGGCCCGGCAGTTCTACGGGCGGGTCGCGAGCGGTGCGGCCGGCGGGGTCAGCGGGCTCGTCGAAGTCCGCCTCGACAGCCGGACGAGCCCGCCGGTCGGCAGCTTCTCCGTCGCCGGGGCCGGTGGTTGGCAGAGCTGGCGTACGGTACCGGCCAACATCAGCGCCGTCACCGGCACCCACGACGTCTACCTGACCTTCACCAGCGGCCAACCGGCCGACTTCGTGAACGTCAACTGGTTCGACTTCGGCCACTGAGCGGGCCGTACCGCCGGGGACCCCCGGCGGTACGGGTTAACCTGCTGCGCGGCAAGGCAACGCCCGGCCCGCGTGAGGAGCACCCGTGCCCGAACAGCTTCGTGTTCCCGGGGACCGCCCCACCCTGGAGGCCGTGGCCGCACTGGCCGGGGTGTCCCGCGCCACGGTCTCCCGGGTCGTCAACGGCGGCGACGGGGTCCGCGCGCATCTGGTGGACAAGGTCCGCGAGGCCGTGCGCGAGCTCGGCTACGTACCGAACCACGCGGCCCGCACCCTGGTGACCCGGCGCACCGGGGCGGTGGCCGTGATCATCCCCGAGCCGGAGATACGGATCTTCTCCGACCCGTTCTTCTCGCGCCAGATACGCGGTATCAGTCGGGAACTCACCGCGCAGGACACCCAGTTGGTACTGCTCATGGTGGAGGACCGGGGGGACTACGAACGGATCGGGCGATACCTGGCGGGAGGCCACGTCGACGGGGCGCTCGCCTTCTCCCTGCACACCGACGATCCGCTGCCCGAGATCACCCGCCGGATCGGCATGCCCACGGTGTACGGCGGCCGGCCGGGTTGGACGGCCGGCCCCGGCGAGCTCGGCGCCCCCTACGTCGACGCCGACAACCGGGGCGGCGCGCGGGAGGCGGTGCGTCACCTGCTCGCCCGGGGCCGGCGGAGCGTGGCCCACATCGCGGGCCCGCTCGACCAGACCTCCGCGACGGACCGGCTCGACGGCTACCGGGACGTGGTGGTCGGGGGCGATCCCGCGCTGGTAGCGGTGGGTGACTTCACGCCGGCGGGCGGGGCCCGCGCGATGCGGGAACTGTTGGAGCGCCGACCGGCCCTCGACGCGGTGTTCGCCGCGAACGACCTGATGGCGACGGGCGCCCTCGCGGTGCTCCGCGAACGGGGCTTCGACGTGCCGGGGGACGTGGCGGTCGTCGGCTTCGACGACACCGAGCGGGTGGCAGAGGCGGCGGATCCGCCGTTGACCACGGTCCGCCAGGACGTCGAGGGTATGGGCCGCCTGATGGCACGGCTGCTGCTCGGCACGCTGGGCTCTCGGCGACCGCCGCAGCCGGTGATCACACCGACCGTACTGGTGCGGCGGGCCTCGGCCTGAGGCCGGTGGAGCCGTCAGTCCGGGGCGGTGGTGCCGGTACGGGCCTCGGCCCGGCCCGACTCCGCCGAGACGGTCAGGGTGTGCGGGGAGGACGGGTCCCGCAGGGCCGGCCACCCGCTTGCGCGTCGATGCCCGCGCGGGCTCGGGCATCTGCGAGGTCGGCCGTGGACGCCTGGTTCGACGTCACGAACGCGCTCGTGACCGGCGGACAGGGGCTGGTGCTGCTGCCGGCGGCGGGTGCGGAACTGCCGCTCGCGGTGGCCTGCGCCGCGGTCGCGGCCCGGGGGCCGCGCCCCGGTAGGCGTGCGGCGCCCCGATAGGCCACCGGTCAGACGAGGCCCAGTCCGCGGGGCGGGACGAAGAGGTGCGCGGCCCGGTGTTCGGCGGCCACCTGGGCGGCCGCGAGAGCGAACTCCGTGCCGTCGGCGTGCGCCAGTCTGCGTTCGTGGTCGCCGCAGCGCTCGCATTCGGGTGCCCACTCGGGCAGCAGGCTCTCGTGGCTGACAGCCAGATGGCGGGCGAGCCGGATCCGCGAGCCGGGTCCGCTGTCCGCGGGGTCCGGGTCGACCCCCCGCGGCCCCGTCAGCCACATCTCCTCGGTGACCCGCTCGATGCGCTTCATGGACCGGTAGAGGCGGAAACAGTCGGTGCAGTCGAACATCCAGGCCGGCGGCAACGGCCACACGTCCCGGGGGTCGAGTTCATCGGCGCTCATGCCGCCACGGTAGTGGTGGGGCGCTGCCGCGTGCAGCCGATCCGGCACACTTCCACTCCCCCAACCAGGCGCGCCGTGCGGCGAGTTGACCGGAGCCGCAGACGCCTCCGGCGCCCCCGTGGACGGAGGCGCCGGATGGGCCGTCGCGGCGGGTGCGGCGCCGCGAGGGGCGCGGGGACCTTCTACTCGATGACGAGCTCGACGGGGATGTTGCCGCGGGTCGCCTTGGAGTACGGGCAGACCTCGTGCGCCTGCTTGACCAGCAGGGCGCCGGTCTCGCCGGCGAGGGACTCGGGGAGCTCGATGCGCAGGGTGACGGCCAGTCCGAAACCGGAGCCGTCCTGGCCGATGGAGGTTTCGGCGGTGACGGAGATGTCACCGGTGTCGACCTTGGCCTGACGGCCGACGAGGCCGAGCGCGCTGGCGAAGCAGGCGGCGTAGCCGGCCGCGAAGAGCTGCTCGGGGTTGGTGCCCTGCCCGTTGCCGCCGAGCGCCGGGGGCATGGCCAGCGCGAGGTCGATCTGGCCGTCGGAGCTGACTGCGCGGCCCTCACGGCCGTTGGCGGTGGCGACAGCGGTGTACAGCGCGTCCATCGGAGTTCCTCTCGGGAGGTGGCGAGGCGGTTCGAGGGTGAACCTCTGCGGCCGGTGAACCGACCGCTTCCACCAATAGACCACACAATTCAGTTGTACACAACTCAATGGCACGCAAGTACCCAACCGGTACACTGGCCCACATGACCCAGCAGCCCACCCCCGACCTCCGTGACCAGGACTTCCTGCGCCTGGACGGGCAGATCTGCTTCGCGCTCAACGCCGCGAGCCGCGCCTTCGGCGGCCTCTACCGGGTGGTCCTCAAGGACCTCGGCCTCACCTACCCCCAGTACCTGGTGATGCTGGTGCTGTGGGAGCACGGCGCGACGCCCGTCAAGCAGCTCGGGCAGCACCTGCGGCTCGACTCGGGCACGCTGTCGCCGCTGCTCAAGCGGCTCGAAGGGGCCGGCCTGGTGCGGCGCGAACGCAGCACCGAGGACGAGCGCTCGGTCCACGCCGTACTGACCGAGGAAGGCGCGGCGCTGCGCGCCCGCGCCGTGGAGGTGCCCCGCCGTATCGCGGTGGCGACGGGGTTCGAGCTGGAGGAGATCCGCGACCTCCAGGCGCGCCTGAGCCGTCTCACGGCGGCGCTGGACGCCGCCGCCCTCGACGAGGAGCTCTAAAGCCCTCGGAAACCCTCGGGCCGGCCGGGTCCGCCGGCTCCGCCCCCTCCGAGCGGCCCGCTCAGGCGTCCTTCTCCATGGCGGGCCGGAGCCGCTCCAGCAGGGCGTAGAGCGTCGCGCCCTCTTCCTCGTCGAGGGTGTCGAGCGCGCCGTGCGTCGCCTGCATCTCCTCGCGCACCCGCCTGATGATGTCCCGGCCCTCGTCCGTGGCGACCACGTGCTTCACGCGCCGGTCGACCGGGGACGGCTGGCGCCGCACCAGCTCGCGCGCCTCCAGCCGGTCGACGATGCCCGTGACGTTGGACGCGTCACACACCAACAGGGTGGCCAAACCTCGCATCGGCACGGGCCCCTCCAGCTGCGCGAGGACTCTGGCCTGGGTGGAGGTGAGCCCGTACCGGGCGGCGGCCGCCGCGAAATCCCGCCACTGGGCGGTGCCGATGGCGGCGAGCAGTTCCAGAAGCTGGAGCTTGGTAGGGCGGTGGGGGACGACCGGTCCGATGGTGGCACTCATACGCTCGAGCGTACGCAAGAAGGTTGGCATTATCAATTGTTTACTTGACCTCCTTAACTATTGGCGTCTACCTTCATCCATGTACTTGATGAGCTAAAACATCTGCGATCTGAAGCGTTAAGAAGGTCCTGCCAGCCATGAGCACCGCCGCATCCACCCCCTCCGCCGCCAGACCCGGGAACGAGACGGTCATCGTCTTCGCCCTGAGTCTCGCCGCCATGGTCGTGTCGATGATGCAGACCCTGCCCGTCCCGATCCTGGGCCTGATCCGCAACGACCTCGGCACCTCGACCGCCAACGTCAGCTGGGTGACCACCGCCACCCTGCTGTCCGCCGCCGTCTTCACCCCCCTGCTCGGCCGCTTCGGCGACCAGCACGGCAAGAAGCCGACCCTGGTGGCCGTACTCGCCGTCATGGTCGCGGGTTCCGTCGTCGCCGCCCTCGCGACCTCGCTGCCGCTGCTCATCCTGGGCCGGGTCCTCCAGGGCGCGGCCACCGCGATCTTCCCGCTGGCCCTCTCGGTCCTGCGCGAAGAGGTCCGGCCGCAGAAGCTGCCGGGTGCCATGGCGCTGGTCAGTGGCACGCTCGCGTTCGGCAGCGGCTTGGCGCTGGTCGCCACCGGCCTGCTGACCTCGGGTGACGGCGCCGACTACCGCAATGCCTTCTGGATGGCGACCGGCTTCGCCGCCCTCGCCCTCCTGGCGGTCGTGTTCCTGGTTCCGGCGACCCGCCACAAGACCGGCGGCCGCACCGACTTCCTCGGCGCGCTGACCCTGGGCATCGCCCTGCTCCTACTCCTGCTGCCCATCTCCCAGGGCCACGAGTGGGGCTGGTCCTCCGCCCGTACGCTCGGCAGCTTCGCCGGCGCCGCCGTGATGACCGTCGTGTGGGTCCTGGTCGAGCGCAAGGTGCGTGAGCCCCTGGTCGACATGCGGATGTTCGTCCACCGCCCGGTGCTGATGGCCAACCTCGCCGGCATCCTGGTCGGGTTCGGCATGTTCGCGAACTTCCTCGGCGTCTCCTACCTCGTCCAGATGCCGAAGGCGCTGACCGGGTACGGATTCGACGCGTCGATCCTGCGCGCCTCCGTCCAGTTCCTGCTGCCCGGTGCGATCGTCTCGCTGCTCGCGTCGCCCATCGGCGGCCAGTTGGTCCGCCACCGCGGCCCGCGCGTCGCACTCGCCCTGGCCGCCGGGCTCGGCGCCGTCGGCTTCGGCTGGCTGGCCGTCGACCACGGCCACACCTTCTCGGTGATCGGCGCCGGTGTCGTAGTCGGCGCGGCCGTCAGCTTCGGCTACGCCGCCATGCCCGCCGTCATCATGTCGAGCGTCCCTCACCACCAGAGCGGCATCGCGAACGGCATCAACTCGATCTCCCGCTCGACCGGCAGCGCGATCGGCAGCGCCATCGTCACCACGATCCTGGCCTCCAAGACGATCGAGCACCTCCCGCCGGGCGTTCCCGCCCTGCCCGCCGAGTCCGGTTTCACCCTCACGTTCGGCATCGGCGCGGCGGCCTTCGCCCTGGTCGCCCTGATCAGCTGGATCGGACTGCGCAACGGGCACGGCCCCCGCGTGTCGGAGCCCGTGGCCTCCGGCGAGACCCCGGCCCTGAAGGTGGCGGAGACGGCCGACGCCGTCTGATTCCCCCGCCCGTGCACCGAACCGCCCCCGGTCCTCTCGGCCCGGGGGCGGTTCGCGTCCTGCGCGGCGATTCGGTCATAGCCGATGTGCGTGATCCGGGTGAGGTCCCGTCACACCGCGGTTCGAGGGCGCCGGGCCGGTGGGAGGGGCTCGGCTGGGTAGGCTTCCCCGGGACAGCGCGCGGAGTTCGGGGCGGGGTGGGTTCATGGGTCGTCAGGCGGGGCAGCGGGGCGTGGCGGTGGCCGTGGTGCTGCTGTTCGCACTCGCCGGGTGCGGCGGGAGCGCCGGGAGCGCGGACGGCAAGCGGGACGGGGCGGGCGGCGGGCCCGCGGCCGGCGGCGCCGCGAAACCCGTCGCCGGCGACGTACTGCCCGGCATGGTCGGCGCGGCGGAGGCCCGGACGCGACTGGCGGCCCTGGTGGTCGCCAAACCGGGCACGATGGCCGGCTACAGCCGGGACAGGTTCACGCACTGGGCCGAGCAGGGCGACAAGTGCGACACCCGTGAGGTCGTCCTCAGGCGCGACGGCAAGAACGTCACCCAGGACGCGCAGTGCCGGGCGGTGTCCGGCACCTGGAAGAGCCTGTACGACGGCGCGGACATCACCGACGCCGCGAAACTGGACATCGACCACATGGTCCCGCTCGCCGAGGGCTGGCGTTCCGGCGCGGCCGGCTGGGACGCCGCCAAGCGCAAGGCGTTCGCCAACGACCTGACGCGCCCCCAACTGCTGGCCGTCTCGGCGGCCTCCAACCGTTCGAAGGGCGACCAGACCCCTGACCTGTGGCAGCCGCCGGACAAGTCGAGCTGGTGCCAGTACGGACGCGCCTGGACCACCGTCAAGTCCTTCTACAAGCTGACCGTCACCCCACCGGAGAAGGCCATGCTCACCACGATGATCGACACCTGCGCCTCATGAGTGCGCCCCGGCGGTGGGAGGACCACGTCCTCGCCGGACCCGGCGGCGCCATGACCGACGAGGTCGGCGTGATCACCGGCGACCTCACGCTGCGCACCGTCGCGGGAGCGGACGGCAAGGTCCGCTTCGAGATCCAGTACCTGGACGCCGACGAGTGGTACACCCTCACCGGCAGTCCGGTCGCCCACGGAGACCCCTACGCGCTCCACCTGGCGGCCCTGCGGGCCGTCCGTACGGGCGGCGGCGCCGGGGCTCCGCGACCCCGCGCCTGACCGGTCCGCCGCCCCGCGCGGGAACGCGCTGGTCAGCGCGGCTGTGGGCTGACAGACTGAGGTGGCTTCATCACTCCCAGGAGGACCTATGGCCGACGAGACCGACACCCCGCAGGACGAATCCCCCGCCGAGGAGGCCAAGCGCAAGTTCCGCGAGGCCCTGGAGCGCAACGCGGCGAACGCGCACGCCCAGCAGTCCCACCAGAGCCGGGCGAAGGTGCAGGGCTCCAGCAGCGGCCCCGGCGGCAAGAACAAGAAGGTGCGCCGCAAGACCGGCTGACGCGTTCCGCCGGGCGGTCCGGACCCCGCGCGGGGTGCGCCGCCCAGCGGACGCCGTCGCGTGGTTCCCGGATCGTTGGGCCGCATGGGTGACGGGTGATAACCCCCGGGCAGGTCGGTAGTTGATCTGGACGTACCCGCCGGGGACAGCTCATGCGACAGAAGGATTCCTCACCATGCTCAAGAAGTTCATGGCAACCGCCGCGGTCACCGCTTCCGTCATCGGCGCCGGGGCCGTCGCCGCCTCCCCGGCGATGGCGATCGGCAACGACAACGGCGTGAACACCGTCAACGGCAACGGTGCCGCGCAGATCTACGGCAACCAGAAGACCGATGGCGCCATGAGCCCGCAGCTGAGCCTGGTCCAGGGCTCGCTGAACAAGCTCTGCGTCGGCCTGCCCGCCAAGGTCAACGCCCAGTCGCTGGTCGCCCTGGTCAACGTCGGCGTCCAGGACATCAACGTCCTGTCCAACCCGCAGAACCAGCAGTGCACCGAGAACTCCACCCAGGCCAAGGGCGACGAGTCCCTCTCGCACATCGTGGACAACATCCCGGTCCTGTCCGGAAACCTGTCCGCCGGCAGCTGATCAGTTCTCACCCCGGACCGGCGTGACGACCTTCGTCGTCACGCCGGTCCCGTGTGTGCGCAGCCGAACACGCCAAAAGCAACAGCTTTGGTCTAGACCTTGACAGGTTCAGACCACTTTCGCTTCAGTGGCCGTAGTCGTCCCCACGACAACTCCCCCCACTGAAGGAGCACTTCCGTGATCCGTGCGCTACGTCGCCGCGCCCTGTCCATGGCCGCGGCCGCCGCCGTGACCCTCGGCCTCGCCGTCGCCCTGCCCGCCTCCCCCGCCGCCGCGGCCCCCGCCTGCGCGGGCTCCTGGACCGCCTCCGGCGTCTACACGAACGGCATGAGCGCCTCGTACGCGGGCCACAACTGGCAGGCCAAGTGGTGGACCCAGGGCGAGACACCGGGCACCACCGGACAGTGGGGCGTCTGGTCGGACCAAGGCGCCTGCGGCGGCGGTGGCCAGGACCCGGACCCGGGCACCGGCGACCCCTCCGGATTCGTCGTCAGCGAAGCGCAGTTCAACCGGATGTTCCCGAACCGGAACCCCTTCTACACCTACAACGGGCTGGTCGCGGCGCTCTCCGCGTACCCCGCCTTCGCGCACACCGGGGACGACACCGTCAAGCGGCGCGAGGCCGCCGCCTTCCTCGCCAACGTCTCCCACGAGACCGGCGGCCTCGTCTACATCGTCGAGCAGAACACCGCCAACTACCCCCACTACTGCGACGCGTCCCAGCCCTACGGCTGTCCGGCGGGCCAGGCCGCCTACTACGGCCGCGGCCCCATCCAGCTGAGCTGGAACTTCAACTACAAGGCGGCGGGCGACGCCCTCGGCATCAACCTGCTCGCCAACCCCTACCTCGTCGAGCAGGACCCGGCCGTCGCGATGAAGACGGCGCTCTGGTACTGGAACACGCAGAACGGCCCGGGCACCATGACCGCCCACGCGGCGATGGTGAACGGCGCCGGCTTCGGCGAGACCATCCGCTCGATCAACGGCTCCCTGGAGTGCAACGGCGGCAATCCGGCGCAGGTCCAGAGCCGGGTGAACGCCTACCAGAGCTTCACCCAGGTGCTGGGCGTCACCCCGGGCGACCACCTCACCTGCTGACCCGGCCCGGGAGAGGACCGGTACACAGCCGAACGCGGCCCGTACTCAGCGCGCGCGCAGGGCCGTCGCCAACTGCGCCCGCGAACGGACGTCGAGCTTCTGGTAGATGCGGGTCAGCCGGGACTCCACCGTCTTCACGCTGAGGAAGAGCTTCGCGGCGGCCTCCTGGTTGCTGGCGCCCTGGCTGACGAGCAGCGCGAGGCGGGTCTCGGCCTCGGTCAGGGCCGCCACCCCGGGGTGCAGGGCGGCGGCCTCGGGAGCGCTCTCGCGGGCGAGGTCCAGCCAGGGTTTCGCCCCGGCCCGGTCGAACACCTCGGCCGCCTCCCGCAGCGCGGTACGGGCGGGGGCTCGGCGCCGGCGGCGGCGTTCGACGCGGGCCAGGGCCAGGAGCGTACGGCCGCGTTCGAGGGGCAGGCCGAGTTCGTCGAAGCGTCGGGCCGTGGCCTCCAGCAGGGCCACGGCCGCCTCCGCGTCACCCCGCGCGGACAGGCACAGGCCCTGGGCCCGGTCGAGGGCGGCCAGCACACCGGTGCGTCCGAGCGCGCGCGCCACCGTACGGACGGAGTCCAGCAGTTCGGCGGCTTCACCGGGGGCGTCGGCCGCGACCAGGGCCTCGGCGAGTTCCCCGTGCCAGCGCAGGATCGAGGGGTCGACCACCTGCTGGGCGTCTTCCAGGCCCGCGACCCGGCGCAGCGTGGCCACCGCCTTCGCCGCCTCCCCCGTGGCCAGTTCCACCGAACCGAGGGCGAAGAGGGCGCGGGAGAGGAACACCTGGTCGTGTTCCTCCTCGGACGCCTGGATGCCTCGGCGGGCGTAGCCGGCGGCGCGGGCGAAGCTGCCGCCGGTGGCTTCGGCCGTCGCGGCGACGTACCACGCGGGGCCGGGCGAGAGGCCCGCCTCGATGGTCAGTTCCAGGGCGCGCCGGGCGTGCGCGGCCCCGGCCGCGCACCTGCCGCGCCGCAGTTCGACCTCGGTGAGGCTGCGCAGCACTTCGAAGACGTCCTCGGAGGATCCGGTGCGCTGCACGGCGGGCAGCAGGACGAGCAGTTGCCGGTGGGCTTCCTCCAGCCGGTCGTCGAAAAGGGCGTGCCGGACGGCGAGGTACTGCGGCGCGTTGCGCATGCCGAGCGGCACTTCGGGGACCGGCAGGGCGAGCGCCTCCGCGAGGATGTCCTCGGCTCCCGGGTCGCCGAGGATACGACCCATCCGGGCCCGCACGGTCAGGGCCATGGCCTCGGCCACCTGGTCGCCGCCGAGCGCGGCGAGGGCTCCCGCCTCGGCGGCCGCGTCGCGGGAACGTACCGGGTCGCCGTCGCTGAGGTTGTGCTTCCAGGCGACGCGCAGCCGGACGGCGGCCAGCAGGGCGGGGTCCCCGGCGGCGTCGTCGATGGCGTAGGCGAAGGTCTCGTCGAGGTCGGCCAGCGCCTGCCCGGCGGCGTCGATCACGGCGAGGCGGGCGCGGACCCGGTCGGCGGGTGAGGCGTCGCGGGCGAGGACGGCGCGGGCGGCGCGGCGGGCGAGGTCGGCGCGCCCGGCCCAGCCCGCGTCCTCGGCGGCCGTGACGAGCCGGGCCAGTTCCTCCTCGGGCCGGTCGCCGGGGGTGCGTTCGGCGGCGAGCAGTCCGAGTTCGGCGGCGAGGGCGCGCTGGCCGCGGCGCCGGCAGGCCGCGGCGGCCTCGGTGATCTCGGCGGCGAGTCCGGCGTCGGGGGTGTCCACCGCAAGGGCCCGGTGCCGTACGGCCTGGACGGGGTCGTCGACGGCGGCGGCGAGCGCGGCGTGCCCGGCGGCCCGCTCGGGCCAGCCGGCGTCGGCGGCCAGTGCCGTGGGCAGCGCGCCGGCGGTGAAGCGGACGGCGCCGTCCTCGCCCACGGTGACCAGGGCGGCCCGTTCCGCCTCGGCCAGTTCCGCCTCGGCGTCGGGGCTGCCGGCCCGGCGCAGCAGGGCGGTCGTGGGGCGGGAGGCGAGGGCGGCGAGGAGCAGGGTGCGCCGGGCCCGTGCGGGTGCTTCGGCGAGCAGCCGCCGGGCGACTTCGCGGGCCTGCCCGGAGACGGGCAGGGTGTCGGCGTGGTGGGCGCCGGGGCCGCCGTCGCGGGATCCGGCGGCTTCGGTGAGGGAGTGGCCGAGGGCGAGGGCCAGGCGCGGGTTGCCGCCGCTGGCCTGGTGGATGCGGCCGGCGAGGCGGGCGGGCAACCCGTGCCGCACGAGCAGTTCGGCGACTTCCTCCGCGCCGAGCGGGGGCACCCGCACGGTGGGGGTGCTGGGGCCGCAGAGCGATACGGCGACGGGGGCGCCGCCTTGGACGCATTCGGCGACGAGGACCCGGACCCGGGGTGGGGTGAGGCGCAGGGCGAAGCGCAGGAGGTCGGTGCTTTCGGCGTCGAGCCACTGGGCGTTGTCGACGACGAGCAGGACGGGATTGCGGGTGGCGAGGGTGCGCAGTACCTCGACCACGGCGAGGCGCAGTGCGACGTGGTCGCGGCCGGCGCCCGGGGTGTCGGTCTCGCGGCGCAGCAGGGCGATGGCGGTGCGCTGGGGTCCGGCGAGCCGGTCGAGGGCGGCGCGGGGTACGGAGGCGAGCAGGGCGGCGGCCGATGCCTCGGGTATCCACTGGTCGGCGGCTTCCGGGGCGAGGTGGAGCACGGTCTCGCGGCGGGCCTCGGCGCCGGCCGCGACGGCGCGCACCACTTCGGTCTTGCCGGCTCCGGCCGGCCCGGTGAGGATCGCCCGGCCGTGGGTGGTCAGCGCGCGGTCGACCGCCTCGATGAGTTCACCGTGTCCGACGCTTGTGTCAGCGTTCCCCGTCGCCGCCACGCACAGCCACCAGCCTTTCGCGCCCCTGCCCTGTGCCTTTCCTGTGAGACGCGACAATACGAGGTCGGCCGGGGGGTGGACCCTCTTTGTGACGCAGAAATCAGTCGGTCGGCCGGAATGCCCGAGGGACCTGCCGGTACGTGGGGTACCGGCAGGTCCGGGGGCTGGTGTTGGTCCGTACCAGCGGGTCCGTCAGGGCCGGGTTGGGGGCTCCGGTGGCCTGACGGGCCGGGGTGGGGGCCGGGCTCAGAAGCCGAGGCTCCAGGAGTCGATGTAGCCGGTGTCGGCGGCGGCGACGTCCTGGACGCGCAGCTGCCAGGTGCCGTTGGCGGGCAGGGCGGAGGCGTCCACGGTGTAGGTGGTGAGGATGTTGTCCGCGCTGTCGCCGGAGGAGTTCTGCAACCGCTTGACGGTGCCGTTCGGCGCGACCAGGTCGATGACGAGGTCACCGCGGTAGGTGTGCTTGATGTCGACGTTCACCTTGAGGGCGGCCGGGGCGTTCCCGGTGATGCCGGAGACGGTGACCGAGGAGGAGACGGCGCCGCCGTTGTCCGGAATGGCGACGTCCGTGGTGTTGGTGAACACCGGGGTGACCGGGGCGGAGATCACGGCGTTGACGGTGGCTGCCGCGTCGGCGAGGCCGGCGCCGCAGCCGCCGGTGCAGGTGCCCGCGAGCGGGCGGGCGTTGGCCTTGATGGCCGCCTTGACCTGCGCCGGGGTGAGGGACGGCTTGGCGGCCACCAGGAGCGCGGCGAGGCCGGCGACGTGCGGGGAGGCCATGCTGGTGCCCTGGTACGGCTTGTAGATCTCCGCGCCCGGGGTGGTGGCGCCGTCGTTCAGCGAGGAGAGGATGCCGTTCTCGGGGGTGGTGACGGTGCCGGGCGTGTCGGTGGCGCGGCGGGTCTCACCGCCGGGGGCGGTGATGTCGATGCGGGTACCGAAGTTGGAGTAGAAGGAGCGGTCGCCGGTGCGGTTGGAGGCGGCCACGGTGATCACGTTGTTGCAACTGGCGGGGGTGAAGCCCGCCGCGTCGGCGTTGCTGTTGCCGGCGGCGACCACGACGGTGGTGCCGCGGGCGACGGCCGCGTTGATGGCGTTCTGGTAGCTGGTGCCGCAGGTGCCCGAGCCGCCGAGGCTCATGTTGATGACCTTGGCGGGAGTGGCGTTCGCCGGGACGCCGGGGACCGAGCCGCCGGAGGCCCAGGTGATGGCGTCGACGATGTCCGAGGTGGCGCCGCCGCACTTGCCGAGGACGCGGACGGGCTGGATCTTCGCGTTGTACGCGATGCCGGCGACGCCCTTGGCGTTGTCGGCGGCCGCGGCGATCGTGCCGGCCACGTGGGTGCCGTGCCAGGAGGAACCGCTCGCCGCGGAGCCGGTGCCGCACTCGCCCGCCGCGCTCCAGTCGCCCTGGTCGGCCGGGTTGTTGTCGCGGCCGTTGCCGTCGCGGGCGGCGGTGGAGTCGCTGATGAAGTCGTAGCCCGCGACGATGTTGGGGGCGACGTCGGAGTGCGTCACGTAACCGGTGTCGATCACGGCGACGGTGACGCCGGAGCCGGTCGTCTTGTCCCAGGCGGCGGGCACGTTCATCCCGGCGGTGGGCTCGAAGAGGTCCCACTGCTTGGCGTACTCGGTGTCGTTCGGGGTGGCCATGGCGTAGGCGCGGGAGTCCGGTTCGACGTAGGCGACGTCGGGGTCGGCGCGGAACTGGGCCATCACGTCGGCGGCGTCGGCGGGGGCGGTCGCACCGCCCAGGTTGACGAGCGCGGCACCGGTACCGAGACGGCGGTCGAACTTCGCCTTCTTGCCGGCCTTCTTGCCCTTGGCGGTGGCGTCGGCGGCGGCGGCGGTGTTGGAGCCCGCTTCGGCGGCGGAGGGCTTGTAGCCGACGATCAGGTTCTGCACGGGCGCGGCGGCGGGGGCCGCGGCGGCCGGGAGGGTGGTGGCGGGGTCCGAGGAGGCCACGGCCACGGCGGCGGTGGCGGAGCCTGCCAGCAGCGTGACGGACATGGCCACCACGGATATGAGCCGGCGTCTGGATGCGTGCACGTGTTCCCTTTCGCGGGCCGTTTCCGGGCAGGCCGGAGCGGCCGGTTCGAGCTGTGTGGGAGGTGAGCCGGCGGCCGGGCGGGTCGGGAGCGGGCTGGTCAGACCCGCTCCGGACACCACCGCGCGCCGCGTTGCCCGACCGCGACGGCGGGGCAGGGCAACGGCGGTACCGGCGATCCCACCCGGCCTCGGAAGGCTTCACACCATGTGGGGTTGGTGCGGGGGCAGTTCGTGACGGGGGAAGACCGCCGGTGGGCAGACAGTAGGCAACGCCCGGATGAACTCGATACGGGGAAAACCCTTGTCCGGCCCCTCTCCTGGGTGAAGAGGCTACCGGGGCGGGTGGAGTGCTCGGAAATACGTCCAGCTGGTCTCGTTCGGCTCGGTCCACTTCTCCGGGGCGTGCGCGAACTCGGGGTGGTGGGCTGCGATGTACGCGCGGGTGCGTTCGGGGGCGTCTTCGTAGGAGGTGAGTTTGCGACCGCGACAGTGGAACGTGAGGCCGCCGGGGCGCGCTCCCTGTTCCATCCAGGGCAGCCACGGGGACATCCGGGTCCAGGACATGGTGGCGGGAACGCTCGGCGCGTCGGTGGTCAGGGCGGTCGTGGGCGCGAAGAACTGGAACAGTTCCAGGGCCCGGTAGGTGTCGTCGGCCGAGTTCAGCGGGTACTGCGCGACGGACAGGGGCGAGGGGTAGGCCAGGGGGATCTCCAGGCTGAAACACACCTGGTCGCCGAGTTCCGTCGCGGGCACGGGGAAGGGCCGCCACCTCTGGTTCGCCGGGTCGTTCCAAACGTGGGCGACCGGCTTGTCCTCCCACGTCTCCAGGATCTCGCGGCTCCCCGGGTCCAGGTAGAAGGCGGCTTCCCTGGTGAGCAACCGGTACGCGCCCTCCTCCTCGCCCTCGCCGATGACCAGCCGGGCCACGTTGAGGCCCTCGAAGCCGAAGAGGCGGCGGTAGGGCTCACCGGGCGCCCAGGAGTACACGTCACCGGTCCACCAGAAGGTCACCTCGGCGCCGTCGAGCGAGGCGCGGGTGCGGGCGAATGCCTGGAAGCGTTCCGCGGGAGTCATACGGGGTACTGTGCGCGGTCGCCGGCCGCGCGGGCAAGGGACGCCCCGGCCAACCGGCTTCGACGCCGCGGGACGCGCGCCGGGACGCGCGACAGGATGTGCAAGGGGATGGCGACGGCGCCCGTGCGCGGGGGCCGACGGGGTGCCCCCGGGAGGGCGTGGCCGTCCGCCCTGCGGATGCCCGGTTGACGCGGGTGGCGGCCGGCGGCAACGGTGACCGCCATGGGGAACGAACAGCGACTGCTCGCGCTGCTGGTCTGCCTGGTGCTGGGTGGTGGGTTGACGGCCGCCGTGGTCGGGGCGTCACGGGCGGCCCGACCGCGCGCGGGCTCCGTCGCGGCGGATTTCGCCACCCCGCGCGACATGCTGCCCGAGCCGGGACGGCCGGCCGCCGGTCCGGACGCCTCGACCGGAACGATGACCGTGGATTGCGGTCGCAATGGTGAAGGGCACTACAACCAGGACAACCTGGTGGTCTCGCCTGGGCTGCGGGCCGGCGCCCACCACACCCATTCCTACGTCGGGAACCTGTCCGCCGACGCCCTGTCCACGGACGCCTCCCTCGCCGCCGCCCCCACCAGTTGCGCGGGCGGTGACCGGTCGACGTACTACTGGCCGGTGCTGCGCCGCACCGACCGCCCGGGGCGGGACCCGCACGAGAACGGGGCGGGGCACGGCAACGCGGGCGAGATCATGCCCGAGGCGGCGGTGACGGTGGAGTTCCGCGGCAGCCCGGTCGGCAAGGTGGTGCCCATGCCGCGCTTCCTGCGCGCGGTGACCGGCGACGCGGTCGCGTACACGGCGGGCGCAGAGGCGGACGTCCGGGCCCGCTGGGGGTGTTCGGGCTCGCCGGGGCTCGCCTCCCCGCACTATCCGCGGTGTCCCGCCGGGCAGCGCGTCACCCGGACGCTGGTCTTCCCGAGCTGCTGGAACGGCTTGGACACCGACAGCCCCGGCCACCGCTCACACCTGCGGTTCCCCACCGCGAGCGGCGTCTGCCCCGCGGACACCTTCCCCGTGCCGCAACTGCGCGTCTCGCTGGCGTACGACGTGCCGGCGGGCACGCCCTTCGCGCTCGACGCCTTCCCCGAGCAGATGCACAGCCCGAAGACGGACCACGCGATGTTCGTGAACGTGATGGCCGACGAGCGGATGAGGGTCGTCGTGGACTGCCTCAACGAGGGCCGCACCTGCCGGACCTGAGGCGCCGCGGCCGCCGAGTGACGCGGGTCACATGAACCCGGTTCGGCCGGGGCTCGTGTTCGGACCGCACCACGCAAGCGAGGAAGACGGAGAGGGTGAGATGGCCGGACCACTGTGGCCCCGCACTCGGCGGGGCTCGACCGATGAGGCACTGATCACATCGGTGTACGAGGAGCACGGCCATGCCCTGCTCGCGTACGCCACCCGGCTCACCGGGGACCGGGCCGCCGCCGAGGACGTGGTCCAGGAGACCCTCCTGCGGGCCTGGCGGCACTCCGAGGTCCTGGTCAACGGGAAGGGTTCGGTGCGCGGCTGGCTGCTCACGGTCGCCCGGAACATCATCACCGACCGCTACCGCGCGAAGGCGGCCCGGCCGCCGGAGGTGTCGGGCGCGGCGGCCGCTCCCCCGGTCGAGGTGGACCACGCGGACTCCGTGGTCGACGCCATGACGGTGCTCGGCGCGCTGGACCGGCTGACTCCGGAACACCGGGACGTGCTGACCGAGTTGTACTACCGCGAGCGCAGCGTCGCCGAGGCCGCCGACCGGCTGGGCATCCCGGCGGGCACGGTCAAATCACGCGCGCACTACGCGCTCAAGGCCCTGCGCGAGGTCTTCACGGAGGGCGCCGGGGAAGGCAACAGGAGCAAACGATCGGGCAGGCCGCCCCAGCAGCCCGGCGGACTGCGGGAGGTGGTGGCATGAGCCGGCAGCGGCACGAGGAGGAACTGCTCGGCCCGTACGTGCTCGGAGTCCTCGACGAGGCGGACGTACGGCGCGTCGAGGAGCACGTCGGCGACTGCGTGCAGTGCCGGGAGGAGGTGGCCGCGTTGCGCGAGATGGAGACGGCCCTGGGCGAGGTTCCCCCGGAGGCGTTCCTCGACGGACCCCCACAGGGGGGTGACCTGTTGCTGCGGCGCACGTTGCGGCAGGTCCGCGGCGAGCGGGCGGCCCGGGCCCGCCGACGCTACGGGATGGCGGGACTGGCGGCGGCCGCCGCGTTGGCCGCGGTGTTCTGGGCCGGTACGCAACTGGGCACGGGCGGCGCCGAGAACGTCGCGCGGCCCGCGCCGCCGTCCCCGACGCTCTCGCCGGCGCCGGCGCCGGCGCCGTCGGCGGTGCCCGGGACCCGGGTGGCGTCCGCGACGGACGGGGGCAGCGGTGCGCGGATGACGGTGCAGGTGGTGCCGGCTGCGGCGTGGGTGCGGGTGCACGCGGCCGTGACCGGTGTGCCCGCGGGCGAGCGCTGCCGGCTGGTGGTGGTCTCGCGGGACGGGACGCGCAGCACGGCGGGCGGTTGGGTCGTGGGCACGACGGAACATGGTGAGGGCAAGGGTGCCTCGCTGGACGGTTCGGCGGCGGTCGCGGCGGCCGACATCAAGGAGGTCCTGGTCGAGAACGAGGCGGGGAAGACCTTCGTGTCGGTGCCGGTACGGGCATAGCCGGGGCGTGACGGAGCCCGGGAGCGTATCCAGCTCCCGGGCTCCTGTGGTGCCACCCGATTGCGCGCACCGGCGGCGTTTGAGAATCGCGGAAATCGACTTGTTCTACCTCTGATCTTGGCCAGTGCTCCGCCCTTCAGGGCGGGGGTGAAGGCCCTCTTTGGCCCGGAGGCGCGGAGCGCCGGAGTGCCCTGCGTCTCCGGGGTGACGGTCAGAGGGGACGCTGCTGGTTTTCGATGTACTGCTTGACGACGGTCAGGGGTGCGCCGCCGCATGATCCCGGGAAGTGGGAGCCGGACCGGAAGTGTCCGCCCCACAGGTAGCGGCGGACGTGGCTGTCGTACTCCTGGCGCGGCCTGCGGGAGCGGGCGCTCAGCGCAGGCGGACCGGGAGGTCGAAGAGGTCGTTCTGGGTCAGGATGGGCTTGTTGCGCAGTTCCTCGCGCGGGACGGCGAGCGCGAGGTCGGGGAAGCGGGCGTAGAGCGCGGGGAGGGCGACGAGCGCCTCCAGGCGGGAGAGCGCCGCGCCGGGGCAGACGTGCGGGCCGTGCCCGAAGGAGATGTGCCGGTTGGGGGTGCGGGTGACGTCGAAGTCACCTGCGTCCAAACCGTGTTGGCTCTCGTCCCGGCCGATGGCGCCGAAGGAGACGATCAGGCCCTCGCCCTTCGGCAGGGTCCGGTCGCCCACCTCGATGTCCTCGGCGGCGAAGCGGATCAGGACGTGCGAGGTCGGGGTGGACCAGCGCAGGGTCTCCTCGATGACGTTCTCCCACGGCACCTCGCCCTTGAGGACGCGTGCGCGCTGCCCGGGGTGGGTTTCCAGGGCCACGACGGCGTTGACGATCAGGCTGATGGTGGTCTCGTGACCGGCCGCGACCATCAACTGGAGGGTGTTGGTGATCTCCTCGGTGGTGAGGTGGTCGCCGTTCTCCGAGGCCGCGAGCAGGGCGCTGGTCAGGTCGTCGCCAGGGTTCTTCCGCTTGGACTCCACGATCCGGGAGAACAGCGCCGACAGGTCGGCCATCATCTGCGGCACCTCCTCCGGCAGCGTCTGCGTCGAGAAGAACTTCTCGAACAGCGCCTTGAGGCGCGGGTGTTCCGCGGCGTCCACGCCCATGAGCTCGCTGATGACGTTCATCGGCAGCGGGTAGGCGAACTCCGCCTTGAGGTCCACGGTGGCTCCGGCCGGGTGCTCGGCCAGCCGGTCGAGCATCCCGTGCGTCAGGGCCTCGATGCCCGCGCGCAGCTTCTCCACCCGGCGGACGGTCAGGGCCTGCGCGACGAGGGTGCGCAGGCGCCGGTGCTCGTCGCCGTCGACGGTGAGCATGGAGCGGCCGGGGTTGGCGAGGCCGATCAGCGGCCAGTCGGCGGGTATCTCGCCGCGCTGCCAGGCGCCCCAGACGTTGATGTCCTTCACCAGCCGCGAGTCGGTCAGCAGCGCCCGGGCCTCGGCGTGGCGGGTGACGGCGTGGACGGCGACGCCGCCGGGCAGGACGACCCGGGCCAGCGGTCCGGCGGCGCGCAGCGCGGCGCTCTCGGCGTCGAGGTCGGCGACGAAGGGGTCCAGGGTGATGGCGGCGGGTCCCGTGTGGTCGATCGGGCACGTCATCCGGAGGCTCCAAGGGCGGGGGTCGGGGTGTAGGTCACGGGCAGCGCGGAGAGGCCGCGCAGCCAGGGCGAGGGCCGCCGGGCGAGGTCGGCGGCGGGCACGGCGAGGTCGACGTCCGGGAGCCGGTCGAGGAGGACCTCGATGCCGGTCCGGGCGATGGCCTCGGCGATCTCCTGCGCGGGGAACGGACAGCGGTGCTCGCCGTGGCCGAAGGAGAAGAAGGCGTTGTTGCCGCCGGTCAGGGCCCCCGCGTCGGTGCGTACCTGCGGATCGGCGTTGGCGGCGGCCAGACCGAGCAGCACGAGGTCGCCCCGGTTGATGCGCTGTCCGCCGAGGCGGGTGTCCCGGGAGGTCCAGCGGCCGGCCACGTTCTGGGTGGGGGTGTCCTCCCACAGGACCTCGTTCATCGCTTCGCCGACGCTGTGCCGGCCGCCCGCGAGGGAGGCGGCGAAGCGGTCGTCGGTGAGCATGAGGCGCAGCGAGTTGCCGATCCAGTCGGCGGTGGGCTGGTGGCCGGCGGCCAGCATCACCATCAGGTCCTGCGCGATCTCCTCGACGGTGAAGTCGCCGCGTCGGGCGAGCATCCGGGAGACGACGTCGTGTTCGGGGCGCACCAGCTTGTCCGCGATCAGCGCGAACATGGACTCGGCGAGGTGGCGCTGGCCGTCGAGGGCGCCCTCCCTGCCGTTGATCATGTCGTTCATGGCGGTGACCAGGCCCGGACCCTGATCGTCGGAGAAGCCGTAGATCCGGGCGAGGACGCGCAGCGGCAGCAGCATCGCGTACTCGCCGACGATGTCGCACTCGCCCTTGCCGCACAACCGGTCGATCAGCTCGTCCGCGAACCGCTCGGCGTGCCCCTTGAGTTCGAAGGGGTCGACGGCTTCCAGCGCGCCGGAGACGACCGCCGCGCGCTCGCGATGGCGTTCGCCGACGGTGTAGAGGATGGAGGGCTGCTTGCGGCCGATCATCGGGAGCAGGGGCCAGTCGGCGGGGATGCGGTCCCACTGGTTCCACAGGTCGGAGTCGCGGGAGAAGAGCTGCGGGTCGCTGGTGACCTGGTGCAGTTCGCGGTAGCCGAGGACCAGCCAGGCCGGGACGTCGCCGTCGAGGACGACCGGGGCGACCGCGCCGTGGTCGCGCCGCATCTCCCGGTACAGCGCGAGCGGGTCGGTCTGGAACCGCGGGCCGCCGAGGTAGACGGGCTGCGGTGCGCGGTCGGTGGGGGTGGTCACGGGGTGGGCTCCGGGGTGTGGGGCGGGGCTGCCGTCTGGAGATGGCGGACGAGGGAGATCAGGACGTCCTTGCTGGACGCGCGCGAGCGGGCGTCGCAGAAGACGAGCGGCACCTCGGGCGGCAGGTCGAGGGCCTCGCGGATCTGTTCGGCGGTGTGGCCGGGGCCGCCGAAGTCGTTGCAGGCCACCACGAAGGGCGTGCCGTGGTGTTCGAGGCGGTCGATGGCGTACCACGAGTCGGCGAGACGGCGCGTGTCGACGAGGACGACCGCGCCGAGGGTGCCGGAGAACAGCCGGTCCCACAGGAACCAGAAACGTTCCTGCCCCGGGGCGCCGAAGAGGTAGAGCACGTTGCGCGCGTCGAGCGTGATCCGGCCGAAGTCGAAGGCGACCGTGGTGGCGCTCTTCCCGATGACGCCGTCGGTGTCGTCGACGCCCTCGCCCGCCTTGGTCATGGTCTCTTCGGTGTTCAGCGGCCGGATCTCGCTGACCGAGCGGACCATGGTGGTCTTGCCCACGCCGAAGCCGCCCACGATGACGATCTTCAAGCCGTTGTCGGCGGTGCTGCTGAGGGTCTGCCGGGTTTCACGCCGGTCAGAGGTTGCGGAGTCCAACGAGCACCTGCTCCAGGATGTCGGGGTCGGGAAGGCGGTACGCCGCACGCGGGTGTCGGGCGCTGATCCGGCCGGTGCCGAGGAGGTCGGCGAGCAGGATCCGTACGATCGACACCGGTAGGCCCAGCTCGGCGGCGATCTCGACGACCGCCGTCGGGTAGTGGCACATCCGCAGGATCGCCGCGTGCTCCGACTGCATGCCGGGCACCGGATCGCATTCGGCGACGATCAGCGTGACGAGGTCGAAGGCGTCCGAACCGGAGCTGCTGCGACCGCCGGTGAGGGTGTAGAGCCGGTCCGGGGAGTCGTCCCGGCCCGGCCTGGTCCGGCTCAACCCCGGGGCCTCGCGATCAAATGCTCGCTGAGCTGCTCCACCAGTTCGGACATGTTGTGGCCGACCAGGCCCGCGTCGGCGTCCTCGGCGGCGACGAGCGCCAGGTGCGCGCCTTCCCCGGCCTCGACGATGAACAGGATGCCGCCGTAGAACTCGGCCATCGCGGAGCGCACTCCCCCGGTGCCGTCGCCGAACTCGATCGACGCGCCGTGCGAGAGGCTCTGGATACCGGCGGCGATCGCGGCGAGCTGGTCGGCCTGGTCGACGGAGAGCTCGGGGGTGCGGCACAGCTTGAGGCCGTCCCGGGACAGCACGAGCGCGTGGCGGGCGCCGGGGGTGCGTTCCAGGAGTCCTTCCAGGAGCCAGCTGAGCGTCTCGTCGGTCGTGGAGCCGGTCATCGCGTGTTGCCTTCCGGGTGCGGGGTGTGCGGGGGCTGCTGCGCCGACGCGCCGCGCACGGCCTGCCGGAAGCTGCCGAAGCGGGCGGCGGACTGGGAGGCGCCGGTCGGGGCGGCCTGGGTACGGGACGCGCGGGCGGCGGCCTCTGGGCCTTCGGGGTGGGCGGCGGCGAGGGTACGGCCGCGGCGGCGCCGGGGCAGTTCCGGGTCACCGGGCCGGGGGTCCCCGTCGGCGGTCGCGGGGTCTTCGGCGGGGGCCGTGCGTACGGCGTCCGGGGCGTCGCCCGCCGTCCAGCGGGTACGGTCCTTCGCGCGCCCGGCGCCACCGGTGTCCGCGCCGTCACCGCGCGGGCGGGACCCGTGGTGCACGGCCGGTTCCCCCGTCCGCTCGCCGGCGGCTCCGGCCGGAGCGGCCACGAGGGCCGGTGTCGGCCCGGCGTCGGCCGGGGCGCGGCTGATCAGCTCCTGCGGCAGCATCATCAGCGCGCCGGTACCCCCGCGCGCGGAGGGTCGGAAGGACACCGTCAGCCCGTGCTTGCGGGCGAGGCGGCCGACGACCGCGAGACCGAGGCGGGTCCCGGAGAGCCCGGCCAGGTCCAGGGACTCGCCCGCCACGGCCTGTTCGGCACGGCGCAGCTGGACCTCGCTCATGACCAGGCCGCTGTCCTCGACGGTGATGCAGACCCCGGCCGGCACCTCCTCCACGTAGACGTGGACTTCGGCGGTCGGCGGGGAGAAGTTGGCGGCGTTGTCGAGGAGTTCGGCGAGGGCGTGCATGACGCCTTCGGCGGCGTGCCCCGCGACGGCGGCGTCACTGGTGGAGTGGAGCCGGACCCGCTGGTAGCCGCCGATCCGGCCCATGGCGCCGCGCAGGATCGACTCCATGACGATGGGCTTCGCCCAGCGACGGCCCGAGCGGGCTCCGGTGAGGACGGCGATGGAGTCCGCGAGGCGACCCGCCTGGGCGGTGCGGTGGTCGAGGTGCAGCAGGTCGCCGAGTACGTCCTCGTCGGCGTGGCGGTGTTCCATCTCGCGCAGGTCGGCCAGCATGCCGGTGGCGAGCGCCTGCATCCGGCCGGCGGCGTTGGCGGCGGCGGCCATGGCGGCGGCCCGTCCGGACTCGGCGCGCCGCAGTTCCTCGCCGAGCCGCTCGCGGTCGGCGAGCCGCGCGACGGTCACCAGGTCGAGCTCGACGGTGTGGGCGGTTTTCAGCCGCTCCAGTTCCGTGGCGTGCTCCAGGGTGAGGCGTGCGTGTTCGGCGGTGCGCGCGGCCGCGTCGCGGGCGGCGTCGGCGGTGAGCCGGGCGAGGTGGCCGTCACGCGTCGCGATGTCGGCGCCCAAGGCGGCGATGCGGCGGCGCAAAAGGCGGCTGGTGCGCGTCAGCCAGGTGACGGCGAAAGCGGCGACGGAGAGCAGCAGCACCCCGAAGACGGAGAACCAGCCGAGGGGGACGCGAACGGTCGACGGGGCCGCGGCCACCGCCGCCGTGCAGAGCACTCCGGCCGGCACGGCCGTGACGAGCAGCGCGAGCGCGGAAGGGCGAAGGGGGGAGGGCGACGCCGTCATCAATCAAAGCCTCAAACCGGGGCGTAAATGGAAGAGAGGGTTCCTGTGGCAACAAGCCCTCACTATAAGAGAATTGTTGATCAGTTTGGAAAGTTCTTGGCGACCGTGACGCTGAGTAATGGCCACTTAAGGCAGTTCTCATGCGTTTTCTGCGGAATCCCCCGCCGCCACCGGACGATCATCACATTGCGGCCATGGCATCCTGTGACGTCACAACTCGCCGGGCGGGATCGGCGGACGTCCGGAAAATATGGGGAAGGTCCATGAGGCTCTGCTTCCTGGTGGAGGAGCACTACCGCCACGACGGCATGCCGAACGAGGTGATCCGGCAGCTGACCGCATGGGGCCACCAAGTGGACGTGCTGCGGCCGGGCGGCTCGCTGCTGCGCATGACCGACCTGGTGCGTACCGGGGTTCACGACGCCTGGGTGCTCAAGACGGTGTCCGGCGGCCCCGGGCTGACCCTGCTCGAAGCGGCCGCCGCCACCGGCATGACCACCGTCAACGACGCCCGGTCCATCCGCGGCGTACGGGACAAGGCGCTGGCCGCCGCCCTGGGACGTGCCCGGGGCCTCCCGCTGCCGCCGACGTACGCCGTGGCGCGGCCCGAGCTGCTCGCCGAGATCCCGGCGTCCGAGTACCCCCTGGTCGTCAAACCCGCGGACGGCAGCTCCGGCCGGGCGGTGCACCTGGTGGCTTCCCCCGACCGGCTCGCCGCGCTGCTGCCCCGGCTTGCCGGCGAGGGCATGCTCATCGCCCAGCCGTACGTGCCCAATTCGGGCACCGACATCAAGGTGTACTGCGTCGGCGGGGAACTGTTCGCCACCGAACGCCGCTCACCCCTGCACCCGGACCGTTCGGTGCGCGAGCGCCGGGTGCCGCTCCCCGCCGAGGTGGCCGCGATCGCCGCGCAGGTGGGCGCGGTGTACGGACTGGACCTGTACGGCCTGGACGTGCTGCTGGGCCCCGAGGGGCCGGTGGTGGTGGACGTGAACGACTTCCCGAGCTTCCGTCAGGTACCCGAGGCCGCCGCCCGCGTGGCCCGGGCCGTCCTCGACCTGGCCCGATCCGGTGGTGCGGGGCCGTGCCCGCCACCGCTTCCCACGTCCCTCCGCCTGTCGATCCCGGCACAGGTCGCGGCCCGGGCGGGTGACGGCGCATGAGGGTCGGTCTGATCACCGCCGACGCCGGGCATCCCCTGCTGGCGGGGGCGGCGGCCGCGCTCGGCCCCGCCCACGATGTGGTGGTGGTGGATCCGCGCGATGCGCAGGGACGGGCGCCGGAGGCCGGGGCATGGGCCGACGTGTACCTCCTCAAGGCCCGCGATCCCCGCGCGCTGGAACTGGCGCGGGCGCTGGAGGGTCGGGGCGCGCCGGTGGTGAACACAGCGGCGGCCACGGCCCGCTGCCAGGACCGCAGGGACATGGCGGAGCTGGCCCGCCGGGCCGGGCTGCCCTTCGCGGCGACCACGGCCTTCCCCTCCCTGGACCGGCTGGCCCGGCAGGTCGGTGCCGGGCCGGGGCTGCCGGGGTTGCCCTGGCCCCTGGTGGTCAAGAGCCGGCGCAGCCGCAAGGGCGACCTGGTGGCACGGGTCGACGACGCGGCGCGGCTGCGGGCGCTGGCGGCCGGGTGGGGCGAGGAACCGGTGGTGGTACAGGGCTTCGCCCCCAACAACGGCTGGGACCACAAGCTGTACGCGATCGGCGACCGGGTGTTCGCGGGCATCCGGCGCTCGGAAATGGCCGCAGATGACCCGGAACCCGCCCTCATCCAGGGGGAGCCACCCTCGGCCTGGACCGAGTTGACGCTCCGCGTCGGCGAGGTGTTCGCGCTGGACGTCTACGGGGTGGACATCATCGACACCGGCGACGGGACCCCGCTGATCGTGGACGTCAACGCCTTCCCGGGCATGCGCGGCCGCCCCGGCGCCCCGGAGGCCCTGGCGGCCCTGGCCCTGCACCGGGCCGGCTAGTGCTGTGACCGGCGCGCCCGGCCCCAGCCCGGGCGCGCCGGGGCACTACGTCCCGGAAAGGGGCCGGACGCTCCGGGCGCCGCGGCGCTTGGCCCGGAGCGCGAGGAGCAGGACGAGGGCCGCCGCGAGCACGACCGCCGCCACGGTGAGGAGCCAGGCGGCGACGCCGCCGACGGTGAGGAGTTCGTCGTGGTAGACGGCCCGCCGGTACGGGGTGTCCTTGGCGGTGGCGCGCAGTTCGTGGTCGCCGTCGATGCGGGCCGGTTCGGGGAACTCCTGCTCGATCGCCGTGAGGAACACCGGCCCGGTGCCCCCGGTGAGTTCCGCCACCGAGCCGCTCGGGGTGACGGTCCCGGCGAAGGCCACCTTCGGCGCGGCTCCGCCGATCGGGGAGACGGGCTCCATCCGGTGGTCAGCGAGGACGTACAGCCCGAGCGACTGGGGCTTCTTGGCCCGCCGGGAGAGCCGCATCGGGTAGACGAGCCGGTCGCTGTCGAAGCGGATGCTCAGCGGGTCCAGGTCCCCGCCCAGCGCCTTGGTCCGGTCGCGGGGGGCGAGGCGGACGGCGACGTACTCCCACTTCTGGTCGACGTACGGTTTGAGCTCGGCGGAGAGCCCGTCCGGCAGTTTGAAACCGTTGGTCTCCAGCCACCGCCGCAGGGCGTCGGGGTCGGTGGCCGTCAGCCGCGCGACATCGAAGTCGCCGAGCTGCTCGCGTCCGACGACGCCCACGGACGGGGCGCCGGCACCGGGCATCGGGGCGCCGACCGCGTCACCGCTCCCGGAGGAGAAGGGCCAGTCGTTCTCGCGCGGCCAGAAGTAGCCGCGCGTCCTGCGCTCGGGCACGGTGAGCCGGGCGAGGTCGGTGAACAGCTCCGCCTTGGCCGTCTCGACCGTGGCCCGCCCGGGCACCGGCATGATCCAGGCGGCCTTCTTGGCGTCCCCGTCGACCCTGAACCGCATCACGATCTGTTCGGTCCGGCCGTCCCAGCGCAGGACGGAGGTCTCCCGGGCGACACCGATCCGGGAGAAACCGTCGGGGATCATGGCTCCGCAGCCGCAGGCGTACGCCGGGCCGACGAGGGACCCCAGTTGCGTCGCGAGCAGGGCGAACACCAAGGTCAGGACTCTTCGTCTTATCTTTGCGTTCCACACGGCCACTGGGACGAACGACCACCGGATCCGGTTCCTCGCCCCCTGGTACGGCCGGGTGCCGGGATCTCATAATTGCGCCATGAGACGGACGGACAAGCCGCTGCGCAGCCCGCTGGTACCCGAGGCGGTGGAGGCCGAGATCGCGCGACACGACTGGGAGTCCCTCCTGTGCGGTTGCGGGCGTTCCGCAGGTCATCTGGAGGAGATGTTGTGGGACGCGGCGGAGGGGCATCCGGCCGCCTTCCACGCCCTGGCCGGTCATGTCTTCACCGAGACCAGGCTCCAGCCGCCCGCGCCCGCGGCCTGTGGGGTGCTGATGGCCGTGTGGGCGGCGGGCCCGCCGCGCGAGACCACCCGGGAAGCCCTGCTCTGGACCCTGCTCGCCCTCCTGGGCACGGAGGACGACGGGGGCTCCCACGAGGCCGGCCTGTACGGACAGTGCGCGGCCTTCGTCCGCAGGGCGCTGCCCACGCTGCGTCGGGAGGCCGCGACCGGCTCCGGCTCGGTGACCGGGGCGTACGCGAAGGGCGTGGTGGAGATCCTCGACCTCTGCGCCTGACGGCTCGGCCCGTCCGTACGGTGGCCCTTCCGGGTGCCGGACCGTACCGGCGCGGTGTCCGTCGTCCGCTGCGGGGGCTGCCGGCCGCCGCCGAACCGACGGCGGCGTTCGGCGGATCGGTGGCCGGTGGCCGGTGGCCGGATCGACGGTGTTCGGCGCCGGGCCGCGCCGATCAGGCCGCCGACCCGGCCCGGTGCCGCTCGACCCGGCCCCGCTGCCGGTGGCGGCCGGTCAGACCGGAGCGCCCCCGTGCGCAGCCGGGCCGGGAGGCGGTGTGGCGGGGGGCGCCTACCGCCGGTCGGTGCGGTGGCGGGGGTGTCGTGCGGCGCGGCGGCGCTTCTCCGCCTCGGCGAGGTCCGCGTGGGCCTGGTCCCGCGCCGCGCGGGCCCGGGCGGCGTCCCGTTCCAGCCGCTCCACCTCCGTGTCCGCCTCGGCGACCCGTTCCAGCGCCCGCTGCCGGGCCTCCTCGGCCGAGCGCAGCTCCTCCTCCCGGCGCTCCTCCTCCCGCCGCGCCTCGGCCTGCCGTTCCGCCTCCCGGGCTCGGGCCGGCGCCCGCTCGGGCCCGGGCCCGGGGCGGGTCCCGGCGGCCCGCGCCACGGCGTCCGGGGAGGCCACCGGGAACGCCGTCCCCACCGCCGGAGCCTTCGTCAGCCGCCCCGACGCCCAGTCCTCGGCCACCCCCGGATCGCCGAGGACCGCGTGCAGGATCTGCTCGACCTCCCGCTCCACCGCCTCCGACACCGGTGTCCCCGCCTCCTCGGCCAGCCGTACGGCCTCCCGCGCTAGCGCCCCGATCACCACGTGCTGCTCGTGCGAGAGGCTTCGTAGCTGCTCCCCGTCCAGGGCCCGGTGCGCCTCCCGCAGCGCCTGGCCCAGCTGCAGGAACTGCTCGGCCTCCTCCGGATCGGCCCGCACCAGCGTGTTCGACGCCCAGGCGGCCAGCGTCGGCCGCCGCAACCCCGCGACCCGTTTCGCGGCGGCCTTGTCCCCCGCCGCCTTCAGCCGGGCCGCGGCCGCGTCCCGCGCAGCGGTGAACCCGGCCGGCGCCGACACGTACAGGGCGTCGATGACCTGCTCGACCTCGTCAGAAGCTTCCACGCCGACCACTGTCGGTCATCACCGCCCTGGTACGACGGATCCCGTCCCCCGCGCGCCGCCCGGTGCGCCACCCCCGTGCGTCACTTCCACGGGTCGGGTGTCGTTAGGCGCACGGGGTTGACTCGGGGGGCGAAGGGATGACGGAATGCGGCAGTTTCCTCTGGAGATGCACACCTTGGCGCCCGGACGGGTGGTCGAGTGGCGGGTGCGGTCCACGGCCGCCCAGGCCACCGGCCCGGGCGGCCCCGCGGGCAGGAGGGCGTCCTTCAATCAGGACAAGCACTTCACGGTGGCCGAGGAGAGCCGTGGCGCCGACCACCCGGTGGCGTCCTGGCTCGCGGTGACGTTCGATGTTCGGGGTCCGCTCGACGAACGGGCCCTCGCCCAGGCCCTGCTGGCGTTCGTCCGCCGGCACGAGGTGCTGCGGTGCGAGTTCCGCCGGCTGGCCGGGGAGTTGGCGTGCGAGCCCCTCGCGGCCGACGAACTCACCCTGGACGCCGTACCGGTGGGCGACTTCCCCACCACCGAGATGCTGCGCGCCTTCCTCGTGGAACGGTTCCGGCGGAGCATCGACACCCTGTCGTGGCCCCTGTTCACGATGGGCGCGGTGTCGCGCGAGGACTCCGCCACCGTCTACCTCGCCTTCGACCACATCGTCTGCGACGGCATGTCGATGCCCATCGTGGTGAACGAGGTGCTCACCTCCTACGAGGCGCTGTGCCGCGGCGAGCGCTCCGCCCTGCCCGCCACCGCGCCCAGCTACCTCGACTTCGCCGAGGAACAGCGGCGCCGCTACCTCTCCATCGACGCGAACGACGAACGGCTCGGCTACTGGAAGTCCTTCATCGCGCGCAACGGCGAGTTCTTCCCGAGGTTCCCGCTGGACCTCGGCGTGGAGCCGGACCGGATGTACCCGATCGTCAACGAGGCGTCGCCGTTGCTGGACGCCGGTGAGGCCGAGGTCTTCGACAAGTCCTGTCTGGCCGTCGACGGCAAGCCGTTCATGGGGGTGCTCGCCGCCGTCGCGCTGGCCCTGCGGGAGGCCGGCGGGCCGGGCGTGTACCGGGGTTTCATGCCGGTCAGCGAGCGCGGTCGCGAGGGCTGGTCCGACTCGGTCGGCTGGTTCGTGAACACCATGCCCATCGAGTTCGACGCCTCCCCCGGGCGGGACTTCGCGGAGGTGATGGCCGGGATCCGGTCGGGGTTCCGGGAGTTGCTCCGCAACATCGACGTGCCGTTCGTACGGGCGTGGGAGCTGCTGGCACCGCAGGAGTTCGCGGCCCGTTCCTGGCCCTACCCGGTGAACTTCTTCTCGTACATCGACATGCGCAAGTGCCGGGGCGCCGAGCGGCACGAGGACTGGCGGCCCGCCACGCACGTGTGGTCGGCGCGCGCGAACGGGGCCTGCTCCTGGTACCAACGCGACGCGGACGGGCTGCACATGAACTCGATCTACGTCGACACCCCGGCCGCGCGCCGCACGATGGGCGCCTTCCAGGAGGCGCTGCGCGAGACGGTACGGGACATCGCGCGCTCCGGCGGTTTCCGGCGCCCGATCGCGCTCACCGCGCCCCGACGGCCATTGGACGCACCCGTCCGGGTCTGATCACAGGGACCGGGCCCGGCCCAGCAGCAGGTCCCGCTCGCGCGCGTTGCGCGTGAGGGAGGCGGCCCGCTCGAACTCGGCGCGGGCCTCGGCGCGGCGGCCGAGCCGCTCCAGCAGGTCCCCCCGTACGCTCGGCAGCAGGTGGTAGCCGCGCAGCGCGGGTTCCTCCGCGAGGGCGTCGACCAGCGGCAGGGCCGCCTCGGGGCCCTCGGCCATGGAGACGGCGACCGCCCGGTTCAGTTCGACCACCGGTGACGGGATCAGCCGGACCAGGCCGGCGTAGAGCGCGGCGATCGTCCGCCAGTCGGTGTCCTCGTACCGGACGGCCGTGGCGTGGCAGCCGGCGATGGCCGCCTGGAGGGAGTAGGGGCCGGTGCCGGCGCGGCTCACGGCCTCGAACCCGCGCCGGACGAGCATGCGGTTCCACTTGGTCCGGTTCTGGTCGGCGAGCAGGACCGGCTCGCCGTCGGGACCGGTGCGGGTCGCCATGCGGGAGGCCTGGAACTCCAGCAGCGCCACCAGGCCGTGGACCTCCGGTTCCCCGGGCATCAGCCCGGCCAGTACGCGCGCGAGCCGCAGGGCGTCCTCGCACAGCGCGGGGCGGACGAGGTCGTCCCCGGCGGTGGCCGAGTAGCCCTCGTTGAAGACGAGGTAGATCACTTCCAGGACGGAGGCGAGCCGCTGTTCGCGGTCGGCTCCGTACGGGACCTCGAAGGGCACGCCGGCCTTGGCGAGCGCCCGTTTGGCGCGGACGACGCGCTGGGCGACGGTGGCGTCGGAGGTGAGGAAGGCGCGGGCGATCTCCTGTGTGGTCAGGCCGCCGACCAGGCGCAGGGTGAGCGCGATCCGGGCCTCCGCGGCCAGGACGGGGTGGCAGGCGGTGAAGATCAGGCGCAGCAGGTCGTCGTCGATGTCGTCCGGGGCCGACGGTTCTGGCGGGGGCGGTACGTCCTCCAGGGCGCGGCCGACCTCCGCGAGCTTGCGCGCGTAGGTCTCCTTGCGGCGGACGAGGTCGACCGCGCGGTGCCGGGCGGTGGCCATGAGCCAGGCGCCCGGCTTGTCGGGAAGCCCGTCCCGCGGCCACTGTTCGAGCGCGGCGACCAGGGCGTCCTGGGCGAGCTCCTCGGCGATGCCGACGTCCCGCACGATCCGGGCCACGCCGGCGATGATCCGCGCGGACTCGATCCTGAACACCGTCTCGACCGCTTGGGCCGGGGTCACTGCCGTCACGGCCACCCATCAGAGCAGCCGTGACGAGGCGGGGCAAACACGGCTCGACCCGTGGCGGGATCAGCCCTCCGCGATCTGCCGGAGTTCGGCGCCCACGGTCCAGTGCTCGGGGTGGACCTCCAGGAACCGCTTGGTCCACTCCAGGGCCTCGGCCTTGTCCTTGGCCTGGAGGATGGCGTAGCCGCCGACGACCTCCTTGGTCTCGGTGAAGGGGCCGTCTGTGTAGCTGAGCTTGCCTCCGGACCAGGTGACGCGGGTCCCCTCGGAGGTCGGGAGCAGCCCGGCGGTGTCCAGCATCACTCCCGCCTTGGTGATCTCCTCCAGCAGGGCGCCCATCCGCTGCTCGAAGTCCGGCGGGAAGGCTGTGTCCGCGGGGAGGCTCTGCTCGTCGATGCGGATCAGGGAAAGGAAGCGCGGCATGGTGACTCCTCGGTCGGTTCGGCGGGGCTTTCCCGCCTTTCACTCCTGTGTCGAACGGGAGACGTCCGGATCGACAGCTCCCGGGAAAGTTCTTCGGATTCTTTCCGGGCCGCCCGGGCAGTTCCCCATCACAGCCGCTTCCTACCGGCGAGTAGGATCGCGGGGCCGCCCTCCCGCCCCTCAGCTCCACCGCCCTCCGTCCCCCTCCGAGAGGAACCTCATGCCGCGCATTCCCTCCTCGCCCGTGCTGCTCGCCGGCCTGCTGGCGACCGCGGCGGTGGCGCACGCGGTCGCGCCCAAGCAGTTCGACGCGATCGTCCCGCGCTCCCTGCCCGGCACCCCCCGCCAGTGGACGTACGCGAGCGGTGTGGCGGAACTCGCCCTCGCCGCCGGGGTCGCCCATCCGCGCACCCGTCGGGTGGCGGCGCTCGCCACGGCGGCGTTCTTCGTCGGCGTCTTCCCGGCCAACGTCAAGATGGCGGTCGACGCCCGCCGCGGCGCCCCCGCCCGACGGGCCGTGACCCTGGCCAGGCTGCCGCTCCAGGTGCCACTGGTGCTCTGGGCGCGCAAGGTCGGCCGGAGTGCCACGGCCGTCTGACGTCCGGCGCATCCGATCCGGCCCCCGCGGCGGAAGTGCCGCGCAGAGCCCCCGGTCACACGTCGGCGGACCGGGGGCTCGCCCCACGCCCCGCGCCCCCTCCCCCTCCACCCCTTGCCACATCTCAGGGGCCCCACCTCAGGGGCCGTCCCCCGACCAGTCCCAGTGCCTCGGGTCCGCCGCCCGGCGCCGGTAGTGGGCGCGGCCGCCCGCCCCGTAGCGGCCTATCTCCGTGGGGAGGCGGGCCTCTTCGGCCAGTTGGGGCCCGCTCCAGCCGGTGACGTCGAGCAGGAGACCGTCGAGCGGGCCGCCCACGAGCTCGCCGTAGACATGGCCGGGGCGCGGTCCCGGGTCGGGGTCGTCGTGGTCGGCGCCGTAGACCCGGCGCCGCAGCATCCTGTCGTCCATGGGTCCAGGCTGCCGGCCACCACTGACAACGGGCCGCCCCACCGGGGGGATGATGAGGGGCGCGGACCGCCACGAGGAGCCGACCGCGCGGGACACACCGGGACACGGCGGCAGACGCCGGGACGCACAGGGAGCAGCACGCATGGCACGTCGGGTACACCAGCCGCTGGAGGACCAGGAGTTCGATTTCATCCTGGACATGTCCCCGGGGCCGGTTCTCGCCTACTTCACGGGCACCTGGCCCAAGGCCGTGGCGGCGTGCCGGGCCATGGACGTACTGGTCGGCGAGCTGGCGCAGGAGTACGGGACGCGTCTGACCGCCGTACGGACCGACATCACCCGCTGTCCGGGCCCGACCAGGCGTTACGGCGTGACGGGCGCGCCGACCACGGTCCTCGTCAAGGACGGCGAGGCCGTGGCGACCCACGCCGGCCCGATGACCCGCGACGAGTTCCGGGCGTTCCTCGAAGCCCACCTCTGACCCGGCCCGACGGGCCGCTGGGCCCTTCGAGGGACTTGCGCCCGGTCTGGCCGAAAGTGGCATAGGTGAGATAGGTGCCTGGGGCATGTAATGGAGCCGGCAAGACGGACCATCGCTCGCGAGGTGCTGCATGACCGAAACCGTTGCCTTTCCTCAGGACCGAACCTGTCCCTACCACCCTCCGGCGGCCTACGCGCCCTTGCGGGAAACCCGGCCGCTCTCCCGCGTCACCCTCTTCGACGGCCGCTCGGTGTGGGTGGTCACCGGCCACGCCGAGGCGCGAGCCCTGCTCTCCGACAGCCGGCTCTCCTCCGACCGCCGGAACGCCGCCTTCCCCGCCACCACCAAGCGCTTCAAGGGGCTGACAACCCGCCGGACCGCCCTGCTCGGCGTCGACGACCCCGAACACAACGTCCAGCGCCGCATGTTGATCCCGAGTTTCTCCGTCAAGCGCATCGCCGCCCTGCGCCCGCACATCCAGCGGACGGTGGACCGGCTGCTCGACGAGATGACCGCCCAGGGTTCACCGGCGGAGCTGGTCGGCGCCTTCGCCCTGCCCGTGCCGTCCATGGTGATCTGCGCCCTGCTGGGGGTCCCGTACGAGGACCACGAGTTCTTCGAGGCCCAGTCGAGGCGGCTGCTGCGGGGGCCGGAACTCGCCGACGTGGAGGACGCCCGCCGCAACCTCGACGGCTACCTGGGCGAGCTGATCGCGCGCAAGCGCACCGACCCGGGCGACGGGCTGCTGGACGAGCTCATCGCGCAGCGCCTGGAGACCGGCCAGACCGATGTCGAGGAGCTGGTCGCCCTGGCGGTCATCCTGCTCATCGCGGGACACGAGACCACGGCGAACATGATCTCGCTGGGTACCTTCACCCTGCTGCGCCACCCGGAGCAGCTGGCCGAGTTGCGCGCGGACCCCTCGCTGATGTCGGAGGCGGTGGAGGAACTGATGCGGTTCCTGTCGATCGCCGACGGCATGCTGAGGGTGGCGACGCGGGACATCGAGATCGGTGGGGTCACCATCGGCGCCGACGACGGGGTGGTGTTCTCCACGTCCGTCATCAACCGCGACGAGTCGGTCTTCGCGGACCCCGACTCCCTGGACTGGCACCGCCCGCCCCGCCATCACCTGGCGTTCGGCTTCGGCATCCACCAGTGCCTGGGCCAGAACCTGGCCCGTGCCGAGATGGAGATCGCGCTCGGCTCGCTCTTCGCCCGGCTCCCCGGGTTGCGGCTGGCGGCCGAACCGGAGCTGATTCCCTTCAAGCCCGGCGACACGATCCAGGGCATGATCGAACTCCCCGTGGCATGGTGAGGCGTATGCGGATCTCCATCGACCAAGGCGTCTGCATCGGCGCCGGACAGTGCGCGCTGACCGCGCCCGAGGTGTTCACCCAGGACGACGAAGGCTTCAGCGAGCTGCTGCCGGGCCGCGAGGACGGCCACGGCAGCCCGCTGGTGCGCGAGGCCGCCCGCGCCTGCCCTGTCGCGGCCATCTCCGTGGAGGATGCCTGACGGGGCGCGCGGGTCGTGCCGGACGACGGCCCGGCGCGGCGTCGCGCCGCTCCACCGGGCAGCGGCCTACGGAGCGGTCGTCTGCTTGGCGAGGACCTCGACGGCGTCGCGTTCGAGCGCGGCGCAGCGGTCCACCAGTTCGGCGCAGGCGTCGAACAGGGTGCGACGCTCCGCCGCGCCGGCTTCCGGCGCGGCGGAGCGGGTCAAGGCGGCGAGTTCCGACCAGTACCGGCCCGATTCCCGGAAGAGCCCGGCCGCCTCGGGTCGGCCGGCGAGGTCGAGGAAGTCGGCGTAGAGCGGCCGGGTGGCTCCGGGCGCGGTCCACTCCTCCTCCAGGGAGGCGCACAGCCGCCGGGTGGCGGTGCGGAAGGCTGCCGGTGAGGCGCCGAACCGCTGCTCCCAGCCCGCGGCGGTCTCGGCGTCGCGCAGGTCCGCGGCGAGTCGGTCCATGCCCGAGAAGCCGAAGTTCACGTCGAACTCGTTGCCGAGCACCGGTCCGGTCAGGCGGGTGACGGTGGCGGCGACGGCCCCGTCGACGTCCGGTTCCGCCTCGGCCGGCCCCGTGGGCACGACCAGCTGGTGGCGGGCCGTGGGGTGGGCGCTCCAGGCCGCGCCGAACTCCTCGCGGTCGATCCGGTACGGCGCCGCGGCGCCGTCCTCGACGAAGAGGTCGTCGCCCTCGTACCCGGCGATGACCACGGTGTACGCGTCGGCGCCAGGCATGGGGGCCACCGCTTCGTGCCAGGGCAGCGAGGCACGGTCGACGACACAGAAGACGGGCTGCCCCTCGTCGAGCGCGGCGCGGACCCGGCCCCAGCGGGGTTTGGTGCTGCGGGTGGCGTCGTAGGGGACGTGCAGCCGGCCGAGGGCGACCTGCACCCACGGCTCGGGGTGGGCCTGGGCGACGATGGTGGCGACCGGCGGACGCTGCGGGTACTCGAAGACGAAGTACATGAAGCCGATACCGCCCGCGAGCCCCGCGACCAGCGCCTCGTCGTGGGAGTTGCCGAGCGCGTGGCGGATCAGCGAGCTCTCGCGGTGGCGTCCGGTACCGAATTCTTCGTACAACAGCACAGTCATGCGCTCAGCGTAGTCGCGCGCGGGGCCCCGGCCGCCCGGCCCGGGTGATCGGCCGTGGACGGCGTGGGCCCCGCCGGATGGTGCTTCCGGCGGGGCCCACGGACGGCTCGGCTCGTGAAGCGGGGTCAGCCGATGGGGACCACCTGCTCCGCCTGCGGGCCCTTGGGGCCCTGGGTCACGTCGTACTCGACCTTCGCGCCCTCCGCCAGCTCCTTGAAGCCGGTGGTCTGGATCGCGGAGAAGTGCACGAACACATCAGGACCGCCGTCGTCCTGCTGGATGAACCCGAACCCCTTCTCCGAGTTGAACCACTTCACGATGCCAGTTGCCATGGGTACTGATCCTTCTCAACGTGCCTCTCGGGCCGCATACGCGGCCGTCTCGATAGTGCCCAACCGCCCCGCGCGCCACACCCCAGGCGCGGCCAACCGGGGTCGTTCGAACATCTGGTCGCCTTGTCGGTGGTAGGAGTGATCACTCCCTCCGGCGGAGGCCCTCACCCCGCGACTGGTAAAATGGGCGGGAAACTTGATGCGCGGGCCGCTCTCGCCCGGTGCGGACGTGTACGACGAGCCGGGGCCCGTACCGAGGGGTACGGGCCCCGGCTCGTTGCCGTCCGGTGACGCCGCCGCGCGCACTCGCTCTCGTCACAGACTCCTCACGGAAGGTTCTGCATGAAGAACCCGTCAGCTCACGGGCGTTTCGGCGTCAAGGCCGGAGCCAAGGCAGGCGGCAAGCCGGGCGCCAAGGGCGCCGGCAAGGCCCCTCGGACCCTCGGACCGCAGGGCGAGTTCGCCATGCCCAAGACGGTCTCGCCCGCGCTGGCGCCGGTGGCGTCGTTCGCGGAGCTCACCCTGCCCGTCGAGCTGGTGAAGACGATGGCCGACCAGGGGGTGCGCGAGCCGTTCCCGATCCAGGCCGCCACGCTGCCGAACTCGCTCGCGGGCCGCGACATCCTCGGCCGCGGTCGGACGGGCTCCGGCAAGACCCTCGCCTTCGGGCTGGCCCTGCTGGCCCGTACGGCGGGGCAGCAGGCAGACCCCAAGCGTCCGCTGGCCCTGGTCCTCGTACCGACCCGTGAACTGGCGCAGCAGGTGACCGAGGCGTTGGACCCGTACGCGAGGGCCCTGAAGCTGCGGTTGGCGACGGTCGTCGGCGGTCTCTCGATCGGCCGGCAGTCGGGCGCGCTGCGTACCGGCGTCGAGGTCGTGGTGGCCACCCCGGGACGGCTGAGCGACCTCGTGGGTCGGCGTGACGTCCACCTGGAGCGGGTGCGGATCACGGTCCTCGACGAGGCCGACCAGATGTGCGACATGGGGTTCATGCCGCAGGTCACGGAGATCCTGGACCAGGTGCACCACGCGGGTCAGCGGATGCTGTTCTCCGCCACCCTGGACCGCAACGTTGACCAGTTGGTGCGCCGCTACCTGAAGGACCCGGTCTCCCATTCGGTGGACCCGCAGTCCGCCTCGGTGGGGACGATGGACCACCACGTGCTGCACATCCACGCGGCGGACAAGATCTCGGCGGCGACGGAGATCGCCGCGCGGGAGAATCGGGTGCTGATGTTCCTGGACACCAAGCACGGCGTCGACCAGTTCGTGAAGCACCTGCGGGCCATGGGCGTACGCGCGGAGGGCCTGCACAGCGGGAAGTCGCAGCCCCAGCGCACCCGGACGCTCGGGCAGTTCAAGGACGGCCTCGTCAACGTGCTGGTCGCGACGAACGTCGCGGCCCGCGGCATCCACATCGACGACCTCGACCTCGTCGTCAACGTGGACCCGCCGGCCGACAGCAAGGACTACCTGCACCGCGGCGGCCGCACGGCCCGGGCCGGCGAGTCCGGCAAGGTGGTCACGCTCGTCACTCCGAACCAGCGGCGCGACATCGTCCGACTGATGGCCGACGCCAAGATCCGGCCGACCATCACGCAGGTCCGCTCCGGCGAGGCGGCGCTCAGCCGGATCACCGGCGCCAAGGCCCCGTCCGGCGTCCCGCTGGCCGGCTCGGCGCCGACGGACGCCAAGGGCCGGCCGAGCGGCTCGGACCTCGGCTTCCGGGGCATCGGGACCCGCCCGGGCCGGCCCGGCAAGGGCAAGGAGTCCCGTAAGACCATCGAGGCCCGGCAGGCCGCCGAGGCCCGCCGCGCGGCGCGGGTGCGCAAGGGCATCTGACGCCGCGCGGTGGCCTCGCTCAGCGGCGGCGGCGCCGTGCGGCCACGATCGCCCGGGTGACGACCGGCGGGAGCAGGTCCTTGGCCAGTTTGCGCCAGCGGGCCGTGGGCCTGCGGACTCCGGCGGGGGCGGCCGCCGCCACGGGCGGCGCCTCCTCGGCCGGCCGCAACGGCTTCGGCGGGGCGAGCGGGACCACGCCTTCGTCGCCGATCCGCACGAGCGGACCGCCGGCCACGATGTCGACGCCGTGCCACAGGTCGGAGCGGCCCTCCAGCCAGCCGAGCAGCGCGGCCTGGTGGGGCGCTGGGTCGCCCCAGGTGGCGTAGAGCTTCGACGCCGATACGGCGATCACCCGCAGGCCCTCGGTGACGACGGCGGCCCACACCGCCGCGGCGACGCCGGGACAGTGGGCGGAGCGGTAGTCGTCGAAGACGACCACCGCGTCCGGGGCGGCCACCAGCCGGGAGGACGCGATGTCCTGCACGACGTGTTCGTAGAGGTGCGAGGCGTCGATGTGGATGAAGCGGCAGCTCTTGGCGCGCACCCGGTCGGCGACCACGGAGGTCGGGGCCTGGATGAGGGTGGGCAGCTTCTCGTGGAAGGCGAGGTAGTTGGTCTCGAAGCCGCGCCGGGTGAGCGTGGGGTACGAGTCCCGCACCTCGCTGAGGTTGTCGTCGTCCGGCGGGGGCGAGTCGAAGAGGTCGCAGACGGTGAACTCCTCACCGTCGCGGAGGTATCCGGCCAGGAAGATCGCGCTCTTCCCCATGAACGCGCCGAGCTCCAGGAGGTCGCCCGAGGAGGCGGCGTCACTGTTCTGCCGGGTCAGGAACCAGTCGAAGAGCACCTGATCATAGGCGGAGAACCACCCCTTGACCTCGCTGAAATCGCGGGGGGTGGGCGGAGTGGGCTCGGCCTCCGAAGTGCTGACGGGAGCCTGTGAAAGGTGCGACACGGAGAGTCATCCTCCAGCGGAATGGCATGGTCCAACGCTGATACCCGGCCAGGTGAGCCGACCTTAAGCCCCCGAACGCGCGTGTGACGAGGCCTCGGTGAGAGAGCGTCCGCAATCCGTGCCCCGGGCGCGCCGATACATGCTTTACATTCCAGTATGTCCGGTTCGCTCCACCGCTGCCCGGACGGCCCGTCCTCGCTCAGACGCCGGCGCGTCCGCGCAGCCGCCGGGCGGCGGCGGCGCGGACCCGGTGGGTACGGGCGGAAGCGGCGAGCACACCGAGCGCCTCGTACGAGGACGACGTCTGGGCCGCCGTGCGCTGGCACCAGTCGGAGGCGGCGGTGAGGTCCGCCGCGGACCAGGGCTCGTCGGCGGCTATGGCTTTGAGCAAGGTCCATTCGCGCAGCCGCCGGGACGCGAACGGCCGGCCGTGGAGCGCCGTCTCCATGGCCCGGGCCCAGGCGGGGAACCCCGCGTCGGCGAGCAGGCGTACGGCCCGCCGGTCCAGGTGCGTGACGACGGCGCTCTCGGCCATCACCGGGTCCGGGTCCCGCAGGACCACGGCGACCGCCGCGGCCTCGGCCGCTTCGCCGGACGCGGCCGCGAGCGCCACGATGTGGCGGGCGTAGCGCCACCGCTCCGGCGGCTCCTGCGCCCCGCTCCCCGCGCGGCGTATCTCGTGCTCACTGCTCCCCATGCCCCCATTCCACACGACGCGGGCGACCGTGCGCCGCCCAGGGGTGCGGGGCCGGGTCCCCGGCCCGCGCTCGCCCGCGCGGGGACGCACGGGGGCCGAGGTGCCCGGTCAGCGTTCGTAGGTCTCGTGGCCGCCGCTGCCCTGTTCGCCCTCGTGGCCGGGTTCGGGCAGCGGGGCGCCGGTTTCCAGCAGGGTCTTGAGGCTGGAGGCGAGGAGCGGCCAGGCCCGCGAGCACATCCCGATGAGGGTGCCGCCGGGTTCGAACCCGTCGTGGATGACGGTCAGTCGGGCGAGCGTGTCACCGACCGGCTCGATCTCGTACGTGACCTTCGTGCGCCGCTCGCGGGCCAGCTCGGCGCGCAGCTCCTCGCCGATGCCCACCGAGGCGGCCCACTGCGGCGTGAAGGTGTGCCAGGTGTAGGACAGCCTGCGGTTCGGGACGCATTCGAGCACCACCTGGGCCGGGTCGCCGGTGCGGGCTCCGCGTTCGATCCAGTCCATGCGCGAGCCCACCGCCCAGTCGGTCTCGAAGCTCACGCCCCAGTAGCGGCGCGTGAGGGCGGGCTCCGTCAGCGCCTGCCAGACGCGGTCGGGGTCGGCCTGGATGTAGACGGTGTAGGTGATCGCGCTGTCGCTCATGGGCTCCATGCTGCGGGACCGCGCCCCGCGTGACCAGGATTTGCGGACGCGGCGGCGCCCCGGCCCCCTCGGCGCCCTTTCGCCTCGTTCGCCCCGTCACCAGCGCGCGCCCTCGCGGGGCAGTTCGGTGGGCGGGACACGGGGTGGGGCGGGGAGCGAGAGCTGCGCGCGGGCGGCGTGGACGGCCGCCAGTTCGGCCCGGCCGGCGGCGCCCCAGTCGCTGAGCTCGCGGACCTGTTCGGGGGTGGCGAGCAGCCGCGCGTACGCGGGGTCGCGGTGCGCGGACACTGCCGTGAGACGGGCGACGGTACGGGCGTGCGCGCCCTGGTCGGCGTACCGGTACCCGAGCGGGACGGCCCCGGCGGTGGGTTCGGCGTTCGGGGGCGGCAGGTGCGCGGCGCCCGTCGCGCGGGCGATCAGCAGCAGCACCCGACCGTCAGGGGCGAACAGCCATCCGGAGCGGTGCCGTACCGGCAACCCGGCGGGTACCGGGCCGGGATGCCAGGCGCCGCGCGCGGGGGTGCGGCGGGTGCGCAGCACGCCGAGCCGGTCGAGGGCGGTGGGGGCGATCGGCCGGCCGTCCTCCAGCAGCACGGGGCCGGCGCCGGCGATCCTGGCGCGCAGGGCGGAGAGGGTCCGGCGGGCGTCGCCCGCGTCCATCAGGGCCGGCAGGTCGGCGGGCTCGGCGAAGTCGATGCCGGTGATCTCCTGGGCCGGGAGACGGACGGTCCCGATCCGGTCGGGGGTCCAGGTGCCGCCGTCGTAGACGTACAGGATCTCTCCGGGGAAGCGCATCTCGGGCGGGAACCCGGGGGTGTGGGCGGGGATCCAGTCGACGGCGAGCCCGCGCGGGTAGTGGCCGTCGACGCCGAGCTCCTCACGCACCTCGCGGGCGGCCGCGGCGGACGGCGACTCGCCCGCGTCGACGGCGCCGCCGGGCAGCAGCCGGTCGGGCCGGTAGTCGACCGTCTGGACGAGTACGCGGCCGTCGGGGTCGGTGACGAGGACCACCGCCCCGGTCCAGAGCGCGGCGCGCGAGGCGCCGTATTCGGCCGGGGTCATCCAGGTGCCGGCCTGAACGGTCTGCCGCCTGCCGGCCTGGCCGCCGGCTTGCCCGCCCGACTGGCCGTTCGACTGCCCGGTGGCCTGCCCGGCGGCCTGGCCGGTGTCATCGGTCAGCTCGGGCATGGGGACTCCGTTTCGCCGTGGGGGGACCCGCCGGCTGTGCAACAGCGCCCGCCGACGTCCGGTTACGGCGCACCGCGCGGATACGGAATCGTCTGCGCCACTTTGCCGCGCCGATACCTCCTTATGGCCGGATTATGTCGATCTTGCTAGCTTCCCTGATGCGGACAGGCGGCCTGAAAACCGCCCGTCCGACCACGTGACCGGCCAGTGGGGGCGCAGCCGGGTGTGAGGAACGCCGACGGTGGGACGACCGTCGGCGGACGGCGCGGCCGGCTTCCGCCAAGGCGCAGCGGACCGAGCGTCTCGGGCGGCTCGGGCGGCTCGGCCATCGATGCGAAGGGTCCGGCCCGTCGCCGCGTCGATCACCGTGCTGCCGCCCAAGGCCGTACGGAGCGCGAGACTCACCGGCTCCAGCCTGATGTCGGCCGGGCAGACCTTCACCGGGCCTCTCCCGCATGCGGACCGACAGCGCCAAGGTGACCGACGTACCCGACACACTGCCGTCGAGCCGCCCCTCCTGACACCCCCCCGACGGGCATCACGGTGGTGAGCGTCCGCCCGTCCTCCCACAGTCGCACCGCCCGCCGGGTCGCGGAGGAGGGAACGGAGACCGGGCCGTCCGCCACCCCGGGCACCGTCCCGCAGGCAGCCAGGGCGAGTCCACCGGCGAGGACGGCGGCCATACGGGCACGGGCACGGGTACGTGACGGTCGGGACATGGCACTCGGACGCGTCGACGGCGCTCCCGGTTCCCCATGCCGGAAGGCTGCGCCGGGTTCGTGCCGTCCGGGGCTTTCCGGCCCCGGGCGGAGGGAGTTCGGCCGGCGCTGCGAGGATGTGCGGATGCGAGGACTGACGGAGCTGGTCGATGTGGACGACCCGGCCTGGCCGCCGCTGCTGGAGGCGTTCGCCGCCAGTGAGACGCCGATCGAGGTCCTGCCGGGCGACACCGAGCAAGGAGGTGCCTGCCTGGTCCAGCTACAGGTGAGCGCCCGCTCGTACCTCGGGGCGATGGCCCTGCATTCCGGCGGGATCATCGTCGACGGGGGGTGGCTGCGCGTGTTCGGCGGTGTGGCGGGAACACCCGCCGCCGGGCTGCCGAGCCTCGGTCAGGTCAACCGCTTTCCCCGCGACGTCGACCCCGCGTGGCGGCCGACCCACGGCCTGGTCGTGGCGCACGACGCCCTCGGCGGGGTCTTCGCCCTCAACGGGCATGACTCCGCCGACGCCGGCCGTCCCGGCGCTCCCGGACAGATGGTCTACTTCGCGCCGGATTCCCTGGGGTGGGAATCCTTGGAGGTGGGCTACGGGACGTGGTTGACCTGGCTGTTGTCGGACCGGCTGGAGCAGTTCTACGAGGGGCTTCGTTGGCCCGGTTGGCAGGGTGAGGCATCCCGGTTGACCTCGGACCGTGGAATCTCCGTCTTCCCGCCCCTCTGGTCGAAGGAGGCCCACGCGGATCTCGCGGCCACGAGTCGGAGACCGGTCCGCATGGCGGAACTCCTCGGCGTGAGCCGGGACTTCTGTGCCCAGATGGGACTGCCCGACCCGGGGTTCCTCGGATCCGTCGAGCGGCCGCCGGCCTCCGCACGGGCCGCCCGCGGCGTAATGTGACGGCGCTGTGGTGCGCGGATGTGAAGGGGGGGACCGGTCTTGGCTGAGCTCTACCCGGCGATCGAGCCGTACGACACGGGGATGCTCGATGTCGGTGACGGCAACCTCGTGTACTGGGAGGTCTGTGGCAACCCGGCGGGGAAGCCGGCGCTCGTCGTGCACGGCGGCCCGGGATCGGGCTGTGACCCCGGCGCGCGACAGTACTTCGACCCGGAGCGGTACCGCGTGGTGCTGTTCGACCAACGGAACTGCGGCCGCAGCGCACCGCACGTGAGCGACCCCGGCACGGACCTGCGGTACAACACCACGGCGCACCTGATCGCCGACATGGAGCGGCTCCGGAACCACCTGGGCATCGACCGGTGGCTCCTGCACGGCTGGTCGTGGGGCTCCACGCTGCTTCTGGCCTACGCCGAACGACACCCGCGGCGGGTGACGGAGATCGTCGTTTCCGGCGTCACCACCACCCGGCGCTCGGAGATCGACTGGCTCTACCGAGGCGTCGGCCGGTTCTTCCCCGAGCAATGGGAGTGCTTCCTCGCCGGCGTCCCGGGCACACCGCGCGACGGCGACATCGTCGGAGCCTACGCACGCCTCATGGAGCACCCCGACGACGCGGTCCGCGCCGAGGCCGCGGCCCGGTGGTGTGCCTGGGAGGACGCTGTTCTGTCCGGCGAGACGAAGGGCACGTCCCGCCCGTACGGGGATCGTGCCCCGTCCGCCCGCCTGGCGCTGGTGCGCATCTGCTCCCACTACTTCTCCCACGGGGCATGGCTGGAGGAAGGGGCGCTGCTGCGCGATGCCGACCGTCTGGCCGGCATCCCCGGCGTCCTCGTCCACGGCCGACTCGACATGGCGGGACCGCTCGACACCGCGTGGGAGCTCTCCCGCGCCTGGCGCGACGCGGAGCTGAACGTCGTGGAGGACGCGGGTCATCTGGGGAGTACGACGACCCGCGACCACGTACTCGGAGCTCTCGACCGCTTCGCCGCCGACTCCGCCTGACCACGGACCGCCCTACGGGGCCCCGGCCCGGCCCCGGCCCCGCCGCCGGGTCCTCACGCCGGGTTCGTCGGCCCCCGCTTGTCCTCGACGTGGACGACTTGGAGTTCGGTGCCGTCCCGATGGCGCTTGGCGCGTCCGAACAGTCCGACGGCGATCTCCGTTCACGCCGCGGGGCGCCGACACGGGGCGCGATCGACGCAGCCTTCCTCTCGACGACGGTGCGGCCACGGCCGTTGGGGCCGGGGAAGCCCGGGGCCGCCCGGCCGGTCATGGGGCCGCGGGCGGCAATCGCTGCGCCGACTTCGCCCGCGGGCGTACGTCCCCGGGCCGATGTCGTGCGTACGGCGGCCGGCTAGTCTCACCGCATGGATCGGCTGATCGCGGAGTTCGCCGGGCGCCCCGCCGCCCCGGAGCGCTCACCGCGACCGGTCGAGGGCATCACCGAGCGGGAACGGGAAGTCCTGACCCTGATCGGGCGCGGCCGGTCGAACACCGAGATAGCGGAGGACCTGTTCATCACGGTCGCCACCGCCAAGTCCCACGTGTCACGCCTGCTCGCCAAGCTGGCCGCCCGGGACCGCGTCCAACTCGTCATCACGGCCTACGAGATGGGTCTGGTCACGCCGCCCCGCTGAGGCGGGCGGTGGTCAGGCGGAGGCGTCGGACGCGTACAGCGCCGTCAGTTCGGCGCCGATCCCGGCCAGTGTCCGGCGCAGCTCCGGCGGTTCCAGGACCTCGATCCACGCCCCGAACCCCGAGAGCTGGGCGGCCAGGGCGCGCAGGGCCGGTCCGTCGATGTGGCACTCCGTCCAGCCGTCGGCCGTCGGCTCGCCGACCCTGACCCGGCCACGGAGCAGCCGTTCCAGGCGGGCCAGCGCCTCGGGGGCGACGCGGGCGCGGGCCGTGACCGCGAACATGCCGCTCTCGATCACCTCCGCTCGTTCACGCCACACGGAGGCGAGGTCGAAGTCCGGTGGCCGGACCACCGGTTCACCGGTGGGCTCCACCGACGTGACCCGGCCGAGCCGGAAAGTCCGCAGTCCCGCCTCGGTGCCCGCGACGAGGTAGTCCGCCCCCGCCTTGGCGACGAGCCCGAGGGGGTCGACCACCCGCACGCCCGGCGGCTTGCCGACCCCCGCGTACCCGAGCCGGACCCGCTTCCCCTCCACCACGGCGCTCTGGAGCAGCGCGCGATGGCCCGCCTGCGCGGTGGGGGCGTTGCGGGACCAGTCCGTGTCGTCGGTGACGCCGGCGCGGGCGGCGGCCTCGGCGTCGGATCGCAGCTCCGGTGGGAGGGCGCGTACCAGCTTGCGCAAGGTGGTGCGTAGTTCCGGGGTGGCCGCGAGCGGCCCGGTGAGCAGGAACAGCGCCCGGATCTCGGCGGCGGTCAGGCCGGTGAGGTTGGTGCGCGCCCCGCCGACCAGGGACCAACCGCCGCCCCGGCCGCGTTGCGAGTAGACGGGGATGCCGGAGGCGGCCAGGGCCTCCAGGTCGCGGCGGGCGGTGCGCTGGGACACCTCCAGTTCGGCTGCGACTTCGGGCACGGTGACCCGGCCGCGCTCCTGTAGGAACAGCAGGGTCGCCACCAGACGGTCAGCCCTCATGCCCGCTCCCTCCACACGGCTCACTGCCTCCGGTGGGCACCGGAGCAGAACGGCCCGGAAAACTGGCCGGAAGATGGCCACTTTAGCCGCAAGGATGAATGCATGAACGAGAACACCGCGCAGCTCGCGGCACCGCAGGCCCCTTCCGCTCCTGCCTTCGACCCCCGCCGGGACCTCTCGACGGCCGTCGCCCTCGCCGGACGTACCCTCGCCGCAGTCCGTCCCGACCAGTACGACTCCCCCACTCCCTGCGAGGAGTTCGATGTCCGGCGGTTGTCGAGCCACCTCGTCGCCGTGGTACGTCGGATCGCCGTGATCGGGCGGGGCGAGGACCCGTTCAGCGTGCCGTCCTTCGCCGACGAGCTGCCGGACGGCGCCTGGGCGGCGGCCTGGGCACCGGCCGCCGCCGAGGCGGAGGCCGTGTGGGCGGACGAGGGCATCCTCGACCGGGAGCTGCTGTTGCCGGTCGGGCCCAAGCCCGGAGCGGTCGGCGCGCTGATCTACACCAATGAGCTCACCGTGCACGCCTGGGACTTGGCGCAAGCGACCGGGCAGCGCCCGGTATGGGACACGGCTCTGGTGGAGCGGGTGCTGGAGGTCGTACGCCGGTCCCTGCCCGCCGGCACGCGCGGCGGCCGAGTGCCCTTCGGTGAGGTCGTCACGGTGACCGACGACGCCCCCGCCATCGACCGGCTGGTGGCGTGGGCGGGCCGCCGACCGTAGGCCCTGTCCTGCTTCGACGACAGGGCCCGGCCCCGCCGCTCCGGATATCGGGTGGATTCACGCCCGCCGCCTACCTAGAGTGACGGTGGAGGACGTCGTCGAGCAGGAGCGGATCATGCGCACGCATTACCCCCGTACGGCGCACCTGCCCTGGTCCCCCGGGGCGACCCCTGACGACGTGCGGGTCTCCGGTCCGGTCGCGTTGGCCGGGCGGGAGGTCGTCGTCACGGAGAAGCTCGACGGCGAGAACACCACCCTCTACCGGGACGGGCTGCACGCGCGCTCCCTCGATTCGGGACACCACCCCTCCCGGGCCTGGGTGAAGGGTCTCCAGGGCCGCATCGGCCCGGGGATACCGGCGGGTCGTCGGGTGTGCGGGGAGAACCTGTACGCCCGGCACTCCCTCCCGTACGAGGACCTGGACAGCTGGTTCTACGGGTTCTCGGTGTGGGACGGGGACCACTGCCTGGACTGGGACCGGACCGTGCGCTTCCTGAGGGACCTGGGCGTCCCCACCCCGCGCGTGCTGTGGCGGGGCGTCTACGACGAGCGCGCGCTGCGCAAGTTGCGGATCGACACCGCGCGGCAGGAAGGGTACGTCGTACGGACGGTCGACGGTTTCGCGCGGGCCGACTTCGGGCGGTGCGTGGCCAAGTGGGTGCGCGGCGGCCACGTACGGACCGACACGCACTGGATGTACGCGCCCGTGGTGCCGAACGGGCTGGGGCCGGTCGCCCCGCTGTGGGCGGTCCGGTCGGGGTCCGAGCCGGACCCGGCGGCCCTCCTGGGTGCGCTCGGCATGGATCGGGGGCCGGTGCCCGACAACGCCGAAAACGCCGCGCCGACCGCCGTGGCGGCCGTGGCCCAGGCGGTAGCCGAGGCGGTCGCCGACGTGGCCGCCCGGCTGGACGGGCTGGGGCGGACCGGCGAGAGCCGGCTGACCGGGGTGCTCGCCGCCGCGCTGCACGGCGTGCCGCGGGCCCGGCTGGGCGCGCGCCTGGCGGCGGGGCCGCTCGGGATGCCCGCGGCCCGGCGGGTGGCGGACCTGGTCGGGCTGTATCCGACGCTGCGCCGGCCGTTCCCCGACGCCGAGCGACGGGCCGGCCTGGTGCGCCTGGCGGAGGCCGCCGACCTGGGCGTCCTGCACGCGCTGGCCGGGGCCCTGGGGGACACCGATGACACGGCGGGGCAGGACTGCGTGGAGTGGTCGGCCTTGTACGCGGAGGAGGCCGGGTTGCTGGGGCCGGACCCGCTGGGGCCGTTGCGCGTGGGGTTGCGGGAGGCGTTGGCCGGACTCGGGCAGCGCGCCGCCGACCGCTGTTGGGCGCAGGCCCGGGAGGCGTTCGGGCAGGGCAGGGTGCGCACCGCCGAGGAGGCGGTCGCCGCGACGTGGCGCCGGCGCGACGGCGCCTTCCCGCACCTTCTGCAGTTGTGCGGGCCCTCGGGCAGCGGGAAGAGCACCTTCGCCGGGAGCCTGACCGGGGTGGAGGCGTACGTCAGTCTCGACGATCTGCGCACCGCCCGGGGTTCCCGCTCCGATCAGCGGGCCAACGCCGACGTGCTGCGCGAGGGCCTGAACCGGCTCGACACCGCTCTGGCGGCCGCCGCGCGCTCCGGCGGGACGGTGGTGTGGGACGCCACCTCCCTCACCGGGCAGCAGCGGGGCCTGGCCGGCGCGGTCGCGCGCCGCCGCGACGCGCTGGTCACGCACGCCGTGGTGTGGGTCGAGGAGGCGGAACTGGTGCGGCGCAACCGGTCGCGGGCGCATCCCGTACCGGAGGGGGTACTGGCCTCGCAGGTGCGCCGGTTCGCGCCGCCGTACCCGGGCGAGGCGCACCTGACCTGGTACGTCGGCGCCGACGGGACGGTCGCGGACACCGCCGGGTCCATCGGCCCGGTCGGTGCGGACCTACCCGCGGCGGGCACGGACAAGGCGGATGCGGAGAAGGCGGATACGGGGAACCACGCGGCGCACGCCGCCACACCGGGTGAGGTCGGCTGATGCGCACCAGCGAGGAGCTCTACCACCAGGTCCGCTGGGACCCCCGCTTCGACCCGGCTCGGTTCACGCTCGGGCTGCTCCAGCGCGGAGCCGCCCCCAAGCGGGTGCCGCTGCCGTCCTTCGTGCCGGGCGGCGACATCCCCTGGCACCGGGTGCTGTTCGTCGAGGCGGACGGCGAGCTGGTGTGGGACCGGGCCACCGGTGTGGACCGGATCGACGTGACGCGGGCCGGGCGGGTGCGTGACCCCCGGCTGCTGCGGGCGCCGTTCTTCACCGCCCGTACCCCGCACGCCTGGGACCCGGCCGACGGCGGCGGTTGGCGGCCGGTGGACCCGCCCGGCACCGGGGAGTCGACCGGGCCGGAGCGGGTGCGGCTGCTCACCTGGAACACGCTGTGGGACCGCTACGACGCCCCGCGCATCGCGACCGCCCGGCGCAGGCCGCTGTTGCTGGCCGATCTGGCCGCGGCCGACGCGGACGTGATCGCGCTCCAGGAGGTCGAACCCGCCCTGCTCGTCCTGCTGCTGGCGCAGCCGTGGGTGCGTGCCGGCTACACCCTGGGCACCGACCCGGGGTGCGCCGATGTGGCCGAGAGCGGACTGCTGCTGCTGAGCCGCCTGCCGGTGCGCGAGGCGGCCCTGCATGTGCTGGGTCCACACAAGGCGGTCACCGCGGTGAGCGTCGACACGGCGGGCGGCCCGCTCGTAGTGGCCGCGACCCACCTGACCAGCGACCACACCGAGCACGGCGCGGACCGGCGCGCGGCCGAACTCGCGCGGCTGGCGGAGGGGCTGGGCGGCGTGGCGGCGGCGCTGGCCCTGGTCGGCGACTTCAACGACGGCCGGTCCGGGGCCGAGGGACCGGCGGCCGCGCTGGGGTTGCGGGACGCGTGGAACGACGTGCGCGGGCCGGAGGACGACACCCCCACCTTCGACCCGGTGGTCAATCCGCTGGCGGCGGTGGGTTCCCTGTCGGGGCGTGCGGCCCGGCTGGACCGCATTCTGCTGCGGTCGGCGGGCGCGCGGGTACGCGAGGCCGCGCTGCGGGGCGATTCCCCCACCGCCGAGGGGCTGTTCCTCTCCGACCACTATGGGGTCGAGGCCACGGTCGAGTTCGGGGCGGAGGGCGCCGGCGGCTCCCTCGACGTCCCGGCGACCGCGCGGACGGCGGTGGCCTGGCTGCCGCCGCCCGACCCCGCGGTGGACGCGCTGCGGCGGGAGCACGACCCGGGGGCCGACCGCTGGCCGGCGCACGTGAACCTGCTGTTCGGCTTCGTACCGGAGTCCTCCTTCGAGCAGGCGCTGCCGGTGCTGGCCGAAGTCGCGGCGAAGACCGCCCCGTTCACGGCCCGGCTGGCCGGGGTGCACAGTTTCGGGCACCGCGAGGACGCCACCCTGTGGCTGGATCCGGCGGCCGACGGTGACGCGGTCTGGCAGGAACTGCGGCGGGCGCTCGTGGAACGCTTCCCCGGGTGTCCGGGGCGGGGCGCGGCCGAGCGGGGGTTCACCCCGCACCTGACGCTGGGGCGCAGCCGCGATCCGCAGGAGGCGGTCCGCGCGTTCGGGGCCCGGCTTCCGGACAGGGGCTCGGCGGCGCGGGTCGGATCGCTCGCGGTGCTGTCGCGGCGCGGGGACGAGCCGATGCGGGCGCGGGCGACCGTCGAGTTGGGGACGGGGGCGGTGCGGTGGCTTCCCGAGGAGGCTCCGCCGCCACAGGACGCGGAGACCCCCGGGCGGGACGTCGCCGGGCGGGACAGAGCCGAAGCGGTCGCCGCCCGGGTCGCGGCGGCGCTCGCCGACGGGATGGTGCACCTGGCCGGATCGCGGCGCATGGGCTGTGAGCTGCCGGGAGCGGACCTGGACCTGGTGGCGGCGCTGCCGGGCGAGGTGAGCCCCGAGCGGCTGCGGGAGCGGATCGCGGCGGCGCTGCCGGAGGCCCGTCGGCTCCGGCTGGTCACGGGGGCGCGGGTGCCGGGGCTGCGGTTCCGGATCGGCGGCCTGGACGTGGACCTGGTGGCCGTCGGCACGGGCGGAACGGCCCCGGCCCGGGCGGTGTCCCGGCGGGCCGGGCTGGGCCAGGCCGCGGCGGTGGCGCTCAGCGCGGTGAGTGACGCCGACGCGGTACGGGACGTCGTGGGCACGCGATCCGAGGCCTCCACGGCGTTCGCGGGGCTGGCGCGCGAGGTGAAAGCCTGGGCGCGGTCCCGTGGCCTGGACTCGGCGCCGTTCGGCGGCCTGCCGGGGCTCGCCTGGGCGGTCCTGGCGGCGCGCACGGTGGCGGAGGCCACGGACCTGGCCCCCGCCGCCCTGCTGCGGGAGTTCTTCGCCACGTGGGCGGCATGGGACTGGCGCGTCCCGGTCAGCCTGAGCACGCCGAACGGCCCCGACGACGCCGCCGAGGACACCGGCGCGGCGGTCACGGTGCTCACGCCGTCCTACCCCGTACGCGGCTGCACGGCCGACGTGGGCGCCGGGATGCGGGACCTGCTGGCGCGCGAGCTGTACGCCACGTGGGAGGAGTTGGAGGCCGACCCCGGTCGCGTCTCCCCCGCCGCCGCCACCCCGCCGCACCGGCGGCACGCGGCGTGGGCGGTGGTCACCGTACGGGGCGCGGGGTCCGGGGAGTTCGAGGAGAACCTGGGTCGGATGCGGGGCCGGATGGGCGCCCTGCTCGGGGGGCTCGTGGACGCCGGAATGCCCGACGCCCACGCCTGGCCCCGCCCGTTCGAGCGCGGCGACACCCTGGCCCGGTACGCGATCGGCCTCGGGACCGCCCCGCCCGACGCGACCGGGCTCGCCGCCCTGGCCGCGCCTTGGGCCCGGGGGCTGCGGGGCGTCGAGGTCACCTGGGCCGAGTGCGGGGCGGTGCCCTCGCTCACCTGACCCACGCGGGTCGTGCGCGGCTCAGAGCTCGATGACGATCTTCCCGGCCGTGTGCCCGGCCTGGCTCAGCTCGAAGGCGGCCGCCAGTTCGGCCAGCGGGAAGGTCTCGGCGACGGGCACCGTCAGCAGCCCGCTGTCGGCGAGCCGGCCGAGTTCGGCGAGGTCGCTCGCGACCGGCCGCACCCAGATCCACTGGCCGCCCGCGCCGAGCACCGTGTGGTCGGTGATGGAGGCGTGCCGCCCGCCGTCCACCAGTACGGCCCGGGTCACGTCCAGCACCCCGCCGACGAAGTCCGCGACGACGCTGACCCCGTCGGGGGCCAGCTCGCGGACCCGGTCGGCGAGGCCGTCGCCGTACGCGACGGGCTCGCAGCCCAGCTCGCGCAACCGGTCGTGGTTGCGCGGCGAGGCGGTGCCGATGACGCGGGCGCCGAGCGCGCGGGCGATCTGCACGCCGAGGGAGCCGACCCCGCCCGAAGCGCCGTGCACGAGGACGGTGTCCTCCTTGCCGGTGCCGAGGCGGGTGAGGAGCTGGTACGCGGTGAGACCGGCCAGCGGCATCCCGGCCGCCTGCTTCCAGTCGAGCGAGGCGGGCTTCGCCGCCAACGCCCGTACGGGCACGCTGACGAACTCGGCGAAGGTGCCGCCGTGGACATAGTCCTTACGGGCGTACGCGATGACCTCGTCCCCGACCTCGAACTCGGGGACGTCGATGCCGACCCGCTCGACGGTCCCGGCGACGTCCCAGCCGGGGACCACCGGGTACACGACGTCCATCAGCGCGTCGAGGCCGCCCGACATGATCTTCCAGTCGACGGGGTTGACCCCGGCGTACTTGACGCGGACGAGCACCTCGCCGGGCGCGACCTTGGGGACCGGCATCCTGGTTTCGGCGAGTACCTCCGTACCGCCGTACGTCTCGTACGCCATGGCCCGCATCGTTTCCTCGGACATGTACCGACCTCTCCGTGAGCTGGTGCGATCATCTGCGTGTCGCCATCCCATCACGGACGCCGGGACCGGCCCCGGCAAGCCGCGCCGCCGGGGGCCGGCTCAGCCGAAGGCGGCCCGCGTGGCCGGGCCGTAGACCCCGGGCGGGTCGCCCTTGATGTCACGATCCCTCTGGAGCTGTGCGACACCGCGGCGGGTGCGCCCGTCGTAGACACCGGTGACGGCGACGTACGTGAACCCCTGGTCGTACAAGCGCTGTTGGAGCTCGCGCACCTCAGGCCCCTTGTCTCCCTGGCGCAGGGTACGGGAGTCGTCGGCCGGGGGCGGCGGGGCGGCGGAGGGGGCGCCCTGGATCGGGCCCCTGGGTCGGGCGTCCGGGCTCGCCGCGGACACGGCCCCGGAGGGCGTGGTCGAACCCGGCGTCGGAGCGGGGGTCTTCGGCCGGGTGGGCACGGCGGAGGAGGGGCCCGGTTCGGCGTCGGGGCCGCGTGCCGGGAGCACCGGCACGGTCAGACCGGGTGGCGCCGCGGCCCGCGGGCGTTCCGGATCGGGGCCGCTCAGCAGGAAGACCAGCCCGCCGGCGCCCACGAGGGCGAGCAGGGCCAGGGTGATGGGCACGGCCGGGCCGCCCTGCCCGCCACCTCGGCGCCGGCCGTGCGCGCCGGACCCCTGGCCGGCGGACCACGTCGCGGTGGACCGCGCCGCGGTGGGGGAAGGAATCGGTCCGGGGATGGCGGACGGTTCCGGGCCCCGGACCGCGGGCGCCCCGCCCTCGGGCCAGGTCTGGGCGTGCGTCGCCGGGGACGGGTGGTCCGGCGGGGCGACGTAGGGGCGGGCCAACGGGCCGTCGTCAGGCATGGGCCCGCTTCCGGCAGGTGGCACGGGGAACCGCCGTGCGGGCGGGCAGGGGCATGGATGCGTCTTTCGAAGTGCGGGTCGCGCCGTGGTTCTGGATCGGGCGCACTCTTGCCGCCCGGGACGGCCCAGGTCAAGCCCGTTGTCCGTTCCGCCCGTTCCCTCCGGTCGGAAGATCCGACCCGAATCGGTTTCACCCGGACGCGTGAGGGGCGCGGCTGGGTCGTCCGGGGGTACGGCATGGTGGGGGAATGCAGTTACGCCGGGCCGCCCTGCCCCTTTCCCTCCTCGCCCTCCTGGCGGCCACCGGTTGTATGTCGGTCGGATCGGAAGAGCCTGCCGGGGTCCCCCGGCGGGCTTCCCGGCCGCCCGTCGGCGCACCGGACGCGCCTCCCGCCGCGCCCTCGTCCCGGCCCGTGCCGCTGCCGCTGCCGCTGAGCCGGCTCCCCGACGCCGGTCCCGCGCCGGTGCCCGCAGCCGCCGCCGGGCCGGGCTCGGAACCGGCGCCGAGGGGGACACCCGGCGCGCGGCCCGCCCGCCGGGGAGGTGAGCGGGCCGCGAAGCCCGCCGGCCCACGCCGGGACCGGCCGCCCGCCCTTCCGCGCGGGGCGGTGCCGCGCGGGCAGCGTGGGGAAGAGCCGTGCGCGGCGGCGGAGGGGGTCGTACCGCCGTCCGTCGTAGACCTGTGCGTGCGCCAGTACGGCCGCTGACCGGCCGCAACACGGGGCTTGGGCTCACGGGGCTTGACCCTCACACCGTCAGGGGTCACCGAACTCCAGGAGCCGCTGGTCCCCTGACGGGCCGGAGCCGGCCGGGCGCCCGCGACGGGCTACGGGCGGCGGGCTACGGGCGGCGGCCGCAGGCGGCGGCACAGCGCCGGGCCGAGCGCGCCGTGCCCTCGCGGGCGGTCCGCAGCCGGCGCATGGCGGTGTGCCCACGCCGCCGCCACTCGGCGCGGGGCAGCCCGGCGCGCTGTCCACCCCCGGTGATCAGGGCGTTGACCGGGGTGTGCGGGTCGGGGGCCATCCCCTTGGCGACGAGGACCCCGACCACCAGCGGTACCAGCGCCACCGCCAGCGCCGAACCGGCGATGGTCACCTGGCGCAGGCGCGGGCGGTGCGGGGGCTGCGGCAGGTGCGTGCCGGGCGCGGCTTCGTACGTCATGCCGCCATTCGACCAGCGCGGGCCGGGCGGGGAATCGGTACGGATACTCAGGCCGTTGGACGTGAGGTACTCAGACGGGGCGGGTGGTGTGCGTGATGGAAGGGCCTGGCGGGCAGGGCTTCGAGGCGGCGACCGGCGACGGCCCGGCGCCGCCGGCGGGCCCCGGGCGGGCGGCCGAGGTCCGGACGGCGTACGAAGGGCTGTTGCAGATCCGCCGTCTGGTGAACGGTCCGCCCGGCCCGGCGGTTCCCGCCCCGTGGGAGCTGCGCCGGATGCCGCGCGCGGTGGCCCTCGTACTGGAGGCGGCGGGCTTCGCTCCGTCGGCGGTGGACCCGGACGGGCGGCGCACGCACACCGGTTACCGGGTGGCTGTCGCGCCGGAGCCCGGACGGGTGCACGTGTCCTGGCTCGGCCCGCCGGGCGGTGGCGCGGCGGAGGAGGAGCAGGAGCGGCTGTCGGAGTGCGGGCGGGTGCTGGAGCGGCACGGCTGGGAATGCCTGCTCTACCGCGGCCCCCGCCGCCGGCGCTTCCTGGAGGTCGAACCGCCCCGCTGAGCCGCGCCCGTCCCGCTTGGCAGCAGCCCGAAAAGGCCTGAGCGCCGTCGGGTTCGCCGGTGCGGCGGTACGGGCGGGGGCGGCCCCGTACCGCCGCGGCCTCATACGCCGGTCACGGCGCGCCGAAGGTCAGCGTCAGGCGGGGGGTGCCCTCGTTGGCCGCCGCTTCCGAGGACCACAGCCACAGGGCGTCCGTTCCGGTACTGGTCATTGCCAGACCGTAGGCGCCGCCCAGGGCGGACGCGACGGTGGCAGTGTCGAGTCCGGCGGTGTGGACGGCCGAGCCGTCCGGGACGCCGGGGAAGCCGCCGAGCGCCGGCCCGCCCAGTCCCGGGCGGTTGTCGTACGTCGTTCCGCCCTCGGTCCACGCGCCGGTGACCGGGACCACCGAGACGGTGTCCGTCGTACCCGCTCCGCTCATGGTGCTGGTCTTCACGCTGAGCGTCGCCGACTTCAGCACGGTGCCCGTCGGCGCGGTCGGCAGGTTGAAGCGCAGGTAGCTCGCGTAGAACGAGCTCCCGCGGACGGCGAGGGAACCGGAGGTCCCGTAGTTGGTGTCGGGGGCTCCCGCGTTGGCGTAGGTGTCCTCCGCCGCCGTGAGTTCGACGACCGAGTCGGCGGGTGCGGAGGCGAGGGCGTAGTGGTTCTGGACCTGCGCCGCGCTCAGCACGCCGGGGTAGACGGCTGTCTCGTCGAGCAGGCCCGCCCAGTAGTCGCTGCTCGGGCGGTCGGGCCAGGCGTTCAGGTTGTCGCCGCCCGCGTGCCAGTAGCCGGCGAAGTTCTCGTGCGTGGTGACGTTGAGGGTGCCCTTCTGGGCGCCGTCCACGTACAGGGTCATGCCGCCGGGACCCTGGGTGGCGACGACGTGGTGCCACTTGTTGTCGTTGTAGCGGTCGGTGCCACCGGCGGTGATGGTCCGCGTGGCTCCGGTGTAGACGCCGTAGACCAGCCGGCCGTCATTGGTCATGTAGATGTGCTTGTCGTACTGGCTGCTGCCCCGGTCCTGGTTGTTGCCGAAGCCGACGAGCTTGCCGCCCCGCGTCGTGTTCGTCTTGAACCAGGTCTCGATGGAGTAGCTGCTGCCCACGGTCTGCCGCTTGTCCCCGTACACCTGCGTGTTGGTGCCGTTGAAGCCGATCGCCGTACTCGCGCCGGTGAGCGCGCCGGGCGTCTGGCGCAGCGCCGGTCCGTTCAGGTGGACGCCGCTCCGGTCACCCGCGACGGAGGAGTCCGCGACGAAGGGCGCGACCGACTCGTCGTAACGCCAGTACTGCTGGGCACCGTCGGCCCGGACCGCGTCGGGGTACGCGTCGACCGAGGTGGGGACGGTGACGGACGCGGTGGTGGAGAGCGCGCTGGTGTTGCCGGCCGCGTCGGTCGCCGTCACCCGGTAGGTGTAGGACTGCCCTGCGGCGGCGGTGGTGTCCGTCCAGGACGCCTGCGGTCGCCTGAAGAACAGCGAGTCGGCCATGACCGTGCCGATCGGGGTCGCGGAGCCGTTGCGGTAGATCCGGTAGGTGAGCGCGCTGTCGTCCAGGTCGAGGCTGGTGCGCCAGCGGACCTGGACTTCGCCCGGCTTGAAGCTGACGGCGCTCGCGACGGGCACGGTGGGCGCGCCGGTGTCGCCCGTCGAGGCGAAGCGGGTCAGGCTCTGCTGCGCGGCCCCGTTGACGGTGGTGAATTCGCCGCCGACCCACAGGTACTGCACGCCGGCCTTCGAACCGACCGTCAGCACGCGCGGGCCGATGCCCTCGCCGATGCCGTCGTTGGTGTCGGGCGCCCAGCCCAGCTTGCCGACGGAGGTGGTCGGTTCGGCCAGGAGGTGGTGGCGCTGCCCGTCGGGGTACTCGCCGATACTGGAGCAGTCGTGTGCGTGCGAGGCGCTGTAGAGCACGTTCTGGTAGGGCAGCACGGCCTGGGTGGCGCCGAGGCAGGTGTCGCGCCAACGTTGGTTGAAGTCGCTGAGGTCGAGGGCGATGCGGCCGTCGAAGACGCCGCCGCCCGTGCCCTCGTTGCCGGTGTAGAAGCCGGTCGCGTCGGTGGCGATGTCCTTGACCACCGAGTTGGTCTCGATGAAGCCGGGGTACGCCTTGGTGAGCGCGCCGCTCGTCGCGTTGACGACGGCCAGAGCGTGCGTGTTCGTACCGTTGACGGTGAAGAAGTCACCGCCGAGTACGACGTCGGCGCCGTCCGGGGTGACCTCGACCGCGCGGCCCGGTTCGTCGGCGTCGGCGGTGAAGGGCTTGAGGGCGCCGTCGCCCGCGCCGACCGCCGCGAAGCGCTTTCGGGGTTGACCGGAGACGGTCAGGAAGTCGCCGCCCGCGTAGACCGTGTCGTCGGTGACGGCGAGGGCCCGCACGGTGGCCGCGAAGGCCGGGCGGAAGGAGGTCTTCACGGTGCAGCTCGCCACGTCGATGGCGACGATGCTGGAGACGGGCGTGCCGTTGACGGCCCCGAAGTAGCCGCCCGCGTAGAGGGTCTTCTTGTCGGGCGAGAGGGTGAGCGCGCGGACGGTCGCGGTGCCCCCGCCGACGGTGAAGTCGAGCGAGCAGGAGGTCGGGGCGCCGGTCGCCGCGTCGAGCGCCACGAAGTTCACGGCCGACCGTTCGCTGCCGCCGCCACCCGCCGGGGGGCGTACGGCCGAGAAGGTGCCGCCGACGAAGACCGTGCCACCGATCTCGGCGAGGGCCCAGACGACACCGTTGGGCTGCCAGGTGGGCAGCGCGTCGGCGGTGAAGGCCACGGGCGGGGTGACGGCCGCCGCAGGCGGGACGAGGCCGAGGCCGATGGCGGTGCCGGTGCTCGCCAGGGACAGGGCGAGCGCGGTGGCAAGCGCTCTGGATCTACGCATGAACCCCCCAGTTCGGTGTGCGTCGCGCCGCGCGGGCGCCACGCCGGGCCGTACGGCCACCCGGCCCTGGAGCGGGCCGGGGGCCGTGCGTACGGGCGCACCCTAGGGCGGATCGGCCGCTCGGGCACGGCACTTGACACATCGGATGCCGAACCGGGGCCGGGGGTGTATGGCCTGCGTCGGGCGGCCTGCGTCAGACGGTCCGCGTCAGGTGGGCGGCAGCGGGCGGCAGAGGAGGGCCGCCGCCGAGGGGCGGGATCCCGGGTGGTGAAGGCGATGGCCGACGCGTACTCGGTCGGCAGGTACTGGCCCTTGTAGCCGCCGTACGCGAAGTCCCCGCCGTCGGGGGACGGTGGGCGGTTTTCTCCCCGGTCGAACCAGACCGTGCGACCCGCCCCGGCCGGGAGCGCGGTCCGGGCCGGCGCGCACAGGGCCGCCGAGACGCACTCGCCCCGCAGGCCGTACCCGATCAGGAACCGTCCGGCCGGACGCTGGGCTTCGTGTACCCGGAGGCCCCGTCGCCGCCCGGCGGCACGCACGTCTCGTGCGTCGGGCCGCGTGCCGGTCGTGGCTGTCGCCGAGGCCCCAGCCGGGGCACCGGCCGGTCGCCGCCCGAGGAAGGCACGCGCGCCCGCTTCCCGCGACGGCTTCGGCGGCGACCGGCCGACGGGGGGCGCGCCCCGGCGGGAACCGTTCCGCTCCTCCGCGCCCGGCGGGCTGCCCGGCTCCTGCGGAGCCGTTCCGCCGGGACCCGACAGGCCCACGCGGGACGGCCTCGGCAGGCCGGTTCGCGCGCACGGCGCGTGGCCCCCACCCCGACTGCCGCGCGACCGGCCTCCGGTCGCGCGTGGCAGCGCCACGCCGGCCGACGTGGGACGGGCCGCCTCCGTCCGGCGCGGCCGGGGCGGCCGGGGCGGCCGGGGCGGCCGGCGTGGGCGGCGTGGCCGGCGTGGGCGGCGTGGCCGGCGTGGGCGGCGTGGCCGGCGTGGGCGGGGTCGTCCCCGCCGGCCGCCCCGCCGAAGGGCTCGGCCCACGGTTCGCCCGCGGCACGACCGGCCATGGCCGGCGCGGCCGGCCGGAATCGTGCCGGCGGGGGGCGCGGGGTCGTTCGGGTGGGCGGAGACCGTGGAAAACCGCCCCGAGGGGGGTCGGGCCGCTCTACCGTGCCCTCAGCGTGTTCGGCACGGCACCGGAGGTGGGCGGATGGACGACGAAGAAGACATGCGGCTGGCGCGGATGACGCCGGAGATCTCCCGCCGGACCCTCGCGATGCTGCGCGGCCTGGCCGGACTGGAGCCACCGGAGCAGGTGCCCGAGGAGGCCATGATCGTGGCCGACGAGATCCTCGCCGAGCACGGCACCGACGGGCTCCGGGTCCTGGTGATGACCCTCGCCGCCTGGACCACGGCACAGATCGAGAACGTCGCCGAGCTGAGCCGGCGCAGCCACGAGGCGGTCCTCGATGCGATGGAGCTGGCCTGCCTGGAGGCGACCGCCGAGGACTGAGTCAGGGGCGCCCGGCGGAATCATGGGCGGCCCCGGCCATGATTCCGCCGGGCACCCCCGGCCCCACGGGCACCCCCGGCCCCACCGCCACCCGTCGCGGACACGGCTCGGCGCCGCCATAGCGGCGTCGCACCACCTCCCGCGCCGAAGTCGGCGACACTGAGGTGAGAGCAGCACCACGTGGGGGGTCGTGATCGGAGGCCGTCGTGAGCACACCTTCCCCCATCCGGCTCGCCGCCGTGCTCTCCACCGAGCACCGCGGGCGGCTCATGGCGCTGGCCCGTGAGGTCAATTTCCGCGAGGGCACGCGGATCTTCGACGAGGGCAGCCGCGCGGAGTCCTTCTGGATCGTGCGCTCAGGCACCGTCACGCTGGAGCTCCCCGTCCCCGGCCGCCGCGCCGCTCCCATCGAGAGCCTCGGCCCGGGCGAACTGGTCGGCTGGTCCTGGCTGTTCCCGCCCTACGCCTGGCAGCTCAGCGCCGAGGCGATGACCCTGGTCCGGGCCTACCAGTTCGACGCGCCCACGGTACGGATGCTGATGGACGCCGACCCCACCTTCGGCTCGGCCATCGGGCACTGGGTGGGGCGCGTGCTGGCGACGCGGCTCCAGCAGACCCGCACCCGACTCCTCGACCTGTACGCGCCGCGCATCGCCGCCACTCGCTGATCAGGCCCCCGAAGCGGGTGTCTTCGGCCGTTTCGGCGCGCCCCTTCCCCACAGGTCAACGGCCCCCCATCGGCCCACCACCGCTGCGGAGTGCACTCATGCGCTCACGAACGGTGACGCGATTTCGCGGCCCGAACGAGCGTTCTGGCGTCGCATGGGCAAGACTCCGTCCGTTATCCGGCACGACAATCCCGAGGAGTGTTCGAAATGCGGTCCATCAGCAGGAGCCGGTCCATCAGCAGGAGCCTGGGACTGGCTACCGGAGCCATGGCGCTCACCGCCCTCACCGCGCTGGCCGGGTCCGGAGCCGCCGACGCGGCGCCGACCGGAGCGGAAACCCTCTACGCCCCGTCGGCGCTCGTGGTCGCCGTCGCCTCCGGAGAGGACCCCGCCCAGGCCACGGTGATGCGCGCGACGACGCTGGTGTGCGCGCCGCGGCCGGCGGGCACGCACCCGGACCCGGCCGCCGCCTGCGCCGAGTTACGGGTGAACGGCGGTTCCCCGGACCCGCTGACCGCACCGCGCGCCAACGTGCGGTGTACGAGGGAGTGGAACCCGGTGACGGTGACGGTCGACGGGGTGTGGCAGGGCCGCCGCATGAACTACGCGCACGTCTTCGCCAACCCGTGCGAGCTGCGCAGCAGCGAGGGCGTCCTGTTCCACGTGTAGGGCGGCGCGCCGCTTCCCGCCGGGCGGCGTCGTGCGACCGCCGTCCGGCCCGCGTCACCCCAGTTCGAGGCTCGTGACCCCGTACAGGCCGGACAGGTCGAGCGCGGGCGCCGGGCCGGTGTACATGCGGGCGGTCTCGAAGGTCGCCACCATCCCCAGCCCGGTCACCAGCTTGACCGCGGCCGGGTTGGCGTCCGGTACGTCCACGGCCACCCGGCCGCCGGGAGCGTGCCGCGCGAGGCCCCGCAGCAAGGCGCCGGCGACCTCCGGGCCGGCCGCGTACAAGGGGCCGATCCGGGCGGCAGCGCTGCCCGGGCGGATCACGCCGAGGCCCTCGACCCGTCCGTCCCGGACGGCGGCGAGGGCCGTCCGCCCGGGCAGCCCGGTCCACGCGGCGAGGAAGGAGTCCCGGGGCTCCGGGAAGAACCTCCGGTCGTAGGAGGCCAGTTCCGCGAAGGGCAGCGAGGCGGCGTCCACCACCCGCACCCCGTCGTCGGCGCCGGCCTCCGGCACCCCCTCGTAGCGGGCGTTGTTCCAGGCGTGGCGGAACCCGGACCTGCGGTAGTTGTCCTGTTGCTCCACCACCCCGTCCAGGCCCACGAGACGCCCGTCCAGCCGCGCCATCCCCGCGTTCCACAACCGCATCCCGTAGCCCTGGCCGCGCACCGTCGGCCGGGCGATGTAGAAGCCGACGAACCCGAAGCCGGCGCCGTAGCGGACCGCCGAGATGCAGGCCACCGGCTCCCCGTCGAGCCGGCCGACGAGGAAACCGCCGGGGTCCGCGACGGCGAACGCGTAACGGTCGCCGACACCGGGGTTCCAGCCCTCCTCCTCCGCCCAGGAGCGGATCAGTTCCATGTCGCAGGCGCTCGCGCCGGTGATCTCGAAGCCCGTCATGTCCGGTGTTCTACCAGACGCCACCGCGGCCGCGCAGCCCCGCCGGACCCGCCTGAGCCTCCGTCAGGAGACTGACAAGAGCCGCCGGATCGGCGTCCCGGTGCATATCGCTGACCTGCCCGTCCCCCACCTCGACCACCCGCCGGACGCCGTCCGCGCGCAGTGCGAGATCGGTGGTCACGAAGCGGCAGTCCAGTGCCTCGACGGCCGGGCGCAGCGGCCCCAGGTCGGGCGCCTCGACCGCGCCGCAGACGCTGTCCGGGTGGGCGGTGACCAGCCGGGGCGTGCCGTCCAGCCACCAGACCCGGATCTCCGCGGGCCCCGCGTCCGGCGTCACGAAGTCCTCGAAGGCCCGTAGCACCACACCGCCCGCCAGGTCGTCGCCTTGGAGCTCCACGAAGCGGCTCACCACCCGGTGCAGGGCGTCCGGCCGCCGCGTGTCGGGGATGTGGCACGCCTCGGCCCACTCGTGCTTGCGGGACTTGACGTAGTCCTTGACGATGGCGGCGCCGGACGGGAGTCGGGCGGCGAGCGCCGACAGCGCGGACGGGTCGGGGACCTCCCCCGGCGCCGTGGGCAGCCAGGCGCTGTACGGGGTGTGGTCGGCGAAGGTCGCGTACCAGCCGGGCAGTTCGTGCGCCCGCCGGTAGCGCTCCGGATCGACGACGAGGCGGGCGCCGCGCTCGCGCAGGGCGGCGTCGAGGGCGGTGTACCGCGCGGCCGGGATCATCCATCCCCGGTACCAGAGGGCGCCGGTGCCTTCGGGGATACGGGACACCGCTTCGCGGGTGTCCCCGGCGAGGAGGGCGTCGTGGTCGAGGAGCAGCGCCTTCCCGCCGGTCGCGCGCAGGTGCCGGGCCTCCCCCGCGAAGTGGGCGTCGGTACGGCGCCCGTCCAGCGGGTCGCGGCAGTAGAGGACGGCGGTCGTTGGCATGCCGCCCACCCTACGGACCGCCTCCCGCCCCGGCGCACCGGTTTTCCCCGGCCCTTTCCCCGTCTCCCGAGCCCTCCCGCCCGCTCTCCCCGGCTTCCGTGCCCCGGCTCCGTCATCGGCCGGCGCGGGGCGGGGTGGATTTCAGCCGGCGCAGATCACGTCGTCCACCCGGATCGGCCTGCTGTCGAGCCGTACGTAGGCGGTGAAGGTGTCCGTGGCCCCGCCGTCCCAGTGGGTGGTGACGGTGGCCCAGCCGACGCCGGCGTTCTGGGCGACGGTGGCGGGGCCGACGGTGATGCGGTTGGGCTTGCTCCGGGCGCAGAGCAATACGTCGCTGTCGGGGTAGTTCTTCTGTTTGTCCTTGAGCTGCTGGGAGACCCGGTGCCGTCGGTCGTGGGCGGAGGGTCCGTGGTGCCCGTAGAAGCCGATCAGGAAGCCGCTGATCTGGGCGGCGGTGTGCCGGTGGGCGCGGGCGGTGATCTCGCCGAACGGCGGTGCGTCGGCCAGGGCCGGGGCCGCGATCGCCGCGGGGAGCACGAAGGCGGTCAGGGCGAGCAGCAGGGCGCCGGGGAGGCGAGGGGTGAGCTTCATGTCCGGTTTGTAACCGTCCGCGTCGTCCGGCCGGGCGGGACGCGGCGGGGACCTCACCCCAGTGGGGGCGGGATTCACCACTGTGGGCCTTCGGGCCGGTTCGCCCGCCCGGCCGAGGTGCGCGGGAACCGGGATCGCGCGAAACCGTTCGCGCTCCGGGACGCGGGCTGCGTAGGGTCGGCTCATGGGGAAGCCGCTCGTCGCAGTGTTCAGTGGGGCCGGACTGTCCACCGATTCCGGGATTCCGGACTACCGGGGGCCGCAGGGGTTGTGGCGGCGCGAGCCTGATGCCGAGAAGCTCGTCACGTACGCGTACTACATGGCCGATCCGGAGATCCGGCGGCGTTCCTGGCTGATGCGGGCCGAGATCGGAGCCCTCGGGGCGCGGCCCAACGCCGCGCACGTAGCGGTGGCCGAGCTGGAGCGCGGCGGCACCCCGGTACGGGTGATCACGCAGAACGTGGACGGTCTGCACCAGCTCGCCGGGATGCCCGCGCGAAAGGTGTTCGAGCTGCACGGCACGGCCCGGTCGGTGGTGTGCACGGCGTGTCACACCCGGTCGGGGATGGACGGTGCGTTGGCCCGGGTCGCCGCCGGGGAGCCGGATCCCGCGTGTCTCGCCTGCGGGGGCATCCTCAAGGCGGCGACGGTGATGTTCGGGGAGCGGCTGGACCCCGAGGTCTTGGGGCAGGCCATGGCGGTGGCCAAGGGGTGTCAGGTGTTCATCGCCGTCGGATCGACCCTCCAGGTGCAGCCCGCCGCCTCGCTGGCCGGGATGGCGGCGGAGGCGGGGGCCCGCCTGATCATCGTGAACGCCGAGGAGACCCCGTACGACCCCCTCGCGGACGAGGTGATCCGCGAGCCGATCGGGACGGCCCTGCCGGCGCTGCTGGCCCGGATCGGCGCCTGAGGCACCTGCTTGCGCCTGAGCCACCTGCTTGCGCCTGATGCGGCTGCGCGGGCCCGGACCGGCTGCCGGCGGCTGCACGACCGCTGCCGGCACCGCCGGCCCGGATCGCCGTCTGCCGGGCCCGGACCACGGAACCCCGCTCAGCCCTCCCCGTCGGCCGCCCGGCGCATTTCCGCGACGTCGAGCTTCTTCATCGTCATCATGGCTGCGGTCGCGCGAGTGGCCCGTCCCGGGTCCGGGTCGGCGATCAGCTCGATGGCACCGGGCGGGATCACCTGCCAGGACACCCCGAACTTGTCCTTGACCCAACCGCAGGCGGATTCCGCGCCACCGTCCTTCGTCAGCTCGTCGTAGTAGTAGTCCGCCTCCGCCTCGTCGGCGCAGTGGATCTGGAAGGAGATCGCCTCGGTGAAGGGGAACTCCGGGCCGCCGTTGAGGCCGACGAACCTCTGCCCGTTGACCTCGAACTCGGCGATCAACACCTCACCGGCCGCGCCGGGCATCGCCTCGTTCTTGTAGGCGGTGCGTCCGCGCTTGCCGTCCTTGAAGACCGACAGGTAGTAGTCGGCGGCGGCCTCCGCGTCGCCGTCGAACCACAGACACGTGGTGAAGCCGGTGCTGCTGCTCATGACTGCCTCCAGAGTGGGTGCGCGGGACGGGCCCGGGGCCGGGTTCCGTCTCACACATACAGACCGGTCCCCGGCCCGGAACTCATCGGTGGGCCGGGGACCGGTCTGTGTCCCCTCGTGAATGCACTCGTCCGCACTACATGGCGAGCATCCGCTCGACGACACGCTCGGTCGCGTGGCCGTCGTCGAGGTCGCAGAACTCGGCTCGGAACGCCGCCCGCGCATCGGCGTGTTCGGCGGCGATCGCGTCCGCGTTCCGTACGGCCTCGATCAGGCTCGCCGAGTCGGCGATGAGCGGTCCGGGAGCCTTCTTCTCGAGGTCGAAGGTGAAGCCGCGCAGCGTGTCGCGGTAGTGCTCCAGGTCGTACGTGAACAGCAGGATCGGCCGGTCGGTCAGCGCGAAGTCGAAGATCGCGGACGAGTAGTCCGAGATCAGGACGTCGGCGACGAGCAGCAGGTCCGTGGTGTCGGGCCAGCGCGACACGTCGATCACGAAGCCGTCCCGGGCTCCCTCGCGGACCTGCTCGTTCACCTTGTGGTGGCCGCGGATCAGCAGGACGTGGTCCTCGCCGAGCGCGCTGCGGGCCGCGTCCAGGTCGATCTGCAGGTCCAGCTTGTAGCCGTTCGACCAGCCCTCGCGGTTCTCGCGCCAGGTCGGCAGGTAGAGGACGACCTTCTTGCCCTCGGGCAGGCCGAGCCGCCGCCGGACCTCGGCGACGCGCTGCTCGTCCGGGCGGACGAGGGCGTCGGTGCGCGGGCTGCCGGACTCGATGATCTCGCCGTCGTAGCCGAGTGCGCGCTTGAGGACCGGGGTGGCGTACGAGCCCGGGGAGGCGAGCAGCGACCACTGGGCGGCGTCGTGCCGCAGCGCGTCGAGCGCCTCGGGGCTCGTGTAGTAGTCGTGCAGGTAGTCGTGGCCGATCTGCTTCAGCGGCGTTCCGTGCCACGTCTGGACGACGGTCTGGCCCGGGCGGCGGCGGAAGTGGTTCGGCACGCTGTCGTTGACGACGTAGTAGCGGGCCCGGGCCAGGACGTCCCATGCCTCCAGGCTGTCGTACTGGACGGCGCGGGCGGTCGACGGGACCTCGGCGCGGCCGTCGCGGACCAGCCAGACGTGGTCCAGCTTCTCGCCGCGCCGCACCAGTTCCTCGTGGATGGCACGGGGCGAGTCGCCGGCGCCGTTCCCCTGGAAGGTCTCGTACACGACCATGTCCTTGACCGGCAGGGCGCACTGGGCCGGGTAGGTGATGTCGCGGGCCACCCGCTGGGCGTACCGCGAGCGGTCGTGCGGGCTGATCAGCGGGTCGCTGACCAGCACCAGCCGGTCGTACAGACGGGCCTCGACACGCATGCGGCGGCCGTCGGTGGTGACGTGGTGCGGTCCGGAGAACAGGACCGGCGGCAGGAGCTGGAGCGGCGCGCCGCGGTCGACGCCGAGCAGGCTCGCCGTGGTGCCGCCCTGACTCACCGGGCGCAGGGTGGGCCACCAGCGGCCGTGCGGAAGGCTGGTGCGGCCGGCGTACGGCTCGGGCAGGACCGGTTCGAAGGACGCCTCGAAGCGGTCGCCGTCACGGGTGACGGGGTAGCTGAACTCGGTGCCGTGGTGGTTGTGGAGGACCAACTCGTACGGCTCGTCGGCGGCGTCCGCGGGCGCGTGGAAGCTGCCCCCGAGGGTGAGGGTGCCGTTCTTGGACGTGACGGTGTCCACGAGCGGCGGCGACGCCTGGACGGAGAGGACCAGGTGGCCCGACGTGCCGCGCTTGGCGAAGACGGCGCGGCCGGTGGCGTCGTCGGGCACGGGCATGACCAGTCCGGTGAACCCGCCCCGTTCGTCGAGGGCCAGGGGGTGTTCGGTGCCGTCGGCGCGGACGACGGCCAGGTTCCATGCCTGCGGCCCCCACTCGCCGGGACCGGGCAGCGGTACGTCCGCCAGCTCGGCCAGGCGCAGGGCGGCGGTGAACGGGACGCGGCCGTTCGTGGCGGCGTCGGCCGTGTCCAGCGGGACGGTCAGCGCGTTGCCACTGCCGACGTGCGTCGCCCGCAGGGAGGCACCCCGGCCGATCTCGGAGGACAGCTCGCCGGACACCTCGACGGCGCCGTCGCCGGACGGCAGGACGTCCAGGGCGCGGGCGCGGACGACCTCGACCTTGATCGTCAGGGAGCCGGCGACGGTCGGGACGATCCGGACGTCGGGGGTCGCCCAGTACGAGGGCGGGTTGTGGCCGCTGTCGTGGTCGCCGCCCCTGAGGCGGGCGCGGTGCAGGCCGCCGGCGCCGGTGACGGCGATGGAGGTGGTCCACGTACCGTCGTTCCACTTGCCGCCCGTCTGGAAGACGGTGGGGTCGACGACGGCGGTGAACCCGGCCCAGTCCGCGTGCCGCAGCGCGAGGTGCGGCTCGTTGACGGTGGCCATCGGGGAGGCGACGGTGCGGGCGGTGACGACGCTGCGGCGGCGCTTGCCCTGCTCGCGGAAGACCAGCATCTTGCGGGAGCCCAGACGGCTTTCGGCGCCCAGGTGGCCGGGCAGCGCGTACCCGCGCAGGAGCAGCTTGCCGTCGCTCCAGGCGGCCTGTTCCAGACGGCTGACCACGCGGCGTTCGCGCGGGCCGAGCGTGAGGAGCTTGGGCGGAACGGGGGCCGTGAGGAAGGGGTAGTCGGCCTGCGGGCGGGCGAGGCCCTTGACCGGCACGCTGTAGGAGTAGTCGCTCTGGTGCTTGTTGAGGGCGATGAACTCCTCGACGCGGCCCTCCCGGGCGAGGTACGCCTTGAGCCGGTCGGCGACGGTGAGGTCCGGCCAGGGGCCGGGGCCGATCTCGCGGATGAGGCCGCCGACCTCCTTGACGAAGGCCGCCCGGAAGTCGGGGCCGCCTTCACCGACGTACTTGTAGATGAGCGGCAGCTCTTCGCTGAGTACGTTGTGGTCGTACTCGCGCAGGTAACGGGCGTACTTCTCGCCCTGCTTGGCCTTCAGCGCGTCGCGGACCATACGGATGGAGGTGACGCGGTCGATGACGGAGACCGGGTCGGTGGAGCGCTGGGTGATGGAGCGCTCGCCGGTCTCGCGCACCCGCCAGTGGTAGACGCAGTCGTTGATCACGTCGACGCTGGTGGCGAAGTAGTGGGCCGGGATGCTGACGGGGGCGTCCTCGTAGAGGATGCCTTCCGGGTACTGGAAGCCGTGCTCGTCCCAGAAGCTGCGCCGGTAGACCTTGTTCCACGCGGTGCGGTCGGTGACCAGCGGCGCGAACTTGGAGATGTGGGTCTTCAGCCGCGTCGTGGCGAAGGGGGCGCGGTGGCCCCAGGACTGCTGCATGCCGACGGAGCGGAACCGCTTGACGTTGCCGCCGGCGAAGTCGGAGCCCGTCTCGTCGAGGGCGTCGATCAGTAGCTGGTAGGCGTTCGTCGGCATGGTGTCGTCACTGTCGACGAAGGCGAGGTACTCGCTGCCTTCGGATATGTGACGGGCGCCCGCGTTGCGGGCGGCACCGAGTCCGGCGTTCTTCTGCCGGACCAGTCGGAACCTGCCGTCCCGCGCGGCGAACGCCTCGCCTATCGCGGCGCTGGCGTCGGTGGAACCGTCGTCGACGAGGACGACCTCGAAGTCATCGAAGGTCTGGGCGGCGATGGACTCCAGGCACTCGTCGAGGTAGAGCTCGACGTTGTAGACCGGTACGACGATGCTCAGGCGCGGGGGCATGGGTGGCAGGTTCTCCAGCTTTTTGCTTTGTTGATGATCAACCGATTAGAGCATCTTACTCGGTAACGGGATGATAAATTCCGCCCATCTCGGACATATCGCCCCTGGTCGCTGGGCGGACGGCAAAGAATTCAACCGCCCGCCACCGCGCCGTCGCGACCCTCGCGGGTCCTCCTCAGATCTCCAGCATGCTCTCGACCTTCTTGAGCTGGTGCCGCGCCATGGCGAGATTGGCCCTTCCCCGGTCGAGCGCGAGGTAGAGGAAGAAGCCGCCGCCTCCGTGCGCCTTCAGCAGCCGGATCAGGTGGTACTGGCTGCCGAGGGTGATCAGGATGTCCTCGATCTCGTCGTTCAGGCCGAGCATCTCCATGGTCCGCACCTTGGCCCGCACCACGTCCGTATTGCCGGCCGCGGCGATCTGGAGGTCCAGGTCCTTGCCTCCGCCGACGGTGCCGAGCGCCATACCGCTGCCGTAGTCGACCAGCGCCGCACCGAGCGCGCCGTCGATGGTGGTGGTGGCTTCCTTGAGGGCGGTCTCCACGTTGGCCATGAGTGGTTCCTCTTTCTGCTGTCGTTTCTACGGGGGGTCGTACGGATCTCAGGGCGAGGGCGCCTCGGTCGGCATGGGCGGGGCGACCGGGCCCCGCCGGCCGAGGGCGTGGTCGACGAGTTCCGTGATCCGCGAGGTGGAGCGGCGGGCCTCAAGGTGGAGCCGGCCCACGTTGACCCGCGGCTCGGCGATCAGGGTGAGGACGGCCGTCTGCCCCGCGGCGTAGGTGGCGACGTAGCCGTGCTCGCCCCGGACCAGTAGCTCCAGGAAAGCCCCCTGGCCCGTGCAGTCGCTGAGCCGCTGGGCCACACCGAGGGCCGCGGCGGTGAGCGCGGCGACGGATTCCGCTTCGGTGGCGGCGCTGTCGTGGGCGAGCACCAGGCCGTCGGCGCTCGCGGCGAGGGCGCCGGTGAGCTGAGGGACGCGGGCCCGCAGCCGCCGCAGCTCCGCGCGTATCTCGGCTTCGGTCTCCGCGGTCATCACGACCGTGTTCATGTCGGCCGGCCTCCTTTCGGGCTGCCTGCGCTCGGAGCGGTCGGCGCGCAGGACCGGTCGCAGCGGGAGCCTCACAGGCTTGCCTCCAGTGCGTCGCGTAACCGGCGGAGCAGCGCCACGTCCGGGGATTGGGTCTGGGTCATCCAGTCGGGCAGGGCCCCGGCCACCGGTGCCGGGGCGGGCTCGTGCGGGGTCTCGACCAGGCCGGCGGCCGCGAGTCTGCGCACGTCGAGCAGCGTGTGGAAGGCGGGCCGGCCCAGCGCCCAGGCGAGGTCCGCGGGGGTGCGTACGCCGTCCGCCTGCCGGAGCAGGAGGCGCTGGCGGGCGGTGATCGTCTGGCCGGGGGCGGCCGGGCGGGGCACCACGGGGGCGGTGTCCAGCCGGGGGTACGGCCACACCGCGTCCAGCAGTTCCCGGCGCCGACGGGTCTCCCGCTCGACGGCCGCCGCGGGGACCGACCGGACCGAGCCGATCCAGTGCGTGGCCCCGCGCCGGAACCGGGAGGGACCGCTGCCCGGCGAGAGGGCGAAGAAGGCGGCGTCGAAGATGGCGGCGAGATGGCAGATCTCCAGCTCCCCGCCCGCCATGCCGCCGCTGTCCACCAGGAACCGGGCGACCTGCCGGCGGGCTCCGGCCTGGTTGACGGCCTCGTTCCAGCGTTCCGGGGCGAGGCCGCCTCCGGTGGTGAGCAGGACCTCCAGGCCGGGCGTCGAAGGACTCTCGGCGTGCACGATCCGGCCGTCCTCCAGGAAGAGGGTGCCGCGGTCGCGCAGCAGGGCACCGGTGGCGCGCTCGGCGGCGAGGCGGGTGAGCAGCGGCGAGACGGCGGTGGCCGAGGTGACGGTCGCTGTCGCGGCGGTCATCTGAGCACCAACCCCTCGGCGAGGGCGCGGAGCCGGTGCCGGGCGAGGGCCAGGTTGCCGTCGGCGCGGTCGAGCCAGAGATGGAGGAAGACACTGCTGTCGAAGCTGGTCTCGACGAAGCGCAGGACGTGGTAGCCGGTGCGGGTGGTGACGATCAGGTCCTCCACGGGCGGTCCCGCGGCGGCGACGGGCCCGGAGCCCGCTTCCGCGCCTGTTCCCGTTCCAGGTTCCGTAGGGGCGAAGGACTCGTATTCGGCGGCCGCTCGGGCCAGCTCGGCGGTCTCGGCGGCGGTGGTCTCGTGGTCGCCCACGGGCGAGTCCCCCGCGGTGCCGAGGGCCAGTCCGCTGCTCCAGTCGACCAGCGCGGCGCCCCGCGCACCGGGCAGGGCCATGGCTTCGAGCAGACATTCGTCGATCCCGGGCACGCGGGCTCCCCTCCCGGCTGGACGTGCTGGGTGCACGGTCGTTCGGCGCGACAGGAGGGAACTTACTCAACTTCCACAGAGCGAAAAGGCGTTCTGGCATTTTCCGCTGGAACATGCGCGATAGCACCTGCCGGGTTGGCCGGATCGCGTCTACTTCTGATCAAGAGAGCCTGATCAAGGCGGTCTGATCAAGAAGCGAGCGGCAGGTGCTCCGCGAGCCGGAACGCCCCGCCCTCGCGCCGGACATACCCCTCGTGGCTGAGGGTACGCAGCAGGTGGTAGACGGTCGGCAGCGGAATCCCGGTGATCCGCGAGAGCCGCTTGGCCGTCGCGCCGCCCTCGGCGTGCATCGCCTCCACGAGGCGCAGCGCCCGCTGCACGGAACCGATCAGGGTGGGTGCGCTTTCCTTGTGGATGTGGTCGGTGCCCATAGTGAGTCCCCCTGCTCCGTTACGAGGCTGGCAAACCCATCAAAGTCGCTCACCGGCCACAAAACCAGCCGACCCGCGTAAACCTGAGCATAAGATCAACCACCGCCACCTCGTGCGCGGCCTGTTTCCGGGCCCGGGCCTACGCCAAGGGAACGCGCCGGTCGGGCGGTTGAGGGGGGACCGGGCAGCCGGATCGCACCCGCCGCACTCGAACGCCCCGCCGTACGCGGGCATCTCCCGGGCCTCCCCACCGCACCCTCGCGCGTGTCAGGCTGCCCGTCATGGAGCGGATCATCGAGGAGATACGCGAGGACCTGGGACGCCGGATGGCGGTGGCGGCGGACCGGCTCGCCGATCGCACCCTGGCCGAGGAGCCCGCCTACGCCGGGCAGTTCGATCGGGCCGAGCTGCGCGAGCGGATCCACCGCACGCTGGAGCGGGCCGTCGCGGCCCTGGTCGGCGTGGACCGGGGCCTGCCCCCTGACCCGGCCGACGTCCGCGAGGCCGGCGCCGAGGGGGCGGACGCGGCGGAGCGGGGCCTTCCGCTGGAGTCCCTGTTGCGCGGGTACCGGCGGGCCGGGCGGCTGCTGTGGCAGACGCTGACCGAAGCGGTGGCCGCGCACGACCGGGCCGCACTGCCCCGGTTGCTGCCGGGCGCGACAGCGCTCTGGGAGGCGGTGGACCGGATGTCGGACGCCGCCTGCGGGGCGTACGTTCAGACCGAGGCCGGGCGCGCCGATCGGGACCGGGAGCGCAGGGCGGCCCTGCTGGACGCCCTGCTCGACGGTACGGCGAACGCCGCCGGAGTCGCGGACGCCGCCGTCCGGCTGGGGCTGCCGGAGCGGGGCCGGTTCGCCGTGCTCGCGTTCGGGCCGGGCGGGGCCCCGACCGCCGCCGTCGCGGCGTCGGGCGGGGGTCCGCGCGTGTGGTGGCGGATGCGCGCCGACGGCGAGAGCGGCCTGGTGGAGCTGGGCGCCCTCCCGCTGGAGTCCGTACGGGACCTGCTCGCGCCGGCCGGCGCGCGGGCCGGGGTCAGCCCGGTGGTGGAGTCCCCGGCGGAGCTGGCCGGCGCCCGCAGGCTGGCCGCGCTGGCGCTGCGTACCGCCCCGGCGGTGGGCGGCCCGGGCGCCGCCCTGCTGGACGAACGGCTCCCGGCGGCGCTGGTCGCGGGTGACGCGGAACTCGCGGGCCGGCTGCGCCGGGTGGTGCTGGGCCCGGTGCTGGCGCTGCCGCCGGAGGACCGCCGGGTGCTGCTGACGACCCTCGGGACCTGGCTGGCCTGCCAGGGGTCGACCACCTACGCCGCTCAGCGCCTGTACTGCCACCGCAACACCGTCTCGAACCGACTGCGCCGACTGGAGCGGCTCACGGGCCGGTCGCTCTCCGATCCTGCACAGGTGGTGGAACTCGCGCTGGCGCACGCGGCCGTGCTCCAACACACCGCCTCGCTCCACCACACCGGCAAGCGCTGAGCCGTCGCCGTGGGCTCGGTCACCGTCGCGCCGGCCGGGGGCCCCGCGCCGGGTCACGACCCCGATGCGCGGCCCCCGTCCACTTCCCCTGCCTTCGCCGACTCCAGCAGGTACGGCACGTCGATCACGGCGACGCCCGGCGTGAACAGCAGTCTGGCCTTGAGCCGCAGGGCGTTCTGGTTGTGCAGCGGCTGCTCCCACCAGTGGCCCACGACGTACTCCGGGATGACGACCGACAGGACGTCCGCGCCCTCGGAGGCCGCCAGCTCCTGGATGTGGGCCATCACCGGCCCGACGACCTCGCGGTACGGCGAGTGCAGCACCTTCAGGCCGATCCCGGGGGCATGATCCGCCCAGGCGTCCCGCAGCCGGCGCATGTCGTCCTCGTCGGCGGCCACGGAGACCGCCGTCAGCGTGTCGGGATGCAGGGCCTGCGCGTAGCCGAGGGCCTTGAGCGTCGGGGCGTGCACCGAGGAGACCAGGACCAGCACGTGATGGCGCGCCGGCATCCGGGGACGGGCCCCGGCCGGGACGATGACCTGCGCCGAGACGGCGTCGTAGTGGCGGCGGACCCCCTTCATGCCGAGGAACAGGGCGGGCATCGCGATGCAGACGAGCCAGGCGCCGTGGGTGAACTTGGTGACGAGGACGATGATCAGGACCAGGGCGGTGAGGGTGGCGCCGACCGCGTTGATGGCGAGCCGGCGGTGGATGTGGATGCGTTCCCCGACCGCGGTGCCGGACGACGCCAGCTCGCGCCTCCAGTGCCGGACCATACCGGCCTGGGAGAGGGTGAAGGAGACGAAGACGCCGATGATGTAGAGCTGGATGAGGCGGGTCAGTTGGGCGTCGAAGGCGACGATCAGGGCGATTGCGGCGATCGCGAGCAGCACGATGCCGTTCGAGTAGACGAGCCGGTCACCGCGGTTGTAGAGCTGGCGCGGCGCGTACCGGTCCCGGGCGAGGATGGAGGCGAGCATCGGGAAGCCGTTGAAGGCGGTGTTGGCGGCGAGGACGAGGACGCCCGCGGTGACGGCCTGGAGCAGGTAGAAGAGGACGTGCCAGTCCCCGAAGGTGGCGCGGCCGATCTGGGCGAGCGCGGTGGACATCGGTGTTCCCGCGGGGAGGCCTAGCTCGGTGGGGTCGGCGGCCACGTGCACCTCGTAGACCATGGCGAGGATGGTGATGCCGAGGAACATGGTCACGGCGAGGGCGCCCATCGCGGCCAGTGTGGTGGCGGCGTTGCGGCTCTTGGGTTTGCGGAACGCGGGCACGCCGTTGCTGATGGCCTCGACGCCGGTCAGAGCCGTACAGCCGGAGGCGAAGGCGCGCATCGCGAGCAGCACGAGGGCGAACCCGGCGTACGTCCCCTCGGCGGTGATCGGGAGCGTGGCCGACTCGGCCCGGATGGCGTCACCGGTCCCGATCCGGAACGCGGCGACGGCGAACATGAGGTAGATGACGAGGACGAAGCCGTACGTCGGTACGGCGAAGACCCGTCCGGACTCCCGCACGCCCCGCAGGTTCATCAGCGTGATCAGCACCACGAAGGCGACCGAGAGGGCGACTTGGTGGTCGCTGAGCGAGGGGATGGCCGAGGTGATCGCGGCGACGCCGGAGACGACGGACACGGCGACGGTCAGCACGTAGTCGACCAGCAGCGCGCTGGCGGCGGTCAGCGCGGCGGTCTGGCCGAGGTTCACCGCGCTGACGACGTACGCGCCGCCGCCGCCGGGGTAGGCGTGGCAGGTCTGTCGGTAGGAGGCGACGACCACGACCAGCAGGAAGACGATGGCGGCGGCCGCGTACCAGGCGAGGTGGAGGAGGGCGACGCCGCCGAGGGCGAGGGTCAGCAGGATCTCCTCGGTGGCGTAGGCCACGGAGGAGAGCGGGTCGCTGCAGAAGATCGGCAGGGCGAGTCGCTTGGGCAGCAGCGTCTCGCCCAGGCGCGCGGTGTCGAGCGGCTCACCGACCAGCATGCGTTTGGCATTGATACGCCTCATTCAGGCATGATCATCCATAGCTGTCGCATTCCCGCCTCTATCGGCGCTGTGTCCCGGATCGGGCGCGCGCCGCGCGTCCGGAGCGAACAGCAGTACGACCGGTCCGGCGCTCCGGGCGGCCGGCTCGACGGCGGCCGAACCGCGCGATCCGGCGTGTTCCGGTGGTTCCGGTGTGTTCCGTGCGCTCCGGACCGCTCGCCGGCGCGCCGTCTCACATCTTGGCCGCCGCGGCGCGGATGGCCTCGCGGATGCGGAAGTAGGTGCCGCAGCGGCAGATGTTGGCGATGGCGTCGATGTCCTCGTCCGTGGGGTCGGGAGTGCGCTTCAGCAGGGCGACCGCGGCCATGATCTGGCCGGGCTGGCAGAACCCGCACTGCGAGACGTCCTGTTCGAGCCAGGCTTCCTGGACCGGGTGGAGCCGTTCGCCGTCGGCCAGACCTTCGATGGTGGTGACCGTCTTCCCGGCGCAGGCGGAGACGGGCACGACGCACGGGCGGACGTCCGCTCCGTCGAGATGGCTGGTGCACGCCTTGCAGACGTCCACGCCGCAGCCGTACTTCGGCCCGCGCACACCCAGCATGTCGCGGAGCACCCACAGCAGGGGCAGGTCGTCGGGCGCGTCGACGGTGACGCTCCGCCCGTTGACGGTGAAGGTGTGCGACGGCATGACGGGGGCTCCTGAACTGACGCGGCGGACTACGGCTTTGGCGACGGGCGACCGGGCGACCGGGCCTAGCGCGGGTAGGGGGTGAAGTCGACGTCGAAGGAGAGCGGGAAGGAGCGCGGCTTGGAACCGGTCGCGCGGGCCCAGGCGTTGGCGATCGCGCCCACGGCGGCGGGCACCCCGAGCTCACCGGCGCCACCCGGGTCCGTACCGGTGGCCGGGAGCACGAAGACCCGTACGTCTCGCGGGGTGTCCCGCTGCCGCGCCCAGTGGAACTGGCTGTAACTGCCCTCCAACGGCAGCCCGTTGTCGAGGTGCAGACCCGCGCGCAGGGTGGTGGAGATCGCATCGGTGAGGCCGCCGATCATCTGGGCCTCCACGCCGCGCGGATTCACGGGCAGGCCGACGTCGACCGTGATGACCGCCTTGGTGACCCGCACGCGCTTCGGGTCACGGGCGTCGATCTCGACCAGGCAGGCGGTGCGGGACTTGTACTCCTCGTGGAAGGCGATGCCCTGGGCGCAGCCGCCCGGCATCGGGCGCCCCCACGCGCCCTCCCGCGCGGCCTTGTCCAGGACCGCACGCTGCGCATCGGTCTTGAGGAACGCCCGGCGGAACCGGTAGGGGTCGCTGCCGGTGCGCGAGGCCAGTTCGTCGACGACGATCTCCTCCGCGCCCCGGGTGTTGGCGGAGTACACCGAACGCCAGGAGCCGGTGGGGACTCCGGTGGGGACCTCGGTGAGCGTCTGGGTGGTGAGTCCGAAGTGGTACGGGGACTTGATCGTCGTGAGGAACAGGATCTGGGCGAGGGTGGCGTTGCCCAGGCCCGGTGGCAGGCCGGCCGCGGTGGCGGTGATGATCTCGCCGAGTCCGTGCCGGAAGTCGGTCTCGGCGGCGGCGACGCGGTGCTCGAAGCTCAGCACCTCGCCGAGGGCGTACGTGGCGCGTATCCGGTGGTGGGTGGCGGGGCGCATCCGACCGTGACGGGTGTCGTCGACGCGGGTCCACATCAGCCGTACCGGCCGGCGGCACAACCGGGACACCCGGGCCGCCTCCAGGGCGGCGTCGAAGAAGAGTCGGCGGCCGAAGGACCCGCCGGCCTGGACGACGTGCACGGTGACCTTGTCCAGGGGCAGCCCGAGGTCGGCGGCGATGGTCTCGCGCGCGAGGATCGGGGATTTGAGCCCGGACCAGATCTCGGCGCGGTCCTCACGCACGTCGGCCACGGCCGAGTTGGTCTCCATCGGCGCGTGGCTGACGAAGGCGAAGTCGAATTCGGCGTCCACGTACGGGGTCGGCAGCGGCGGCAGCAGCGGGGACGGCGGGTTGACGGCGCGCAGCTTCGTACGGACCTGGGCGTCCGAGAGCCGGTCGGCCGGGCCGGGGCCCCAGGTGACCTGGAGGGCGGCCTTCGCGTCGAGGGCCTGGCCGAAGGTCTCCGCGACGACGGCGACCCCGGTCGGGATCGTCACCACGTGCAGGACGCCCGGCATGGCCTGGACGGCGGCGCGGTTGGCGATCTCGCGGACGCCGCCGCCCAGCGTGGGCGGGCGGCGTACGACGCACGGCTTGGCACCGGGTACGTCGACGTCGAGCGTGTACCGCTGGGCGCCGGTGACCATGGCGCGGGCGTCGATCCGCCCGGCGGACTTCCCGACGAGGGTGTGCCGGGCCGGCGGCTTCGGGCTCGCACCGAGCACCGGCAACGCGGGGTCTGCGGCGGCAGCGGCGAGGCTCCCGTAGTCGGCCGTGCGGCCGTCGGGGGCACGGACCGCGCCGTTCGCGGTGGTCAGGAAGGAAGGGGCGAGGTTCCAGCGGGCGGCCGCGGCCGCGACCAGCCGGGCCCGGGCGGTGGCGGCCGTCTGCCGGACCGGCCCATACAGGGAGCGGATGGAGTTGGAAGAGCCGGTGAGCTGGTTGAACAGCAACTCGGGGCGGGCGTCGTCGAGTTCGACCCGTACGTCGGCCAGGGGCGCGTCGAGTTCCTCCGCGACGAGGACGGCGACGGCGGTGGTCAGACCCTGCCCGACCTCCTCGCGCGGCAGCCGGAAGCGGATGGTCCCGTCCGTCTCCACAGCGAGGGCGAGCAGAGCGGCGGTGGGGGCTCCGGCGAGGATGAACAGGTCTCCGAGGTCCACCAGGTCGGCGATCGCGGGCAGGGTCGGTATCGCGGCGTCGGCGCGCTGCGGGGCGAGGGCGTCCGATCCGGCTCGGGTGACGAGGGCGAGGGTCGGCGCCGCGACGAGACAGGTGAGGAAGGAGCGCCGGCTGCGCCGGTCCGCGCTGGGACTCTGTCCGGTCATGTCGTCGTGTCCCCACCCTGCGCGGATCCACCGACGTGGACGCCATCGATGCGTTACCGGTGCGTAGCGTAGCGATCACCGGACGGGGTGGGAAGTGATCGCGCGGAGCGGGGTCCTTCGTTCGAGGGTCCCGCTGCCGGGTGATGACCGGCGCCCGGGAGCACCCGGAGCGCCCGGGGGCTCGCACTCCTCGCGCGTGTGCTCGAATCCACCCGATCGGACAGCGGTTTTCCGGCCGCAGGTGGACGATGGGAGGTGCGGGAATCGGACTCGACCGCGACAGCGAGGAGGTGTGGGGCGATGGCCACGTTCATGGACGTCCACACCGGCATGCAGGGAATCACCGCCGACCAGCTGATGGAAGCGCACCGGGCGGACCTGGCGATCGAGGCGCAGGAAGGCGTGCACTTCAAGCAGGCGTGGGCCGACCCCGAGTCGGGCACGGTGTACTGCCTGTCCGAGGCGCCGGATGCCGAGGCGGTCCGGCGCATCCACGAGCGGACCGGGCACCCGGCGGCCGAGATCCACCCGGTGCCGCTGGAGGTGTAGCCCCCAGCGGGGGGGTGACCGGAAACATTCGTACATACGAAGGAGGCCCCGAAGGCCTGCGGCATATGCCTTGAGCAACCCCGTAGCGGATGTTGCCAAACGCCTTACAGGCCGTCGCGGCCTGTGCAACAGTCGTTACCGGTCCTTCCTTCATGGCCGTGCCGCGCCTGTATCGGAGTTCTCATGCCGTCCCACCTGTTCGCGGACCGTCCCGCGCAGCCGCCCGAGCCGGGGTCGGTGGACGCACTGATTTCGCAGACCCGGCGCCTGCGGGGCGAAGTGGACGCCGTGCGCCGCGACACCGTCGTGGACGACGACGACGCCCAGGGCCGCTGGCAGCGGGCGCTGTGCGACCTCGCCGTCCACCACCTCGACGACCTGGGCCAACACCTCGGCCAGCTCAAGGAGGGCCTGCCGCCCGCGCCCGAGCAGTCCGTCGCGCCGCCCGGAGCGACGCCCGAACCCCCGGTAGAGGACCGCCAGACCCGGGTCGGCAGCGCCGAGTGGAATCTGCTGACGGACGAGGTGACCTGGTCCGAGGAGCTGTTCCAGATCTTCGGCCGGTCCCCCGAAGCCGGCGCGCTGCCCCTGGACGAGCTGGGTTCCACCCTGTTCTCCGAAGACCAGCCGCTGCTCACCGCGATGGTCACCGACTGTCTGGTGGACGGCAAGCCCATAGACGGCGAGTTCCGCATCGTCCGGGCCGACGGGCGGGTCCGGACGCTGCACATGAGGGGCGAGCCGGTACTCGACTCCGACGGCTGTACGGCATCGATGTGGGCCGTACTGCGCGACGTGAGCGAACTGCGCCGCAGCCAGCGCGCGGTGCGCGAATCGCGCGACTCGCTCCAGCGGCGCCGGGAGATCGCGCGGACCGAGCACCGGCTGGCGGTCGAGCTACAGGAAGCCGTACTCCCCCCGTGGCGCGGCTCCCTGCGGTTCCCGCACGACAGCACCGGCGCCCTGGACGTGGCGGCGCACTACATGCCCTCCGCCAGCAGCGCGCTGATCGGCGGCGATTGGTACGACGCCCTCGAACTGACCGACGGCCGCTCGCTGTTGACGGTCGGTGACCTGACCGGCCACGGGGTGACCGCCACGTCCGGGATGGCGATGATGCTCGGCGCCCTGCGCGGGATGGCCATGGCCGGCATCGAGCCCGGCCCGTTGATGGGCTGGCTCAACCAACTGCTGGAGACCTCCGTGCAGCCGGCGCTGGGTTCGGCGGTCTGCTGCCGTTACGATCCCGAGCTGCGCGTGCTGTCCTGGGCGCAGGCCGGCCACCCCGCGCCGTTGCTGTTCCGCGGTGGCCAGGGCCGCTCGCTCCGGCCGCCGGAAGGGGTGCTGTTGGGGGCGACCTCCGGGGCGGTGTACGGCCAGGCCGAGGAACGGCTGGAAGCGGGTGACGTGGTGGTCCTGCATACGGACGGACTGACTCCGCGCAGCATCGAGTTCAGCCGGGCGGACGGGAGCGAGCGGCTGCTCGCGCTCGCGCCGCGGCTCTCGGCGGCGCGGTCCGCGCAGGACTGCGTACGGATCGTGCTGGAGGAGTTCGGGGACAACGAGCGCGAGGACGACGCCTGCGTGCTCGTGGCCCGGATCGGCTTCTGACCACGCCCGACGGTCTACGGGCAAGAACCTTCCGAGAACCGGGTCTTCTCCGGGCCGCGCCGCCGGGCGCGGCCTTTCCCCTCAGACCGTGCTCGCCGCCACCGGGGTGTCCGGGAGGGCCAGCTTGATCTCCTCGCGCAGGTCCTCGATCCGCGGGTAGCCGGAGTACTGGCCGGTGAGCCGGTACATCTCGCGCAGTCGGTCCCATGTCCGGTGCGAGGACGTCTCGTTCATCGACACCAGGGCGAGCCGGGCGTACCGGTCGGCCTGCTCCGGGTCGTCGGCGATGAAGCAGGCCGAGGCCATGGAGATGTAGTCGAAGATCTGCGAACGCTGGTGTCCTTGGGCGCGCAGCCGCAGTGCCTCCTTGGCGTGGCGCTGGGCGATCGGCGCGGCCGTGGGGTCGTGGTCGGCCAGCGTCCGGAAGGCCAGCGCCTGCATCCCGTGCAGGTCCGCCTCGTCGAAGTGCTGCATCCAGGAGGGCGGCGGAACGTCGCCCTTGTCGGAGACGAAAAGGTCCTCGGCCTCCCCTAGGGTGCGGCGCATGGCCTGGCCCTTGCCCATGGCCGCCTGTGCCCACGCCTCGATGGTCTGGAGCATGGCACGGGTGCGCGGCAGGGTCTCCTCCCCGGAGCCCGACTTCGCCAGCTTCATCAGGTCCAGGGCCTCGTGGGGCTTGCCCAGGTGCACCATCTGACGGGCCGCCCGGGACAGGGCCTCGCCCGCCCGCGGCCGGTCCCCGCCCTCGCGGGCGGCGTGCGCGGCGATGACGAAGTACTTCTGCGCGGTGGGTTCGAGGCCGACGTCGTGGGACATCCAGCCGGCGAGGACTGCCAGGTTGGCGGCCACTCCCCACAGTCGGCGCTGGAGGTGGTCGGGATGGTGGTAGGCCAGCATGCCGCCCACCTCGTTGAGCTGGCCCACGACGGCCTTGCGCTGGAGTCCGCCGCCCCTGGAGGCGTCCCAGGCGCGGAAGACCTCGACGGATCGCTCCAGGGCGTCGATCTCCTGCGAGCCGATCGGGGCCGCCTCGTAGCGGTCGTACCCGGCGGGGTCGGCCTGGGCGTCCCCGCCGAAGCGGTGCGCGTCCTTGGCGGTGGCGGGATCGGTGTGCAGCCAGTCGTACATGGCGTTGCTGAGGACTGAGCCGGCGGTGAGCGCGGCTCCCGCGCCCATCAGACCGCGACGGTTGAGCATGAGGTCCATTCCCGTGAATTCGGTGAGGACCGCGGCTGTGCGTTCGGGCGCCCAGGGCACTCCGTCGGGGTTCTCCTGCACCCCGTCCGGCTGCCGCTTCGCGGTGCGCCGCTGCCGTACGAACCCGAGGTCCTCGATGGTCACGACACGACCGAGCCGCTCGGTGAACAGTGCTGCCAGTACCGTGGGCACCGGTTCGCGCGGGGTCTCCCCCATGTCGATCCAGCGCCGCACCCGCGAGGTGTCGGTGGCCAGTTGGTGGTGACCCATGGCGGCCGCCTGCCGGTTGACCATCCTCGCCAGTTCGCCCTTGGACCAGCCGGCCAGGCCGAACAGGTCGTTCAGACGGGTGTTTGGACCTTTGCTCACGTCAAGCCCCCAGGTTCTCGGCTGACTTGACACTAGCCCGCCGTCAGGTGCCCAGCGACTATTCGCCAGGGTTCGCCAGGGTCCGCCAGATGGTGTGCCACCCGCGACGGGGTGTCATGTAGGAATGCGCCTCCCCGACCCGGCCCCCGGCGGAACTCCCCAGGGTGAAGTACGGGATCCGGCGGGGCGGCGTACGCAACTCGTCGGCGCACGAAGGGAACCGTAAACGCCATGTACGCAGCAACGACCTCCGTGTCCGCCCCGGTCCGGCCGCACCGCACGCTCCAGGCGGGCGGCGGCCCCTACCTCGACCCCGGCCGGCCGGCCGCCCCGGCGCAGGGCGCCGTACGGGCCCGGCGGATGCCGGGGACCGGGGCCCAGCCGCTCAGCGGAAGAATCGACCTCTCGGGGCCGCAGGGCGCCCAACTGCGCACGGCGCTCGCCTCGGTGCAGCGGATCTGTCCCGAGTTCGCGCCCGTGCAGGTGCTGCGGCGCAGCGGCCGGTCGGTTCTCCTGGTGGGGACGACGGGCCGGATGACCGCCGTCGCGAAGGTTTTACTGGACCATTCGCCCGAGTGGCGCGAGCGGTACCGGCACGAAATAGCTGCGTACCGGGCGTTCGTCCGGCACCGTCCGCCGGTCCGGGTGCCGCGGCTGATCGCCGCCGACCCGGAGAACTGCGTCCTGGTCGTCGAGCGGATGGCGGGTCGGGTCGCGGCCCTGCAGCGGCATCCCGTCGAGGCCCCGCCGCGGGCCGACGTACGGGCCGCGCTGGGAGCGGTGTGCCGGGTGAACCAGTGGCGGCCGCCGGCCGAGTTGTTCGGGCACCCGCTGGACTACACGCGCCGGATCGCCCGCGACCACCAGCTCGGCTTGCTGACCGACCGGGATTTCGGCGACCTCCAGAAGCTGCTGCACGGCCTCAAGCTGGCCGGGACCTCCTGGCAGTTCAACCACGGTGACGCCCTGCTGTCGAACCTGCTGCTCTCCCCGGCGGGGCCCGTCCTGCTCGACTGGGAGCACGCGGGCTGGTACCTCCCGGGCTACGACCTGGCCACGCTGTGGACGGTACTGGGCGACGCACCGGCGGCGCGCGGCCAGATCAGCCGGCTGGCGCAGCAGCAGGGACCGGCGGTCAGGGACGCGTTCCTGGTGAACCTGATGCTGATCCTGACCCGGGAGATCAGGATGTCCGAGACGGCGGTGCAGCGCTCCATGCAGGCCACCGCCCCGATGCAGCCGCTGCCGGCGGGTGCCTTGTCCTCGGGCGAGGAGCAGCGGCTGCTGCTGCGCCGACTGCACGACGACTGCGGGATGGCCCGCAGGGCGGTCCGTGCGGTGGTCGGCACCCGCTGACGCACCGCGCCCCCCGTACGCGAGGTCCCGTGGCTCCCACCGCCGCGGGGCCTCGCTCGTGTGCGTACCGGGGCGGCGCCATCAGGGTGGCCGAGTCGAGGGCCTTGACATCACATGATCCTCCGAACAGGTTTCTGACACAGCATCAGACGTGCTGGAGCCGTCACCCCCTCCCACTCCCCGGAGCCCGCCCATGTCCGCACGGTCCGATCACGCACGCGCCCCGTTCCCCGCCCGCCGGACGGTCCTCGCCGGTACCGGGGCCGGGGTGCTCGCCGCCACCGTGCTGCCGGCCGCCGCCGCGCCGGCCACGGCCGACAGCGCCTCCGACGGGGCTCCGCTCGGCGAGTACGACGTCGTCGTGGTCGGGTCGGGGGCGTCCGGGATGACCGCCGCGCTGACGGCCGCCGGGCGCGGGCTGAGCGTGCTGGTGGTCGAGAAGGCCTCCACCTTCGGCGGGTCAGCGGCCCGTTCGGGCGCCGGGATCTGGCTGCCGAACAACTCGGTGATCCTCGGGGCCGGTGTGCCGGACACCCCGGAGAAGGCCGCGACGTACCTCGCGGCGGTGGTCGGACCCGACGTACCGGTCGACCGGCAGCGGGCGTTCCTCGCCAACGGGCCCCGCATGCTGGACTTCGTCATGGCCCACAGCCCGCTGAAGTTCCGCTTCATGGACGGTTACAGCGACTACTACCCGAACCTGCCCGGCGGTCTGTCGAACGGGCGCTCCGTCGAGCCCGACCAGATCGACGGGAACGTGCTCGGCGCCGAACTCGCCCGGCTCAATCCGGCGTACATGCCGGTGCCCGCCGGGATGGTGGTGTTCAGCCAGGACTACAAGTGGCTCAACCTCGCGGCGGTCACCGCGAAGGGGCTCGCGGTCTCCACCGAGTGCCTGGCGCGGGGCGCGAAGGCGGCGCTGCGCGGGGAGAAGCCGCTGACCATGGGCCAGGCGCTGGCCGCCGGGCTGCGCGCGGGCCTGATGCGGGCGGGGGTGCCGGTGTGGCTGAACAGTCCGCTGGTCGATCTGGTCCAGGAGGGCGGGGCGGTCACCGGGGTGGTGGTGGAGAAGGAGGGCGTACGGGGGGTCGTGCGCGCCCGCAAGGGCGTGATCATGGGTTCCGGCGGCTTCGAGCACAACGCGTCGATGCGGGCCCAGTACCAGCAGCAGCCGATCGGCACCGAGTGGTCGGTGGGCGCGAAGGAGAACACCGGCGATGGCATCCGGGCAGGTCAGCGGGTGGGGGCGGCGCTCGCACTGATGGAGGACGCCTGGTGGGGGCCGTCGATCCCGTTGCCAGGCGAGCCGTACTTCTGCCTGGCGGAGCGGACCCTTCCGGGCGGACTGATGGTGAACGCGAACGGCACCCGGTTCGTCAACGAGGCGGCCCCCTACAGCGACGTGGTGCACGTGATGTACGAGAAGGACCGGGGCGCGACCGGCTCGCACATCCCGGCCTGGCTGATCGTGGACCAGAACTACCGCAACAGGTACCTCTTCAAGGACATCCTTCCGACGCTGGCCTTCCCGGACGCCTGGTACGAGGCGGGGGCCGCGAAGAAGGCCTGGACGTGGGACGCGCTCGCCGGGCAGATCGGGGTGCCGGCCGCTGCGCTGCGGGCGACCTTGAACCGCTTCAACGCACAGGCGTGGAACGGCTCCGACCCGGACTTCCACCGCGGTGACACGGCGTACGACCACTACTACACGGACCCCAACGTCCAGCCGAACTCGTGCCTGGCGCCGATCTGGGCGCCGCCGTTCTACGCCTTCAAGATCGTGCCGGGGGACCTGGGGACCAAGGGCGGCATCGTCACGGACGCGCGGGCGAGGGCGCTGCGGGCGGACGGCTCGGTGATCCGGGGCCTGTGGGCGGCGGGCAACGCCAGTGCGGCGGTGATGGGCCACAGCTACGCGGGAGCCGGATCGACGATCGGCCCCGCGATGACGTTCGGCTACGTGGCGGCGAACGACATCGCGGACGCGTAGGGGCGCACGGCGCCGCGCCGGGCCTCTCAGCCCTGCTGGAAGAGCTCCGCGGGGAGGGGCTTCAGCAGGGCGTAGAGGTCGTCGGTGATCGGGCGGTCCCAGCTGGCGATGGTGACCAGCACGTTGTCGCTGCGGTCGAACTGGACGCAGGAGATGCGGGACTCCGAGAGCTTGACCTTGCGCACGATGAGGAGGTTGTCGCCCTGCATGACGGGGCAGTCCTCGACCCCGGTGACCTCGACGTCCTCGTCGTTCTCCAGGGCGTCCAGGAGCTGGGCCACCTCGAAGGGGACCTGCTTGTCGGCGAGCTCCCGGGCGGGTGAGCCCTCGGGGAGGTTACCGATGATCATCGCGGGGCCGCGGCCGCCGAAGAGGTCGTAGCGGAGGAAGACACCCTGGCAGCTGCCGTCGGGGGCGGGGAGCAGCCCGGCCCCGAGGTTGCCCGGCCAGTCCCCCGGGTCCATGGCGAGGACGTCGAAGTCCGGGCCGGCGGGGGTGGCGGCGCGGTGGCGGCGGAGGAAGGACATGCCGCCATGGTACGTGTCCGGGCGGCTTTTCCGGCCCCGGGCCCCGCTTCCGCGCCGCGGCCGCGCCGGGGGCCGCCCCGGGGCGGGGCACGGCCTCGGCGGGGGCTCGGCGGGTGTCTCGGCGGGGGGGGCTCGGCGGTCCCGCCCGTGCCTAGACCGGCGGGACCAGCGTTGAAGTAGTGGTCGAGGCGGTCGGGGTCGCCGGTGACCGTCAACGCGGAGGCCTGCAGCCGTTGCCAGAGGAACAGCGCCGGCTCCGAGGCCGTCCCGGCGGCTTCGACGTCCACCGCACCGGCGGCACCGCGCTCCAGGAGCACCTCGTCCCCGGTAAAGGTGACCGCCCGGGACCCGGCGGCATCGGTTCGCCGGAAGCGGTACCGCTCCCCGGCGCCCGGTGGGGCGGACTTCCAGCCCCGCCGGGCCGGGGCCATCACCTCGAAGGTGTGGGGTACGGCCTCGGCCGCGATCCGGGCGCCGACGGGCGTCGGGGTGCCCGTGCCGGCCTCCGCGTCCCAGCGGTGAGCCCCAGGGCGGACCGCGCCCCGGGCGGCAGCCCGCCGCCCGGGTCCAGCGCCCTGCGGGCCGCCTCCCCGATCCCGCACCCGGGCAGGCCGGGACGGTCGAGCGCACCAGGAGGAGCCGGCCGCCGGGACGGTCCAGGAAGGCGCGGTACAGCGCGAGCAGGACGGCCAGGTAGGGGGCACGACCGCGCAGCACGTGGTGGATCAGCGCGCTCGCGGCGGGCGACAGCCGGTCCAAGGGCGGCAGTTCACGGGTCCATGCGGGCGGCCGGCGGCCGTCGAACGGTCCTCGTCGGGCGCGTAGAGCGCCGGGACGGTTACGCGACATCGCCCTTTCGGCGGTTGATCGTCATGCCGGCCATGATGGCAGAACGGGTCCGACCCCGCCAGGCACCGGGCCGCGGCTCCGCGCCCGGTGCCGGCGGTGGACCGCGCGGGCGTCAGGTCAGGTCGAATTCCCCGCCCCGGGCGTCCAGGACGAACTTGCGCCACTCGTCCGGCGCGAAGATCAGCGACGGGCTGTCGGGCCGCTCGCTGTTGCGCATCGCGATGAACCCTTCTACGAAGGCGATCTGTACGTCCCCCGCGCCCCGGCTGCTCGATCGCCAGTCGGCCCCGCTGAGATCCAGGTCCGGCTTTCCCCAGCCGGCGGGGGCCTGCGAAGTCATGCTCTCAGCCACGTGCGTGCTCCTCCCGGTACGTCGTCCGAGGGCCAGGTTAACCACGCGGACGGGCGCCGCACAGGCCCCGCAGAACGGGTCGCGCCGATGGGATCCCGCCGGGGCCGTCCGGCGCAACGTCCCTCAGGAGGTGGGCGGTTCGGACCCCACCAGCCACATCGCGAAGAACTGCGCCCCGCCGCCGTACGCGTGCCCGAGGGCCCGGCGGGCCCCCGCGATCTGGTGTTCCCCCGCCTGACCGCGTACCTGGAGGGCCGCCTCGGCGAAGCGGATCATGCCGGAGGCGCCGATTGGGTTGGTGGACAGGACACCGCCCGACGGGTTGACGGGCAGGTCGCCGTCGAGTTCGGTGACCCCTGCCTCGGTGAGTTTCCAGCCCTCGCCCTCCGCGGCGAAGCCCAGGTTCTCCAGCCACATCGGCTCGTACCAGGAGAACGGTACGTACATCTCCACCGCATCGATCTCCCGGCGCGGGTCGGTGATCCCGGCCTGCCGGTACACGTCGGCCGCGCAGTCCTTGCCCGCCTGCGGAGACACGAAGTCCTTGCCGGCGAAGAGGGTCGGCTCACTGCGCATCGCCCCGCCGTGGACCCAGGCCGGCGGCCGGGGCGAGCGCGCCGCGCCCGCCCGGTCGGTGAGCACCATCGCGCAGGCCCCGTCCGAGGAGGGGCAGGTCTCCGAGTACCGGATCGGGTCCCACAGCATCGGTGACGCCTGGACCTTCTCCAGGGTGATGTCGTGCTCGTGCAGGTGCGCGTACGGGTTCTTCAGCGCGTTGCGGCGGTCCTTGTACGCGACGAGCGAGCCGACCGTGTCGGGAGCCCCGGTGCGGCGCATGTACGCGCGCACGTGCGGCGCGAAGAACCCGCCCGCGCCCGCCAGCAGGGGCTGTTGGAAGGGCACGGGCAGCGAGAGGCCCCACATGGCGTTGGATTCGGACTGCTTCTCGAAGGCCACGGTCAAGACGGTGCGGTGCACGCGGGCCGCGACCAGGTTGGCGGCGACGAGCGCGGTGGACCCGCCGACCGAACCGGCGGTGTGGACGCGGAGCATGGGTTTGCCGACCGCGCCGAGGGCGTCCGCCAGGTACAGCTCCGGCATCATCACCCCCTCGAAGAAGTCGGGTGCCTTGCCGATGACGACGGCGTCGATGTCCGCCCAGGTCAACTCGGCGTCGGCGAGGGCGCGTACGGCGGCCTCGCGGACCAGACCGGCTATGGAGACGTCGCGGCGGGCGGCGACGTGCTTGGTCTGGCCGACGCCGACGACGGCCACGCGCTCCTTCGATGTGGCGGCCTTGCTCATGCTCGGTCCCCTTCCAGGACGGCGACCAGGTTCTGCTGGAGGCAGGGGCCGGAGGTGGCGTGCGCGACGGCCCGGTCGGACGCGCCGCGGTGGATGCGGGCGGCGGCTTCACCGATGCGGATCAGGCCGGCGGCCATGATCGGGTTGGCGGCCAGGGGCCCGCCGGACGGGTTGACGTTCACGCCCTCGTCGAGCCCGAGGGCCTTGCGCAGCACGACCTCCTGGGAGGAGAACGGCGCGTGCAGTTCCGCGGTGTCCACCGGGGCGTCGAAGAGGCCCGCGTGTCCGGCGGCGATGCGGGTCGAGGGCGAGTCGGTGAGGTCGCGCAGTCCCAGGCCGTGCGCTTCGATCCGGTGGTCGATGCCGGTGATCCAGGCGGGCCGCTCGCACAGCCGGCGGGCGGTGTCGCCCGCCGCCAGGATGACGGCGGCCGCGCCGTCGCCGATGGGCGGGCAGTCTCCGGTGCGCAGCGGCCGGACCTGGTAGTCGCCCTGCGGGACGGCGCCGGTGAGCTGGGCGTGCGGATTGCCGACCGCGGCGGAGGCCCGGCTGCGGGCGCCGATGGCGGCCAGAGCGGGCTCGTCGGTCTCGCCCGCGTCGATCAGCGCCTGCGCCTGGAGGGCGGCCAGGGCGACGGAGTCGGGCCAGAGGGGGGCGAGGTAGTAGGGGTCGAGCTGGCGGGTGAGGACGTCGCGCACCGATCCGGGGGAGGACTTCCCGTACGCGTAGACGAGCGCGGTGTCGGCTTCCCCGGTCTGGATCTTGACCCATGCCTCGTAGAGGGCCCAGGCGCCGTCCATCTCGACGTGGGACTCGGAGATGGGCGGCCAGGCGCCGACGCCGTCGAGGGTCATGGTGAACGAGAAGGCCCGGCCGGCCAGGTAGTCGCTGGAGCCGGAGCAGGTGAAGCCGATCTCGCCGGTCTTGAGGCCGGTGCGGGCCAGCACCTGGTGGAGGACCGGCATGACCATCTCGACTTCGCTGAGTTCGTCGGTGCGGCGCCGGTGGTCGCTCTGCGCGAAGGCGACGACCGCGACCTCGCGGGCGTACCTGTTCGTCGTGGGCATCAGATGAGCTCCTTGTACGCGTCGTAGTCCGCGTCCGGTTCGCCGGTGGGGCGGTAGTGGTCGGGGTACCGGCCGCCTTCGGTCCACACCGGTTCGACGCGCAGGCCCATGCGGACCTGGTCGTAGGGGATGCCGCCGATCCGGCCGTGGAGGGCGAGTCCCGCGCCGTCGAGGGCGATGTGGGCATACACGTAAGGGACTTCGATGTCGAGGTTGCGGGCCTTGATGTTGACGACGCAGTACGTGGTGACGGTGCCGGCCGGGCCGACCTCGACCTGGTCGGTGGTGGCGACGCCGCAGGTGGGGCAGGCGCCGCGCGGGGGCACGTACACCTTGTGGCAGGAGGGGCAGCGTTCGCCGACGGTCCGCCGCCCGGAGAGGGCGTTGATGTACGCGGTCTGCGCGCGGCCGGGGCTGTAGGTGTAGTCGAGCCGGGCCTCGGCGACGATGCCGGCGACGGGATCGGCGAACCGTCCGTCGTGCGGGGCGGGTCGTGGTTCTGCGGGGACGGGGCCTTCGTGGGGCTCGAAGCAGGCGATGTCGGTGATCGCACCGGTACGTTCGGCGGCCCAGCGGACGCGGACCCGCATTCCGGTGTGGACGGCCTCGGGGCCGGGTGCGTCGAGGGCGTGGAGGAGGGCGGTGTCGGCGCCGTCGAGCGTGACGAGCACCCAGGCGAAGGGCCGGTCCAGGGGCTGGTTGGGGCGCGGCTCGTCGTTCCAGGCCCAGGTGGTGACCGTGCCGGTGGTGGCGACCTGGACGAGCTCGCGGATCTCTTCGGCGGTGACGGGGTCGTACTCGACGGGCGGGACCATCACCTGTCCGGCGGTGGTCCGGACGCCGAGTACGACGCGGTCGCGCAGACCGGTGAGGAAGGCGCTCTGCACGGGCCCGAGGGACCGGGTGAACGGGAACTCGACGACGAGGGGTGCGCGCAACACCTCGGGCGGCGGCGCGGCGGCTTCGGCTGTGGTCATGGGCTGGGCTCCTATCTGAAGACACGACGGGTCACACCCCGGACACGGCCGGGCCGGTCCGATCCACCGGCCGGGACCGGGTCGGCGGTCGGCCGGGCCGGGTCGCCGGCCGGTCGGCCCGCGGCCGGGACCGGGTGGTGGGGCGATCGGGCCCCGGGTCGGTTCGGCACTCCGGCCAGGCGGCCGGGGATGGGTTGGCCGGTCGGTCGGCCGGAACAACCCGGGTGGTTGGTGCGGGTGGTCCTGCCGACCGGCGTCGGCCGTCCGGCCCGGCAGCCGAAGGAACCGGGTCGTTCCCCCGGTCGGTCGGACCGACCGGGGCGGCTGGAACGGCCGATCGGCAGGAGCCGTCCGGCGCGGCCGTCGCCCCTGCCCCGTCGGCGCAAGCCGAGGAACCCGACCGCCGGTCGACCGGGGTCGAGCAATCCGGCCCCGGGGTTGCTCCAGCCACCCGGCCGGCCGCGACCAACACGAGTGGCCGTCCCGCAGATGGGCGCGGGCCGGGCCGCGCGGCCGTCGGCTTCCGTCGTCCGCGCGGCCTCCCGGCAGGTCAGGGCGGCCGGGACGACCGGGGTCGGGCGATCCGGACAGGCGGCCGGATCCCAAGGGCCGTCGGTGCCGCAGGTGAACGATCGGGGCGGGTCGCTCCCGGTCCACGGCGATCGTCGGGAGGCGGACGCGCGCCATCCCGGGCGGGGCCCACCCGAGCCGCACGGGCGCGGCCGACGGCCGGCCCAACGTCGTACGCGACGCAGCGACTCGCCCCGGCCGCCCAGCCGTCCCGGTACCGGCCACCCGGCGGGCGCGCCCGCCGCGCCCCGGAATACCGACCCGGCCAGGCGGTACCGGCGTACCGGCCACGCCGCCCACACGCCCACCGCGCGGCCGGCGCTCAGGCCCGGCGGTAGCGCGGTGGGCGTTTCTCCGCGAACGCCCGGGCCCCCTCCTTCGCGTCGGACGTCTCGAAGATCGGCCACCCCCGCTTCAACTCGGCGGCCAGCCCCTCCGTCTCGGTCAGCTCCGCGGCCTCGTACACCGACGCCTTCACCGCCTCCACCGCCAGCGGTCCGCACGCGTTGATCTGTTCGGCGATGTCCAGGGCCCGCTCCAGCGCGGAGCCGTCCGGCACCACGCGCCCGATCAGGCCGATCCCGGCCGCCTCCGCCGCCGTGTACGGCCGGCCGGTCAGCAGCATCTCCAGCGCGTGGGTGCGCGGGATCTGCCGTGGCAGCCGTACCGTCGAGCCGCCGATCGGGAACAGGCCCCGCTTGACCTCGAACAGGCCGAACGTGGCCCCTTCGCCGGCGACCCTGATGTCGGTCCCCTGGAGGATCTCGGTGCCGCCGGCGACGCAGTATCCTTCCACCGCCGCGATCACCGGTTTGCGCGGCCGGTGGTGGCGGAGCATGGCCTTCCAGTGCAGGTCGGGGTCGGCCTTGAGCCGGTCCCGGTACTGGTCGCCCGCCATTCCTTGCCCGGCCAGCGCCTTGAGGTCCATCCCCGCGCAGAAGTCCCCGCCCGCACCGGTCAGGATCACCGAGCGCACAGCGTCGTCCGCGTCCGCTTCCAGCCAGCCGTCGTACAGTCCGACCAGCAGCGGCAGCGAGAGCGCGTTCTTCGCCTCCGGCCTGTTCATGGTGAGCACCAGCGTGGCGCCGTGGCGTTCCACGGTCAGGTGTTCCGTCCCACCCATTGCCGTCCTCCCGTCTGAAGACCTAGAACAGGTTGCAGGAGGGGAGGATGCAGTTCAATAGTTTTCTGACACACAGTCAGTTTTCTTGTTGCGCGCCTTCCCAGTTGACCGTCCCGCCGCTCTAATGACCGCCGAGCCGGGCCGGCCGTGGGGTCAGCCATGGACACTTTCGGGTCAGGAGGAACGGTGGAGTACAACCTTGCCGACCTGTTCGAGTCGGTCGTCGACGTGGTTCCCGACCGGGAGGCCCTCGTCTACGTGGACCACCCGGGCACCGGCGCCGAGCGCCGCCTGACGTACGCGGAACTGGACGCGGCGGCGAACCGCCTCGCGCACCACCTCCTCGACAGCGGTCTGAAGGCCGGCGAGCACCTGGGGCTGCACCTCTACAACGGCGTCGAGTACCTCCAGACGGTGCTGGCCTGCCTCAAGGCGCGGCTGGTCCCGGTAAACGTCAACTACCGCTATGTCGAGGAGGAGTTGGTCTACCTCTACAACGACGCCGATCTCGCCGCGCTCGTCTTCGAGGGCGAGTTCACCGAGCGGATTGCCGCCGCCCTCCCCCAGGCGCCCCGGCTCCGGCACCTGATCCGGGTCGGCGCGGCCCCCGAGGGCGCCCCGGAGCCCGGCATCGCGCCCGTCGCGTATGCGGACGCGGAGGCGGCCGGCTCCCCGGAGCGCGGCTTCGCGCCCCGCTCCCCCGACGACTTGTTCATCATCTACACCGGGGGAACCACCGGGATGCCCAAGGGCGTCATGTGGCGGGCCGAAGACCTCTTCTTCGCCGGGCTGTTCGGTGGCGAGCCGTCGGGCGAGCCGGTGAAGCGGCCGGAGGAACTGGCCGAACGCGTGGCGGCGCGCGGCGCGGGGCTCACGTTCTTCCCGGCGCCCCCGTTGATGCACGGCACGTCGACGCTGACCTCGTTCATCGCCTTCAACTACGGCCAGCGGGTGGTCATCCACCGCAAGTACGCGCCCGAGGAAGTGCTGCGCACCATCGAGAAGGAGAAGGTCTCCAGCGTGTCCCTGGTGGGCGACGCGATGCTCAGGCCGCTCATCGACGCGCTGAACGGCCCGCTCAGGGGGACGGACCTGTCCTCCCTGTTCAGCGTCTCCTCGTCCGGGGCGATCATGTCGGAGACGGTCCGGGCAGAGTTCCAGCGGCTGGTGCCGCACGTGGTGCTGCTCAACAACTTCGGTTCCTCGGAGTCCGGTTCCAACGGCCGCGCGGCGAACGACTCGGGGCCGGAGAAGGGGTTCCGGCTGGAGGTCAACGACCGTACGCAGGTGGTCGATCCGGTGACCCACGAGCCGGTGCCCGTGGGCCGGCCGGGACGCCTCGCGCAGCGCGGGCACGTGCCGCTCGGCTACTACAACGACCCCGTGAAGACCGCCGAGACCTTCTTCCGCAAGGGCGAGGAGCGGTGGGTACTGCTCGGCGACATGGCGACGGTGGACGAGAACGGGATCGTCACCGTGCTCGGGCGCGGCTCGCAGTGCATCAACACCGGGGGCGAGAAGGTCTATCCGGAGGAGGTCGAGCAGGCGTTGAAGTCGCACCCGGACGTGTACGACGCCTTGGTGGCGGGGGTGGCGGACCCGACGTGGGGCAGTCATGTCGCGGCGGTGGTCCAGGTGCGCGCGGGGGCGCCGGAGCCGACGCTGGAGGAGATCCAGGCACATTGCCGGACGCGGCTCGCGGGGTACAAGATCCCGCGCCAGCTCGTCGTCGCGCCCGCGATCCAGCGCTCCCCGAGCGGGAAGGCGGATTACCGCTGGGCGAAGGCGGTGGCCACGGAGGCGGACGCCACCAGCTGAGACCGCGGGTGGGCCGGCCTCACGCGGGGTGGCCGTCGGGACCGGTCCGGTCGGCCTGGGGGGAGAACTTGGAGAGGAAGACGTCGTACCAGCCGTCGTCCCTCCTGGTCATCGTCGCGCCGTCCTGCCAGGTCCCGTTGTCCGCCCACCACCGGCTGCCGTACGGATCGCCCTGGTTCTGGTGGATGTTGCGCATGCCCGGGCCGCCGTGGTCGAAGGCCTCTCCGAAGACCAGGACGGGCCGGCCGGGTACGAGGAGCGGCTCCAGCGCCTGTGAGGCTTCGAGGCAGGAGCCCGAGATCCAGGGGTGCGACGGGCCCGGCCGGCCAAGGAGGGTGCGCAGCCGGGCGATCGCGCGGCCGGGCCGGCCGGCCAGTGCGGGGTGGCGCTGGAAGTCGACGGCGCCCGATCCGGAGGTGCGGGCGAGGTCGTGATGGCCCGGCGCGAGCGCGGAGGCGGGTTCGAGCACGGAGGCTGCGAGGGTGAGGACCTTCCACTGCACGCAGATCGTGGGGTGCACGCTGTCGACGTCGACGGCGCACCGGTAGCGGCCGTCGGGCGTGTCGACCTCCAGGTTGACGCGGAACCAGCGGCCCCGCGCATCGGGTTCGCCGCGGAAGTGGCGGTGCAGTGTTCCGGACAGCACTCCGTAGTCGGCGAGCGGCATGCGGACAGTGAACCACCGCCGGACCCGAGGGGCGAACCGGGGCGGGGGCACCGCTCCCGCACCGCTCCCGCCCGGTCCTGCGGCACCGGCGGCACCGATCACTCGTTCGAGTCATTGCTTTGGCCCACGCTCTCCGGCAGGCTACCGAATGATCGGTCGGTACGTTTCACGATGGGGTGAGGACATGTCGGACTTCGCTGGTGAGGAGCGGGAACGAGACGGTCTGCCGGGGCGCGGCCCCGGGCTGGACGCGGGCGAGTCGTTGAGCGGTGACGAGCTGGCGGCCCTCCAGCTCAGCCGGTTGCGTGCCACCTTGCAACGGGTCTACGAACGGGTGCCCTTCTACCGCGACGCCTTCGACAAGGCCGGTGTGCACCCCGACGACTGCCGTTCCCTCGCCGACCTCTCCCTCTTCCCCTTCACCACCAAGGCCGACCTGCGCGACCAGTACCCCTTCGGGATGTTCGCCGTACCCCGTCCGGACGTGCGCCGCATCCACGCCTCCAGCGGAACCACCGGCCGGCCGACGGTGGTGGGGTACACCGAGGGGGACCTGTCGACCTGGGCCGATGTCGTCGCCCGCTCCATCCGCGCGGCGGGCGGACGACCGGGGCAGGTCGTGCACATCGCCTACGGGTACGGCCTCTTTACCGGCGGCCTCGGCGCGCACTACGGCGCCGAACGGCTCGGGTGTACGGTCGTGCCCGCGTCCGGGGGCATGACGGACCGCCAGGTCCGACTGATCCAGGACTTCCGGCCGGAGGTCATCATGGTGACCCCCTCCTACATGCTGACGCTTCTGGACGAGATGGAGCGCCAGGGCATCGACCCCCGCTCGACCTCGCTCCGTACGGGGATATTCGGCGCGGAGCCGTGGACGGAGGGGATGCGCCGGGAGATCGAGGACCGGCTGGGGCTCGACGCCGTGGACATCTACGGGCTTTCGGAGGTGATGGGGCCCGGGGTGGCGCAGGAATGCGCTTCGACGAAGGACGGGCTCCACATCTGGGAGGACCACTTCTATCCCGAGGTGGTCGACCCGATCACCGGGGCGGTACTCCCGGACGGCGAGCCGGGGGAGCTGGTGTTCACCTCGCTCACCAAGGAGGCCATGCCCGTCGTCCGGTACCGCACACGGGACCTGACGCGGCTGCTGCCGGGCACCGCCCGGCCGGCCTTCCGCCGGATGGAGAAGATCACGGGCCGCAGCGACGACATGATCATCCTGCGGGGGGTGAACCTCTACCCGACGCAGATCGAGGAGATCCTGCTGCGCGTCCCGGCCCTGGCCCCGCACTTCCAGCTCCGGCTGACCCGCGAGGGTCGGATGGACGCGCTGACCGTCCGGGTCGAGGCCCGGCGCGAGGTGGACCCCGCGCAACGGGAGGCGGTGGCCGCCTCGGTTGTCCGGGCCGTGAAGGAGGGCGTCGGGGTGTCCGTGCGGGTCGAGGTGGTGGATCCGGAGACGCTGGAGCGGTCGGTGGGCAAGATCAAGCGGATCCGGGACCTGCGGGAGGAGAAGCCGAGACGGGCCTGACGGCCACCGGGGAGCGGAGCCCGCCGCGCGGGCGCCGGAAACCACCCCTTCGGGCCGTTTTCACCGGCGCCTCCGAGGCAATCGGGGTGCGGCCGGGTAGGTGAAGGGTGTGACCTCGAAGCCCCGTCCGCCGCACGACCGGCTCCGGGCCTCCCTCGTCGGGCTGGCCTGGAGCCGGGGGCGCCAGATGGAGCTGATGCACCGGGCGATGGGCTTCGCGGCCCTGGGGTTCCTGACCCTCGTACCGCTGCTGGTGGTCGTCGCGGCCGCCGCACCCGGCAGCGGCTCGGGCTTCGGCCGCTGGCTGGGCCAAGCCCTGGGGGTGACGGAGTCTTCGCGGGCCCGGGTCGAGATGCTGTTCAGCGCCGCCGACCTGGCGCTGGAGCGGACCACCGCCTTCGGTCTGGCCGCCCTCGCCGTCTTCGGCCTGACGTTCGGCTCGGCCGTCCAGACCGGCTACGAGAAGGTCTGGGACCTCCCGACCGCCCGCTGGCACACCATGTGGCGGCACGTCGTCTGGCTCGCCCTGCTCGTCTGCTACCTCGCCCTCCTCGTCGAGATCCCCGCCCCGTCGGAGGACGCGCTCGGCATCGCCATCGGCACCGTGAGCGACCTCGCGGGCACGGTCCTCTTCTTCTGGACCTCCCAGCGCCTCCTGCTGGGGGGCCGGGTGCGCTGGCGGGCCCTGTTCCCCGGGGCGGTCGCCACCAGCCTCGGCCTGCTCGGCCTGCGTGCCTTCTCCCAATTGGTGTTCTCCCCGCTGATCGCGTCCAGCGCCGTCACCTACGGGCCTTTCGGCACCCTGCTCGTCGTCCAGTCCTGGCTGGTCGGTGTCGGCTTCGTCGTCTACGGCGGCTCCCTCGTGGGCCGCCTGGCCCACGAACGGCTCACCCTGCGCCGGCTGCGCCGGTCCGGCGCGGTCACCGACGAGGGGCCGGATGCCACCGGTCCCGGAAGCGGCTGACGCGGCGGCCCCTCCGGTGCGAGGATCAGCGGTGATCACTAACGCCGGTCACTCACAGGGGGATTGATGACGACGCAGTATCCGACGGGCGCGTCCGAAAGTCGGGTCTGGCTGATCACCGGGGCGTCCTCCGGGTTCGGCCTGATCCTGGCCGAGGCGGCGCTGGCCGCCGGTGACACGGTCGTGGCGGCCGCCCGCCGCACCGGCACCCTCGACGACCTGGCGGCCGAGCACCCAGGCCGGCTGGTCCCGCTGGCCCTCGACGTGACGGACACGGCCCGCGCGCAGGAGGCCGTGGGCGGCGTCGTGGAGCGCTTCGGCCGTATCGACGTCCTGGTCAACAACGCCGGCCGGGGTTTGATCGGCGCCGTCGAGGAGTCGACCGACGCCGAACTCCGCGAGCTGATGGACCTGCACTTCTTCGGCCCGGCGGCGCTCGTGCGCGCCGCGCTCCCCCACATGCGGTCCCGGAAGTCCGGCGCGATCGTGCAGATGAGCAGCATGGGCGGACGGCTGGCCTTCCCCGGCGTAGGGGCCTACTGCGCGACGAAGTTCGCCCTGGAGGGCCTGACCGAGGCGCTCGCGGGCGAGGTGGCCCCCTTCGGGATCAAGGTGCTGATCGTGGAACCCGGCTCGTTCCGTACGGGCTTCGCGGGCGGCGGCGCGCTGCGGTCCACGACCCCGCTCCCGGCGTACGAGGAGATCGTCGGCCCGGTCCGCGTCGGGCTCCCGGCGAGCGACGGCCACCAGCCCGGGGACCCCGTCAAGGCGGTCGCGGCGATCCTCTCCGCCCTGGACGCCCCGCAGACCCCGCTACGGCTCGTGCTGGGCAATGACGCCGTCGACTTCATCCGCGCCCACGACGAAGCCGTCCGCGCCGAAGCGGGCGCCTGGGAATCCGTCAGCCGGGGCACGGACTTCGGCGCCTGACCCCGCGACCCGTGAGCCCGTAGCCGCGGGACCCCGGGCTACGGGCTCACGGCCAGGAACAGGTAGGCGGCGAGGAGCACGACGTGCACCCCGCCCTGGAGCAGCGTCGCCCGCCCCGGCACGATCGTCAGGGCGCTGACCACCACCGTCAGCGTCAGCAGGACCATGTGGACTGCGCCGAGACCGAGCAGCAGTGGTCCCGAAAGCCAGACCGAGGCCAGCGCGATGGACGGGATGGTCAGGCCGATGCTGGCGATGGCGGAGCCGTAGGCCAGGTTCAGGCTGGTCTGCATCCGGTCCCGGCGGGCGGCGCGCACGGCCGCCAGGGTCTCGGGGGCCAGCACCAGCAGCGCGATGATCACACCGACGACGGCGTGCGGCAGTCCGGCGTCGGCGACGCCCCGCTCGATGGTCGGCGAGACGGCCTTGGCGTTGCCGACCACGGCGACGAGTGCGACCAGCAACAGACCGAGGCTGATCAGGGCGGTGCGGAAGCTCGGCGGTACGGCGTGGTCCCCATCCCCGTCGCCGTGCCCGTCCGCGTCGCCGTCTCCGTGACCGGCCACCGCCCGGGCCGCCGCTCCGACGGCCGGCCCCGACGCGCTCCCCCGCGTGTCCACCGGCAGGAAGTAGTCGCGGTGACGGACCGTCTGGACGGCGATGAACAGACCGTAGAGCGCGAGCGAGGCGCAGGCCGCGAAGGTCAGCTGGGCGCTGGAGAACTGGGGGCCGGGCTTCGATGTGGTGAACGTGGGCAGCACGAGGCTGAGCACGGCGAGCGTCGCGACGGTGGCCAGCGCCGCACCCGAGCCCTCGGCGTTGAAGACGGCCACCCGGTTGCGCAGCGCGCCGACCAGCAGGGACACACCGACGATGCCATTGCAGCTGATCATGACGGCGGCGAAGACGGTGTCCCGGGCCAGCGAGGAGGTCTTGTCGCCGCCGCCGGCCATCAGGGTGACGATCAGGGCCACCTCGATGATGGTGACGGCGACGGCGAGGACGAGGGAACCGAACGGTTCACCGACCCGGAGGGCCACCACCTCCGCGTGGTGGACGGCCGCCAGGACCGCGCCCGCCAGGCAGAGGGCGACCAGCGCCACCGCGAAGGCGGGCAGGTCGCGTCCCCAGCTCAGGACGAGCGCGACGAGGGCCACCACGGGGACCACGACGGTCCAGTCGGCCAGGGGCGTTCTGCGCGTTGCCGTACTCATATCGGCCAACTTGCCAGAACTGTCCCCCCGGTGCGTCACATGGCGCGCTCACGCCCCTCCCAGTACGGGTCACGCAACCGTCGCTTGTAGAGCTTGCCGTTGGGGTCGCGGGGCATCGTCTCGATGAAGTCGACCGTCTTGGGGCGCTTGTACGCGGCCAGCCGCCGCTCGCAGTGGTGCAGGATCTCGGCGGCGAGCGCGTCGCCCGCCTCGAAGCCCTCGGCGGGCTCGATGACGGCCTTGACCTCCTCGCCCCAGTCGTCGTGCGGGATGCCGAAGGCGGCGGCATCCGCGACCGCCGGGTGGGTGAGGAGGGCGGACTCGATCTCGGCCGGGTAGATGTTGACCCCGCCGGAGATGATCATGTCGATCTTGCGGTCCCGGAGGAAGAGGTAGCCCTCCTCGTCCATCAGCCCCAGGTCACCGACGGTGAAGAAGTCGCCGATGCGGTTCTTGCGGGTCTTGCCCTCGTCCTTGTGGTAAATGAACCCGCCGGTGTTCATCTTGATGTACACGGTGCCGAGTTCCCCGGGCGGCAGCCGGTTGCCGTCGTCGTCGAAAATGGCGAGTTCGCTGATCGGCCAGGCCCTGCCGACGGTTCCCGGCTTCTTCAGCCAGTCCTCGGCGGTGGCGAAGGCGCCCCCGCCCTCGCTGGCGGCGTAGTACTCCTCCACACAGCCGCCCCACCAGTCGATCATCGCCCGCTTGACGTGGTCGGGGCAGGGCGCGGCGCCGTGGACGGCGTGCCGCATGGAGCTGACGTCGTAGGCGTCCTTCGTCTCCTGTGGGAGCGCGAGGAGGCGGTGGAACTGGGTCGGCACCATGTGGGTGTGGGTGCACGCGTACCGGTCGATCAGGCGCAACATCTCGGTGGGGGTCCACTTGTCCATGACGACCAGAGGGTGTCCGATGTGCAGGGCGGCGCCCGCGAACTGGAGGACGGCGGTGTGGTAGAGCGGCGAGCAGACGAGGTGGACGTTGTCGTCGAAGGGCCGGATGCCGAAGATGCCGAGGAATCCGCCGAGGTACGTCTCCTCGGGGAGCTTGCCGGGCAGCGGGCGGCGGATGCCGCGCGGCCGGCCGGTGGTGCCGGAGGTGTAGTTCATGACCCAGCCGAGGGTGCGGTCGGCGGGGGGCGTGGCCGGGTGTCCGGCCAGGAGGTCCTCGTACGGGCGGAAACCGGCCACCGTCCCCACGGCGTAGCGGTGGCTCGCGGGCAGGCCGGCCTCGTCGGCCGCCGCGGTGGCGGCCTGGGCGAAGCGCTCGTGCGCGATGAGCACCTTGGCCCCGGAGTCGGCGACGATCCAGGCGATCTCGGGGCCGACGAGGTGGTGGTTGACCGGGACGAGGTAGAAACCGGCCTGGGAGGCGGCGAGGTAGGCGGTGAGGAACGCGACGCCGTTGGGCAGGACGACGGCGAAGACGTCGCCCTGTTCCATCCCGGCGGCGCGCAGCCCGTGGACGAGCCGGTTGACGTCGGCGTGCAGCCGGCCCGCGCTCCACTGCTCGCCGTCGGGGGTGGTGAGTACGGTGCGGTCGGGCTCGGCGGTGGCCTGGGCCCAGAAGCCGTTGGTGTCGGTCATGCTGCTCACGCCTCTCGGGTCCGGCGGCCGGCTATGCGGTTGACGCGGTCGATGGCCTGCTCGAAGCCGCTCGTCAGGTCGTCGAAGACGGCCTGGACGCTGCGTTCGCTGTTCATCCGGCCGACGATCTGGCCGACCGGGGTACCGAGCAGCGACTGGACCTCGTACTTCTGGATGCGTGACACGGCCTCGGCGACCAGCAGGCCCTGGAGCGGCATGGGGAGCGCGCCGGGCCCGTCCGGGTCGTCCCAGGCGTCGGTCCACTCGGTGCGCAATTGGCGGGCGGGCTTGCCGGTGAGGGCGCGGGAGCGGACCGTGTCGCCGGAGCCGGCGGCGAGGAGCTTGGCGGTGAGCGCACGGGAGTGCAGATCGGCTTCGGTGGTGGTGAGCCAGAGGGAACCGAGCCAGACCCCTTGGGCGCCGAGGGCGAGGCCTGCGGCGATCTGTGCGCCGCTGCCGATGCCTCCGGCTGCGAGGACGGGCAGGGGCGCGACGGAGTCGACGATCTCGGGGACCAGCACCATCGTGGCGATGTCGCCGGTGTGGCCGCCGGCCTCGTAGCCCTGGGCGACGACGACGTCGATGCCGGCCTCGGCGTGCCGGCGGGCGTGTTTGGCGCTGCCGGCGAGGGCGGCGACCAGGACGCCGTGATCGTGGGCGCGGCGGATGACGTCGGCGGGCGGGGAACCGAGCGCGTTCGCGAGGAGTTTGATGGGGTAGTCGAAGGCGACGTCGAGCTGGTCCCGGGCGACCTGTTCCATCCAGCCGGTGATCCGCCAGCCGGACGCCTCGCCCTCGGCGAGCTCGGGTACGTGGTGCTTGGCGAGGGTGTCGCGGACGAAGGCGCGGTGTCCGGCCGGGATCATCGCCTCGATGTCGGCTTCGCTGATGCCGTCGACGGCCTTCTTGGCGGGCATGACGACGTCGAGGCCGTAGGGCTTGCCGTCGGTGTGCTCCTGCATCCAGTCGAGGTCGCGTTTGAGGTCGTCGGGCGCGGTGTAGCGGACGGCGCCGAGCACGCCGAAACCGCCCGCGCGGGTGATGGCAGCGGCGACCGCCGGGAAGGGCGTGAAGCCGAAGATGGCGTGCTCGACTCCCAGTTTCTTGCTCAGCTCCGTCTCCATGGGCGTGAGGATGCCGCAGCGCGCCGGTCGAGGGAAGAGCTTTTCTGAAGCTGCGTCAGATTCTTTGGGGGCCGGGCGGTGCGGGAGGCACGGGCCGGGCGGGCAGATACTGCGAGAGGGTGCGACGCGGACGGGAGGACCGGTTATGGACGAGTTCACGGGGGCGGTCGGGGGCTACGACGGGGGAACGGCGGGCGCGGGCCCGGTCGATGGGACCGGAGCCGGCGGGGCGTGGGCCGGTCCGGCCGGCACGGCCGGCGGAGCGGGACCGGCCGGCGGCGGCGCGCAGGCGGGACCGGCGAGCAGGGCGCAGGCGGGACCGGCGAGCAGGGCGCAGGCGGGACCGGCGAGCAGGGCGCAGGCGGGACCGGCGAGCAGGGCGCAGGCGGGACCGGCCGGCGGCGCGGCCGCCGCCCGCCGGGGGCGGGGCGCCGTCGGGGCGGCGCCCGGCGGGCTGAGCCGCAGGCGACTGGGGGCGCGGCTGCTCGCCCTCGGGGGTGTACTCGTCCTCCAGGCCGCCCTCCCAGGGGCGGCGGGCGCGCGCGGCAACCCGGCCGAACGGCGCGCCCTTCAGGGGCTGAAGCTGCGGTACGGCTCCGCGCGCCAGGCCGGCCTGCTGGAGAAGCACCTCGAAGGAGTGGCGGAGGAGGCCCGGCGCTTCCTCGGCCCCTCCCCCGAACACCCGTACTACGCCGGGGCCGTCGTCCTCGCCGGCCGCGGCCGCACCGTCGCGCTCCACCGCGCCATGGGCGACGCGGTCCGCTACGCGGACTACGACGGCCGCACCGACCGGGTCCGGGAGTTCCCCGCGGCCGAACGGATCGCGATGGCCGAGGACACGGTCTTCGACCTGGCCTCCCTCAGCAAACTGTTCACCTCGCTGCTGGCCGTGCAGCAGATGGAGCGGGGGCGCCTGGAGCTGGAGGCTCCGGTGGTCAGCTACCTGCCGGAGTTCACCGGAGGCGGCAAGGAGCTGGTCACGGTTCGACAGTTGCTCACCCACACCTCGGGGTTGCGCTCCTGGGCGCCGTTCTACCAGGAGTCCACGCGCGAGGGGCAGCTGAGGCTGCTGTGGTCGGTGCGACCTCAGGACACGCCCGGGACCGTGTACCGGTACTCCGACCTGAACCTCATCGCGCTCCAGCTGCTCCTGGAACGGATCACCGCTCGCGCACTGGACACCCTGCTCCGCGAAGAGATCACTGCTCCGCTCGGGATGCACCGCACTCGTTACCGCCCACCGCTCTCCTGGCGCCGGAGCATCGCCGCCACCGAGGTCCAGCGGCCGCCTTGGTCCGGCCTGGACCGCGGTCTGGTGTGGGGCGAGGTGCACGACGAGAACGCGTACGCCCTCGGCGGTGTCGCCGGCCACGCGGGCGTCTTCGGCACCGCCTGGGACCTGGCCGTCCTCGCCCGCGCCCTGCTCGACGGCGGGGTCTACGCCGGGAAGCGCATCCTGCGCCCCGCCTCCGTCGAGCTGCTCTTCACCGACTTCAACACCGCCTTCCCCGGCGACGACCACGGCTTGGGCTTCGAGCTCTACCAGCACTGGTACATGGGCGCCATGGCCACCCCGCACTCCGCCGGCCACACCGGGTTCACCGGCACCTCCCTGGTGCTGGACCCCTCCACCGACTCCTTCCTGATCCTGCTCGGCAACTCCGTCCACCCCGTGCGGACCTGGCGGGCCGGCAGCGCCCCCCGCGTCGCCACGGGCAACCGCTTCGCCCGCGCGGTACCCGTCCGCACCCGGCACGGCGGCCCCGCCTGGTTCTCCGGCATGACCCCGGGCGGCTCGGGCACCCTCACCCTGCCCCCGCTCACCCCCACCACCGCGGCCGCCCGGCTGCGCTGCGCCCTGTGGTGGGACACCGTGCCGGGCGAAGGCGCCTTCCACCTGGAGGTTTCCCCCGACGGGCAGAGCTGGCAGCCGCTGCCCTTCACCACCGTGCGCTCCACCGGCGGCCTGGCCGAGGCATGGCCCCTGGGCCGCGCCGACGGCTGGTCGGGCCGCATCTGGCACCGCCTCGAAGCCTCCCTCACGCCCTGGGCGGGCCGCGAGGTCCGGCTGCGCCTGCGCCACGCCGCCACCGGTCGCTATGTGGGACGCGGGGTCTACCTCGACATCATCCGCGTCGCCGAACCGGGCCGCCTCCTCTTCGCCGAGGACCGCCCCGCCGACGCCGCCCGCCTGGAGGCCAGGGGATGGACGCGCTCGACCGACTGAGCGGCGCGGGCGTGCGGAATGCCCGTATCCCCACCCGCGTTGCGGTTCAATGCCGAGGTTCGTTGACCTTTCAACACGCGAAGGCAGGCAGAACATGAACGACATCGACTGGGACCACCCCATCGACCCCAAGCCCGGCTGGACGCTCGACCACGTCAAGCTGTACGTCGGCTCCAACGGAGCCCAGGGCCAGTTCTGGAACGGGACCCAGACCCTGCTGCTCACCACCCTCGGCCGGGTCTCCGGCAAGCCCGTGCGCACCCCGCTCATCTACGGGGAGGCCGACGGCCGGTACTTCGTCGTGGCGTCCAAGGGCGGCCACCCCGAGGACCCGCTCTGGTACAAGAACCTGACCGCCCACCCCGAGGTCCGCGTCCAGGTCGGCCCGAAGATCCTCCACGCCACCGCGCACACCGCGAACTCCGAGGAACGCGCCGCGTACTGGCCGCTGATGGTGGGCCATTGGCCCGCGTACGACGAGTACCAGGCCAAGACGGACCGCGAGATCCCGATCGTGGTCATCGAGCCGGTCGAACAGCTCGCGTAAGGGCCAGGCTCCCGTAAGGGCCGGGCTCCCGTAAGGGTTCAGCGTCCGAGGACCGCCATGGCGGCGTTGTGACCGGGAACCCCGCTCACACCGCCGCCGCGCACCGCACCCGCCCCGCACAGCAACACGTTCGGGTGGGCCGTCTCCACCCCCCAACGACCCGCACCCGTGTCCTGGCCGTCCGCGTAGGGCCACGACAGGTCGCGGTGGAAGATGTGCCCTCCGGGCAGGCGCAGCTCGCGGTCCAGGTCGAGCGGGGTCTTGGCCTCGATGCAGGGCCTGCCGTCCGCGTCGAGGGCGAGGCATTCGGTGAGGGGCTCGGCCAGATGCGCGTCGAGCTGGGCGAGGATACCGGCCAACAGCACCTCCCGCGCCGCCGTATTGCCTCCGTGTCCCCTCTCGAAAAGCCGGGCCGGGGTGTGCAGACCGAACAGGGTCAGGGTCTGATAGCCGCGAGCGGCGAGTTCGGGCCCGACGATCGAGGGGTCCGTCAGCGAGTGGCAGTAGATCTCCGAGGGCGGCACGGAGGGCAGCTCACCGGTCGCGGCCTCGGCGTGGGCCCGCGCGAGCTGCTCGTAGCCCTCGGCGATGTGGAAGGTGCCGCCGAACGCCTCGCGCGGGTCCACCGAGGTGTCCCGCAGCCGGGGCAGTCGCCGCAGCAGCATGTTCACCTTGAGCTGGGCGCCCTCCGCCGGAGCGGCCGGGGCTTCGCCCAGCAGTTCCGCGAGCGCCCGCGGCGAGGCGTTCACCAGTACCGTGCGTCCCGCGACGGCTCCCTCCCCGGTCGCCGTCCGGAACGTCACCTCCGCGGGCGCGCCCGTTCCGTCCGTGTCGATCCTCAGTGCCTCGTGCCCGGTGAGGATCTCCGCTCCCGCCGCCCGAGCGGCCCGCGCGAGGGCGTCGGTCAGCGCGCCCATGCCGCCGACGGGGACGTTCCAGTCGCCCGTTCCGCCGCCGATGACGTGGTAGAGGAAGCAGCGGTTCTGTGCGAGGGACGGGTCGTGGGCGTCGGCGAAGGTGCCGATCAGGCCGTCCGTCAGGACCACGCCCCGCACCAGGTCGTCGGCGAAGTGCCGTTCCACGGCCCGGCCGAGCGGTTCCTCGAACAGCATCCGCCAGGCGGCCTCGTCGTCGATGCGGGCCCGCAGTTGCGCGCGCGTCGGCAGCGGCTCGGTGAGGGTCGGGAACACGTTGCGGGCGAGCCGGCCGGTCGTCGCGTAGAAGGCGCGCCAGCTCTCGTACTCGCGGTCGGAGCCGGTCAGCCGGGCGAAGGACTCCCGCGTGCGGGCCTCGGAGCCGCCGACGAGCAGTCCGCCCGGACGGCCTCCGCGTTCGACGGGGGTGTACGAGGAGACCGTGCGCCGGCGTACCGCGAAGTCCAGCCCCAGATCGCGCACGATCTTCGCGGGGAGCAGGGAGACGAGGTAGGAGTAGCGCGAGAGCCTGGCGTCCATGCCCGCGAAGGGGCGGGTGGAGACGGCGGCGCCGCCGGTGTGACCGAGCCGTTCGAGGACCAGTACGGACTTGCCCGCCCGGGCCAGGTAGGCGGCGGCCACCAGGCCGTTGTGTCCGCCGCCCACGATCACCGCGTCGTAGGCCGCCTGCCGGAAGGGCGCCGAGGTCGTCGTCATGGCTCTTGGTAGCACACCTGGCCGAGCCGCTCCAGACAGTACGCCTCGTCGGCGTGGGCCAGCACCGTGTCGGGATGCCCCTCGCCGAGTGACCGTTCGCGGATGCCGGAGAGTTCCCGGTACAGGGGCAGCGCTTCGTGCCAGCGGCCCAGCCGGCCCAGTCCCACGGCCAGTTCACGGCGGCTGACCAGCGTGTCCGGGTGCTCGGCGCCCAGCACCTCGGCGCGCGCCCGCTCGACCTGACGGGCCTCGGCCACCGCCTCCTCCCAACGGTCCAACCGGCCCAGGTTCACGCCGAGGACGTGCCGGGCGCGCAGGGTCTCCGGGTCGGCGGCCCCGTAGGCACGGGTACGGTCGCGGACCAGGACGCGGAACACTTCGAGGGCCTCGGCGGCGCGCCCGGTGCGGCCGAGCGCGATGCCGGTCTCGTAGCGGGCGGCGAGGGCGTCGGGGTGGTCGCGGCCCAGGACGCGTTCGCGAACGGCGGCGACCTGCCGGAAGCCGGCCAGCGCCTCGTCCCAGCGGCCGAGGCGGCCGAGCGTGTACGCGACCTCGTACCGGGTCAGCAGCGTGTCGGCGTGTTCGGCGCCGAGCACGGCCGCGCGGTCCGCCGCGACCTCGGCGGCGGTGCGGTGGGCGTCCTCGTACCGGCCGAGGGAGCCCAACGCGCAGGCGAGGTTGTGCCGGCAGCGCAGGGTGTCGGGGTGGCGCGGGCCCAGGGCACGGGTCCGGGCGGCGACCACCTCGCCGTAGATCTCGCACGCCTCGCGGTGACGCCCGAGACGACCCAGCTCGTACGCCTCCTCCTGACGGGCCGCGAGGGTGTCCGCGTGGTCGGGCCCCAACAACCCGGCCCGCCCCCGGGCCACGGCTGCGTAACCGGCCAGCGCCGCCTCGGGCCGACCGGCGCGGCTGAGGGCGTGCGCGCGGGCGTGGGCGGCGTCGAGCGCGTCGGGGTGCTCCGGGGCGGCCGTGGTCGCGCCGCGGGGCACGGCGATTCCCACGGCGAGGGTGAGCCGAGGGTCGGCGGCGGCGTCGGGCCGCTCGATCGGCCGGGTCACGCCGGGCCGGGCGGTGGTCCAGGAACCGGTGAGCACGGCCCATTCCCCGCTGGCGGGGCGGGCGTCGATCCCGGCCTTGCGCCCGGCGGTCATCCCCCGGGCCCACTCGGGCAGCGGGGCCTGTGCGCCGGGCGGGCCGCCGGAGCCGAGCCGGTGCTCCACGAGCCGTCGGTGCAGGTGGCGGGCGTCACCGGGGCGGTCCTCGGGCCGTTTGGCGAGCAGTTCGAGGACCAGCCGGTCGAAGTAGTCCGGCAGTTCGGGACGGTGCTCGCGGGGCGGTACGGGCGCGGTGTCGCGGTGGCCGACCAGGACGGACCAGGAGTCACCGAGGTCGAAGGGCGGGGCGCCGGTGGCGATTTCGTACAGGACGCAGCCGAGGGAGTAGAGGTCGCTGCGGTGGTCGACCTCGCCGCCCGCGATCTGTTCGGGCGACATGTAGTGGGGGGTGCCCATGGCCATGCCGCCGCCGGTGAGTTTGGCGGTGAACCCGATGTCGTGGGCGAGGCGGGCGATGCCGAAGTCACAGATCTTCACGGTGCCGTCGGTGAGCCGCATGATGTTGGCGGGCTTGAGGTCGCGGTGCACGACGCCCTGGTCGTGGGTGTAGCCGAGCGCCGCGGCCATCTGCTCTGCGACGTCGACGACGACGTCCACCGGGAGCGGACGCGACTCGTTGTCCTCCAGGAGCTGGCTGAGGTTGCGGCCCTCCAGGAGTTCCATGACGAGGTAGAGCGGTCCACCGGCCGCGCTGTCGTCGCCGAAGTCGTGTACCACGGTGACGCCGCGGTGTTGGAGCGCGGCGGCCACGCGCGCCTCGCGACGGAAGCGTTCGCGCAGCACCTGGGTGAAGTGGTTGTCCTGCTCGGGGCCGAGGGGCTTGAGGCACTTCACGGCGACCTGGCGGCCCAGCGACTCGTCCCGGGCGCGCCATACCTCGCCCATGCCGCCGCGCCCGATCAGATCGAGCGACCGGTACCGGCCCTGGATCAGTCTGGACTCCGCCATGTCTTGCAGCCGCCCCCGTGTCGTGTGATACGCCCTCCCCGGACGGTCCAGTATGGCCGCTGGCGTTCGCCCTGTGTACGTCGAGGGGCGACTCCCGGGGCCCGTGCGGCGCATCGCTCTCAAGATGTGACCTGGCGGCGACCGTCGGCGCGACCTGCGGGGATGGTGCGCGGCAGGCGTCCGGTGAGGCGCGGGTGACGGGTGGCCGTGGGCCCGTCCGGGCTGGGCCTGGCGTGCGATCGCCGCACGTCACACTCCCTATTCTTCCCTATGGCGACGATGGAAGGCACTTTAGGGTACGATGCATACCCATGGAGAGTGCTGAACGAGAGCTGTACTCGGTCGGTGAGGTGGCGGAGCGCCTCGGGTTGCACGTACGGACCGTCCGTGCGTACGTGCGCGAAGGCCGGCTCAAGGCCGTGCGCATCGGCAAGCAGTACCGGATCGCCCGCGAGGACTTCGAGGCGTTCACCGCCGGGGCGTCCGACGGGCCGGCACCCGGGGTCGGGGCCCCGCGCGGGCACGTGGAGGTGTCGAGCATCGTCCAGATCGACGCGATCGGCCCGGACGCGGCGAGCCGGTTGGGCACCCTGGTCACCGCCGCGGGTCAGTCCGCCCGCGGCACCCCCGAACCCCTGCGCATCCAGACCCTCTACGACAAGGAGCGGGCCCGAATGAAGATCGTGATCCTCGGCAACCCCGGCGCGAGCGCCGACCTGCTGCTGCTCATCGACGGCGTGCTGGGCCCCGGCAACGGCATCCTGGCGGACGACACCGCGCGGGAGGCCGACCGTGGCTGACGTGGTGGTGGAACAGCACGGCGTGCCCGTCCTGGTGTGCGACGCCGAAGGGGCGCGGATCGCCACCGAGCAGGACGCCCTCGACCATTTGATCGGCAGTGCCTTCCAGAACCCGGACGTGGTCGCCGTCGCCGTCCCGACGGCCAGGTTCGACGACCGTTTCTTCGACCTGAGCACCGGCCTGGCCGGGGCGATCATGCAGAAATTCGTCACCTACCGCCTTCGGCTGGTGATCGTGGGGGACCTCTCCCCCCACCTGCGCTCCGGTACCGCCCTGCGGGACCTCGTGCGCGAAGCGAACCGCGGTCCGCACGTCTGGTTCCTGCCCGACCTCGCCGCCCTGACCGCCCGGCTCGCCCTGGAAGCCCCGCACGCTCGGGGATGAACGACTCCGGGCGGTCCTTTCGCAGGCGGGGCGATCACCGTCAAGGCGCCCGGCCCGCTCCGGCGCCGGCGCCCGCGGGCCGGCCCGCGGGCGCCGGCTCGGGCTCGGCCGGCGGCAGGACGGGGAGCGCGGGCAGCAGTTCGGTGGTGACGAAGGCGATCACGGCGGCGAGGATCGCGATCGGCATCATCGCGGGACTACCCATCAATAGGACCACGAGCACCACGCTGCTGACGGGCAGTCGCAGGACCGCGACGGTGGTGGCGGCCATGCCCGCCGTCATCGCCGGTACGACGCCCAGGCCGGGCAGGGGCGCCAGCAGTACGCCGGCCGCGGCACCCAGGAAGAGCGCCGGGAAGATCGGACCACCGCGCAGACTGCCCAGGCACAGGGCGTAGGCGACGCCCTTGAACAGCAGGATCGCGATCAGCGCGCCGATTCCCCAAGCTTGCGGATCGGCGGCCAACTGCGCCAGCGTGGCCTGACCGGACAGGGCGGCCTCCGCCGAGGAGCGGCCGGTGATCAGGGCGTAGAGGGCGGCGCAGGCGGCTGCGCCGATCGCGCACAGGACGGTACGCGGCCAGCCGCCACCGGCGACGAACACCGCGACCCGGCGCGCCACGAGCTGCACCGGCCGCATGAGGAGGGCGCAGCCGAGGGCGATGGCCATCCCCCAGAGCACGTCCGGAGCATCCAGTCGGACCGGGCCGGAGACTTTGAGACCGAGTTTGCCGGTGCCCAGACCGGTCCACCGCCCGAAGCCGGTGAAGACCAGGGAGCCGATGCCGCTGGAGAGCAGGGCGGGGAGCATCACGGCGAACAGCCTGGGTCCGCCCACTCCCGCCACCTCGATCAGCAGGACGGCGGCGACCAGCGGGTTGCCGAAGATCGCCGCGATGGCCGCCCCCGCTCCGGCCGCGCCGAGCACCGCGGTGGTCAACGGGCTCGTCGGGGCCCTCGTCAGGTCGCGCAGGAGCAGCGCCAGACCGCCGCCGAGTGCGATCAGGGGTGCTTCCGGTCCCAGGACCGCGCCGAGCGGCAGGCCGGCCGCCGCCGCGATCAGCACGCCCGGCAGTGCTACCGGCTTGGTGCCGCCGGTGGCCAATCCCGCCGCCGGGATGTGCCCACCGGCCCCCGGTAGGTGCCGGACGACCAGACCGACGGCGACCCCGGCGATGAGCAGCAGGGGCAGGGGCCACCACCACGGGGGCGCGTCCCGGCCCATGGCGTTCGGGAGGGACACCCATACGGCGTGTTCCAGCGCGTGCAGCCCGGCGAGGAACCAGAACGCGACCAGGGACACCGGAATGCCGACGAAGGCGGAGAAGACGAGGGCCTTGAGGTAGCCGGGTGCGCGCAGGATGGTGCGCAGGAGCTCCGCCTCCTGCGGCTCACCGCCCTTCCCCGGTCCGCCCGGACCCACCGGCCCCACCGGCCGGGCGGGTGGCGTCGGTTCGCCGGCGTCAGGGTCAGTGGTGCCCGCGGGGTCAGTGGGGACCCTGGGCTCCGTCGGTTCCGTCGGTTCCGTCATGGTTCCTCGTCGAGTTCGGCGTCGAGCGCGAGGGCCGCGGTGACCAGCGCGAGGTGGGTGAACGCCTGCGGGAAGTTGCCCAGTTGCTCGCCGGTGGGCCCGATCTCCTCGGCGAACAGGCCGACGTGATTGGCGTAGGTGAGCATCTTGTCGAAGGCGTAGCGGGCCTGCTCGACCCGTCCGGCTCTGGCGAGGGCGTACACGTAGAGGAAGGAACACAGTGAGAACGTGCCCTCGGAGCCCCTGAGACCGTCCGGGGACGCCTCGGGGTCGTAGCGGTAGACGAGGCTGTCGGACACGAGTTCGCGATCCATGGCGTCCAGGGTGGACAGCCAGCGCGGGTCCTTCGGCGGGATGAATCCGACCAGCGGCATCATCAGCAGCGAGGCGTCCAGGACCGAGCTGTCGTACCGCTGGACGAACGCCCGGCGCTCGCGGCTCCACCCTCGCGTCATGATCTGGTCCAGCAGGACGTCGCGGACGGCGGTCCAGCGCGTCAGGTCCGCCGGGCGGGCGGTGGCCACGGCTTGGCGGATGCCCCGGTCGAGGGCGACCCAGCACATGAGCCGGCTGTAGGTGAAGTCCTTGCTGCCGCCGCGGGTTTCCCAGATGCCGTCGTCGGGGCGGTCCCAGTGGTCGCAGAGCCAGTCCAGCAGGGCGGCGGAGCGCCGCCAGTCGTCGTATCCCACCACGTCGGGGGTCTGGCCCGCCTGGGCGAGGGCGTAGACCGCCTCACCGTAGATGTCGAGTTGCAGTTGGTCGGCGGCGCCGTTGCCGGCGCGCACGGGGGCGGAGCCGCGCCACCCCGACAGATGGCCGAGGACCTCCTCGGGCAGGTGCGGGTCGCCGTCGACGCGGTACATGATCTGGAGCGGCTCGCCGTTGGGTGCCCCGCCGTCCTGGAACCGGTCGGCGAGCCAGCCGCGGAAGGCGTTGGCCTCGGCGGTGAACCCCAGGTCGCGCATGACCCGTACGGCGAGGGACGCGTCCCGCACCCAGGTGTAGCGGTAGTCCCAATTGCGCTCGCCGCCCTCCTGCTCGGGCAGGCCCATGGTCGCGGCGGCGATCGGGGCGCCCGTCGGCCCGTAGGTCAGGAGCTTGAGGGTGATGGCGGAGCGGTTGACGATCTGCTGCCAGCGGCCGCGGTAGCGGCAACGCCCGATCCAGCGGTGCCAGAAGCGGCTCAGGTCGGTGAACTCCCGTGCCATGTCCTCGGCGTCGGGCGGTGGCGGGGCCGGCACGCCGGCGTCACACACCGTCAGGACGACGGCGGCGCGTTGACCCGCCGTCAGCGCGACCGTCGCGCGTACGTCGTCTCCGTCGGCTTCGAGCGGTACCCGGCCGGCGGTTTGCAGGTGGGCGGTGACGCCGGGTCCGTCGAAGCGCGCGGCGTGGTCGTGCAGGGTCAGGGTGTGGGGGGCGCGGCCGTAGTCGAAGCGGGGTCGGCATTCCAGGGCGAAGCACATGGATCCCCGTACCACCCTCATGACGCGCACCACTTGGTGGCGATCGGTGGGTGCCCGCTCCTCGCGGACGGGCATGAAGTCGACGACTTCACCGACCCCTTGGGGGGTGAGGAAGCGGGTGATCAGGACGGCGGTGTCGGCGAGGTAGAGCTGGCGGGTGACGACGGCCGCTCCGGGGTCCGGCGTGCCGGGCGCGACGCCGTGCGGTGTCCCCGTCCGCGCCGGCGCCCCCCGCGCGGTGAGGGAGAAGTACCCGCCGCGGTCATGATCGAGGAGCCCGGCGAAGACGCTGGGAGAGTCGAAGCGGGGGGAGCAGAACCAGTCCAACACCCCCTCGGAGGAGACGAGGGCGCAGGTCTGCAGGTCGCCGATCAGGCCGTGCTCGGCGATCGGCGGGTACGGGCGCGGCATCGCTAAGCCGGCTCGGGGGTGAAGCGGTACAGCTCGTCGGCCCCGGGCTGGACGACCCCGTAACTGCCCTCCGGGACCTCGTTCCAGGCGCCGGGCAGATCGGAGAGGGGTTCGGAGACGATGAGGCGGGTCTCCTCGGACACGGACTGCAGGAAGGCAGCGTCGGGATGCAGTTTGCGCAGCGCGTCCACCCGGCTGCTGTAGTACAGCGATCGTGAGGCTCCCCGGCTGGAGTACCGGAAGGCCCATACGCGCTCCCCGTCAGTCACGGCGACCGTCATCTGCATCGGGAACTCCACACCGTGCTCCCGGCCGCTGTGTTCCACGACCCCCACCATCCGGGCCACGGCGCCGGCTGGGTCCCGGTCCAGGCCGAGGGTGATCGCGAGGTAGAACATCACCTCGGAATCGGTGGTTCCCTCGATGTCGGAGAACAGGGCCGGGTCCACGAGGAGGCAGAGGTCCCGGCGCAGCAAGTGGAAGTCCGCGATGGCGCCGTTGTGCATCCACATCCAGCGACCGTGCCGGAACGGGTGGCAGTTGGACTGCTGAACCGCGGTACCGGTCGACGCGCGGATGTGGGCGAAGAACAGCGGCGAGCGGACGTGATCCGCGATCTCCCGCAGGGTGCGGTTGTTCCAGGCGGGACCGGTGTCCCGGAGCACGGCCGGAGTGGCGTCCTCGCCCGTGTACCAGCCGACGCCGAACCCGTCACCGTTCGTCGTCTCCACACCCATGCGCGCGTGCAGACTCTGGTCGATCAGCGAGTGTGCGGGCTTGTACAGCAGGGAGTCGAGCAACAGCGGCGTTCCCGAGTACGCGAGCCATCTGCACATGGGCGATCACCTGTGTCCCTCCCTACACCGCCGTGGGAGGCAGCGGGGAGACGGGAGTCCGTGGGTCGGCCGGGGGCGCGCCCTCCCGGCAGATCCATTCTCCCGTCCCCCCGCGGTGATCGCCACGCAGGCGGGGGGACGGCCGCGCTCAGCCTTGCCTCGGGGCGTCGATCTCGGCGATCAGGCCCTCGATGAGGCCCTTGATCTCGTCGCGGATGGGGCGGACGGCCTCCACGCCCTGCCCGGCCGGGTCCTCCAGCCGCCAGTCGAGGTACGTCTTGCCGGGGAAGTGCGGGCAGGCGTCGCCGCAGCCCATGGTGATGATGTAGTCGGACGCCTGCGCGGCCTCGGGGGTGAGGACCTTCGGCTTCTGGTCGGAGATGTCGATGCCCAGCTCGGCCATCGCGGCGACGGCGGACGGGTTGATCCGCTCGCCGGGCAGGGAGCCGGCGGAGCGGACCTCGACCCGGTCCCCTGCGAGGTGACGCAGGAAGCCGGCCGCCATCTGGGAACGGCCCGCGTTGTGGACGCAGACGAACAGCACGGACGCGAGCGGGGTGGAGGGCATCGATTCTTCCTTCATCGGGCCCGGACTGTTGTCGGCCCTGGCCGGTGTGAAAATATCAGTCAATGATGACGTCAGTCGACACTGACCTGCTCCGGGTGCTGGCCGACCCGCTCAGGCTCCGGATCGTGACCCTGCTGGCCGGGGAAACGCTCTGCACCACGCATCTGGTCGAGGAGACCGGCGCGCGCCAGACGAACCTCTCCAACCACCTGAGGGTGCTGCGGGAGGCCGGTGTCGTGGAGACGGAGCCGTGTGGACGGTTCACCTACTACCGGCTGCGCCCCGATGTCATCGAGGCGCTCGCCGGTCGGTTCGCCGACCTCGCGTCCACCGCGCGCCTGACCGCCGAAGCGAACGTCAGGCGGTCCTGCCCGTAAGCCCCTCAGTACCCGTGGGTGCTTGCCCCGCTGCCCCCGTAGTGGAGTCGTTCCCCGCCGCCGAGGTGCCGCGGCGCGCCCCCGACCGGCTGCGCTTCGCGCCCGTCGCGGTCGCCTCGTACATCGGCGCCGCCCTACTGGTTCACCTCTTCCGCGCGGCCGATCGTCACCGCCGGGTTGGCGAAGGAGGTGCGCAGGCGGGTCAGGCCGTCCGGGGCGCGCCCGTCAGCAGTGCGCCCATGGCCGCGAGTACGGAGGGCTCGACCCGGTAGTACACCCAGGTCCCGCGCCGCTCGGAGGTCAGCAGACCGGCTTCCTTCAGCTTCTTCAGGTGGTGGGAGACGGTCGGCTGGGAGACGCCGACGTCGGAGATGTCGCACACGCAGGCCTCGCCGCCCTCATGGGAGGCGACGGAGGAGAACAGACGCAGGCGGACGGGGTCGCCCAGGGCCTTGAACATCTTCGCCGCGACCTCCGCCTCGTCCGCGGACATGGGGCGCTCGGTCAGCGGCGGGCAGCACGGCGCGACCGCCTGATCGGCCTCCAAGAGCGGCAGAACCTTCGAATTTGACATACATCTATGTTGACATACGTCGAAGCAGGGACGCAGGGCGGCGAGCCGGGTTTCCTATTTCGATGATTGTCTATGTTGACGCTCATCGAAGCAGCTGCCATGCTGATCCTGCAAGCCATCGACACATGTCGAAACAAGAGGAGCCCGTCGTGAACGTGCCTGCCACCACCGACCTCCCCGTCATCGTCATCGGGGCCGGTCCCGTCGGCCTCGCGGCCGCCGCCCACCTGGTCGACCGGGGCATCGAACCGCTGGTCCTGGAAGCCGGTCCGGCGGCGGGCGCCGCCGTCCGCGAGTGGTCGCACGTACGCCTCTTCTCGACCTGGGGCGAGGTCGTCGACCCGGCCGCCGAGAAGCTCCTCGCACCCACCGGCTGGGCCAAGCCCGACCCGAACACCTACCCCTCCGGCGGAGATTGGGCCGAGCTCTACCTCCAGCCCCTGGCCGGCGTCCTGGGCGAACGGGTCCGCTACGACGCGACCGTCACCGGCGTCTCCCGGACCGGCCGCGACCGCATCGTCGACGCCGACCGCGACACCCAGCCCTTCGTCATCCACTACACCGCCGCCGACGGCGCCGAGGCCCGCGTCTTCGCCCGCGCCGTCATCGACGCCTCCGGCACCTGGTCCACCCCCGGCCCGGCCGGCGGCAGCGGGCTCGCCGCCCTCGGCGAGAAGATCGCCGCCGACCACATCGCCTATCGCGTCCCGGACCTCAAAAACCCGGCCGTCCGCGCCCGGTACGCCGGCAAGCGCACCGCCGTCATCGGCTCCGGCGCCTCCGCCTTCACCGCACTCGCCTACCTCGCCGACCTCGCGCAGCACCAGCAGGGTACGCACGCCCTGTGGATCCTGCGCCGCGGCATCTCCGGCTCCACCTTCGGCGGCGGCGAAGCCGACCAACTCCCCGCCCGCGGCGCCCTCGGCCTCGCGGCGAAGGCCGCCGTCGACGGCGGGTACGCCGACGCGGTCACCGGCTTCCGCACCGAGACCATCGAGCGCGACACCCACGGCCGGCTGATCGTCGTCGGCGAGGACGGCCGCCGCCTCGACCCCGTGGACGAGGTCATCGTCCTCACCGGCTTCCGCCCCGACCTCACCTTCCTGGACGAGCTGCGCCTCGGCCTGGACGAACGCCTCCAGGCCCCCGTCGCCCTCGCCCCGCTGATCGACCCCAACCAGCACTCCTGCGGCACCGTCTACCCCCACGGCGCGGGCGAGCTGTCCCACCCCGAGAAAGACGTCTACCTCGTCGGCATGAAGTCCTACGGCCGCGCCCCCACCTTCCTCGCCATGACCGGCTACGAGCAGGTGCACTCCATCGCCGCCCACCTCGCCGGCGACCACGAAGCCGCCGAACGCGTCGAACTCACCCTCCCCGAGACCGGGGTCTGCGGCGGCGCGGGCCTCTTCGATCAGCCGGAAGCCGCCGAGGAGACCGGAGGTGGTGGCTGCTGCGCCGCCCCGGCCGCCCTCGCCATCGGCTCCCCCGTCACCGTCTCCGGCGGTTGCTGACCGGGGCGGTCGACCAGCGCGTACAGACCGGACACCACGGCGCCCCGCCGCCGCTTCGCCTCGACGGTCGTCATGCCCGCGTGCAGGCACGTCGTGCCATGGGCGTAGGCGTCCTCGATGGGCAGGTAGTACATGAGGTTGAAGTACAGGTGGGGTGCGCGATGGTGCCGGTCGACGGCGACCGCGCGGATCCACGTCGTGGTCCCGTAGTGGTAGTACAGGCAGAACCCGATCATCCGCTGCCCGTCGTGGGCGGTCACCACCCGCGCCTCGCTGCCCATCGCCGCCGCCTGCCTCTTCAACAGCCCGGTCATCGCGTCGATCCCGTCCCGGTCGTGCCCGTGACCCTGCTGATGTCCGGCCAGCAGCACTCCGGCGTCCTCGAAGCAGTCCCCGAGCAGTCGGTGGCGCACGTCGAGCCCGGCGGCGGCGAAGGCGCGGCGTTCGCGGCGTATGCCGACCCGGCGCTGCGAGGGCAGGGAGGCGATGTAGTCGTCGATCCCCGCGCCGGGGAGGGGGATGAGGGCGTCGTCCTCCAGGTGGAGGGGGCGTTCGGGGTAGAGGGGGGCGAGCCGGGTCGCGGCCGGTGCGGTGAGGTAGGGCCACCAGTGCGCGGTGTGGTGCCCGGTGGCGAACTCGCGTGCCGCGTCCCGTAGGAGGACGAGGCAGGCGTCCCGCCGTGCGGCGTCGAGGCCGGGGGCGGTGAGCGGGGTGTTGTGGTAGCCCCGCCGGGCCCCGGCGATCACGCGCGGCGGCGAATGGGTGGGCCGCGGGGGTGGGGGCAGCACGGTGCCGGGCCGGTAGGCGTCGTTCGGTTCGTCCCGCACCAGCGAGAGGGGCGCGGCGGCGAGCAGGCTGCCTTCGCGGTCCCGCACGAGTACGTACGCGCGGGTGGCGGTGGGGTCCTCTTCCTCGCCGACGAGCCACTGGTGGGAGAGGTAGAGGCCGGCCGGTCGGGCGAGCTGTTCCCACTCGGCGGCGGGGACGGCGTGAATGGATTCGACGACGCTCGTGATCAACGGGGTTTCCTCCGGCGGTGGCGGTTGGGGGTTTTCAGGGCGGGCGCGGCGCACATGGCGATCAGGCAGGCGGCCGCTTCGACGCCCCACGGCAGGAGCGGCCCGGCCTCCAGCAACCGGGTGAACAGGGCCGGTGCGGCGACCATGCCGATGGCCCAGGACAACTGGTAGAGGCCCTGGGTGAAGCCCCCGGCGGCCTCGGGGGTGAGGCTCACGGACAGTTCGCCGAGCGCCGGACCGAGGAGGATCTCCGCCACGCTGAACAGTGCGATCGCCACCACGAGGGCCGTCCAGGCGGTGAAGGCGAGGGAGGGCACCGCGGGCAGGGCGAACGCCCCCATCGCCCCGGCCATGACCAGGTATCCGGCCGTCACGGCGCGGCGGGCCGCCTTGGGCGCGACGTACGCGGTGACGACCGTCGAGCACCCTGAGACGATGACGGTGTTGATGACGAACAGCGCGCTCGCCGCCGAAGCGGGAAGCCCCAGCCCGTGGCTGGTGTAAAGGGCGACGAGCACGGCGAGGATGGCCTGGGCGAGGACGTAGGGGATGTTCACGGCCACGAGCAGCAGGTAGCGGCGCGCGTTGTCCAACCGGCTCACCAGCGCGCTCGGCGGCGCCTCCTGCGGCAACGGTGGGACCGTGGTGAGGGCGGCGAAGCAGGCGGCGGCCAACAGGTAGGTGGCGGCGTCGACCGCGATCATCCACCACAGCGCGCCCTTGCCGAACACCGTCAGGGCCCCCGCCGCGGCGGCGGCCCCCGCGGCGAGGCCGATGTTGCGCAGGGAACCGGTGAACGCGAACCAGGACCGGCGTTCGGCGGGTGCGGTGACGTGGGTGATCAGGATGCGCTGGGCGGTGAAGTACATGTTGATCCCGGCCTGCACCAGCACGTACACGGCGGCGACGTGCCACAGCGCGCCCGCGAACAGGAACAGGGTGAATCCGGCGGCGGACAGGACGTTCGCCCACACCACGACAGGTCGGGGGCCCACACGGTCCATGAGGCGTCCGGCGAGGAAGGTGACGGGCAGCGCGACGGCCTGCCCCACCGTCATCGCCAAGCCCACCTGCGCCGGCGCCAGGCCCCGTACGTCGGTGAAGTAGAGCAGCCCCAACGGCAGGAGCATGCCGTTGCCGACGGAGTCGATCAGGTTGCCGGTGATGAACAGGCCGTGCCCCCGCAGCGCGGGCACCCCGAGGCGGTTCGCGGCACCGGGGCGGCGGCGCGTGTCCGTGGCCGCGCTCACGCGGTCAGCAGCGAACTGATCTTGCGCATGACACCGGCCGAGGGGAAGCCGGTCCTCTCGTGCAGTTCCGTCAAGGCCTTCACGGTGTTGGCCTCCGCGCCTTCCCCGAGGGTGATCACGACGATGTCGCCGTGGGAGACGCCGTCGATGACCAGCTCGTGCGCGGTGGCCACCGTGACGTGTTCCCGGAGGCCGGCCACCACCGCCGGCGGGATGCGACCCCCGGCGAGGAACTCGATCGCCCACCCGACCCGCGGCGCGATGCCGCCGGCGACGGGAAGGCCGCGGGCCATGCGGGCGAGGGAGGTGAAGGTGTTGGTGTCCGACGCGGCGCAGGACAGGGTGGTGGCGCCGCCGATGCGCGGGTTGATCTCCAGGATCACGAACCGACCGCCGGTGTGGACCATGTCGACGTTGACCGACCCGCTGACCCCCAGCTTCCCGCACAGGGCGACCAGGGCGCCGGCCACGTCGACGAACGCGGCGTCGGCGTCCGTTCGGGGCCCGCACCAGCGCAGGTCGGCGAAGGTGAACACCGGCTCCGCGCCGGCGCGTCCGGTCCAGCACAACGGCAGGACGCGGTAGCAGCCGGGCCGTCCCACGATGTCCACGCTGCACAGGTCGCCTTCGACGACCTGCTCCACCACCGCCGAGACCTCCGGCGGGGAGGCGAGGTAGGCGTCCAGGTCGGCGGGTGAGCGCAGCGGGCGGATGCCCATACTGGTCGAGTCCCATACGGGCTTCGACAGCAGCGGGTAGCCGATCTGCCCGGCCCGCACGCGCAGTGCGTCCGGGTAACCGGGCACCGGCAGGCCCCGCCCCGCCGACAGGTCGGAGTCGACACGGAACCCGTCGGGCACCTCCAACCCCGCCTGCCGACAGAGCTGCTTGGTCTCCCACTTGTCCACCAGCAGCATCGTCGCCGCGAGCGGCGTCATGAGCGTCGGGACGCCCGCGGCGTCGAGGAACGTCTTGGCCGCCGCGTCCCGCAGGGCGTTCTCGCACGGCAGTGAGATCGACACCGCCGCGTCCGCCCCCCACGCGACGACCGCGTCGGCGAGCTCCCGCGGCGTCACACCCCGGTCGAGCCGCTGCCGATGGCCGGGGAAGTCCTCGTCATCGGCGGCGCCGCCGGTGTGGAACAGTCCGGCCTCGATCCCGTCGGCCGCGAGCCCGCGTATGGCCTGCTGGATGTAGGGGTCTGCGCGCCGGATCCCGACCGACCGCAGGAACGCCATCTTCCGCACCTGTTTCAGCCCACTTCCACTCGGGACCGGGCAATCACCCGGTCCGCCAGCTCACGTGCTTCCCGCACCGTGTGCGCACGGGCCACCACGTGCCCGATCCGGCAGGCGGAGTCCGCCGGCTCCGGCACCGTGTCCCCCGGCCGAAGATGCCACTCACTGTGCGTGCCGGGTTCCTCCGGGATGAACACCTGTCGCAGCACCCCGCCGTGCTCGGGCAGCAGGAACCGGATCGTCGCCGCTTCCGTCAGGGACGGGACGGTTTCGGGGACCCGGCCGAGCACGGCCTGTAAGTAGGCCACGGCCTCGTTCACGCCCGTCGCGGCCTCGACGATTTCGCACAGGTTGTCCCCCGGCAGCCGGGCGCCGGTCTCGATCACGTACGGCGTCCGCGTGCCCGGGGGGATCTTCACCTCGGTGTGCGCGATGCCGTTGCGCACACCGACGGCGAGGGCCGCCCGCGCCGCGATGTGCTGCACCGCCCTGGCGAGCGCCACCGGCAGACCGGAGGGGCAGGTGTGTCCTGTCTCGATGCGGTAGCGGCCGTCGGTGGTGTCCTTCCTGACGACCGGCAGGGGGTAGGCCACCCCGTCCGCGACCACCGTCTCGCACGAGTACTCCTCCCCGGGGATGTACTCCTGCACCAGGGCCCGCGCGTCGAGTTCGAGCCCGTGCGGCCGGGCGTGCGTGTACTGCCGGGCCGCGCGGACCGCGGCGGCGAGCCGGTCCGGGCCGTCCACCACCGTTACGCCCCACGAGCCGCCCTGCTCCGCGGGCTTCACCACCAGCGGCCACCCCAAGTCGCCGGACCGCGCGACGTGCCGCGCCTCGGCCACCTCGTTCACGACCCGCCCGCGGGGGGCGGGAATCCCGGCCGCGGCGAACACCTCTCCCATCAGGATCTTGTTCCTGGCCGCCCGCGCGAGCAGCGGGTCGTTGCCCGGCAGGCCCACTCGTCGGGCGAGCAGCGCGGCGAGCGGGGTGAAGAGCTCGAAGCAGGCGGCGATCCCCGCGATGGCGTGCCGCCGGCAGAAGGCTTCCATGTCCCCCAGGGCCCTCGGGGCATCCGCGAGGTCCGTCGCGCAGACCCCCGCGAGCGCGGAGCGCAGCCAGTCCGGGTAGCCGTCGTGGATGTCCTTGTGAGTGGCCGCGTACAGGCGCAACCCCAGCCGGTCAGCGGCCTCGACGAGGAAACGTCCCGCGTTCCCCATCGGCTCGATGACCAGCACTCCCGGCCCGTGCGGGCCCGCACCGATTGTCATTCGCCCAGCAAAGCCGGGGGGCGAGGGTAGCCGCTATGGGCCTGACAGACGAAAACAACTCGCCCTACCGCATGCGCTTTTGGAGCAAGCACCAGTCAACTGACCAGTAACCCCGCCACATTTGGTGCGCCCACCCCATGGAGACGCACAAGCGTCCCGTGATCGGATCGTCACGCCAGGTACTTCTCACCCGCAACCGAACGGGGACCGAGCACCGTGACCAGCCCGCACCAGCAGCTCGCCGACCACATCGAGCAGGGCGTCATCCCGCCCTACCAGTACTCCTACCCGCCCCGCTCCACCTACCGCCCTCTGCCGGAGGGCAAGTGGAGCATCCCCGATGTGTGGGCCACGGACCGCGCCAACCACCAGGTCCCCGAGCTCAACCTGTACCTGCACGTCCCCTTCTGCGACCGCAAATGCGGGTTCTGCAACCTCTACACCGTCATCAGCACCGACGAGGACGTCTTCGACGCCTACACCGACGCCTTGTGTACGCAAATCCGCGATCATGCGGAGATCATCCAAGCCCGGCGCCTGCGCACCGTCTACATAGGCGGCGGCACCCCCGCCCTGCTCAAGCCCCGCCACTTCGAGCAGATCTTCACCACCATCGGCGACATCTATCCCAACTGGCGCTCCACCGTCGAGGAGGTCGCGGTGGAGGCCACCCCGTCCTCCATCGCCGACGCCCCCGACGAGTTCCAGGCCCTCATCGGGATGGGTCTCACCCGCGCCAACGTCGGCATCCAGTCCCTCGTCCCCCGCGAGATCCGCGAAGCCGGCCGCGGCGGCGAGGACGAGGGCGTCATCCGCCGCGCCATCCACACCGCCCACGAACTCGGCCTGCCGGACCTGTCCACCGACCTGATCATGGGATTCGCCGGGCAGACCTCCGAAACCTGGCGCCACAGCGTCAACGAACTGGCCAAGCTCCAACCCACCACCATCAGCACCTACTTCCTGACCGTGCGGCCGGACGCCTGGTTCTCCAAGACCGGCGCCTACCAGTACATGTGGCAGCCCGAGCTGTACGACCGCTACGACTACGCCCGCCGCGTCTTCCTGGAACACGGCTACGTCCAGGAAGGCTCCGTCCGCTACAAGAAGCCCGGCCGCGGCGGCTACGCCCAGAAGGTCCTCACCTTCCACGGCGTTCCCCTGCTGGGTCTCGGCGTCGGCGCCCGCTCCTACACCAGCGTGCTCGACTACATGACGGGCAGCGTGAAGCCCTCGACCGCCGAGGTCGCCGACTACATCAAGAAGGCCAAGAACCACGAGATCGTCCCCGTCACCGGCATCGAACTGACCGGTGAGGAGCTCGTCCGCAAGCGCCTCGTCCTCGACACTTTCGACCTCGACCTCACGGAACTCGACCGCTTCGGATACCAGAAGCACGCCGCCGAGTTCGAGGCCGTCCTCGACGCGGCCGAGTCCAACGGGCTCCTCCACCGCATCGGCCGCCGCGTCCAACTCACCCCCAAGGGCTTCAAATACCGCGACGTCCTCTCCTGGATGTTCTACTCCGAGCCCGTCAAGCGCCTCGACCGCGAGTACTACGAGAACCTCCACGCGGCGAACAAGCGCGCCCGACGCAACATGGGGGCGACTCCCGTACGCATCACCGGCATCGACCTGCGCGACGGAGCCGCATGACCGACCTGTACGTCGCCGCGGGCGGCGGAGGCGACCCCATAGGTGCGCTCATCGCCGCCCGCACGATCACCGTGGACCCGGCGCCGCCGCTGATCGCCACCTACGCGTGGGAGCGGCCCGAAGTCGACCCGACCTCGACACCGCTGGGGGAAGGGGACTTCACCGGGCTCGCCCGCGGTGCCGGCGGCGCCGCGGCGTTCACCTCCGCCACGCGGCCCCGCCTCCCGGCCGGATCCACCCTGCCCGAACTGGCCCGGGACCTGCCCGCCCGACTGTTGCTGCTCGACCCCGCCCGCGGGCTCTCCCGCCTGTCACGACAGGTCGCCTCCATCGCCGAAGCCGCGGGCGGCCGGATCCGGATCGTCGACATCGGCGGCGACATCCTCACGCACGGCGACGAGCCCACCCTGCGCAGCCCGTTCGGCGACGCCCTTACCCTCGCCGCCTGCCACCTCACCGGCATCCCCACCACCGTCTACGTCGCGGGCCCCGGCCTCGACGGGGAGATCGGCGAGCAGCACCTCCTCGAACGCCTCGCGGGGTGCAACCCCCTCACCCCCGGCCGGGACGCCGCCTCGGCAGCCGCCCCCGCACTGGCCTGGCACCCCTCCGAGGCATCCGCGCTGTGGGCCGCCGCCATCCACGGTGCCCGTGGCACCGTCCGCACCGTCAACGACGCCATCGCCCTCACGGAGGCCTCCGCACGGCTGTACCACCTGCCGCTCGCGGAGGCCATCGGCCACAACCCGGTCGCACAGGCCCTGCTCGACGAGCGCCCGGCAACCCTGGGCGCGGCAGCCGACCTGTCCCACCGGCTCACCGGCATCCACGGGCTGGAGCCCGAACGGAGCTCGCCGCACGCCCCGCCCACCGGCAGGGCCGGCTTCCCCCACCGGGACGAGGCGATGAAGACCTTGCGCGAAGCCGCCGACGGAGCCGACCACGTCACCCTCCGTTACGCGGCCCGCGCCCTCGGCCTCCCCTGGACCCGCATCCCGGCCCTCCGCGCCACCCTCGCTCCGAACACCCCCCTCCTCCGCCTCGGCTGACCGCCCCGCCACCGGTCCCGGCACACCCTCCCGTGTGCCGGGACCGGTGGGTACCGGTTCTTCAACGGCGGACACGGGGCATGCCGAGGCCGATCCAGGAGATGATCTCGCGCTGGATCTCGTTGTTGCCGCCGCCGAAGGTGAAGATCACGGCGCTGCGGTAGCCGCGTTCGAGTTCGCCGTGCAGGACCGCGCCCGCGGAGCCGTCCTTGAGGGAGCCGGCCGCGCCGACCACCTCCATCAGCCAGGCGTAGGCGTCGCGGCGCGCCTCCGAGCCGTAGACCTTGACGGCGGAGGCGTCCTGGGGCGTGAGGGTGCCGGATTGGACGGCGTTCACCATCTGCCAGTTGAGGAGCTTCATCGCGTCGAGGCGGGCATGGGTGCGGGCGAGTCGGCCGCGTACCCAGGAGAGGTCGATGACCCGTCGGCCGTCGGCGAGTTCGGTCTCCGCCGCCCAGCGTTGGACGTCGTGCAGGGCCCGGATGGCCATCGTGCCGTGGGCGGCGAGGGTGACGCGCTCGTGGTTGAGCTGGTTGGTGATCAGGCGCCAGCCGTGGTTCTCCCGGCCGACGCGTCGGCCGGCGGGGACCCGGATGTTCTCGTAGTAGCTCGCGGTGGTGTCGTGCGAGGCGAGCGTGTTGATCAGGGTGCACGAGTAGCCGGGGTCGGAGGTCGGCACGAGGAGCATGCTGATCCCCTTGTGCGCGGGGGCGTGGGGGTCGGTGCGGACCGCGAGCCAGACCCAGTCGGCGGTGTCGCCGTTGGTGGTCCAGATCTTCTGGCCGTTGACCAGGTAGGTGCCGGTCTCCTCGTCGCCCTCCCGCACCGCCTTGCACTTGAGCGCGGCGAGGTCGGTGCCGGCGTCGGGCTCGCTGTAACCGATGGCGAAGTCGATCTCGCCGGAGAGGATTCGGGGCAGGAAGTACGCCTTCTGCTCGTCCGTGCCGAACTGCATGAGGGTCGGGCCGACAGTGTTCAGCGCCATCAGCGGGAGCGGTACGACGGCCTGCGCGGCCTCGTCGAAGAAGATGAACTGGTCCATGGGCGACATCCCGCGGCCGCCGTACTCCTCGGGCCAGCCGACCCCGAGCCAGCCGTCGGCCCCGAGCCGGCGGATGGTCTCGCGGTAGAAGCGCTTCTGCGCGGCGGGGTCCTGGTAGCGGGCGTAGACGTCCTGCGGGACCAGCTCGGCGAAGTAGGCGCGCAGTTCGCCGCGCAACCGCTCCTGCTCAGGCGTGTATTCGAGGTGCACGGCCCCTCCGGGTCTCTCGCGGTCCGTTCTTCGGCGGTCGGTTCGTCGGCGGGGGCAGAGTAGAACCTGTTACAAGAATCCGGAAGGGCGACGACGAACCAGGCTCTCGGCATGGACACGCGAAACGCGGCCCTCGCCGCGGTCGGCGACGTCGTCGTCGAATGCCACGGGTGAAGGACTACTACCGGCAGACGCCGGTCCGGCTCAGGCTGAGGCGGCGGCCGCAGGACGGGGCGCTGCTGTTCGAGGCGGGTACGGCCGCCCCCGCCCTGACCGCGGCGGTCGGCGACCGGTGCGGCGCGACCGGTCGCAGCGGCGGCCGGTCGCAGCGGCGGCCGGGCCCGGGTGGCTCGGTTCAGTCGAGGGCGGCGATCATGGCCGCGGCCGTGGCCGCCATGGCGGTGCGGGCGGCCGTGAGGTAGGGGCGGGGGTCGGCCTGGGTGAGGTGGGCGCGGATCGCCCCGGTCATGGCCACGTTCAACGCGGTGCCGATGTTGACCTTGCGGATGCCCCCCGCGACGGCCGCCGCGAGTTCGGCGTCCGGGAGCCCCGAGGAGCCGTGGAGGACGAGCGGCACCTCCACCGCCTTCGCCAGGCGGGCCAGGAGCCCGTGGTCCAGCGACGCCGTCCGGCTGGTCATGGCATGACTGCTGCCGATGGCGACGGCCAACGCGTCCACCCCCGAGTCGGCCACGAACCGCCTCGCCTCGTCCGGATCGGTACGCGCGCCCGGCGCGTGCGGATCCAACGGGGCGGCGCCGTCCTTGCCGCCGACCTCGCCGAGCTCCGCCTCGATCCACAGGCCGTTGGCGTGCGCCCAGTCGGCGGCGGAGCGGGTGGCCTCCAGGTTCTCGGCGTACGGCAGGTGCGCGGCGTCGTACATCACCGACCCGAAGCCCGCGTCGACGGCCTGCCTCAGCAACTCGGAGCTCTTGACGTGGTCGAGGTGCAGTCCGACGGACACCCCCGCGGCCTCGGCTGACGCGGAGGCCGCCCGCGCGATGGGCAGCAGCCGGCCGGACCTGAACTTCACCGCGTTCTCGCTGAGTTGCAGGATGACCGGCAGGCCGACCCGCTCCGCGCCTTCGATGACCGCCTCGGCGTGCTCCAGCGTGATGATGTTGAAGGCGGCGACGGCGCGGCCGGCGGCGGCCGCCTCCGCCACGAGCGCGCCCGCCGGCACGAGGCTCATCGGACCGCCTCCTCGCCCGCCGTCAGGATCACGGAGCGGGTCAAGTGTCGCGGCGCGTCCGGGTCGAGTTCGCGGTGGGCGGCGACGGCCAGGGCCAGCCGGTGGACCCGGACCAATTCGGCGAGCGGGTCGAGCCGCCCGGCCACCCACGTGGCGCCGGTCGCCCGGACTTGCTCCGCGAGCCCCTCGGGGGTCTCGCCCAGGGACCAGGTGACGGTTCCGGGCCCGGTGACGCTGATCGGTCCGTGCCGGTATTCCATCGCCGGGTAGGACTCGGCCCAGGAGAGCGACGCCTCGCGCATCTTGAGCGCGGCCTCGTTCGCGAGGCCGACGCTCCAGCCGCGTCCGAGGAAGGTGAACTGTCGGCGGGTTTCCAGCCCTTCGGGCAGCGGTTCGGCGAGCGCGATGCGGGCGTCCGCGACGGCGGCGGGCCCGTGCGCGCCGACGTGCGCGCGCAGCAGGGTCAGGGCCGTGGTGGCGAACCGGGTCTGTACGACGGACCGCTCGTCGGCGAAGTCCAGTACGACGAGTTCGTCCGCGAGGGTCATCACGGGGGTGTCCGGGTCGCCGATGACGGCGGTGGTCGCCACGCCGGCGTCCCGCAGGCCGCCCAGCAGGTCGAGCACCTCGGTGGTGGTCCCGGACCGGGTCAACGCCACGACCCGGTCGTAGCGCCGGTGGCGGGGGAACTCCGAGGCGGGGAAGGCGTCGGTCTCGCCCTGTCCGGCCTCCTCGCGCAAGGCGGCGGCCGCCTGCGCCATGTAGTACGACGTCCCGCATCCGACGATCGCGGTCCGCTCCCCCGGCCGGGGCAGCACCGCCCGCCGCGCCGGGGCCAGTTCGGCGGCCCGCTCCCAGCAGGCGGGTTGCGTGGCCAACTCGTGCGCGACGTGAGTCATACGGGCTCCCTGGAGCAGCGGTGCGACGGATGCGTTTTCTTGCACGGTATCGGGCTGTTTCACGCAACTTCAAGCATGTACTGCTCGAACGTCTGGGTTAATCTCAAGCGGCGGGCCGACGGGCGGGCCGGGAAAGTGGGAGTGGGGTCATGACCCGCAAGGAACGCTGGCAGAGACTGCTGGACCTGCTGGTCGAGCGGGGCGGGCTGGAGGTGGAACCGGCCGCCGAGCTGCTCGGCGTGTCCGCCGCGACCATCCGGCGCGATCTCGACCAGTTGGCCGAGCAGCAGATGCTGGTCCGTACGCGCGGCGGTGCCGTACCGCACGGGGTCTCCTACGAGCTGCCGCTGCGCTACCGCACCTCCCGCCGGGCCGCCGAAAAGGCCAGGATCAGTGAGGCGGTGGCCGCCCTGATCGCCCCCGGCGAGGTGATCGGCCTGACGGGCGGGACGACGACCACCGAAGTCGCCCGGGCCCTCGCCGCCCGTCCGGACCTCGCCACCGGCTCACCCGGCTCGCCCGCCCTGACCGTGGTCACCAACGCACTCAACATCGCGGGCGAGTTGGTGATCCGGCCACAGTTCAAGATCGTCCTGACGGGCGGGGTGGCCCGGCCGCAGTCGTACGAACTGACCGGCCCGCTGGCGCAGCAGGTGTTGGGGCAGCTCAGCATGGACACCGCCGTCGTGGGTGTCGACGCCTTCGACCCGGCGGACGGCGCGGCCACCCGGCACGAGGACGAGGCCGCGATGAACCGCCTGCTGTGCGAACGCGCCCGCCGGGTGGTGATCGCGGCCGACTCCAGCAAGTTGGGGGTGCGCGCGTTCGCCCGCATCTGCGCGACCGACGCCGTGGACGTCCTGGTGACGGACACCGGCCTGCCGGAGGCGGTCGCGGACGCCTTCACGAAGGCGGGGGTCGAGGTGCGCAGAGTCTGAGGCGGCGCCGGGGCTCCGCTGCGGGCACTCAGTGCGCCGGGACGTGTTCCGCCTCGCGGGCCAAGGCGGCCAGGACCGGTGCGATCAGCGGGTGGGTCTCCGAGCCCCGGCGGGTCGCCGCGAAGACGCGTCGGGTGGCGGCCGGGCCGGAGACGGGGCGGACCTGGACCTCCTTCAGGTCCATGCCGCGCAGCGCGGAGCGCGGGACCAGGGCGACGCCGGCGCCCGCGCCCACCAGGGCGGTCACGGCGCGGAAGTCGTCGGAGGAATGCGCGAAGCGGGGCTGGAAACCGGCCAGTTCGCAGGCCAGCAGCGTCACGTCGTGGCAGGGGTTGCCGGGGTACTGGCCCACCCAGTCCGAGTCGGCCAGTTCCGCGAGCGACAACGAGGGGAGCCCGGCCAGGGGGTGCCCCACCGGCAGGACCGCGTCGAAGGGTTCGGCGTACAGCGGGAGGACCGACAGTCGGCCGTCGTCCGCGCCGGGTGCGCCGCGGTACTCCACGGCCAGGGCCAGATCCGCTTCGCCGTCCAGCAGCAGCGGCAGACTCTGGTCGCCCTCCGCGTCGCGGACCCGCAACCGGATGCCCGGGTGGTCCACGGCCAGCCGGACGATGGCCGGGGCCAGGACCTCGGCGATGCCGGTGGCGAAGGCGGCCACCGTGACCTCGCCCGCCGAGCCGCCCGCGTAGGCGGCGAGTTCGGCTTCCGCCCGCTCCAGTTGGGCCAGCACCTCGTGGGCGTGGCCGAGCAGGATCTCCCCGGCGGCGGTGAGGCGCACGCCCCGGCCGCTGCGGGTCAGCAGGGCGTGCCCGGTCTCCTGCTCCAGCGCCGCGAGCTGCTGGGAGACGGCGGAGGGGGTCAGGTAGAGGGCCGCGGCCGCGGCGGTCACCGTACGGTGGTCCGCTACGGCCCGCAGGACGCGCAGCCGGCGGGGGTCGATCACCCCGCCATTGTCGCAGGCCGCGAGCCTCCGGAACCCCGGGAGGCCCGGGGGTGCTGCGGCTCGGGCGCGGGGCGCCTCCCGGGTACGGACCGCGCCGGGCGGACCCGGGCCCATGCGGCCAAGGCCCCGGCGTTGCGGGACGGGCGGCTCAGGCACGGGCGGGCGCGGGTGCTCCGGGGGCAAAGGGTCCCGGGCGCCGGGCCCCCGCCAGGGAGGCTCCCGGGTACGAACCGCGCCAGGCGGCCCCGGCCCGGGAGGCTCACGGCCGGCCGGCGCGGACCGCGCCGGGCAGTCCCGGACCGTCCCGGGCAGTTCGGGGCGGCTCGGCCCCGGGCGGTCCCGGGCGAGCTGATCCGGGCGCCGGGCGGGCCCGCCCGCCGGCCGACTCCGCAGTGCCGCACCGGGCCCGTGCGGCCAAGGCCACGGGCGGCCCGGGCCCCGCCGGCGGCAGGCCCCGGAACTCCGGGCACCGCCGGTCTCAGGCCACGCCGGTCGGCACCGCCGGTCTCAGGCCCCGGCGGTCGCGAGGGCCGCGCGGGCGTCGACGAAGGCGGCCACCGCGCGCTCGACGTCCGCCGTGGAATGGGCGGCCGACAGCTGGACGCGGATGCGGGCCGCGCCCATCGGCACCACCGGGTAGGAGAAGCCGATCACGTACACGCCGCGCTCCAGCAGGAGTTCCGCCATGCGCGCCGCCTCCGCCGCGTCGCCGATCATCACGGGGGCGATGGCGTGGTCCCCGGGCAGGATCTCGAACCCGGCCGCGCCCATCTTCGTACGGAACAGCTCGGTGTTGGCGGCGAGCTGTTCGCGCAGGTCGCCCGCGGACTCCAGCAGGTCCAGGACCTTGAGGGAGGCGGCCGCGATGACCGGGGCGAGGGAGTTGGAGAAGAGGTACGGGCGCGAGCGCTGGCGCAGCAGCTCGACGATCTCGGCGCGGGCGGCGACGTAGCCGCCGGAAGCGCCGCCGAGGGCCTTGCCGAGCGTGCCGGTGATGATGTCGACGCGGTCCATGACCCCGTGCAGTTCCGGGGTGCCGCGCCCGCCGGGGCCGACGAAGCCGACGGCGTGCGAGTCGTCCACCATGACCATGGCGTCGTAGCGCTCGGCGAGGTCGCAGATCTCGGCGAGGGGGGCGACGTAGCCGTCCATCGAGAACACGCCGTCGGTGACGATCAGGCGGCGGCGGGCGTCCTGGGTGTCCTTGAGCCGGCTCTCCAGCTCCCCGAGATCGCGGTTCGCGTAGCGGTAGCGGCGGGCCTTGGACAGGCGGATGCCGTCGATGATGGAGGCGTGGTTGAGGGCGTCGGAGATCACCGCGTCCTCGGCGCCGAGCAGGGTCTCGAAGACGCCGCCGTTGGCGTCGAAGCAGGAGGAGTAGAGGATCGTGTCCTCCTGTCCGAGGAACGCCGAGAGCCGGGCCTCCAGTTCCTTGTGCACCTCCTGGGTGCCACAGATGAAGCGCACGGAGGCCATGCCGTAGCCCCAGCGGTCCAGCGCGTCCTTGGCGGCGGCGACCACCTCGGGGTGGTCGGCGAGCCCGAGGTAGTTGTTGGCGCAGAAGTTCAGGACCTCTCCGGCGGAGCCGCCGGAGGTGACGGCGACAGACGCGCTCTGCGGTGTGCCGATGACGCGCTCGGGCTTGTGCAGGCCGGCGGACCGGATCTCGTCGAGGGTGGTGCGCAGGTCGGCGCGGACGGTCTCGAACATGGGGCGGTGCTCTCTTTCTCCTGGTCGACGGAGGGAGGGGGGCCGGGCCCCGCAGGGGGGGTGGGTGCGGGACCCGGCCGGAGGGGGATGGCACGGGGGGCCGGGCAGGGCCGGGGAGGTCGGGACGGCGGTGGGGCCGTCCCTCGTGCCCCGGGCGGCGGTCAGGCCGTCCAGTCCAGGATGATCTTGCCGCTGCGCGCGGTCGCCGCCTCGTCGAAGGCGGCCTGGAAGTCGGTGTGGGAGTAGCGGCCGGTGATGACGGGGCTGAGGTCCAGCCCGCCCTCCAGCAGCACCGTCATCGCGTACCAGGTCTCGAACATCTCGCGGCCGTAGATGCCCTTGATGGTGATCATCGAGGTGACGACCTTGGCCCAGTCGACGGGGAACTCCTGCGCGGGCAGGCCCAGCATCGCGATCCGGCCGCCGTGCGTCATGTTGTCGATCATGTCGCGCATGGCCTCGGGGCGGCCCGACATCTCCAGGCCGACGTCGAAGCCCTCGCGCAGTCCGAGCTGCGCCTGCGCGTCGGCGATCGTCGCCTCCCGCACGTCCAGCGCGAGCGTGGCACCGGCCTTGCGGGCGATGTCGAGGCGCTCGGGGCTGACGTCGGTGATGACGACGCTGCGCGCGCCGGCGTGCCGGGCCACGGCGGCCGCCATGATGCCGATCGGGCCGGCGCCGGTGATCAGCACGTCCTCGCCGACCAGCGGGAACGACAGCGCGGTGTGCACGGCGTTGCCGAACGGGTCGAAGATGGCCGCCACGTCCAGGTCCACGGCGGTCCGGTGCACCCACACGTTCTGCGCGGGCAGCACCACGTATTCGGCGAACGCGCCGTCCCGCCCGACGCCGAGGCCGACGGTGCTGCGGCACAGGTGCCGGCGCCCGGCGAGGCAGTTGCGGCACTTGCCGCACACCAGGTGGCCCTCGCCGCTGACCAGCGCGCCGACCTCGATGTCCCGGACGTCGGCGCCGAGGGCCGCGACCTCGCCGACGAACTCGTGGCCCAACACCAGCGGCGTCTTGACGGCGCCCTGCGCCCAGCCGTCCCAGGCCCGGATGTGCAGGTCGGTCCCGCAGATACCGGTCCGCAGCACCTTGATCAGCACGTCGCCGGGGCCGTACTCGGGCTCGGGGACGTCCATGAGCCACAGCCCGGGTTCGGCCTTGTGCTTGACGAGTGCCTTCATGCGGTGGCTCCAGGCATGCGAGGGGTGCCGTCGCGGGCGTGCGGGCCCGCGCGGCGTCGAGGGTGACGGGACCAATCTGCCGAGCGGCCCGGTGATCAGTCCATCGAGACTTTCTTAAGCGGGTCGACAGCGCAGCTTCACGCCTATGCTCCTCACGTGACGGGGCAGGGCCGGCCGGGACCGGGCCGGAAGCAGGGGAACGGGGAGGTGGGGGGCGTGCCGAGTCTGCGCAGCAGGGCGCTGTCGGTCGCGCTGATCGCGACGGGGCGGCGAAGACGGTTCGCGAGCGCCGAGGCGGTGCGCGCCAGGGTGGCGCAGACCGCCCGGCGGCCGGCGTCGCATCTGCCGCCCCGCTCGCTGGGCCGGGTCGCGGAGGTCTCGCGGGCCTTCGTCGGGGCGTGGCCGGTGTACGACATCTCGCCGCGCGGGGCAGAGGCGGTGGCGCAGGTGCTCTACGTGCACGGCGGCGCGTACATCAACGAGTTGGTCCGGCCGCACTGGGCGATGATCCGCACCCTGGTCGAGCGGGCCCGGGCCCGCGTCGTCGTACCGGCCTACATCCTGGCGCCGCGCGGGACCGCCGACCGGACCGTCCCGGTCGCCGCCGACCTGCTGAGCGGCCTCATCGAGAGCGGTGGCGCGGGCGGGACGGTCCTGATCGGGGACTCCGCCGGGGCCGGTCTGGCGTTGGCCGCCGCGCAGCGGTTGCGGGACCGCACCGGGGCGCAGCCGTCCCGGATCGTGTTGATCTCGCCGTGGCTGGACGTGACGATGAGCCATCCCGCGCAGCCGCGCATCGAGCGGACGGACCCGTTGCTGGCGCTGCCCGGGCTGGCCGAGGCCGGGCGGCTCTACGCGGGCACCCTGGCCGCCGACGACCCTCGGGTGAGCCCGCTGCACGGGTCCTTCGAGGGACTGGCGCCGTTGACGGTGTTCACGGGGACCCGGGACGTGCTGACCACCGACAGCCGGGAGCTGGTGCGGCGGGCCCGGGAGGGCGGTGTGGAGGTGGAGTTCCACGAGGCGGCGGGGCTGCCGCACGGCTACCCGTTGCTGCCCGTTCCGGAGGGGCGGGTGGCCCGTGACCGGATCGTGGACCTGGTCAGGGCCGCCGCGGAGCTGTGACGGGCGTCGGGGTGTCCCCGCTGTGACGTGCGGGCGGCACGGGCGGCGCCGCGTCGCCGGCCGTACGCCCGGGCGGTACGGCGGCCCGCACGGGCGGCGCCGCGTGACCGGCCGCACGCTCAGGCCAGGCAGGTCATCAGGGAGCTGACAGGCCGGGCCCGGTAGGCCGCCCAGAACGCCTCGTCACGTTCCGCGTCGGGCGGCGGGGTGCGTACGGGCTGCCAGCCGGCCGTGGCGAAGCCCGCCTCGACCGCCGCTTCACAGAAATCGGCGTGGGTCCAGGCGCGGAACTCGAAGTGCGCGTCCGGTCGGTTGACGAACTGGGCCCGGACGAGCGGGGCCTCGTCGTGCGGTTCGCGGTCCAGGACGCGTACGCCGTACGGGGCCCAGTCCGGGCAGGGGAACGCCCCCGGGTTCGGCACGATCGCCAGCAGCCGGCCCCCGAGCCGCAGGTTGGCCCGTACGGATCGGAACAGGGCGTGCAGCCCCTCCCGGTCGGGGGCCCGGTTGAAGAGGTAGACGGCGGTCGCCAGGTCGAAGGGGCCCAGCTGGGGCATTCCGGCGGCGTCGGCGACGACGTACTCGATCCGCGCGTCGGGGTGGGTCTCGCGCGCCCGGCGGATGCGGTCGGGGCAGTCGTCCACGCCCACGGTCCGCCGGGCGCCGCCGCTCGCGAGCAGTCTGGCGGTGTCGCCGTGCCCGCAGGGCAGGTCGAGGGCGTCGAGCCCGCGGACCCCGCCGAGCGCGTCCAGCGCGGTCCGCAGGGTGAGGGCGTCGGCCTCCGAGAAGGCGGGCGGGGGCTTCGACGTGTCGTACTGCTGTCGCATGCCGGAGAGCCTCCCCGGCACGGGCCCGGCGGACAGCCGCCGGCCGCGGACCGTCCCCCGCACGGGGGAGGCGTTCGGGTCAGTCGGTGCGGCGTACGGGCCGGCGCGGCGGTGCGGGTCCGTCGCACCGGGCGCATCCTGGCTGTGTGACGGCGAGACCCGATTCCGGCAGCCCGGCCACCGACGCCTTGGTCCGGGTGCTCGCACGGGCCGCCATGTCCGCCGTGGAAGCCGTCGGCGGTTATGCGGGCGGGGTCTACCTGCGTTCGCGTACGGACGGGCTGCTGCGACTGGCCGCGCTGGACGGGCTCCCGGGCCGACTGTTCCGGCCCTGGTGGCGGATTCACGTGAACCGGCCCTACCCCGTCGCGGAGGCTTACCGCTCGGGGCAGGCGGTGCACCTGCCCGACGCCGAGTCCGCGATGCGGTGCTTCCCCCAGCTGGCGGCCGGGCTGCCCTTCACGTTCGGGTCGCTGTACGAGCCCGTCACCGCCGGGGAGGAGCGGTTCGGGGTCCTGATGGTGCTGCGCCCGGCGACCCCGGGCGTCGCGCTCGGCCCCGCGGATCGGGAACGGATGCGGAACATCGCGGCGCGGCTGGCGGCCGAGTTGGCGGCGCTCACCGCGGGCGGCGAGCCGGTGGTGTGGGACGGCGACCCGTTCTGCCCGGCGCCGACCGTCCCCCGGGTCGGTGCGGAGACGGCCGTGGACCGCCTGGCGCAGGCCGTGCTGTCGATGGACCGGCAGGGCCGGATCCGTTACGCGAACGCCGCCGCCGTGGCCCTGTTCGCCGCCGAGGGGCGGCCACTGCTCGGGGAGGTGTTGTGGGTGGCGCTGCCCTGGCTCGGTCATCCGGCGTACGAGGACCACTTCCGGGCGGTGTTCATGGCCCCCGATCCGGTGTACTTCGTGGCGCGGCAGGGCCACCCTCCGTCCGGGACGTGGCTGTCGGTCGGCCTGCACCCGGGGCCGGACGGGGTGACCGTGACGATGGGCCCCGCCGGATCGGACCCGTACACCTCCCGTCCGGAGGGGGCCGGCTCGGACGGTGAACGGCCCACCGCCCTGTACCGGCCCGTGGCCCTGGCGATCGCGCTGACCGAGGCGGTGACCGCCCGCCAGGTGTCGGCGGTGGTCACCGACGAGCTGCTGCCGGCCTTCGGCGGTCGTCAACTGGCGATCTACCTGCTCGACGAACGCCACCTGCACCTGGCGTGGGAGACGGGGTTCCCCCGGGGTTTCCTGGACCGCTTCGACGGAGTGGGCCTGGACGCGCGGTTGCCCGGCGTGGAGACCCTCACGTCGGGCCGTCCGCTGTTCTTCGAGTCGATGCAGCACCTGGCCGCGGCCTACCCGGGTATCCCCCTGGACACCCACGTCGGGGCCCGCGCTTTCCTGCCGCTGATCGCCTCGGGCCGCCCGGTGGGCTCGTGCATCCTCGGCTTCGACACGCCGCGCGGCTTCAGCGCGGAGGAACGTACGGTCCTCACCGCGCTCGCCGGGCTCATCGCGCAGGCCCTGGAACGGGCCCGGCGCTACGACAGCGAGGCGGCGCTGGCCCGCGGCCTCCAGTCGGCGCTGCTGCCGCACCGGCTGCCCGTGCGCGACCACGTGGTCACGGTGGGCCGGTACCTGCCCGGGACGGTCGGCATGGACGTGGGCGGTGACTGGTACGACGTCACCGAGACGGGACCCGACACGCTGGCCCTGGTCATCGGCGACGTCCAGGGCCACGGGGTGGCGGCCGCGGCCACGATGGGGCAGCTACGCAGCGCGGTACGCGCCTTCGCGCTGGGCGGCAACACCCCGGAACAGGTGGTGAGCGGCACCAACCGGCTGTTGATCGATCTGGACCCCGGCCAGTTCGCCAGTTGCTGCTACGTCGAACTCGACCGGACGACAGGACGGGCCCGGGCCGTCCGCGCCGGCCACCCCCAGCCACTGCTGCGCCATCCCGGCGGCCGGACGGAGGTGCTGAACCTGCGCGGCGGGGTGGTGCTCGGCGTCACCGCGGACGCCTCGTACCCGGTGACGGAGTTCGTGCTGGAGCCGGGCGCGCTGCTCGCCCTCTACACGGACGGGCTGGTGGAGCGGCCGGGCACCGACATCGACGCCGGCGTGGAACGGCTGCGGGCCACACTGGCCGCCGCCCGCCCCGTCCCGCTGACCGAGACGGCCGACCGGTTGGCGGGCGGGGCCGGCGCCACCGGAGACCGGCCGGACGACATCGCCCTGCTGCTGGCGTGGCGCATCGGACCGACCGACTGAGGCCCGCGCCGGTCACGGTAGGGCGCCCGCTCGGCAAAGCGGAGGAAAATTCACGCTGATCTACCTGCGGTTTGCGTACCCCCGCGCGGGCAGTGTTTACGCGCTCTTGACGCCGGAAACGGGTTACCGGCGGTCCGCGGACAAGGGAATCCGCACATGAACAGCTCTTGACCTGCGGATCTCGCGGAGATTGCATGACGGCTCGGGAGCCACCGAAACACCTTGCTCACCACCGCCCCGGAGGCGATACCGCTCCCGCGCTCACTCCCCCGCTTCTGCCGATCGGAACCCCGCACCGATGACTGACACGATCAGCGCCCCTCAGGCCCTCGCCCCAGCGACCGCGCCCGTCCCCCAAAAGCTCAAGCGTTCCATCGGCGTGGTCGGCGGAACGCTGCTCACGCTCTCGTGCGTGACCCCCGCCTCGACGCTTTTCGTGGTCGTTCCCGATCTGTTCGCCGGCCTCGGGACCTGGACCGCCCTCACGATCGCCATCGGCTCACTGCTCTGTATCGGCGTGGCGTTCTGCTACTCGGAGCTGGGAACGCTCATCCCCAGCGCCGGTGGTGAGTACGCGATGGTGTCGACCATGGCGGGCAAGCTCGCGGGCTGGCTGGTTTTCGTGCTCTCGCTGCTGGTCGTGATGATCGTGCCGCCCGTGATCGCCATGGGCACGGCCGACTACCTGGCCCCGGTCGTCCACATACCCGCCCCGGTCGCCGGCGGCGCGGTGATGCTGCTCGCGACCCTCGCCGGTCTGCTCGACCTGCGGGCCAACGCCTGGATCACCGGCATCTTCCTGGTGCTGGAGGTCGTGGCGGCCGCACTGGTCGCCGTACTCGGCTTCGCCCACAGTGAGCGGGGAGTCGACGCGCTGGTGCACGGCTCGGTGGCCGCCGAGGGCGGCGGCACGTCGACCGTGACGGCGATGATGGTGGTCTCCGGCCTCGCGATCGCGCTGTTCGTCACCCAGGGCTTCTCGACGGCCGTCTACCTGTCGGAGGAGCTGGAGAAGCCGCGGCGCAACGTCCCGCGGACCGTGCTCGCCACCCTCGCGATCTCCACCGCCGTGATCCTTGTCCCGGTCATCGCCATCACCGTGGGCGCCCCCGACCTCGACGCGCTGAGCGCCGGGGACCTCGGCGCGATGGTCACCGCCTGGTCGAACTCGGCCGTCGGCACCTTCGTGAGCCTGTGTGTCGCCCTCGCCATCATCAACGCGGGCATCGTCATGGTCATCCAGAACTCCCGGGTGCTGTTCGCCTCCGCCCGCGACAAGGCGTGGCCGGAGCCGGTCAACAACGCGCTGGCCAAGCTCGGCCGCTTCGGCTCGCCGTGGGTGGCGACCCTGCTGGTGGGCCTGCCGGGCGCCGCGATGTGCTTCGTCAACCTGGACACGCTGTACGGGGTCACCGGCGTCTCGGTGACCGGCATGTACCTGCTGGTCGCGGTGGCCGCGCTGTTCTGCCGCCGTGGCGCGCACCGCGAGAAGGCCGCCTGGCGGATGCCGCTGTGGCCGGTCGTGCCGGTGCTGCTGATCGCCGTGTTCGCGTACATCCTCACGCAGCAGGAGACCCGCTACCTGCTGTGGACGGGCGGGATCACCGCCGTGGCCACCCTGTACTGGGGCCTGTACCTGCGGCCGCGCCAGGACAGCCGCTGGCTGGTCAGCATCCCGGAGGACGCCGAGGGCGAGGACGACGCCGAGGCGGAGGCCCTGGTCGCCACCGCGTAGGGTCCGCGGAGCGCGGGGCCCGGGCCGGGGCGGAGCGGCCATCGACAGCGCCGGTGCCGGGTTAACCCGGCACCGGCGCTGTCGTGTCAGTCCCGGGGCGGGCCCCAGCCGAGCAGGAGCGCGGTGCTGACCAGCCCGATGTGGCTGAACGCCTGCGGGAAGTTGCCGAGCTGGCGTCCGGCGACGGGGTCGTACTCCTCGGCGAGCAGGCCCACGTCGTTGCAGACGTCCAGCAGCCGCTCGAACAGCTCGCGGGCCTCCTTGCTGCGGTCCGTCAGGTGCAGGGCGTCGGCGAGCCAGAAGGAGCAGGCCAGGAAGACGCCCTCGTCGCCGGGCAGTCCGTCGACGGAGGGGCCCTCGGTGCTGTAGCGGCGTACGAAACCGCTCGCGCCGAGTTCCTCGCGCACCGCGTCGACGGTGCCGATCACGCGCGGGTCGTCGGGGGGCAGGAAGCCGACCCTGGGGATCAGCAGGGTCGCGGCGTCCAGTTCGCGCGAGCCGTAGTACTGGGTGAAGGTGTTGCGCTCGGGGTCGTAGGCGTTCGTGCAGACGTCGGCGTGGACCTCGTCCCTTATGGCCCGGAAGCGTTCCACGTCACCCGGCATCGAGGGGTCGTGCTCCAGCGTCCTGACGGCGCGGTCGGCGGCGACCCAGGCCATCACCTTGGAGTGGGTGAAGTGACGGCGCGGGCCGCGGACCTCCCAGAGCCCTTCGTCGGGCCGTCGCCAGTTGCGTTCCAGGAAGTCGAGGAGCGAGAGCTGGATCTTCCAGGCGTGTCGTTCGGTGGGGAGCCCGCCGGCCCGCGCCAGGTAGAAGGCGTCCATCACCTCCCCGTACACGTCGAGCTGGAGCTGCTCCACGGCCGCGTTGCCGATGCGCACCGGGGCGGAGTCGGCATAGCCGCGCAGCCAGGGCAGGTCGGTCTCGGGAATCCTGCGTTCGCCGGCGATCCCGTACATGATCTGGAGGTCGGCGGGGTCACCGGCCACGGCGCGCAGCAGCCAGGCCCGCCAGTCGCGGGCCTCCTCGTGGTAGCCGGTGGCGAGCAGGGAGCCCAGGGTGAGGGTGGCGTCGCGGAGCCAGCAGTAGCGGTAGTCCCAGTTGCGTACGCCTCCGAGCTCCTCGGGCAGGGAGGTCGTGGCGGCCGCGACGATGCCTCCGGTGGGGGCGTAGGTCAGGGCTTTGAGAGTGATCAGGGAGCGGACGACGGCTTCGCGGTAGGGGCCCACGTAGGTGCATCGGGCGGCCCAGTCGCGCCAGTCTGCGAGGCTCTGTTCGAGAGCCTCGTCGGGGTCGAGGGGGTCGGGTCGGGGCTGATGGGAGGGGTGCCAGGTCAGGACGAAGGCGACCTTCTCGCCGGCGGTGACGGTGAACTCGGAGCGGGTGCTGTTGTCCTCGCCCCAGGTGCGGACGGGCGGCTCGCTGCGGAACCACGCGGAGTCGGGTCCGGCGATGGCGACGCGGTCGCCGTCGCGCCGCCGGACCCAGGGCACGATGTTGCCGTAGTCGAACCGCAGGCGCAGGGTGCTGCGTACGGTGACCGCGCCGGACAACCCTTCGACGATCCGCATGACGTCGGGCATGACGTCGCGTTGCGGCATGAAGTCGGTGACCTTGATCGTGCCGTCCTCGGTTTCCCAGACGGACTCCAGGATGAGCGAGTCGTCGACGTAGGCGCGGCGCGTGCACCCTTCGCCGTCGGCGGCGCCCGCCGGGGCGATGCGCCAGTGGCCGTTCTCCTCGTCGCCCAGGAGGCGGGCGAAGCAGGCGGCCGAGTCGAAGCGGGGCAGGCACAGCCAGTCGATGGACCCGTCTCGGCCGACCAGCGCACTGGTCATCAGATCGCCGATGAGTGCGTAGTCTTCGATGGGTTGTGTCATTTGTGCGCTCTTCCCCCGAAGGGCGGGGGCCAATCAGGTCCGCACGAGGAGCAGGGCGGCCCCGATGACCACGCCGAGGGCGACGGCGAGCAGGCCGTGGGCCGGGCGGGGCGTCCGCACCACCGGGACGGGCAGCAGGCGGTCGGCTGCGTACCGGCCGGGGCCGGTGAGGGCGAGGGTCGCGGCGCCGACGGTCAGCAGCAGTTCGTATTCGATGCTCTTGGGGGCGAAGAACGATCCGGCGCCGTGTACGGCGATGGCGTTGATCATGGTGCCGACGACGGCGGCGCCGGCGAGCGGGGTGAGCAGCCCGGCGGCGAGGCCGAGGCCGCCGAGGGTCTCGGTGAGTCCGGCGAGGGCGGCCATGGCGTCGCCGGCCGGGTAGCCGCTCGCGGTGAAGAAGCGGCCGGTGCCGCTGATGCCGCCGCCGTCGAACCAGCCGAACAGCTTCTGGGTGCCGTGGGCGGCCATGGTGAGGCCGAGGACCAGGCGCAGGAGCAGCAGGCCGGTGTCGTGAACGGTGGTCGGGGTCGCGTGGGCGGTGGGGGCGGGGGTGGAGGCGGCCGGTGCGGCGGCCGGGGCCTGCGTCGTGGCGGCGGAGGCGCTGGTCATGGGGTGGTCCTTCCGGTCGGGCGGCGGTTCGGCAGGTAGTTCAAATTCGAACCGAGGATCACGACCCTAAGGCATTGATTCAAATTGGAACAACACGTGTAGGCTGGTGTCATGGCTGCAACGAAATGGCTGGACGACCGCGAGATGCGCGCCTGGAACGGCTTCCTCGCCGCATCCGCCCTGGTGAACCGCCGCCTCGACCAGCAGCTCAAAGAGGACGCCGGGCTTTCGCACCCCCAGTACGAGATACTCGTCCGCCTCGCCGCGGCGCCCGATCGGGAACTGCGGATGACCGAACTGGCCAACGGTCTGATCAACTCCAAGAGCGGGCTGACCTACCAGATAACCCAGATGGAGAAGGCGGGACTGGTCCGCCGGCGAAGCTGCCCCTCCGATGTGCGCGGCGTCTTCGCCGTCCTCACCGAGGCCGGCCTCGCCCGGCTGGAGGAGGCGGCGCCGGGGCACGTGGCGACCGTCCGCGAGATCCTCGTCGACGTCCTGACCCCCGAACAGCTCGACGCGCTGGCGGCCGGCCTCGGTGAGGTCGGCCGCCGGCTGAGGGAACAGGGCGCCTGAGGCGCCGCCGGCCCGGGGCCCCGCCCCCCGTGTCCGCCGCCGCCCGGGCCGCTACTTGGGCATCAGGACGGTGTCGACGATGTAGACCTTGGCATTCGCCGTCGAGACGTTGCCGCAGACCACGTCGGACGTGCCGTTGACCTTGTAGGACTCGCCGGAGCCCGCCGTGGTGAGCGTTCCCTTCTCCAGGGTTTCGAAGGAACCGGACTCCAGCTGCGCCGGCGTCAGCTCCTGGCCGACCACGTGGTACGTGAGGATCTTCGTCAGGGTGGCCTTGTCGGCGAGGACCTTGTCCAGGTCGGCCTTCGGGATCTTCGCGAAGGCGTCATTGGTCGGCGCGAACACCGTGATGCCCTTGGCGTTGTTGAGCGTGTCCACCAGCCCGGCCTTCTTGACGGCCGTGACGAGCGTGGACAGCGCCGGATTGTTCGAGGCGGCGGTGGCAACCGGGTCCTTGGCCATCCCGTCGAAGCTGCCGGCGCCCTGTCGGGGTACCCCGGCGCAGGCCGGACCGAACGGAGCGTCCGTCGACGTGGCGGGCGAGGCGGCGCCGGCGGCGGGATCGGCCGGCCCGGAGGCGGCACCGGCCGCGCCCGACTCCTGGCCGGAGTCCGAGGAGCAGGCGGCGAGGGCGAAGGGCAGGACGGCCGAGGCGGCGAGGGCGAGGGCCGTACGGCGCAGACGAAGACTGTTCATGTGGATGGTTCTCCTTGGTCGTGACGGTATGTGGTGCGCGGGTCCGTACGCGGAGTGGGACGTGGTCAACCGACGCTGACGACGACCGAGTGCCGGCCGCTCGCCCCGTCGGGGATGGTGGGGGTGCGTTCCTCGGTCTGGGTGGTCCCGGACCGGTCGGTGGCGCGGACGGTGAGGGTGTGTCCGCCGGGGGCGGCCTGCCAGCGGTAGGACCACTGCCGCCAGGTGTCGGCGGTGGCCTCGGCCGCGAGGTCGGCCGCCTCCCACGGGCCGTCGTCGACGCGTACCTCGACCCGGTCGACTCCGCGGTGCTGCGCCCAGGCGACCCCGGCGACCGTGACGGCGCCGGGCGCGGGTCGGGCGAACGGCTTGGGGGTGTCGATCCGCGCCTGCGTCTTCACGGGTGCCTCGCGGGCCCACTTCCGGCGGACCCAGTACGGGTCGTAGGCGGCGAAGGTGGTCAGTTCGATGTCCTCGATCCACTTGCAGCCCGAGACGTATCCGTACAGGCCCGGCACGAGCATGCGGATTGGGAACCCGTGCGCGAGGGGCAGGGGTTCGCCGTTCATGCCGACGGCGAGCATGGCGTCACGGCCGTCCATGACGGCCTCCACGGGGGTGCCGAGGGTCATGCCGTCCACCGAGCGCGCCACGAGCTGGTCGGCCGGACCGCCCTGGGACGGGGGCCGTACGCCCGCCTCGCGCAGCAGGTCGGCCAGGGGTACGCCGAGCCAGCGGGCGGTGCCGACGTACGGGCCGCCGACCTCGTTGGACACGCAGGTCAAGGTGATGTCGCGCTCGATGAGCCGGCGGCCGAGCAGGTCGGCGTAGCCGTAGGTGCGAGGCCGCGTGACGCCCTTGCCGTGGACGCGCAGCCGCCAGCCGTCGGTGGTGACCGCGGGTACCACCAGGGCGGTGTCGACGCGGTAGAAGTCCGCCGTCGGCGTGGTGAACGGGCTGATGCCCGGGATGCGCGGGGACGCGCCGCGGGCGACGGCCGGGGCTGGAGAGGCGGGCGCGGGCAGGCGTACGGCGGCCCGGGAGGCGGCGGCGTCCTGGCCCCGCGAGGAGTTCAGCAGGCGGCCGAGGGCTCCCGCGGCCGTGGCGGCGACGGCCGCACCGCCGGCCGTCAGCAGGAACCTCCGGCGACCGGGACCGGCGCCGGTCCCCGCGCCCGGGGCGCCGGCGGGCCGGCCACTGAGCGCGGACAGCAGCGCCGCCCCGGCGAGGGCGCCCACCAGGGACGGCAGGGCGTCGGCGGGGCCGCCGGAGTCGGGGCGGGTGACGGCGGCCGTCCCGCCGACGACACCGAACAGGAGGACCCCGAGGGAACCGGAGCGACGGTGGCGCAGGGCGAGGAGGCCGAGCGCGACGGCCGTCAGCGCGAGGACGGCGAGGATCCCGAGCCGCAGGACGAGTTTGTCGTCGCTGCCGAAGTGCCGGATCGCCCAGTCCTTGAGCGCGGGCGGCGTACGGTCGACGGCCGCCCCGCCGACCGCGGTCACCGGGCCGGCCTCGGGCCGTACCGCGGCGGAGGCCAGTTCGGCGACGGCCAGGGCGGCGTAGCCGGACAACAGGCCGCTCAACGTGGCGCGGGCGGAGCGGACGACGGTGGCTCGGTGGATCCTCACGCCGGGTCTTCGGCGCCGCCGGGCCGCCGGATTGCCCGTCGCCCGAAGAACATCCACGGCCCGAACCGGACCCCGCCCGCAGGGCGTCCCGCCCGCCGAAGTGGGACGCTGGAAGTGGCTGTCCCCGCCCCGGAGCCCGGCTCGCCCCACCCGGTCGGCGCCGCCCAGTGGGGTGTCGTCCCCCGGACCGGGCCGCCTACCGTCAGCATGGGCAGACACACGCACCACTCCAGCCGCACCGGGAGAACCTCGTGAAGATGCTGATCAACAGTGCCGAGACCGTCGTCGCCGACGCGCTGCGCGGGCTGGCCGCCGCGCACCCCGACCTGGACGTCGACGTCGAGCGGAGGGTCGTCGTACGGCGGGACGCCAAGACCGGCGGACGCGTCGGGCTGGTGTCCGGGGGCGGCTCGGGGCACGAGCCGTTGCACGCCGGGTTCGTGGGCCCGGGCATGCTGTCGGCCGCCTGCCCCGGAGAGGTCTTCACATCGCCGGTGCCCGACCAGATGGTGCGGGCCGCCGCCGCGGTCGACTCCGGGCAGGGCGTGCTGTTCGTCGTCAAGAACTACACCGGGGACGTGCTGAACTTCGAGATGGCCGCCGACCTCGCGGGCGAGGACGGCGTACGGATCGAACAGGTACTGGTCAACGACGACGTCGCCGTCACCGACAGCCTCTACACCGCCGGACGGCGCGGCACCGGCGCGACCCTGTTCGTGGAGAAGATCGCCGGGGCGGCCGCCGAGGAGGGCGCGCCGCTGGAGCAGGTCGCGGCGCTCGCCCGCCGGGTCAACGAGTCCTCGCGGAGCTTCGGCGTCGCGTTGAGCGCCGTGACCACGCCCGCGAAGGGCAGTCCCACCTTCGACCTGCCCGTCGGCGAGCTCGAACTGGGCATCGGGATCCACGGCGAGCCCGGCCGTGAGCGGCGCGCGATGATGACGGCGCGGGAGATCGCCGACGTGGCGGTGGGCGCCGTACTCGACGACCTGGCGCAGGTGGGTCCCGCCGACGGGCCGGTGATCGCGCTGGTCAACGGGATGGGCGGGACCCCGCTGCTGGAGCTGTACGGGTTCCACGCGGAAGTCGCCCGGGTGCTGTCCGAGCGGGGGGTGCCGGTCGCCCGGACGCTCGTCGGAAACTACGTCACCTCCCTGGACATGGCGGGCTGTTCGGTGTCCCTGTGCCGGGCCGACGAGGAACTGCTGCGCCTGTGGGACGCCCCGGTCCAGACCGCCGCTCTGCGGTGGGGGCGGTGAGCGGCCGTCAGGCGACCGCTCCGGGCCGCCGTCAAAGCCCCGCCGGCGCGCCCGCGGATCGTATGGTGGCGGTACGGGACCGGTCGGGCGGACGTGAGGCGAGGAGATCCGGTGCGTGACACAGACTTCTTCCGGCGCTGGATGGACACCGCCACGGCGGCCGTCGAACGCGAGGCGGACCGGCTGACCGAACTCGACTCCCCCATCGGAGACGCCGACCACGGCAGCAACCTGTTGCGCGGCTTCATGGCCGTGCGGGCGTCCCTCGCCTCCGGCGAACCGGCCGTGGCCTCCCCGGGCGAGGTGCTCCAGCTGGCCGGACGGACCCTGATCTCCACGGTGGGCGGGGCGTCCGGACCGCTGTACGGGACGCTGCTGCGCCGGACGGGCAAGGAACTCGGCGACGCCCCCGAGGTCTCCGACGACGCGCTGCGCGAAGCGCTGTACGCCGGTGTGGGCGCGGTGGCGCAGCTCGGCGGCGCGGCGCCGGGCGACAAGACGATGCTGGACGCGCTGGTGCCGGGGGTGGCCGCGCTGGGCACCTCCTACCGCGCGGCCGCCGACGCGGCGGAGGAGGGAGCGCGGGCCACCGTGCCGCTCCAGGCGCGCAAGGGCCGGGCCAGCTACCTGGGCGAGCGCAGCATCGGGCACCAGGACCCGGGCGCGACCTCGTCGGCGCTGCTGCTGAACGCCCTGGCCGAGGTCGCGGAGGACGGGGCGTGAGCGCGCCGCGGGCCGGTGTCGGCATCGTACTGGTCTCGCACAGCGCCGAGGTCGCGCACTCGGTGGCCGGCCTCGCCCGGGGTCTGGCCGGGGGCGCGCCGGCCGTGCGCATCGCCGTCGCGGGCGGCACCGGGCACGGCGGGCTCGGCACCAGCGCGGAGCTGATCGTGGCCGGCGCGCGGGAGGTGGATCAGGGCGCGGGCGTGGCGATCCTGGCGGACCTGGGCAGTTCTGTGCTCACGGTCAAGTCGCTGTTGGTGGACGGCGAGTTGCCGGACGGCTGCCGGTTGGTCGACGCCCCGTTCCTGGAGGGGGCGGTGGCGGCGGTGGTTGCCGTCTCCGCCGGCGCCCCGATGGACGCGGTCGAGGCCGCGGCCGGCGAGGCCTACGCCTACCGCAAGAGCTGACCGGGCCGGCCCGGCCGGCCCTGGCGCCACCGCTCTACCGGCCGCGCAGGATCTCGATCTCGCGGCGTTCGCGCTTCGTCGGCCGGCCGGCGCCGCGGTCGCGGATGCCGACCACGGCCGCCTCGACGGGGGTGGGCGGCGGCGGGCTCTTGTCGATGTAGCACTCCGCGGCCACCGGCGCGCCGACCCGCTTGGCCACCGGCCTGCGCACCACCACGATCCGCTCGCGGCCCGCGTGGAAGAGCCGGATCTCGTCGCCCTCGCGCACGGCCTGGGCGGGCTTGGCGCGTTCGCCGTTGACCTTCACATGACCCGCGCGGCAGGCCGTCGCCGCGATCGAGCGGGTCTTGGTCAGGCGCACCGACCAGATCCACGCGTCCACCCGGACCGTTCCCGTTACCTCATCAGCCATGTACCGACCCTACCGAGACGGGCGGCCGGGCGCGGAACGACTTTCGGCGGATACCACAACACCCTGGCAACTGCCACGTACAACCTGCCGAGGGAATTGCAAATGCGCCGACTGTGCCCCTACCTTGTCGCACATGCAGTCCTACACGATCGGACAGGCCGCGCGTCTGCTGGGCGTCAGCCCGGACACGGCGCGCCGCTGGGCCGACGCCGGCCGGGTCGCGACCCATCGTGACGAGGCCGGGCGCCGGCTGATCGACGGCCGCGCCCTGGCCGCCTTCTCCGTCGAGGTGGGCCAAGGCACCCACAGCGACGAGGAGGAGCCGTACACCTCGGCGCGCAACGCCTTCCCGGGCATCGTCACGGCCGTCACGCTCGGCGACGTGGCCGCCCAGGTGGAGATCCAGGCCGGCCCACACCGCCTGGTGTCGCTGCTCACCCGTGAGGCCGTCGAAGAGCTCGGCCTGGAGGTCGGCATGCAGGCCACTGCCCGCGTGAAGTCCACCAGCGTGCACGTGGACCGCGCCTGACCGCGGTCGCGGCCCCCGCCCACACCACCGAAACGCCCCACCCGCTCCGCCCGTCCCCGGCGCGGGTCACCACCGCGCGGCCCCGGCACCCGAGCCGACCGCCGACCCGACCGAGGAGCACCCGCTCATGTCCCCGACCCTGACCCGCCGCCGCGCCGCTGCCGCCGCCCTGACGGCCGCCCTCCTGGGGCCGGCCCTCGCCGCCTGTGGCGCCGATGAGAAGAGCGACGCGACGGCCTCGCCGAGCGCCTCGTCCTCCGCGCCTGCCTCCGCCGAGACCAAGGCGGCGAACCTCACCGTCCTCGCCGCGTCCTCGCTCACCGACGTCTTCAAGACGGCGGGCGCCGCGTACGAGAAGGCGCACCCCGGTACGAAGGTGACCTTCTCCTTCGCCGGGTCGCAGGAGCTCGCCGCGCAGGTCAAGCAGGGCGCCCCGGCCGACGCGCTGGTGACCGCCGACACCAAGACGATGGACGGCCTCAAGGCCGAGACGAACGACGCGACGGTCATCGCGAAGAACCGCCTGGTCATCGCCGCCGGCAAGGGCAACCCGTTCAAGATCGACGAGCTGAGGGACCTCGCGGACAGCAAGCTCAAGGTCGTACTCGCCGCGCCCGAGGTACCGGTCGGCCGGTACAGCAAGCAGATCCTGGACGCGCAGAAGATCGAGGTGAAGCCGGTCTCTCAGGAGGCCAACGTCCGCGCCGTGCTGAGCAAGGTCGAGCTGGGCGAGGCCGATGCCGGTCTCGTCTACAAGACGGACTCCGCCAAGTCGGGTGACAAGGTCGTCACCGTGGACATCCCGGACGACCAGAACGCGGTCGCCTCCTACCCCGCCGCCACGATCAAGCAGTCCGAGAACGGCGAAGCCGGCGCCGCCTTCGTGGCCTGGCTGAGCTCGCCCGAGGCGCAGAAGATCCTTCAGGACGCCGGCTTCCAGAAGCCGTAACGGCGCGCACGGTCGAACGCGGCGGGAGGGACTGCCCGGTCCGGGGGGACGGGCAGTCCCTCCGGGCCGTTGCCGCGCCACCCGCGCGCGGACGCCCGTACAGGCCCTACCCTTCCCCTTCCGGAAGCCGCCCGGCAGACACCGCGACCCGGCCCCGCCGGGAGCCCCAGCCAGGAACCGCCTCATGAGCAGACTCCGTACCCGCGTCCGGCCGCCCGCGGCCCTGGCGCTGCCCGCGCTCCTCGCCGTGGCGTTCCTGCTGTTGCCGCTCGTCGGCATCCTGAGCCGCACCCAGTGGGGCGAGTTGGGCACCCATCTGGGCAGCCCCGGCGTGGAAGAGGCGCTCAAGCTGTCACTGCTCGTCTCCTTCTGGGCACTCGGGCTCTCGCTCCTCCTCGGTGTGCCGCTCGCCTGGCTGCTGGCCCGCGTGGAGTTCAAGGGAAAGGCGTTCGTACGGTCCCTCGTGCTGCTCCCGATGGTGCTGCCGCCCACCGTCGGCGGCGTGGCACTGCTGTTGGGCTTCGGCCGTCGGGGGCTGCTCGGGCCGTGGCTGGAGGGCACCTTCGGTATCACGCTGCCGTTCCACACCTCGGGCGCCGTCGTCGCCGCCACCTTCGTCGCGATGCCCTTCCTCGTCATCAGCCTGGAGGGCGCGCTCGGCGGCCTGAAACGCAGCTACGAGGAGACCGCCGCCTCCCTGGGCGCCACGCCGGTACGGGTGTTCTTCACCGTGACCCTGCCCATGGTGGCGCCCGGCCTGATCGCGGGAGCGGCGCTCACCTGGGCCCGGGCGCTCGGCGAGTTCGGCGCCACGATCACCTTCGCCGGGAACCTGCCCGGTACCACCCAGACGCTGCCGCTCCAGGTGTACCTGCTGCTCCAGGACAGCCCGGAGGCGGCCACCTCCGTGTCGCTGCTGCTGCTCGCGATCGCGATGGGTGTGCTGATCGCACTGCGCGGTCGCTGGACCGGCACCCCGGGCGCGGGTACCTCCGCCAAGGGGGCCACCACCGTCGCCGGGGAGGTCGCCGAGCCCCTCGCCCCGGTCGCGCCGGCCACCACGCACCGGGACGGGGGGCCGAACGAGGGCCGATGGCCGCTGCACGCCGAGGTCACCGGCTTCAACCGGCTGACCCTGGACGCCGGGCCCGGCACCACGATCGCCGTCGTCGGCGAGAACGGCGCCGGCAAGACCACCCTGTTGCGCGCCCTGCTCGGCCTGACCCCGCGCGCCCACGCGACCCTGCGGCTCGGCGACACCGACGTCACCGCCCTGCCCCCGCACCGGCGGCAGGTGGCCTGGGTCCCACAGGACGGCGCGCTGTTCCCGCACCTGAGCGCCCTCGCCAACACGGCGTACGGGTTGCGCGCCCGCCGGGTGCCGCGCGCTGCGGCCCGCGCGCAGGCGCAGGAGTGGCTGGACCGGCTCGGCGTCGGTCATCTGGCCCGGCGCAAGCCCGCGCAACTGTCCGGCGGGCAGGCGCAGCGCGTGGCGCTGGCCCGGGCGCTCGCGGCGCGGCCCCGGCTGCTGCTGCTCGACGAGCCGCTCGCGGCCCTCGACCAGACGACGCGGGCGCGCGTCCGGCACACCCTGCGCACCCACCTGGCCGGCTTCGGCGGTGTCTGCCTGATCGTCACGCACGATCCCGTCGAGGCGGTGTCGCTGGCCGACCGGGTCCTCGTGCTCGCCGACGGGCAGACCCTCCAGGACGCTCCGCCCGCCGAGGTCACCCGGCATCCGCGCTCCCCGTGGGTGGCCCGGATGCTGGGCCGCAACGCCTGGCCGGGCACCGCCACCGCGGAGGGGCTGAGGCTCGCCGGAGGGGGGCGGCTGGTGGTGCCCGAGGCGCTGCCCGAGGGGTCGGAGGCGCTGGCGATCATCGCCCCGGAGGCGGTGTCCGTGCACCGGACGCGACCGGATGGCAGTCCCCGCAACGTGTGGCCCGGCACCGTACGGGAGGTCACCGCGGTCGGCAGCCGGCTGCGCGTGCTCGTCGCCTCCGCCGAGGCGCCGGACCTCGTCGCGGAGATCACCCCGGAGGCTGCGGCCGAGCTCGGCGTGGTCGACGGCGCCGAGGTGTGGACCAGTGTCAAGGCCACCGAGGTGACCATCGTGCGGCTCTGACCGGATGTCAGGCGCCGGGCCGTACCGAGAGCCAGTCCCCGGCGGCGAAGGCGTCGACGCCGATCAGGGTCCGCTCGGCGCGGGCCGCCGAGACCGACAGGACCCCCTCGGAGCGGCCGGCGGCGAAGCGGGGCGCGTCGAGGGCGAGCAGCGCCGCGCGTTTCCCGGTGGTGCGGCGGAACTCGGCGAGCAGCCCCTCCAGCAGGGCGGTCTCCTTGCGGTCGACGCTCTGGGGCGCATGACGTTCCACGACGGCCACCGCGCCCGTGTCCGGCTCGCGGGCGGCGGTCGCCAACGCCTCGCGCACCGCCCTCATCCGCGCCAGCCCGGCGCCCGCGTCCAGCGTGCGGTGGCCGCTGTCGAGCGTCAGGAACCGTACACCGCGGTGCACGTCGCCGGGGCGGGACCGGCCTCCGCCGAGGACGAAGTCGACGCCCGGTGGCGGTGCCTGCCCGGCCGGCACCACCGCGAACCGCCAGGGCCGCGCCGCCACCCGGGCGGCGGTTCCCACGACGGGGTCGGTGGCCGCCGGCGCGGCGGGGGCCGGTCCGGTCGGCGGGGTCGCGGCCGTCAGGGTGTCCAGCAGCAACCGGCCGGGCCGGGTCCCGGGCGCCGCCGAGAGCCGGGTCACGCTCAGCGGCGGCTGCGCCCCCTTCGGCAGCGGGAAGGTGACCCGGCGCCGCCCGGACCAGGTCACGGCGGGTCCGCGCAGGGCGACGGCGGCCCCGTCGGCGTCGGCCAGGTGCACGGTGGGGCGGGCTCCGGAGCCGTCCCCCGTCACCCACAGGGACACCGAACGGGCGAGCTCCGGCACGGGGACCGGGCCCGGCGCGGTGGCGGACGCCGGGCCGCGGGCGGGCGTCAGGGCCAGCGCGCCGCGGGCCGCCGCCGCGCCCGGCCCGGTCCAGCGGGCGGTGTCGTCCGGGGTGGTGAGCGGCAGCTCCTCCATGCCCACGCCGAGGGCGAGTTCGGCGGTGGCCCCGGTGGCCGGGACGGTGATGCCCAGCCGTCCGGTGGCGTGCGGGACCCGGGCGCTCACGCGGAAGGCGCCCCGGCCGTCGTCGGTGACGTTCCAGCGGGAGCGGTCGAACCGGAGCGTCACGTCCCGGGGTTCGATCGGCGCGGCCGCGCCCTGGGCGTCGTAGCCGGTCAGCCCGAACCCGGCGTCCTCGGCGGTCCCGGCGAGGCCGATCCGGTCGCTGGTGGGCCGGATCCGGGCCGGGGGGCCGAGGACGTCGAGGCGCAGCGCCCCGGCGGCCGGGTCGCGCCGGGCCGTGACGGTGGCGGGACCGGGCCGCAGTGCGTGGAAGACCCCGTCGGGGTCGACACGGCCGCCGGTGGCGGACCATCGCGGGGCGCCGGGGGCGGGGCCGAGCGCGGAGTCGTGGCCGGTGGCGTGGAGCGTGCGGGTGAGGCCGGGGAAGGCGCGGGCCGGGCCGGTCACGGGCTCGACCCGGTACCCGGCGAGCCGGCCCGAGCCGGCGGGGGCGGTGAGGACCAGGCCGTTGGGGACGGGGCGGAGCGTGCCGTCCGACGGGGAGTTCTCGACGGTGAGCGTGGTGGCGCCGGTCCGTCCGGCGAGCAGGGTCGAGGAACCGCCGCCGTCCAGGTTGAGGGCGTCGAACGCGCCGAGTCGGCGCATCATCCGGCCGAGTCCGGTCAGGGTGAGGCCGCCGCTGTCGCGTTGCCGGCCGTCGACGGTGACCAGGTGCAGCCGTCGCCCGTCCGGCGAGAGGCCGACGGCGGTGCGCGGGGCGGCGGCGTTGTTGCGTTCGCCGTCGTGGTTCTGCGGGATTCCGGCCAGAACCAGCGGTTCCCGGCCGCCCAGGGCCGTTACGGGGGCGGGTCCCCCGGAGGCGGCGACCGGGCGGGCCGTCACGGCGACCGGGTCCCCGGACCGCAGGGCGGCGAGTTCGGCGGCGGCGGTCCCGGTCGCGACGAGCAGGGTGGTGCCGGGGTAGGGGCGGCCCGGCGGCTGCCGGACGGGGCCGGTCGCCCGGCCGTCGCGGAGTTCCACGGCCCGCGTCGCCGCTGCGGGCAGGGCGGTGCCGGCCCAGTCCCCCGTGTAGAGGGCGAAGCCGTCGGTGGGAGCCCGGGCGGCGTTGTAGCCGGCCAGGGGCCGCACCGCGCCGCCCGGCAGGGTCACGGTCCCGGCGAGGCCGAGGCGCAGCAGCCGGCCGTCGCCCTCGGGGCCGAAGCCGATGGCCGGACCGCCGCCGGGGCCGGGCGAGGCGGAGTGCAGGAGCCGTCCCGCGCGCAGCCCGGGGCCGAGGGGGGCCCTGGTGGCCCGGATGTCGAAGAAGTCCCCGTTGACCGCGCCGACGATCCGACGCCCGGGCCCGACCGGATGCCGGGCGGCGGCTTCGGCGAGGGTCTCGGGGTGCGCCGGGTCCCGTCCGGGGCCGCCGAGGTACTCGGCCCGTACGCCGTCGGGTCCGTCGAGCTCCGCGACGAGTTCGTCGATCCGCAGCCACCGGTCGGCCTGGAGGCGGTCGTAGGACTCCAGGCGGACCCCGGGGGCGATCTGCCGGGAGGTACGGGCGGTCTCGATGCCCTCGTCGTCGGCGGCCCGCGCGGCGGGCGCGATGAGGGCGGTGCACAGCAGAGAGGCGAGGAGGGAGGTGAGCAGGGGGACGAGTCGGGGGACGAGCGGGGCGGTCGGGGAAGCGGGGTAGGGCAGGCGGAAGGGAACCGGGAGGCAAGCGCGGAGCGGCGGACGTCGGTTCGACACGCGGGCAGCATCGAACGGGAGACCGGCCGACGAGCGCGTGTTCGCCGTGCCACGCCCGCTTTTTCAGCCATTCGACCCTCCCGGGCGGGGCCGCAGGTGGTGGCGGCGCGGGCCGGGAGCGGGCGCCGCCTACCCCCCTTGCTCCGGCGCCGACCCCGCCGTCCGGCCCCTGCCCCGCGGTCCCGGGCGGCCCGTGGGGCACCGCACCGAGCCGGCGCTACGCCCAGGCCCGGCGCTACGCCAAGCCGGGCGCTACGCCCGAGCCCGGCACTACGCCAAGCCCCGCGCTGTGCGCGGCCGGCCGCTCGGCGACCGCGCGGGCCACCCCCGCCCCGGCGCTCGGGCCGGTCCCCTCAACCGGACGGCGGTGGAACCTCGAACTCGCACCACACGCATTTCCCGGCGCCCCTGGGTTCCACGCCCCAGGCGTCCGCCAACCCCTCCACCAGCAGCAGGCCGCGCCCCGACATCGCCCACTCCCCCGCCTCCCGGCGGTGCGGCAGGGCGCTGCTGGAGTCCTCCACCTCGACCCTGATCCGCCCCTGCGCGGTCTGGCGCATGCCGACGTGGCCACCGCCGTCTGTGTGGACCAGGGCGTTGGTCATCAGCTCGTCGGCGGCGAGCACGATCTCGTCCGCGCGGGCCCGGGCGCCCCACGCCTGCGCCGCCGCGCGGATCAGGTGCCGGGCGTGCGCCGGGGCCGCCGGATCGCCCGGGTCGAGCCGGTGGCGCAGCGGGCCGCCGCCGCGCGGGGCGGGCGTACCGCGACGACGCAGCAGGAGCAGCGCCATGTCGTCGCCGCCGCCCGCGTCGCCGATGAGGTCGCAGAGCACGTCGGCGAGTTCCTCGACGTCCGTCGGACCGGCGCGGACGGCGTCCATCAGCTCGCGCATGCCCGTCTCGGAGTCCCCTCCGGGCCGCTCGATCAGGCCGTCCGTGCACAGCACCAGGGTGTCGCCCGGGTGCAGGTCGAGGGCGGTGACGGGGTACCCGGTGCCGGACCCGGGCAGGGCGCCGGCGCCCTCGGGCGGGCGCAGCCCGAGCGGTAGGCCGCCCGCGGCCTGGACCCGGTGGGCGCTGCCGTCGCCGCGCCGCAGGACCGGGTCGAGGTGACCGGCGCGGACCATGCGCGCGGTCCCGGTGTTGAGGTCCACCTCGGCGTAGGTGCAGGTGGCGAAGCGTTCCGTCTCCAGCTCGCGCAGGAACGCCGAGGCCCGGGCCATCGCGGTGCCGGGCGTGTGCCCCTCGGCGACGTAGGCGCGCAAGGCGATGCGGAGCTGGCCCATGACGGCCGCCGCGTCCGTGTCGTGCCCCTCCACGTCGCCGATCATTACCCCGACCCGGCCGTCGCCGAGGGGGATGACGTCGTACCAGTCGCCGCCGATGTCCCGGCCGACCCTGGCGGCCCGGTAGCGGACGGCGATCCGCACCCCGGCGACCTCCGGGATCCGGCGCGGGAGCATGGCCCGCTGGAGCCCTTCGGCGAGGTCGTGCTCCTGTTCGAAGAGCATGGCCCGCTGGAGGCTCTGCGCGATGCCGCTGCCCAGTGCCATCAGCACGTTGCGTTCCTCGGCGGTGAAGTCACCGGCGCGGGTGTAGAGGAGTCCGAGCGCGCCGATGGCCCGGCCCTGGGCGATGAGCGGCAGATAGACGCCGCTGCACACTTCGAGCGGCTCGATGTAGGGCCACAGCAGGGGGTAGCGCTCCCGGAAGTCGTCGCGCGAGGCGATGAAGACCGGGCTGAGCCCCCGTACGGCCTCGCTCATCGGGAAGCGCGCGTCGATGCGGGTGTACTCGATCTCGGGTACGTACGAACCCAGTCGGCCCTCCGCGACCAGGTGGATCCGGCCCCCGTCGACGACGCCGAGCATGACGCTGACCGCCCCGAGGTGTCCGAGCGCCTCGGGGTCCTTGAGGACGTCGGTGACGTCGTTGACGGTGCGGGCGTGCGCGAGGATCGCGGTGGTGCGCTCGACGACGCCGGTCATCCGACGCCGGCCTTCGTCGTGCGCCCCGTCCGCCCCCGGCTCGCCCGGGTCGTGGGCGGCGTCGCGCAGGATGCCGATGATCCGGTAGGGGCGGCCCCGCGGGTCGCGCAGTATGTGCCCCTGGATGTGGGTCCAGCCGGCGCTGCCGTCACGTCGCCGGCTGCGGAAGTAGGCGCCGTAGTGGCTGCGGCCCTCCTTGAGGGCCTGCGCGACGCGCGCGTCGACGCGCGCTTCCTCGCCGGACACCAGGCGGGCGCGCAGTCCGTCGGGGGTGCCGTTGAACTCGTCGGGGCGCAGGTCGAGCACCTCGAGGGCGGTCGGGTCGAGGTGCATCTGCCCGCTGTCGAGGTCCCAGTCGAACGTGCCCATGCGGTTCAGCGCGAGGCTGGTGTCCGGCCGCGCGGGCCAGTCGACTTCGGGGGCCGTCTCTCCCCGCTGGTCCATACAGCCAGCGTCTCACGTGTTACCGGACGTCGCCGGTGTGGAGGGGTCGAAGGCGTCGGCTGAGGGCGGTGCGGGATGCGCGGGCTCCGCCGGCGCGGCGTGGCTGGGGGTGCCGGTGCTCGGGGTCGCCATGCTCGGTGTGGCCGTGCTCGGGGTCTCCGCACTCGCCGTGGCCGTGCTCGCCGTGGGGTGCGAGGTGTGCGGCTCGGGTCGCACCAGCCCGGGTGCGGGTGCGGAAGAGGTGCCCGGGGACTCCGGAGGGGGGCTCGGCGTGGACTCCGGTGGCGAGAGCGGCGACTCGGGGGGTGAGGCCGGCGACCCGGGCGGTGAGGTCGGCGGGGACTGCGGCGGCGAGAGCGTGGGCGGCTTCGACCCCGACGGCGGCTCCTCGACCACCGGCGGCGCGACCGTCTTGTCGTGCTTGCCCTGGTGGTCGTGCCGGTCGCGCTCGACCCAGCGCCCGTCGTGGTGGTCGTAGATCACGAACTTGTTCACGACGGTCACCGACGGCGCGATGACCACGACCCGGGAGGGCCGGTACGAGGGCCACGGCTGCCCGGTCCGCTTCGGTTCGCCGCCCTTCAGCGCCACCGGGGGCGCCAGCGGGTTCCCGCAGGCGCAGCGCACCCGGGGTACGCCCCTGTCGTCGACCAGCACGGCCGTCCCGGCTTGGAGCACGGCCTGGTAGGCGATGGGTTTGCCGTCGCGGTAGCCGTGGTTCGTGACACGGGTGTCGACGCCCAGTTGGAGCGGGGTCAGCGAGCGCAGGTACCCGGGAACGGAAGCGGGTTCGACGGCGAGCGCCGAGGCGAAGGCCGCGTTCTTCGCGGGCTGGGCGGACAGCGCCTTGATCTGCTTCTCCACGTCACAACTGGCGACGTCCTTGGTGCCGCCGTAGAGCCCGGGCGCCGCCCCGCTGACGCTGCGGGTGACCGTCGTCCCGGTCGTCGCCGCGCCGGTCGCGGCGGCGCTCGGCGCTTGTGTCGACGGGCTGCGCGGGGGCGGCGTGCCCTGGTCGGCGGCGGTGGATTCGGTGAAGGGGTCGGGTCCGGTCGCGGAGGCGGGCTGGAGGAAGACCTCACCACCGGCCTTGCCCGACGGGGTACCGCCGGGCCGGGTGAGGACGACCACGAGGGCCGCGACGGCCGCCACCGCGACCACGGCCGTGGCCAGCCGGGGTACGGAGCGCCACCACGGCCCCTTGGGCGGCGGTGCGCCCGCACCCGAGGGGGGTCCGGCGGGGGGCCCGGAGGGGGACGAGGGCGGCGGACCGCCCTGTCGGCCGCCGCCACCCGAAAGGGGGCCCGAGGGCGGCCCGGACGGAGGTGGGGCGGACGGCGGCCGTGGGGCGTTCCACGGCTGCCGGGATTGGGGTGGCCGCGGCGGTTCCTCACCTGAGGGTTGCGTGGTCACGGGCTCTTCTTCCCCTGCGGAGGCGGCCCGGGACCCCGTGGACGTTCCGCAGCTGCCGTACGGACATATCCGAGTACATCCGCGTGTATCGCACTCCTGCGGACCATTGTGTGCGCCCTTCGGGTGGTGGCCGCAAGCCGGGGGTGCCACCTTTGCGGGGTGAGCAGTCCCTCGACGACGACGGCCTTCGGCGGCGCGAAGTCCTGGCGTGACGGCCTCGCGGCCGTACTGGCGGGGTTCGCGGTCATGTTCGCCGTCGCCGCGGCCGGGGCGGCCTGCGCGGGCGCCGGCGGCCTGCCGGACGGCGCCTACCCGCGCGTGGTCGCCGCCGTGGTCGTGTTGGCGGCCGGCGGATCCGTCGACGCCTCCGGCGGGGTCGGATCCTTGGCCGGGGCCGCGCTGGATCTCTCCGTGCTGCCGCTGTCGGTGGGCCTGGCCGGGGCGCTGACCGCGGGCTGCGCCTTCCTGCGGCCCCTGCGCGGCCGGGCGGTGGCCGGTCCGCGCGAACTCCTGGGCAGAGCCGTGCCCTTGATCGCGTTCTGGCTGCTCGCCCTGCTGGGTACCGGCCTCGCGGCCCGGCAGTCCTTCGCCCTCTCCCCCGGCGACTCCCTGCTCCCGGACATCGGTAAACTGACGGACTCCAGCCCGACAGTGGGCTTCGAGGCCGACCTGCCGGCGACCCTGCTCGGCGGACTGGCCTGGATCGTGGGCCTGTCGGTCGTGTCCCTGCTGGTGTCGCGGCGCGCTCCGCTGCCGGCCGCGCTGGTCCGCTTCCACACGGCCGTGCGGCCGGCCGCCTTCGCCACCCTGGTGCTGCTCCTCGCGTACGTCGCGCTCGGGGTCGTCATCGGACTCGTGGTGGCGGCCACGCGGGGGCATGCCGAACGCACCTTGGCGGTCGTGTTGCTGGGCCTGCCGAACCTGGCGTGGCTCGCGCTGTCGGTGGGGTTGGGCGGGGTCTGGGAGGGCAGGGTCGAAGGGCCGTTCGGGCTGCCGCTGCCGCACGCGCTCGACCAGGTACTGCGCGGCCCGGGGCGTTCCACCGTCGACGTGTCCTCCCTGGCGGAGCGGGACTCCCGCTGGTGGTGGCTGGTCGTGGTCGCCGCCGTCCTGTTGTTGGGCACGGGCGTGCTGGCCGCCGTGCGCTCCCCGGCCGGGATCCGGCCCTGGCGGCACGCGCTGCACCTGGGCGTGGCGCTGGCCCTGGCCGTCCTGACGATCTGTCTACTGGCGGGCGTACGGGCGGGTTTCGGTCTGTCGCTCCTGGGGATCGGCGACGTGGGCGGCCTCGGCGGCAGGGTCGAACTCACCCCGGTCCTGTGGCGCACCGTCGGCCTGGCCCTGCTGTGGGGCGCGGTGACCGGCTACCTCGGCGCCCTCTTGGCCCGTCCGCTGCGCCACCGGGGGCCGGTGGACCGGGCCGAGCGTCCCGCGAGGCCCTGACCTGAGGGGCTGCCCGCCCGCCCGGCGGCCAACCGATGGTCCGTACGGGTGAACCGGCCCGGATCGATTCGGCGGCGAATCGATTCCGCATGCCAATCTCACCTCCGTGAACACGTTTAAAGGCTTGTTCCGGCCGCTCCATGCCGGCGGCCTGCTTGCCGTCTCCGCAGTCGCCCTGACCCTGTCCACCGCGCTCCCCACCGGAGCGACGCCCACCGGCGCCCGCTACCTCGCCGGTCCCGTCGGGGTGCGGGACGCGACACCCCGGGAGATCGCGGCCAGTGCGGTCTACTGCCCCGACGGCATGCTCGTGCAGTCCGGCGGCTACTCGCTGGAGAACGGCAACTCCGGTCCCCTGCTGGCCAGTCACCCCGTGGTCGGGCCGGACGGCCGCAAGGGCTGGTACGCCTCCGCCTCGCACGCCGATGTCAGGGCGTACGTACTCTGCCGCTCCGCCCTCGTCTCCGACTCCTGACCGCGCCCCTCCGCGGCGCCCCTCCCCGATCCTCCTCACGCACCGCCGCCGCGCGCCCGGAACACCGGCATGGCCCAACGCGGCGGTGGCGGTGCGGGACCCCGGTCCGCGCGGGCCCCGAGGGCGTCCGCGAGCCGGGTCGCCGGGCGTGCGGAAGGCGCCGTCTCCCCCACCGGCGTCATCGCCTCCCCCGCCCGCCGCAGCGCCCCCGTGAACTCCAGGCAGTCCCGCCAGCGTTGCTCCGGCGACTTGGCCAGCGCCTTGCCCAGCACCTCGTCGACGGCCGGCGGGAGGTCGGGCCGCAGCGAGGTCACCGGAGGCGGCTGATCGAACTGGTGGGCCCAGAGCAGGGCCATGTCGTCGTCACGCCGGAACGGCGGGACACCGGTCAGCATCTCCTGCACGACGCATCCCAGGGCGTACACGTCGCAGCGCCCGTCGACCGGCTTGCCGGAAATCTGCTCCGGCGCGACGTAGTCGAGGGTCCCCACGAACTGTCCGACGCTCGTGAACCCGGTCAGCGACAGCGACTTCTTCGTCAACCCGAAGTCCGTCAGGTACACGTGCTCGGGGTGGTCGCTGTCGGTGCCCTCCGCCACCAGGATGTTGCCCGGCTTGACGTCCCGGTGGACCAGGTCGTGGGCGTGGGCCGCGTCCAGCGCGGACGCCACCTGCGCCGCGATGCGCGCCGCCGTACGGACCGGCAGCGGGCCCGTCCGGTCCAGCAGGGCCCGTAGGTCCTGCCCGGCGACGTAGCGCATCGCGATGTACAGCAGGCCGTCCGTCTCGCCCGCCTCGAAGACGGGCACGATGTGTGGGTGGTCGATGGCGGCGGCCACCTTCGACTCGTGGGCGAACCGCTGCCTGAACGTGTCGTTGCGGGCGAGTTCGGGCGCGAGCAGCTTCAACGCCACCGTCCGGTCCAGCCGTAGGTCCAGGGCCCGGTAGACGACCGCCATCCCGCCGCGCCCGATCTCGCTCTCCACCCGGTACCCGGCGATCCGCTTGCCGCGCAGGTCGGAGGCCCGACCGCCGAGCGGTTCGACGGACATCACCGGTCGCCGCTCTCGGGGATCTCCACGACCAGGGTCGACTCGTGTCCGGCGTCGTCCGGCGCCCCCTCATCCGGCGCGGGCGCTCCCCCGTCGTCCGGCGCACCGGATCGCGACCCGTCGGGCGGCCGCGGCCCGGCCGCGGAGCCCGGCCCCGAGACGACGGCGTAGGTCGCCGCCCGACCGCCTTCGCCGTACAGCCATCGCCCGACCGCCTCGTCGTAGAGCCACACCGACTCACCGTCGATCACCACGCCCGCCCGCAGTCCCCGCGTGCCCCTGCGGAAGCCCTCGGTGTCCACGCGCCCGGCGGCGAGTTGGTCCGCCGCCCTTCGGTAGCGCTCCAACACGTCGGCGCTGCGGGCGAGCAGCGGCGTGGGGTCCTCGCTGCGCGCGAGGGGCCGCCCGCCCGTCGGCGGGGGCTGCGGCACGGCCACCAGCAGGCGGCCGTCCACCCACGCGGACCATCCGTTGGCGCACAGGATCTCGCCCCACTCGCCCTGCCGGGACAGCAGTTGCACGGGCAGGAACGGGTCCAGGGCGGCGGTCGGCCGGGACACGTCCGGCGCTTCCCAGGCGGGCAGTCCCTCCTGCGGTACGACGTGCGTGGGCCGGAAGTCCGCGGTGTCGCCAGGGCTCGTCATCGAGGTCACCGGGCTACTTCCGCATGATGGCGGGTTCGTGGCGGCGCAGCAGCCGGGAGACCAGCACGCCGAACAGCACGGACAGCGCCACGAGCATCCCGATGTCGAGCAGCCACACCCCGGCGGAGTGGGCGAACAGCGGGTCGTCGGTGACCTTGCCCGGAACGATCGCGCCGAGGTCGATGGTGGCGGCCATGGCGCCGAGCGCCCAGCGCGAGGGAACCAGCCAGGCCAGTTGCCCGATCACCGGCACGCCGTTCAGCTGGAGCAGGGCGCCGCAGAAGACCACCTGCACGATGGCGAGGAGGACCAACAGCGGCATGGTGACCTCCTCCTTCCGGACCAGCCCGGAGACCAGCAGGCCGAGCATCATCGCGGTGAACGACAACAGGCCGACGGCGATCGTGATCTCCACGAGCGGGGGGAGGAAAACCCCTTTGCCGCCGGGGGCGTCGAGTTTCACCCCGAGGAGCGCCACCAGGGTCAACACCACGGCCTGCGCGACGGTGACCGTGCCCAGGACCACCACTTTCGACATGAGGTAGGCGGAGCGCGACAGCCCGACGGCCCGCTCGCGCTGGTAGATGGTCCGCTCCTTGACCAGTTCGCGTACCGCGTTCGCCGCGCCGGTGAGGACGCCGCCCACGCACAGGATGAGGAGGGCGTTGACGGCCGTCTCCTGGGTGAGGGAGCCGCCGGCCAGCGCGCGGGCCATCGCGCCCATCACGAAGGGCAGCGCGACCATGATGGCGAGGAAGGTGCGGTCGGCGCCGAGTGCGGCGGCGTAGCGCCGGACGAGGGTCGACAGTTGAGCCCCCCAGCTCTGCGCCTTCGGCGGCGCGGTGACGAAGCCGGCCGGTCCGGCGGGGCCGCCGGCCGACGCGGGTTGCCGGCCCGGCCCTCGGACGTAGGTCCGGTACTGGGTCGAGGCGTGGTACTCGGCCGCCCAGTCCCGGTCCTGCTGGTTCTCGAAGGCTTCGAACGCCTCCGGCCATTCGGCGAAGCCGAAGAAGCCGAGGGTTTCCCCGGGCGGCCCGTAGTAGGCGACGCGTCCACCCGGGGCGAGGACCAGCAGCCGGTCGCACACGTCCAGGCTGAGCACGCTGTGGGTGACCACGATCACCGTCCGGCTGTCGTCGGCGAGGCCGCGCAGCATGTGCATCACGGAGCGGTCCATGCCGGGATCGAGTCCGGAGGTCGGTTCGTCGAGGAAGAGCAGGGACGGCTTCGTCAGCAGTTCCAGCGCGACGGAGACCCTTTTGCGCTGGCCGCCGGAGAGGCTGTGGATGGGCTGGTCGGCGCGTTGCACGAGTCCGAGTTCCCGGATGACCTCGTCGACCCGGGCCTGCCGCTCGGCTTTGGCGGTGTCCTGCGGGAAGCGCAGTTCGGCGGCGTAGGTCAGGGCCCGGCGCACGGTGAGCTGGGCGTGCAGGATGTCGTCCTGGGGGACGAGGCCGATGCGGCTGCGCAGTTCGGCGTAGTCGCGGTAGAGGTCGCGTCCGTCGTAGAGGACGGTGCCCCGGTCGGCGGGGCGCAGCCCGGTGAGCGCGCCGAGCAGGGTGGATTTGCCGGCGCCGCTGGGGCCGACGACCGCGAGCAGGCACTTGGCGCCCACGGGGAAGGAGACGTGGTCGAGGAGGACCTTGCGGCCGTGGTCGACGCTGACGGCGAGGTCCTGGACGTCGAGGGATACCTCGCCGGTGTCGACGTACTCCTGGAGCTGGTTGCCGACGAGGCAGAAGGCGGTGTGACCGATGCCGACGATGTCCCCCTCGGCGACGGGGGCCCGCTCGACGCGGGAGCCGTTGAGGTAGGTGCCGTTGTGGCTGCCGACGTCGACGATCTCGTAGCCGCCGTCGGGCAGGGCGCGCAGTTCGGCGTGGCGGCGGGAGACGACGAGGTCGTCGACGACGAGGTCGTTGTCGGGGGCGCGGCCGATGCGGACGGTCCGGGCGGGCAGCCGTCGTACGGAGGCCGGCCGGTGGAAGGTGCCGGACAGGGCGGGGTTCGTGACGGAGGACGGGCGGGCGGGGGTGCGCTCGGGTGCGGGGCCGAGGAGGACGGCGCGGGGACCGTCCTCGGCGCTGCCGAAGCGCAATTCGCTGCCGGGGCCGACGCTCCATTCGCGGATGCGGTGGCCGTCCGCCCAGGTGCCGTTGGTGCTGCCCTCGTCCTCGACCGTCCAGTGGTCTCCCTCGGGGCGCAGGATCGCGTGGTGCCAGGAGACGCGGGCGTCGTCCAGACAGATCTCGCAGAGGGGGTCGCGCCCGACGTGGTACGTCCGGCCCGGGCTGATCGGCGTGGAGCCCCGGGCGGTCTCCAGCACGAGTTCGGGTGCGGCAGGCGCACCGGGTCGCTGGACCATGGACAGATTTTCCCACGATCCGGGCGGCGCGGCATAACACCTGGTCAGCGACCCGTTATGGGTAATGACAACGGTCCCCGTTGCAGCCTTTGCCGATGCGCGCGAGGTGCGCTTCACTTCAGGCGTCGGAACCGAACAAACGGGGGACGCCATGACCGGGCACGACCACGGGCACGACCACCGGCACGCCGGGGATACCGGGCACTCGGATTCCGGGCACGGTGGGCACGCCGGGCACGGCCACGGGGTGGCCGCGGACGCCGACCGGCGCTGGCTGGCCATCGCCCTCGGCCTGATCGGCGGCTTCATGGCCGTCGAGGTGGTCGTCGGCGTCCTGGCCCAGTCGCTGGCACTGATCTCCGACGCCGCCCACATGCTGACCGACGCCGTCTCGATCGTCCTCGCGCTGATCGCGATGCGGCTCGCCGCCCGCCCGGCGCGCGGCGGGTTCACCTACGGCCTCAAGCGCGCGGAGATACTCTCCGCCCAGGCGAACGGGCTGACCCTGCTGCTGCTGGCGGTGTGGCTGGCGTACGAGGCGGTGCGGCGGCTGATCGATCCGCCGGCGGTGGAGGGCGGCCTGGTCCTGGTCACGGCGCTGGCGGGCATCGTCGTCAATGTGGCGGCGGCCTGGTGCATCTCGAAGGCGAACCGGACCTCCCTGGCCGTGGAGGGCGCCTACCAGCACATCCTGAACGACCTGTTCGCCTTCATCGGGACCGCCGTGGCCGGTTTGATCGTGTTGACCACCGGTTTCCGCCAGGCCGACTCGATCGCCTCGCTGGTCGTGGTGGTGCTGATGGTCAAGGCGGGTTACGGCCTGGTCCGCGAGTCCGGCCGGATCCTTCTGGAGGCCGCCCCGGCGAGCACGGACCCGGACGCGGTCGGGGACCGCCTCGTCGGGCACCCGCCGGTGACCGAGGTGCACGACCTGCACATCTGGACGATCACGTCCGGGCAGGCGGCGCTCTCCGCGCACGTGCTCGTGGAGCCGGCCGGCGACTGCCACGCCGTACGCCGGGACCTGGAGCGGCTGCTGGAGAAGGAGTACGGGATCACCCACACGACCCTCCAGGTGGACCACGTCCAGGAGGCCCTGCTGTCGGTCGGCCGCGCCGGGGAGGACGCGCGGGGGCTCGATCCGCACTGCGCGGACGCGCACGGGCCGGTCCACCGTGAAGGCCCGCACGATCATTGACGGAACGCGCGGCGGGGCATACATGGCCCCATGACGCAAAAGCGCAGCGCCGGGCTGCTCCTGTTCCGCGAGGTCGGGACCCCTGCCGACACCGGAGCCGACGACGCGGTCGAGGGCGGGGCCACGGCGGAGGCCGGGGTCGAGGTACTGCTGGGCCATCTGGGCGGACCACTGTGGGAGCGGCGCGACGCCGGGGGGTGGGGCATCCCCAAGGGCGAGTACGGCCCGGACGAGGAACCGCTGGACGCGGCCCGCCGCGAGTTCACCGAGGAGATCGGCCTGCCCGCGCCCGAGGGCCCGTACCTGCCGCTCGGCGAGATCCGGATGGCCGGTGGGAAACTCGTCACGGTCTGGGCGGTACGGGCCGACCTGGACCCGGCGCTGATGGCGCCCGGCACCTTCACCATGGAGTGGCCTCCACACTCCGGCCGGCAGGCGGAGTTCCCGGAACTGGACCGGGTGGCCTGGTTCCCTCCCCCGGTGGCCAGAAACAAGCTCATCGCAGGCCAAGTTCCCTTCCTGGAGCGGTTGTTGCACGAATTGGAGAGGTTGACCCGACCTTGACTTGCCAACAAACGACCCCTGCCTGGACATTGCACATATGACGAATGTCGTGCTGGTGGGAACCCTGGACACCAAGGGTGTCGAGTACGGCTGGCTGCGCGAGAGGCTGCTGCGCGCCGGCGTCGAAGTGATCACGGTCGACACAGGAATCATGGGCGAGCCCCGGATCCCCGCGCAGGTACCGCGTGAGGCGGTCGCGCGGGCGGCGGGGACGGAACTGACGGAACTACGGGCTGCCGCCGACCGGGGCGCCGCCGTCACCACCATGGCCCAGGGCGCCGAGGCGACGCTGTTACGCCTGCACGCCGAGGGCCGGCTCCACGGGGTCCTCGCGATCGGCGGCAGCGGGGGGACCTCCATCGCCACCCGGGCGATGCGCGCCCTGCCCCTGGGCGTACCGAAGCTGATGGTCTCCTCCATGGCCTCCGGCGACGTGGCCCCGTACATCGGCTCCGCGGACATCACGATGATGTACAGCGTCGTGGACATCGCGGGGATCAACAGCGTCTCCGCCCCGGTGCTGACCAACGCGGTGGAGGCGATCGCCGCCATGGCCAAGGGCTATGCCCGGGCCGGGCTGGAGCAGCGCCGTCCGGCCCGGCTGGGAGCGGGTTCACGGCCGCTGATCGCCGCGAGCATGGCGGGCGTCACCACGATCGGCGTGGACGCGGCCCGGGAGCGGCTGACCGAACTCGGCTACGAGGTGCTGGTCTTCCACGTCAGCGGCAGCGGCGGGCGCACCCTGGAGAAGCTGGCCGGTCAGGGCATCTTCGCGGGCGTCCTCGACCTCACCCTCAGCGAACTCGCCGACGACCTGTGCGGGGGCATCCTCACCGCCGGCCCCGACCGGCTGAGCGCGGCCGGGCGGGCCGGTGTCCCGCAGGTGGTGAGCCTGGGCGCGCTGGACATGGTGAAGTTCGGCCCGTTGGAGAGCCTTCCCGAACGGGTCCGCTACCGGCGGGTCCGCGTCCACAACCCCTCGATCACCGTCATCCGTACGACCGCGACCGAATGCGCGGAACTCGGCCGCCGGGTCGCCGCCAAGCTCCGGGTGGCGACCGGGCCCACGGAGGTGTGCGTCCCACTGCGCGGACTGTCGACCCTGGGCGCCCCCGGCGGCCCCTACCATGACCCCGGCGCGGACCGGGCCCTGTTCACGGCACTGCGCGACGGATTGCGGGGCAGCGCCGCCCGGCTGCACGACTACGACACCCACATCAACGATCCGTCCTTCGGACGGGCCGCCGCCGATCGGCTGCACGCCATGATCGGCGCGGAACGCGCCGTGGCCTGACCCCTACCGCCTCACCCCTTCCGCCCGACCCGTTCCGCTTCCGCCCGACCCGCCCCGAGACACCCCGTCCTGGCGGGAACCGGCCATGGCGGAAACCGTGTCACAGGGGGTGGCCGGCCGTACGGACCGGCGCCGGGACAGGGTGGGACCACGGAGGGGGAACGATGAACGACGTGTGGACGGTTCCCGGGTACACGCCGGTCCGGGAGTTGGGCGCGGGCGGCAGCGGCCGGGTGGTGCTCGCCGTCCACGACGCCACCGGCACGCCGGTCGCGGTGAAGTACCTCGGCGAGCGGTTGCGCGAGGACCCGGCCTTCGTCCGGGAGTTCCGGGCGGAGGCCCGGCTCCTGGGCGGCCTGCGCTCCCCGCACGTGGTGGCGCTCTACGAGTACTGCGAGTACGCCGAGGCGCCCGGCGGCGCCGCCATCGTGATGGAACTCGTCGACGGGATCTCCCTGCGCGCCCTGCTGAAGCAGTCCGGCGGCACCGTCCCGGAGGCCGCCCTGGTGCTGCTCAAGGGCTCCCTGCTGGGGCTGGCCGCCGCCCATCGGGAAGGGGTGGTGCACCGCGACTACAAGCCGGAGAACGTGCTGGTCGCGGCGGACGGCTCTTCGAAACTGGTGGACTTCGGGATCGCGGCCGGGCGCGGCACCACCCCGGGTGTCGCGGGCACCCCGGCCTACATGGCGCCCGAACAGTGGCAGGGCCGGCCGGCCTCGCCCGCGGCCGACGTGTACGCGGCCACGGCGACGTTCTTCGAGTGCGTGACGGGACACAAGCCGTTCCCGGGGACGAACTTCGCCGAGCTGGCGGTCCAGCACGTGGAAGGCCCGGTGCCGGAGTCGGAGGCGCCGGAGCCGGTCCGCCCGCTGATCCGCCGGGGTCTGGCCAAGGCGCCGGAGGAGCGGCCGGAGAACGCCGAGGCGTTCGTGGCGGAGTTGGAGCAGGTGGCGCTGGCCGGTTACGGGGCGGACTGGGAGGAGCGCGGGCAGCGGAAACTGGCGGCCCTGGCGGCGCTGCTGCCGCTGCTGTTCCCCTCGGCCGGGGCCACGGCGGCCGGCACCACCGCGCTCGCGACGACGGTCCTCCCCCCTGCGCCCGCCGGTTGGTCGCCGGGGCGGCGGGGCGCGCTCGCGGCGGCCGCGGTGCTGGTGATCGGGGCGCTCCTGGTGTTCTCGTACGAGGCCGTCGCCGGGGAGTCCGGCGGGGCGGCGCTGAGCGCGTTCGCGACGTCGAGCGCGGGCCCGCCGGGCGGTGGGGGGCCGGGGCCGGTCACGGGTGCCTCCGTGTCCGCGACGCCGACGCCCTCGGCGTCGATGTCGCCGTCGCCGTCCTCGTCGCCTTCCGCGTCCGTCTCCCCTTCGGCCTCGGCTTCGCCGTCCGGGACGCCGAGTTCGAGCCAGAGCCCGACGCCCACCAAGCCGACCCCCACCGTGAAGCCGAGCCCGAGCCCGACGGTCACCGTCTCCGGGATCGAGGCCACCTTGCTGACCGGCCCGAGCACCGGACAGGTGACGGTGTCCCTCGATGTGAAGGGCGGCCCGGCGACGGTGGTACTGGAGTGGTTCCTCGGAAATGACCTCGCGGACCTGCGCGTCGCGGACGGCACGGACTCCGTGCCCGTGCGGGCCGGTACGGGGCCGGTGACCCGCGCCCACACCTTCACACGTGGGGCGGGCTGCTACCTGAGCGTCCGCGTCACCACGACACCGTCCGCCGGAAAGCCCGTGATCGTCTCGAAGCCCATCCCCAGGTGCGTGAAGCCGGAGCCGCCGCGATGAACGATCCCCACCCCCCGGAGGGCGACGACTACAGCGCCACGGTCCTCGGCAGCCACTGGTTCAGCGGCCCGCCGCAGCCGCCGACCGACGCACGGCGCCAGGACGTTCCCGCCCAGCGGCACGACGGCGGCCCCACCGACAGTGGGCTGCCGGGCGGCACCCTGCGGTTCGACACCCCCCGGACCGTCCCCGGCGCCGCGCCCGACCGGGTCGACGGGCCGGTGCTGCGGTTCGGCCCCGGGGTCACCGCGGCGATCCCCGCGCCGTTCCCGGTGACCGTGCCGGCGGCGGCCCCGGGCCGCCGCCGGGGCCAGTGGCGTCGGTACACCCTGGCCGCCGTGGTCCTGGCCGCGGTCCTCGCCTACCTGGGCTGGCAGCGGTTCGGCCCCGCCCTCGCCGTCCGGGACGTGGCGGTGACCACCGACCCCGAGGGGCCCGGCTGCGACGCGGCCGCCGACGTGGTGGCCGTCGTACGGACCAACGGGCGCCCCGGAACCTTGACCTACCACTGGGAGCGCAGCGACGGGACCCGATCCGAGCAGCTCACCGAACGGGTGCCGAGCGGGCAAAAGGAGGCCCGACTGCACCTGCTGTGGACCTTCCAAGGGGTCGGCACGCACGCCGCGCGGGCCGAGCTGCGCCTCGATGCGCCGGGGCGGCGCGCCGACGCCGTCGAGTTCACCTACCGCTGCCGGGCGTAGGCCCGGTCCGGCTCCCGGGCCGCGGTATCCGGCGTCCGGGTTCCGGGTTCCGGGTTCCGGCAGGGGCCCGCGCGCGGGAAGGCCCGCGACCGCTCGGGGGAGCTGCGGCCGCGGGCCGACCTGGCCGGCCTGTCCGTGGCAGGCACGTCTGTGGTGGGCACGCCGGTGACGCGCGTGCCCGGCGGGTCAGAAGCGGGCGTGCGCCGTGATGTCCGCCGCGAACTCACCCGTCATGGCCGGGGTCACCGTCGGCCGGCACTGCGCGACCGCCGCCAGGTAGTCCCCCGTGCTCGCCCCCGGTTGCGCGGCCGCCGCGCCGCGCGCGCCCACCGCCTCCAGGTCCCGCTCGAAGGAGACCTGTGCCGCGATGCGCGCCGCGTGCTCGATGTCGGCCGGGGTGAACAGTTCGGTCGCCTCCACCAGCGCCGCCACGTCGACGTCCGGGCGCCCCGCCGTGTGGCGGGACCAGATCGCGGCGCGCGCCCCGGCGTCCGGGGTGCCGATCGGGATCAGGTAGTCGAAGCGCCCGGGCCGCAGGAAGGCGGGGTCCAGGGAGCGGATGGAGTTGGTGGCGCATACCAGCAGCCGCTCGTCGCCCTCCCGGAAGCCGGGGATGAGCTTGAGCAGCTCGTTCGTCACGCCATGGATGCCGCCGGGCTGCGCCGGCTCGGTCCGTACGGGTGCGATCTCCTCGACCTCGTCGATGAAGACGAGGACCCGCTCCAGCTCGGCGATCCGGGCGAAGGCGTCGCGCAGCGCGGCGGCCAGGTTGCCCTCGTCGGCGAGCCGGGAGGGCAACAGCTCCACGAAGGGCCAGCCGAGGCGGGAGGCGATGGCGCGGGCGAAGGTGGTCTTGCCGGTGCCGGGCGGCCCGAAGAGGGTGATGGCGCGCGGCGGTCGCACCCCGTGCGCGGCGGCCCGTTCGGGCTCGGCGAGCGGGAGGACCACCCGGCGCTCGATGAGGTCCTTCTCCTTCTCCATCCCGGCGACCTTCGCCCACAGGTCGTTGGGCAGGAACCGGCCGCCGAGGTCGTCGAGGAGGCCGGCCGCCGGTCCGTGCAACGGCTCGGTCTTCTCGAAGTAGGCGACGGCGGGCTGACGGGTGTAGCCGGCGTTGAGCAGCCCTTCGCCCAGCAGGTCCTCCTCGGGCAGGACGTAAGCGATCCGCCCCACGCGGGCGGCGATCAGCCGCCGCTCCAGCTCGACGAGCAGTGCGCTGGCCAGGCCGCGGCCGCGCCAGCCCGCTGCGATGGCGATGCGCATCACCCAGGCGCGTTCCCCGGTGACACAGGCGAGGGCGGCGCCGATCGGGACGCCCTGGTGGACGGCGACCACACAGGGCTGCCGGTCGGTGAGCGCGCTGATGCACTCGGCGAGCGAGAAGACGGACTCCTGGCCGAGTTCCGCCGTGGTGTCGATCAGATGGACGACCGCGGCGAGATCGCTCTCGCGGTAATCGTGGATCAGCCAGTTCACCGGGTACCGCCCCTCGTTCGTGCTCCTGCGGCGAGGCTAGGGGCGCCCGGGCCACGTGATCACCCTCCGCAGTGCACAACACCGGCGCCGGAAACCGTCCGGGTCGTCCATAGACTCGCCGGTTCCGTCCGCGGACTCGTGCCTTTCGTCCGGGGACGTGTCGGAAATGCGCGCCGTTTCGGCACTTCCCACATGCCCGATCCGGGATTCACAGCGGATTCTTATGGAATCGGGGGCGCCGGCCACAGGCTTGCTGGGCAGGCTCAGGTGCATGATCCGCCGCATGCTCCCCCGACAGGCCGCCCCCACCGGCTCCTCCCGCGTCCGGCGGGCGTCCCGGGTCCTGCTCGCGCTGGCGGCGATGGCCGCGCTGCTGAGCGTCGATCTGCCGGACGCCGGGGCCGCGCCGCCGCTCGGCATCACCGCGCGGGCTGACCGCGGCATCGCCGCCGACCGGGTGGGCGCGCTGTTCGCGGGTGGCCTGGACGGGGGGCACTTCTGCACCGCCGCCGTGGTGCACAGCGACGACCGGAGCGTGATCGCCACCGCCGCGCACTGCCTGGACAACCCCGACAGCACGGTGTTCGCACCGGGCTACCGGGACGGGAAGGCCCCGTACGGGCTGTGGAAGGTGACCGGCGTGTACGTCGCGCCACGCTGGACGCAGGAGCGGGATCCGGACGAGGACGTGGCGTTCGCGTCGGTCGCCCCGACCTCGGGGTCCCGGCAGGTGGAGGACGCGGTGGGCGGCTTCCCCGTGGCGTCCGAACAGCCGGCGGACGCGACGGTGACGATCGTCGGCTACCCGAGCGGTGACGATTCCCCGCTGCGCTGCACCAACGCCACGAGCCTGTTCTCGCCGACCCAGCGCCGCATCGACTGTCCCGACCTCAGCAGCGGCACGAGCGGCAGCCCCTGGCTGGTGAACGGCGCGCTGGCCGGGGTGCTGGGCGGGTACGAGGAAGGCGGCCTGGCCCCTGAGGTGTCGTACAGCGCGGTGATGGGCGACCAGGCCGTGGAGCTGTACCGCGAGGCGGCGGTCGCGGGCTGAGCCTCAGCCGGCGGTCGGGTCCGGGGGCTGGAACCAGGTGGGTTCGTCGCGCAGTGCCCGCCGGACGCGCCGCACGGCGAAGGGCTCCAGCGGGGGCAGGGCGTCCGCGGCGAACCAGCCGACTTCCAGCAGCTCGCCGTCGTGCGGGCGGGCCTCACCGCCGGTGGCGCGGCAGCGGAAGGTGATGTCCTGGAACTGGCAGACGTCCCCGTTGGGGTAGGTGATCGGTTCCAACATCTCGACGAGAACGACCCGCTCGGCGACGCACCGCACGGCGGTCTCCTCGTACACCTCGCGCACCGCCGTCTCGGCGGGCTGCTCCCCCGGTTCGGCGATGCCGCCGATCACCGACCAGAGGCCGGTGTCGGCGCGGCGGCCGAGCAGGATCCGGTCGCGGTCGTCGACGACGATGGCGGTGACGCCGGGCAGCAGGAGCAGCAGGTGCCCCGCGCCGGCCTCGCGGATCGCGCGTATGTAGTCAGGTGTGGTCATGGCCCGACCCTACGAGGTCGGGTGTCGGTCACCCGCGTCATGCGGCCCGGCGGGCGCGAACCCGGCGGATCGGCACCCAGGCGAGCGCCCCGGCGGCCACCAGGAGCAGCGCGTACTCGGGCAGCGGTCCGAGCCGGGTGGCCGGGGTCGACGTCGAACGCAGCGGGATCTCGGCGACCAGCGCGTCGGCGGTGAACATCTTCGTCTGCCGGACTACCGTGCCGTCGGGCCGGATGACGGCGCTGACGCCGCTGGTGACGGGGACGAGCACGGTCCGGCTGTGTTCGACGGCCCGCACCCGGTCCATGGCCAGTTGCTGGTAGGTCATCTGGCTCCGGCCGAAGGTGGCGTTGTTGCTCGGTACGGCGATGACCTGGGCGCCGGCCTGGACGGTGGAGCGGACGGCGTCGTCGAAGGCCGCCTCGTAGCAGGTCACCATGCCGACCCGGCTGCCCGCCATGTCGAACACGCCGGGGACCTTGCCGGGGCCGAAGTCGCGGCGTACGCGGTCCACGTCCTTGCTGAAGATCCGGACGAAGGAGCGCATCGGCATGCGCTCGCCGAACGGCTGGATCTTGCGCTTGTCGTACGTCGCGGTCGGTCCCTTGACCGGGTCCCACAGGATCATCGTGTTGCGCAGCGGGCCGGTCGGCGGCTCCAGGACGGAGCCGATGGCGACGGGCACGCCGATGCGCTTGACGGCCCGGTCGATGACGTCGTGGGCGTCCTGCTGGCTGAAGGGGTCGATGTCGGAGGAGTTCTCCGGCCAGACGACGAAGTCGGGCTGCCGGACCCGGCCGGCCTTGACGTCGTCGGCGAGCAGGAGGGTGCGGTTGGCGTGGTTGTCGAGTACGGCGCGCCGCTGGGAGTTGAAATCGAACCCGGCGCGCGGAACGTTGCCCTGGACGACGGCGGCCACGGCGGTGCCGTCCTCGGCGCCGTCCGAGACCAGGGGCCGCGCCGCGAGGGCCGCGCCGACCGGGAGGGCGACGGTGAGTGCGGCGGCCGCGGCGGCGGTGCGGCTCGGCCGGGAGCGGGCGACGCGCGCGGCCTCGTACAGGCCGAATCCGCACAGGGCGATCCCGAAGGAGAGCAGCGGGGTGCCGCCCAGCGCGGCGAGCGGCAGGAAGAAGCCGTCGGCCTGGCCGAAGGCGAGCTTGCCCCAGGGGAAGCCGCCGAAGGGCGCCCGGGCGCGCAGCGCCTCGCCTGTGATCCAGAGGGCGGAGGCCCACAGCGCCCGGCCGGGAAGGGTGCCGACCAGGGCGATGCCGAGGCCGGTGAGCCCGAAGAGGAGCGCTTCGAGGGTGACGAGGGCGATCCACGGGACCGGGCCGACGCCTTCGCTGGTCCACACCAGCAGCGGCAGCAGGTAGCCGAGCCCGAAGACGAAGCCCAGGCCGAAGCCGGCCCTGGCTCGGCGGCCGCGCAGGCAGCCGGCCAGCAGGGCGAGGGAGAAGGGGGCCAACCACCACAGGGGGCGGGGCGGGAAGCTGAGGTAGAGCAGGGCCCCGGCGAGCGCGGCGAGCGCCGCCCGGGTCGGCCAGGCGCCCCGAAAGCGGTGCGGGGCGGTGGCGCCGCTCTCCGGTGCGCTGGACTGCGCGGGCTCGTTCCCGGCCGCTCGGGTGACACTGGTGCTCATTGGGCGGAGTGTACGTCCCCGCGCGCCGCGCGGTCCCTCGGGAGGCTCAGTGGGCCAGGGCGCGCAGGTGGGTGCGGATGACCCGGACGGCGTTCTCGGCGTCGTCGACGGTGACGGTGAACAGTTTGCCGTCGTCCATGCGCAGCTCAAGGCCCTCGCCCCGGCGGACGATGACGGCGGTGCCCCGCTCGGGGCGCCAGCGGTAGCCCCATCCGCCCCAGTGCTGCGGGGTGATCCGGGGTACGAACTCGGCGGAGGCCACCTCGGCGAGCCGGATGGTGCGGCGGGGCAGCCCGATGTGGCCGCAGCGGACCTCCACGGCCTGGGAGTCGACGGTGACGGCGACGTGGACGAAGGCGAGGGTGCCGAAGAGGATGAGCAGGCCGGCCGCGAGGCAACCGATCACGGACATGATCAGCGGCACCGTCCCGGAGGTCCAGCTGGCGTCGACGGCGAGCTCGATGCCGAGCGCGAGGCAGGCGGCGCCGGCCGCGGCGAGCAGCCACTGCACGCGGTTGGAGGCGCGGCCCGTCCAGAGCGGACCCGGGGGGTGACCCGTCATGGGTGCAGCGTACCCACGTCCCGCGCCGACGCCCCCCGACACGGCGCCGGCACCCCTGCCTCCTCGTGGGTGCCTACCCGGGCAGCAGCCTGACCAGGGCGTCCCGCAGCGCCGGGCGGCGGCCGGTGACGATCCGGTGCAGGCTCCGGGAGGCGAAGGCGACGCGTTGGGCGCTGCGTCGCCGCTCCTTGTCGTACGCGCGCAGGGCCGCGGGCAGCGCGGCGACGCCGTGGTCGGCGACCGCGCGGGTCGGCGCCTCGGCATCGAGCAGGGCGGTGCAGGCGCCCTGGCCGAGAGTGGGGGTCATGGCGTGGGCCGCGTCACCGACCAGGGCCGTCCGGCCGGCGGTGACGAAGGCGGGCAGGGCGGGGTGCGGGTGGCGCATCTCGTAGCGGATCCAGCCGGCGGGATCGGTCTCGGCGAGGACGCGGGGGATCGGGTCGTGCCATGCGGCGAAGGCTGCCCGCACGTCCTCTGCGGTGGTGGCCTCGGGAACGGCGGCGTACCAGTTGGTGCGACCGGTTCCACGGGGGTCATGCCGAAGAAGCGGCCCGCGCCCCAGGTTTCGCCGTAGGTCCCGGTCTCGACGTCCGCGATGCCGATCCAGGCGGCCGTGCGCAGGGTGCGTACCCGGCTGCGCGCGCTGAAGTGTGAGCCGCGGACCGCGCTGTTGATGCCGTCGGCGCCGACGACGAGGTCCGCGTCGACGGCGGCCGGGGCAGCGAGCCGGACCGGGCCGTTGCACGTGCCGCTGCCCGGGTTCGGCGGGCGGGTGCTGGACGCGGACGGACTGCGGCTGTTGGCTCAGCGGCTCGCCGGGGCCGGGGCCGGGGCCGGGGGGCGGATGGGGCGGGGTCGGCGGCGCGGGCCCGGGTGGGGTCCATCGTCGATCGACCGATGAAACGAGACGTATCGTCTCGCATCAGCCGCACGATACCCAAGGGCCGCCGCAGAGGGCCACCCGTTTGGCCCCGTCGGGCCGGAGAAGGGAGGTTGCACAGCGTTGGTTGCACAGCGTTGGTTGGACGGTGTCACGCCACCGGGTTCTCGATCAGGGTGATCCGGTTGCCGTCGGGATCGTGGACGGCGGCGAACCGCACCGCCCGCGCACCCGGCTGCACTTCCCCCGCCGTGATGCCGCGACCGGCCAACTCCGCCAGCGCCCGGTCCAGGTCGTCCACCACGAGGTTGAGCAGGGTCGTCCCCGCGTGCTCCGGGGACTGGAAGACCTGCACCCAGGCGGATGGGGAGACGTGCCAGTCGGCGAGGCCGGCCATGGGCCGCGCGTCGGCCGGCCTGCCCAGGAGCCGCTCGTACCAGGGGACGGCGGCCTCGATGTCGCCGACCGGAGCCACCGCGAGTACGTGGGTGAAGATCATGGCCTGCCGCCCTTCGGTCGCGTGAGGTTCCCGTCCCCCTTACGACTCCGTCAGGGCGGGAAACTCATCGCCGGCGCGACACGCCCGAACAGGCCGGGCCGGGACCGGGGCCCCGGGTCGGCTCAGTGCGCGAGCGGCGCGCCCTCCGCGAGCAGCCGGCCTTCGGCGTAGCCGAGTGCGGCGGCCGGGAGGGGCCCCTGCTGCCCGCCGAGCAGGACGGTCAGCCCGCCGGTGCGGGGCAGACCCGGCTCCGGGCGGGCGCCGATGCGGCGCAGCGCCTGTACGGCGACCGCCTCGGCGGAGCCGTGGAAGACGAGCTCCGCCCCGCCGGTCCGTTCGGCGAGGGCGGCCCGGATCGGCGCCTCGACCAGCTCGTAGTGCGTGCAGCCGAGTACGACGTCGGTGACGTCGGCCGGGGTCAGCGCGGCGGCCGCGGCGACGGCCCGCACGACGGCCTCCTGGTCGCCGCGCTCGACGGCGTCGGCGAGGCCGGGGCAGGGCACTTCGGTGACCTGGGCTCCGGCGGCGAACTCGGCGATCAGCCCGCGCTGGTACGGGCTCCCGGTGGTGGCCGGTGTGGCCCAGATGGCGACCCGGCCGCCCGAAGCCGCGGCCGGCTTGATCGCGGGCACGGTGCCGATGACGGGGATGGCGGGTTCCAGCGCCGCGCGCAGGGCGGGCAGGCTGTGCACGGAGGCGGTGTTGCAGGCGACGACCAGGGCGTCCGGGCGGTGCTCGGCGGCGGCCCGGGCCACGTCGAGAGCCCGCCCGGTGAGATCGGCGGGAGTACGCGGCCCCCAGGGCATCCCGTCGGGGTCGCTGGACAGCAGCAGATCGGCGTCGGGCCGCAGCCGTCGCATCGCGGCGGCCGCCGCGAGGAGGCCGATTCCGGAGTCCATGAGGGCGATCTTCACCTGGTCACCTTAAACGACGCGGACCGCCACCCCCGCGACCTCGCCCCCTCGCCCGGCCTCCCCCCACCCCCGCGCCACTCCACGACCGAGCGTGCCGCACCGGCCTGCCGGCCCGGACGGGCCGCCTCCCCGAGGCCGTCGTCTCGACGCCGTCACCTCGACGCCGTGGCCCTCGGCTTCGATGCCTTCGTCCTCGCCTTCGCCACGCCGCGCCTCCGGGCGACCACCGGTAGCCCGCCCAGGCGCAGGCAGCCGGCCGGCGGGCCGCACCGGACCTGCGGCCCGCAGACGCGGGCCCTGCCGGCCGTCCCCGTGGGGCAGGCCTTCGGCCGGGCCGTACCTGGCGCACCGCGGCGCGGCGCCCGCTCCGGCCGCGCCGGCCCGACCGCCCGGCCCGCGGCGCATCGGCCGACGTGCCCGGTGCCCGGGGGTCTCCACCGGTGACCACCGAGCGCCCCCGGCGCCGTCGCCCCCGCGTGCGCTCAGCCCCACTGCCGGGACGGCGACCACCCGGCCCCCGCACGCCGCCCACCCCTCACGCCCCGCACGCGCGGGGCGCCACGGCGTCCGGGTGCGCGACAGGCCGCTTCCGGTTCGGCACACTGCGGCCATGGGCCTCCTCCTCACCGCCGCCTACGCCTCCCTCGCCGCCTGGCTCTGGCTCACGTTCGCCCAGGGCATGTTCTGGCGCACCGACGTCCGCCTCCCCCCGCGCACCGCCCCCGCCCGCTGGCCGTCCGTCGCGATCATCGTCCCGGCCAGGGACGAGGCGGAGGTGCTGCCCCGCAGCCTGCCCTCGCTCCTCGCCCAGGACTACCCAGGCGCCGCCGAGGTGATCCTGGTGGACGACGGCAGCACGGACGGCACGGCGGACCTCGCCCGGCGCCTGGCCGGGGAGCTCCCGGGGCTGCCCCTCACCGTCGTCTCCCCCGGCGCCCCGGAGGCCGGCTGGACCGGCAAGCTCTGGGCGCTGCGCCACGGCATCGCGCACGCGCGCACCGCCCGCCCCACCGAGCCCGAGTACCTCCTGCTCACCGACGCCGACATCGCGCACGAGCCGGACAGCCTGCGCGAACTCGTCGCCGCCGCGACCTCCGCCCACCTCGACCTGGTCTCCCTGATGGCGCGGCTGCGGGTGGCCACGTTCTGGGAGCGGCTCGTCGTACCGGCCTTCGTCTACTTCTTCGCGCAGTTGTACCCCTTCCGCCGGATCAACCGCCCCGCCGGGCGCACGGCCGCGGCGGCCGGCGGCTGCGTGCTCCTGCGTACGGAGGCCGCCGTCCGCGCGGGGGTGCCCGACTCGATCCGGCAGGCGGTGATCGACGACGTCTCGCTCGCCCGGGCCGTCCGGCGCTCGGGCGGCCGGATCTGGCTCGGGCTGGCGGAGCGCGTGGACAGCGTGCGCCCGTACCCGGAGCTGGGTGACCTGTGGCGGATGGTCTCGCGGAGCGCGTACGCCCAACTGCGCCACCAACCGCTGCTGCTGGCGGGGACGGTGGCCGGGCTGGCGCTCGTCTACCTGGTGCCGCCGGCCGCGCTGTTCACCGGGCTCGCCCTGGACCGTCCGGCCGTGGCGTGGGCGGGGGGCGCGGCCTGGCTGCTGATGACCGGCACCTACCTGCCGATGCTGCGCTACTACCGCCAGCCCGCCGCCCTCGCGCCGCTGCTTCCGTTCACGGCCCTGCTCTACCTCCTGATGACCGTCGACTCGGCCGTCCTGCACTACCGGGGCCGGGGCGCCGCGTGGAAGGGCCGGACCTATGCCCGGCCGAGCGACGCCTGACCCGGCGTCGGCCGGTCGCGGGCCGACTGAAGGGGCGTCATACGAGGTCACACGAGGGATTCCGGATCGTGACGGTGCGTCAACAGCAAGTGTGTGCAACACCCAACCGGTGAGTACGAGTAGGAACAAGGTGGGATGGAAGTGGCGAATCGTGCACGCGAACGTGAAGTGAAAGCTGTGGCCCTGACCTGCGAATATGCAGGTCAGGGCGGTGTTGACGACACCTCGCTATGGACCCCGTGAAGTCGTGGGCTTAACTTAGGTCCCATGACCTCCCCCCGCTCCACTTATGGCGGCGGTTACTACTCCGCGCCCTCCTTCCCGGACACCCCCATCTACGACTCCCTCGTCGCCGAACGCGGCACTCCGCAGATCGCCCCGATCCGCGTTCCGGCCGCCTACGACACCCCCGGTTCCGGTTACTCGAGCGGTGGGTACCTGCCGGCCCTCCCGTCCGCCCTGCCCGCCCTGCCGTCCGCGCCCTCGATGCCCCAGCAGCAGAGCGCCCCGGCGTACGGGTACCCCTACCAGCAGCAGCCCGCACCGCAGATGCAGATGCAGATGCAGTCCCAGATGCCCGTGCCCCTGCAGCACGCGCCCGCTCCCTTCGTGCCGCAGCAGCAGCCGGTAGGCGCCCGCGCCGGATACGCCCCGCAGCCGCAGCAGCCGCGCCCGGTCGCTACCGGCACCGGGTACGAGGCCATGCGCCCGGCCGCCCCGCGACCGATGCAGGCGCCCGCGCAGGTCCCCTCGTACGAGGACCCGTACGGCCGGCCGTACCAGGGGCGCGGCTACTAGGCGGGGCCGCTCGGAGGTGCCGGGGTCCGCGGGGGCGGCGACTGGCAAGATGCACTCATGTCGAACTTGTACGTCCAGTCGCTCCACGTCCATCCCGTCAAGTCGGTGGCTGGGATCGCTCCCGACGCGGTGGCCGTGGAGCCCTGGGGGCTCGCGGGTGACCGCCGATGGGCCGTGATCGACGTCGAGGGCGCGATCATCACGCAACGCCAACAGGCCCGGCTGGCGTTGGCTTCGGCCCGCCCGCTGGAGGGCGGCCGGGTGGCGCTTTCGGCCCCGGGCATGGCGGATCTGATCGTGGAGGTGCCGGAGGCCGGTCCGCTGGAGCCGGTCGTCCTGTTCGGCAAGAAGATCGAGACCGTGGTCGCGGCGAGGACCGCGGCCGACTGGTTTTCGGCCTACCTCGACCTGCCGGCCCGTCTGGTGCACCTGGACGACCCCGCCGTACGCCGGCCCGTGGACCCGGACTACGCGTTGCCGGGCGAGACGGTGAGCCTCGCGGACGGGTATCCGCTGCTGGTCACCACCCTCGCCTCGCTGGACGCCCTGAACGCGTTGATCGCCGAGGGCGATCATCCGGAGGAGGGGCCGCTGCCGATGAACCGTTTCCGCCCCAGCCTGGTCGTGGCCGGCGCCGAGGCGTGGGCCGAGGACGGATGGCGGCGCGTCGCCGTCGGCGACGCCGTGTTCCGCGGGGTGCGGGAGTGCGGGCGGTGCGTCGTCACGACCACCGACCAGGTGACCGGGGAACGCGGCAAGGAGCCGCTGAAGACACTTGCCAGGCACCGGCGCATCGGGAAGTCCCTGGCGTTCGGACGGCAACTGGTGCCGGTCCGGCTGGGGACGGTGCGCGTCGGCGACGAGGTCCGCGTTCTGGAATAACACCTTCGAGGGGCTCCGCCCGCCCCGGGGAACCAGCGGGCACGGCGGCACCGTTGGATCATTCGAGACGCTGGGGCAGCGGCCGGGGTCGGGGCACGGGGGAACGTGTTCCGGACCGGGCGCGGCCGGATGCGCGCGTCTCTCGCGTTCCGGAATGCGCGTCCGCCGGGCATGCGGGAAGCTGGGACGCGCAGGCAGGCGGAGGCGAGGGGGTGCCGGACCGTGTGGACAGCAGTGGGTGTGTGGCGTTGGCGGCGCAATCCGCTGCGCCGCAGAACTGATCTTTTCGAGGCGTGGCTGGCGTTGGCCGCGGCGGTGTGCGTCCTCGTGCTCGCCCCGGCCATCGGCTGGTTCGCGGGCACGCGGGTGGACGACACGCTCCAGCACGCCGTGCGCGAGCAGCGGCAGGAGCGGTACCTCGTCCCGGCCGTGGTGCTCCGGCCGGCGCAGAGCACGCTCGCGGACGGCATGACCGCCGACAAGTCGGCGGGGCCGCAGACACCCCAGCGGACGCGGATCCTCGCCTCGTGGACGGCGCCGGACGGCAGCAGCCACCAGGGGACCGTGCCGGCCGCCGAGGAACCGCCCCGGCCCGGGGACAGGTTCCGGATATGGACGGACACCAGCGGCAGGCTCGTCGGGCAGCCGCTCGCCTCCTCGGCCGCCGCGTTCCACTCCGTGATGGCGGGCCTGGCGGCCGCCCTGGGCGTGGCCGCGCTGGTGGAGACGATCCGCCGGCTGATCGTACGGCGACTCATGCATCGGCGGTACATACGCCTGGACCGGGCGTGGGCGGCGGTCGGGCCGGATTGGGGCCGGACGGGCGCGGGCAGCTGACCTGGCAACTCACCGGCCCGGCTCGCGCTACGGTGGACCGGGCAGGCCGGTCGCGGACGGATCGCGGCGCCGGCCGCGGCGGTGACTGCCGTCGACGCGAAGACGAGGGTGGGGGCACGACAGCACCATGGCTCAGGGCACGGTCCAGCTGACACACGGCGGGTCTTCGCGCTGGCGGCGCCGCTCCGGGGAGTACGCGACGCTGACCGCCGCGCTCGCCGTCGCCGGGGACGGAGACGTCCTGTCCATCGCGCCCGGCACCTACCGGGAGAACCTGGTGCTGCGCCACGCCGTCACCCTGCGGGGACCGGAGGGCGCGGTCGGGTCCGTGCGCATCGCCCCGCCCGACGGCGTCGCCCTGACCGTGAGCGCCTCTGCCGTGGTGCAGGACCTGTACCTGGAGGGCCAGGACCGCACGGCGCCGGCACTGCTCGTCGAGGACGGTTCGCCCGAGCTGACCGACCTGAGGGTCAACACCCGCTCCTCGGCCGGCATCGAGGTCCGCGGCGCCGGCGCCCGGCCCCTGGTGCGCCGCTGCACGGTGGAGAACCCGGCCGGGATCGGGATCGCCGTACTCGACGGCGGCGGCGGTGTGTTCGAGGAATGCGAGGTGGTGGCGGCCGGGCAGAGCGGGATCTCGGTGCGGGGCGGTCACCCGCGCCTGGAGCGCTGCCGGATCCACCACGCCACGGGCGCGGGCATCGCCGTCACCGGCGAGGGCTCCGGCCTGGAGGCTCTGGGGTGCGAGGTGTACGAGATCAAGGGCACCGGCGTGCAGGTCGCGTCGCGTGCCTCGGCCCGCCTCACCGACTGCGCGGTGCACCGCACTTCGGCGGACGGGGTCACCCTCGACACGGACGCGGTTCTCACGCTCGACGGATGCGACATCCACGACATCCCGGAGAACGCGGTGGACCTGCGCTCGCGTTCGGTGCTCGCGCTGAGCCGCACCACCGTGCGCCGCTTCGGCCGCAACGGCCTGTCGGTGTGGGACCCGGGGACCCGGGTCGACGCCCGGTCCTGCGAGATCCACGACAGCACGGGTGACTATCCGGCGGTGTGGATCAGTGACGGGGCCACGGCCTCGCTGGACTCCTGCCGGGTGCACGACGTCCCGGACGCGTTGTTCGTGCTGGACCGGGGCTCGCGCGTGGACGTGGTCGACAGCGACCTGTCTCAGGTGCGCAACACGGCCGTCTCGGTGAGCGACGGGGCCACCGCGCAACTGGACGACTGCCGCATCCGGGAGGCGGCGACCGGCGCCTGGTTCCGTGACCACGGCAGCGGCGGCACCCTCGCGAACTGCGCCGTCGACTCCGTCCAGACGGGCGTGATCGTCACCAAGGGAGCCGACCCGGTCCTGGAGCGCTGCGTGGTCACCTCGCCCTCCGAGGCCGGCTTCTACGTCTCGGCGGGCGGTCGCGGCACCTTCACCGCATGCCGGGTGAGCGGCAGTTCCGGCTTCGGCTTCCATGTGATCGACGGCAGCCGTACCTCGCTCGCCAAGTGCCACACCGAGCGCTGTGCTCGCGGCGGCTACGAGTTCGCGGAGGACGGCCCCGTCGCGGAGGACTGCACCAGCGACGAATCCGGGCCGCGCCTCGCCGCCCAGTCGGCCGCCGGCGGCGGCCCGGCCCGCGAGCGCGCGGGAATCCGTACGGTGACGGCGGCGCCCGGCCCCGTACCGGGGGCCGTCGAGGTACCGGCGCCCCGCCCCGCCGACGAGCCGGACCCCGCCGCCGCGCCCGCCCGGGGATCCGGTGAGGTGCTGGGCCAACTCGACGCGCTGGTGGGCCTGGACAGCGTCAAGCGTGAGGTGCGTGCCCTCACCGACATGATCGAGGTGGGGCGCAGGCGGCAGCAGGCGGGCCTCAAGGCGGCGTCGGTGCGCCGGCACCTGGTCTTCACCGGGTCCCCCGGCACCGGCAAGACCACCGTCGCCCGGCTCTACGGGGAGATCCTCGCCTCCCTCGGCGTACTGGAGCGGGGTCATCTGGTCGAGGTGTCCCGGGTGGACCTCGTCGGCGAGCACATCGGGTCCACCGCGATCCGGACGCAGGAGGCGTTCGAACGGGCGCGGGGCGGGGTGCTGTTCATCGACGAGGCGTACGCCCTGGCTCCGGAGGACTCGGGCCGCGACTTCGGGCGCGAGGCGATCGACACGCTGGTGAAGCTGATGGAGGACCACCGGGACGCGGTGGTGGTGATCGTCGCCGGGTACACGGCGGAGATGGAACGGTTCCTGACCGTCAACCCGGGTGTGGCGTCCCGCTTCTCCCGGACCATCACCTTCCGAGACTACGGGCCGCAGGAGCTGTTGCGCATCGTGGAGCAGCAGGCGGAGGAGCACGAGTACCGGTTGGGCGAGGGGACCGCGCAGGCGCTGCTGGCGTACTTCACGGAGCTGCCCAAGGGCCCGGCCTTCGGCAATGGCCGCACCGCCCGGCAGACCTTCGAGTCGATGGTCGAGCGGCACGCGGGACGCGTCGCCCAGCTCAGCGACCCGGGGACGGACGAGCTCACCCTGCTCTTCCCGGCGGACCTGCCGGCGCTGCCGGCCGGGGTGGTGGCGGCCACCTCCTGAGGCGAGGGGGCCGCCCTGGAGACATCCGACAGGTGGGCGGGTAGGGTGCCCGCACCGCCGTTCGGCGCCGCCGCTTCGCACCGCGTTCCGCAGGGGGTATCACGATGGTTCGCCGACTCCGTGCCGTGGGGCTGGACTTCACCGGGACGGCGCCGGTCCGGCTGGTCTTCGCCGCGCACGTGACCCAGCCGCCGGCTCCGGTCTACCGGGCGCTCGCCGAGCAGGTGGCGGACTGGCCCGCCTGGTTCAAGGCCGTCACTCTGGCCCGGTCCACGCACGACGGCGCGGGCCGCGAGATTGGGCTGGTGGGCGGGGTCCGGTTCCGGGAGACCGTCGTGGCGGCCGAGCGGGAGCGGTGCTACGCGTACCGGGTGGACGAGACCAACGTCCCCGGAGTGCGTGCGTTGTTGGAGGAGTGGCGGCTCAGCCCCTCCGGTTCCGGCACCCGGGTGCAGTGGACCTTCGCGGCGGACGGACCGGCCCTGTTCCGGTTCGCCCTCGCCGCCGCACGCCCCGGGCTCGGGCGCTCGTTCCGCTCGGCGGTCGGCGCGCTCGACGCCCGGTTGGAGGCGGGGCGGTGACCGTACGCCGGCCGCGCGGTCGGGCCCGGCGGCCTGCGCGGGCGGGTCAGGCCGAGGGCTCCCGCCACGCCCCCGTCGTCAGCAGCGTCTCGATGGTCTTCGTGTACGGGGCGGTGTCCAGGTTCTGGGCCGCCAGCCAGTCGTCCGAGTAGTACTTGTCGAGGTAGCGGTCGCCCGGGTCGCACAGCAGGGTCACGACGCTGCCCGTGCGGCCCTGGGCCACCATCTCCGAGACGATCTTGAGCGCGCTCCACAGGCCGGTGCCGGTCGAGCCGCCCGCCTTGCGCCCGATGGCCTGCTCCAGCGCCCGGCACGCGGCCACGCTCGCGGCGTCCGGCACCTTCATCATCCGGTCGATGGCGCCCGGCACGAAGCTCGGTTCCATCCGGGGACGGCCGATTCCCTCGATGCGCGAGCCGCAATCGCTGCTCGCGTTCGGGTCGCCCTGGGTCCAGCCGTCGAAGAAGCAGGAGTTCTCCGGGTCCGGCACGCAGATCCGGGTGTCGTGCTGCATGTAGTGGACGTAGCGCGCGATCGTCGCGGAGGTGCCGCCGGTTCCCGCGGTCGCCACGATCCAGGTGGGTTCGGGGTATCGCTCCAGGCGCAGCTGCTGGTAGATCGATTCCGCGATGTTGTTGTTGCCGCGCCAGTCCGTGGCCCGCTCCGCGTACGTGAACTGGTCCATGTAGTGCCCGCCGGTGCGGGCGGCCAGTTCGGCGGACTCCTCGTACATCTTCATCGAGTCGTCGACGAAGTGGCAGGTGCCGCCGTGGAATTCGATGAGGCGGCACTTCTCCGGGCTGGTCGTGCGCGGCATGACGGCGACGAACGGGACGCCGATCAGCTTGGCGAAGTACGCCTCGGAGACGGCGGTCGAGCCGGAGGACGCCTCGATGACCGGGCGGCCGGGACGGATCCAGCCGTTGCACAGCGCGTACAGGAAAAGGGAGCGGGCCAGGCGGTGCTTGAGGGAGCCCGTCGGATGCGTCGACTCGTCCTTCAGGTACAGGTCGATGCCCCACTCCTCGGGGAGCGGGAAGCGCAGCAGGTGGGTGTCGGCGGACCGGTTGGCGTCGGCTTGGACCTTGCGCACGGCTTCGTTCAGCCAGGCCCGGTACTCGGCGTCGCTGCGGTCGACGTCGTCGGCCCTGGCGGTGGTGCTGGTCGTGCTCATGCGCCTTGCTCCTTCATCACTTCCATGACCCCCTGCCTTCGCAATGTACCTCCCCCACCTGCGCAAACACTTCCTTTGGGTCTCCATGCGAATTGCTTTTGGGCCGACGCGGAGAGGGCACGGGAGGGCCGCCCGCGGCCGCCTGCCGGTGGCCGCGGGCGGCTTTGAGACGCCCGACGATGGCTTTCGGACGGGACGCGGAGGCCCGGCGCAGATCGTCATGCCCGTTCGGTTGCACACCGGCCCACCGTGGGTGACCCTGGTGAGGCGTCACAGAGGGTGCAGCACCCGTAACACTCATGTCGGGGAGTCGCAGCCGTGATAAGTCATTCCCGCAGGCACTGCGTCGTCGAACTGCAGGCCCTGCCCGCGCGGATCGGCCAGATCCGCAGAATCGTTTCGGCGCAATTGCGTCACTGGCAGCTCGACCCCCTCATCGATCGGGCCGCGCTCGGAGTGACGGAGCTGCTCAGCAACGTGCACCGGCACGCACAGCCGGACAAGGTGTGCCGGGTGGAAATCGAGTTCCGGCTCGGCCGGCTCACCGTCTCGGTGCACGACAGCGATCCCCGGCTGCCCGTGGTGCGCGAGTCCGCCGCCCTGGAGACCTGCGGACGCGGTCTCGCGCTCGTCGCGGCGATCAGCGAGGCATGGGGCGCCCGGCACCAGCAGGACGGGCCGGGCAAGGTCGTGTGGTTCTCCATGCGGGCCGCCCCCGCCCCGACGGCGCCGACCCGCACCGTGCGGATCTCCCCCAAGGCCGTACGGGAGCACGCCCCGGCGGCGCTCTACGCCGTCGAGCCCGCGGCCGTCGCCACCACCGTGCCGGTATCGGCCCGGGCCGGAGCCCGGCCCGGGTAGTCCGGGGCCGCCGCGGCCGGGTCTGCGCGGGGCCGTCGCGTGCGGGGGCCGTCGCGCTCCCCGCCGCCGGTCCCGGTCAGGCGGCCGCGCCCAGCGCCCCCAGCGGGTCGTCCAGCACCGGCTGCCAGGCCAGCTCCGCCGCGCCGACCAGGCTGTTGTGGTCCAGGGTGCAGGGCAGGATCGGCACCCCACCGCTGCGCCCCCACAGGCTCCGGTCCGCGACCACCGCGCGCAGCCGCTCGGGATCCGCGTGGAGCAGTTCCCGGTGCAGACCGCCCAGGATGATCCGGTCCGGGTTCAGGATGTTCACCAGGCCCGCGAGCCCCAGTCCCAGCCGGTCGATGAGTTCCTCGGCGGCCGTCCGTACGGTCGGGTCCGCGAACTCGGCGCGCAGCAGGTCCCGCGCCTGCTGGAGCAGTGACACCTCGGGGCCGGGCGTACGCCCGGCCGCCGTCAGGAAGGCCAGCGGGTCCGCCTCCACGTCCAGGCAGCCCCGGCTGCCGCAGTGACAGGCCCGGCCCTCCGGGTTCACGGTGAGGTGGCCGACCTCCAGGGCTAGACCGGCGCTGCCGCTGTGCAGGCGGCCGTCGAGCACCAGCGCCCCGCCGACTCCCCGGTGGCCGGTGGCCACGCACAGCAGGTGCTGAGCGCTGCGACCCGCCCCGTGCCGGTGCTCCGCGAGCGCGGCGAGGTTGACGTCGTTGCCGGTGAGGGCGGGGCCGTCGATCCCGGCCGCCTTCACCCGTTCGGCGAAGATGGCCCGGACCGGCGAACCGGCCGGCCAGGCCAGGTGCAGCGGGTTCAGTGCCGTGCCCTCCGGCTCCGCGACCGCCGACGGCACGGCGAGGCCCGCGCCGATGCAGCGCCTCCCGGACTCCGCGAGCAGCGCGGCGCCCGCGTCGACGACCGCGCCGAGGACCTGCGCCGGGTCGGCGGACACGGTGACCTTCCCGGGGGCGGTGGCCACGATCCGGCCGCCGAGACCGACGAGTGCGGCCCGGAAGCCGTCCGAGTGCACCTGGGCGGCGAGCGCGACGGGGCCGTTCTCCTCCACCGCGAGCCGGTGCGAGGGCCGGCCCTGGGTGCCGCCGGCGCCACCGGGGCGGGAGTCGACGCGGATCAGACCGAGCGCCTCCAGTTCGGCGGCCACGGCTCCGGCGGTGGCGCGCGTGACGCCCAGCTCGGCCGTCAGCACCGCCCGGGTCGGGGCCCGGCCGGTGTGGACGAGTTCCAGTGCGGGGCCCAGCGCGCCCCGGCCCCGCTCCAGTTTGGTCCTCGTGGCGGCGGCGCCCCGGTCGGCGGCGGAGCCCGCCGATGAGACCGTGGACACCGTGGACGCGTCCCCCACCCGCCGCGGGGCCCCGTTGCCGTTCATGACAGCGATCCTCGCACGAGCGGGGGGCGCCGGACGCCGCTCACGGCAGGAGGCCACCGACCCGCAGTGTGATGTTCAGCCGCCCCATCAGACCCAGCTCGGGCGGAGCGGTGCCGGGCAGAACCTTCGGCACGCCGTGGTAGGCGAGCCGGCTCGGTCCGCCGAAGACGAACAGATCACCGCTGCGCAGTTCGACGTCCCGGTACGGGCGGCCCCGCGAGGTGGTGTTGCCGAAGCGGAAGAGACAGGAGTCGCCCAAACTAAAAGAGACGACGGGCGCCGGCGACTTCTCGTCGGAGTCCCGGTGCATGCCCATGCGGGAGTCACCCTCGTAGAAGTTGACGAGGGCGATGTCGTACACCTCGTCCGGTGGCCGCCCGTAGACGTCGGCGACTGCGCTCCGCCCCAGTTCGGCGAGCCATGCGGGCATCGGCTTGACCGGCGTCCCGTCGCCGTCGACGGCGGTGCGCGCGTATCCGTACGGGTACCAGTGCAGCCCCAGGCACACCTGGCGGGCGGTCATCGTCCCTCCGCCCGGGGTGTGTACGGTGCGCAGGCCCGCCGGCGGGCGCGCCCACGCGCGGCAGGCGGCGAGCAGCTCGCGCTGTCGGCGCCGGTCCAGCCAGTCGGGCACGTGCACCGCGCCGGGGGCGATCTCGGTCCGCTCGCGCGGGAAGAGTTCGCCTTCCATGTCCCCATTGTCGGGTGACCGGTGTCAGTGGTGGCCGGCACACTTCCCTCCGTGAAGATCATCGACTTTGTGGACACGCTGGCCCGCGAGGGCGAACTGATGGCGGAGGCGGCCGAACAGGCGGGCACGGACGCCCTCGTACCCACCTGCCCCGACTGGCGGGTCACCGACCTGCTGCGGCACACGGGAGCGGTACACCGCTGGGCGGCCGGGTACGTCGGCGGCCGGGTCATGGAGCCGGGTCCGTTCCCGGACACCCCCGAGCTGACCGGACCGGAGCTGCTGGCCTGGTTCCGGGAGGGGCACGCGGCGCTGGTGCGGACGCTGGCCGAGGCCCCGGCGGATGTCGAGTGCTGGACGTTCCTGCCGACGGCGCCGTCACCCCTGGGGTTCTGGGCCCGACGTCAGGCGCACGAGACGACCGTCCACCGGTTCGACGCGCAGGCGGCGTCGGGCGTCCCGTTCTCGGCGGTGACGCCCCGGTTCGCCGAGGACGGGGTGGACGAGTTGCTGACCGGCTTCCACGCGCGCTCGCGCAGCCGGGTGCGCAGCGCTGAGCCGCGCGTCGTGCGGATACGGGCGACCGACACCGGCGCGGTGTGGACGGTGCACCTGTCGCAGGAACCGCCGCGCACGGTGCGGGGTGACACGGACGGCCCGGCGGACCTCGACCTGACGGGCGAGGCGGCCTGGCTGTACGCGGCCCTCTGGAACCGCCTTCCCCTGACCGGCACCGGCGACGGCCGGGACGACACCGACCACCCGCTCGCGCGGCTGTGGACGGAGACCTCCCCCATCATCTGACGGCACTGCCTCACCCCCTGGTCCCCCTCGTCCGACACCACCGCCGCCCGGTTCGCCGGGGCGGCGGCGCCGGGCCGTCCCCTCCCGGTCGGGCCGAGGACGGGGGCGGCGCCGAAGTCGGTGCCGGGAGCCGGGCCGGGTAGCAGTCGGCTACGGCGGTGCCGGGGTTGTTCACCACCAGGTCGGGCAGGGCCGGGTCGACGGCGTGCACGGTGTCCGCGACGTAGCGGCGCAGCCGTTCGTAGAGGTCGCGGGTGGCGTTGGCCGGCCCGCAGTCGCGGCTGACCACGTCGAAAAAGATGCCGTCGACGTGCAGGCGGCCGTCGGGCGTCTTCAGGTAGTTGTCGACGGAGGCCAGGATGGCGGCGGGGTCGCGGTTGCCGTGGTCGGCGTGGACCGTAGCCGAGCACCTTGGTCCGCTCCCCGGTCGCCGTGGTGCCGCCGCGCAGGGCGTCCGCGCGGGCCTGCCGGCGGGCGCTGAACGGGGAGTCGCCGTTGCCTGGGTTGAGGACGACCACCGAGACGGCCGGGCCGGCGGCGGTCAGGCCCCACAGCATCGGGTCGTCCGCCCACACGTCGGCGGGGACGGCGATCTCCAGGCCCCGGACGCCCGGAGCCCGGGGGGTGGGCGGCGCGACGGGTGCGGGAGCGGGCTCGGAGGCGGACGGGCCCGGTGGAGCTGATGGGGCCCCGGCGGGGGCTTCCGCCGGCGTGGAGCGCCCCGACGCCTCGCAGGCCGGCGCCGGGGCGCTCCAGTAAGAGGACGGTCATAACGGCGTACAGCGCCTTCGCGGCGCGGGCGCCGGCGCGGGCCATGGCTATCTCTCCGACGGCGGCAGGGGTGACCCGAGGAACACCAGACGCGCGGCAGTGCGGAAGGGGCCGAACTCCTCGGCGTTCATGCGACGAGCAGAAGAGCGACGAATCGTTTCCATCAGCCCGTCGCCGGGCCGGATCACGGTGCGACCGTCGCCTCAGCCGCGCGGGTCGGCGGACAGCCCCACGTCGCGCGCCAGTCGGTCCACGGCGTGCGCGAAGAAGGCGGCGCGGTCCTCGACGACCCGGTTGAACTGACCGAACAGCTCGAAGGAGATGAGGCCGACGAACTGCGCCCAGGCGGCGACCAAGGCCACGGTCACCTCGGGCGGCAGGCCCTCGGCGAAGTCGGCGGTCATTCGCAGGCCCTCGGGGCGCAGGGCTTCGGGCAGCGGAGGCAGGGCCAGGCCGTGGCCGGTGTGGGCGGTACGGAGGATGTCGATGAAGGTGTTGGCGACGCGGGAGGCGGGGCCGACGGTATCGAGGGGCGCACTGTAGCCGGGAACCGGGGAGCCATAGATCAGCGCGAACTCGTGCGGGTGCTCCAACGCCCAGGCGCGGACCGCCTCGCAGACGGAGACCCAGCGGGCGCGGGGCGCGACGCCGGCCGCACGACCGGTGGCGTCGGCTTCCTCGGCGGCGGCGCCCGCGCTGTCGTAGGCGTCGATGATCAGCGCGGTGAGGAGTTCGTCCCGGCTGGGGAAGTAGCGGTAGAGGGCGGAGGAGACCATGCCCAGATCGCGGGCGACGGCGCGCAACGAGAGCTTGGCGGCGCCCCCCTCCGCGAGGTGGCGGCGCGCTTCGTCCTTGATGGCGGTGGTGACCTCGGTGCGGGCCCGTTCGCGGGCCCCTCGCACGGTGCTCATGACGGTCAGTGTGTCATGCGAATGGAGCAGTGCTCAAGAAAGGGAGCGCTGCCCCGTTCGCAGCGCGTCGCTCACTTTAGAGAGCACCGCTCTTGCTTTGGAGCGACGCTCCGTGCACACTGGTCTCAACCGAGAGCGCCGCTCTCCCACCGCCGCGGAGGCCGTCATGAGCGCGTCCACTCCCAAGCCCTACTACGCCGGGCGCAGCCGGCTCGGCATCCGCTTCAACGCTCTTTTCGGCAAACTCGCCCGACTGGGCATCAGCCTGGCCGGCAGCGCCGAGTTGTCGGTGCGCGGCCGTACCTCCGGCCGGATGCAGCGGATCCCGGTCAATCCGCACGCCTTCGAAGGCTCCCCGTACCTGGTCTCCGTCCGCGGCCACTCCCAGTGGGTCGACAACGTCCGCGCCGCCGGCGGCGGCGAGCTGCGCGTCGGTCGCAAAGTCCGCACGTTCACCGTCATCGAGATCACCGACCCGGCGCAGAAGGCCGCGGTGTTGCGCACCTACCTGGAGCGGTGGGGGTGGCAGGTGGCCCAGTTCTTCCAGGGCGTCACCGCGAAGTCCTCCGACGCCGAACTGCGGGCCATCGCCGCGGACCACCCGGTCTTCCGCCTCACCGTGTCGCACTGAACCGGCCTCGCACCCGGGGAAGGCACGAGCGACCTTCGACCGTGCGGGCGATCCGGGACACTCACACGGCCCGACGACCTGCGCCGAGCCGCCGTTCCCCTGACGTTCCGTCATGCTCTCGTGGGCCTTCGTCAGCCTCACGGGCGTCGCCGACTTCGCCTTCGCCGGGCACGACGGGACGGTCCTCGCCGCCCTGAACCCGAGCAGCCGACTCGCCCTGGTACGGCCCGACGGCACGCACCGCATCGTGCTGACGGCGCGGGACGGACTGTCGAACCCGACCTCGGTTGCGATCCGTCACCACCGGGTCTACGTGCCCAGTGCCGCGTACACCACGCAGCGCGACCCGAACCTCCGGGTCGCCCGCCTCTCCGGCCGCGGCGCCAACGGCCACGCGCCCCGCACCAAGCACCAAGCACCAAGCACCAAGCACCAAGCACCAAGCACCAAGCACTTGCGACCAGGCGAGGTGCCGCCCGCGCCCGTGGCAGGGTCGGGCGGCGGCCTCCCGCCCCGCCTCAGTCCTGACGCCGGCGCGCCTGGCGCGCGTCCAACACGTGCAGCGCCTTGCGGGCGAGCGGGTACGAGCGGACCAACTCGGCCAGCGTCGTGGACCCGCGGGTGATCCGGGCGAAGGCCATCCAGGCCGGGCGCAGCCCGGTGATCGCCGCGTGCAGCAGCCCCGGCTTCGCCTCGAAGAGCGCCAGCATGCGCTTGCCCACGCCCATCTCCACGCCCAGCCCCGCCTTGACCGCGAAGGCGTAGTTCAGCGCCTGGCGCCGGGCGTCCACCGCGTCCTGCGCCTCGGAGATCTTCACGGCCCACTCGCCCGCGAGCCGCCCCGAGCGCAGCGCGAAGGAGATGCCCTCCCGCGTCCACGGCTCCAGCAACCCGGCCGCGTCCCCCGCCACCAGCACCCGGCCGCGCGAGAGCGGCGATTCCGGTGTGCGGCAACGGGTGAGGTGCCCCGAGGAGACGGCCGGCTCGAAGCCCGCCAGGCCCAGACGGGCGATGAAGTCGTCCAGGTAGCGTTTCGTCGCGGCACCCTCGCCCTTCGCCGAGATGACGCCGACCGTGAGGGTGTCGCCCTTGGGGAAGACCCAGCCGTAACTTCCGGGCAGCGGGCCCCAGTCGATGAGCACCCGCCCCTTCCAGTCCTCGGCGACGGTCTCCGGGACCGGGATCTCCGCCTCCAGACCGAGGTCGACCTGCTCCATCTCGACGCCGACATGGGCACCGATCCGACTGGCGCTGCCGTCCGCGCCGACCACGGCCCGGCCCAGTACCGTCTCTCCGTCCGCGAGGACCACGGCCACCGTGCGCCGGTCGGGCACCGCCGCCCCGTGCTGCTCGACGCGGCTCACGGCCGTTCCCGTACGGACCGTGGCGCCGGCCCTCTCCGCCTCCGCGACCAGTGCCGCGTCGAACTCGGCCCGGTTGACCATCCCGAACAACATGCCGCGCGAGCGCCGGGTTCGGGTCAGCCGCCCGTTCATCGAGAAGGTGACCGCGTTGATCCGGTCCTTGAAGGGAAGGACGAAGCCCGGCGGCAGTGCGTCGCGGGAGGGGCCGATGATTCCGCCGCCGCAGGTCTTGTACCGGGGCAGTTCGGCCTTCTCCAGCAGCAGGACCCGCCGCCCGGCCGCAGCCGCCGCGTGGGCCGCCGAGGCCCCCGCCGGACCGGCCCCGACCACGACCACGTCCCACACCTCGCCGGTCGCCCCGGCGCTCTCCTCTTCGGCCCGCCCGGCGTCGTTCTGCTCCCCGCTCGGGCCCTGTACCTCGTCGTCGCTGCTCACGATGTGCTGCTGCTCCTGATCAGGCTGTTCCTCGGATGCCGGGGAAATCCTACGGCGGGAGATCGTCTCGCCTCGCTGTGCGAGGATCGATGCTGTCTTTCGCCGTACCCCTTACGCGCACCACGCGGATGCGGGAGGCGTACACGTACACCAACGTCGCACCCAAGAGGAGCGTGCCCATGTCGCCGATTCCGGTCGCCGAGACCATCGCCTCGCTGATGCCCCGTGCCCGGCAGGAGCTGGCCGAGCTGGTGGCCTTCCGGTCGGTGGCGGACTTCTCGCAGTTCCCCAGGAGCGAGAGCGAGGCCGCCGCGAACTGGGTGGCGGACGCCCTGCGCGCCGAGGGCTTCCGGGACGTGGCCCTGCTCGACACCCCCGACGGCACGCAGTCGGTCTACGGGTACCTGCCCGGCCCCGAGGGCGCGCCGACCGTCCTGCTCTACGCCCACTACGACGTACAGCCGCCGCTGGACGACGCCGCCTGGATATCCCCCGCCTTCGAGCTGACCGAGCGGGACGGCCGCTGGTACGGGCGCGGCGCCGCCGACTGCAAGGGCGGCTTCATCATGCACCTGCTGGCGCTGCGGGCGCTCAAGGCCGACGGTGGCGTGCCGGTCGGGGTGAAGGTGATCGTCGAGGGCTCGGAGGAGCAGGGCACCGGCGGCCTCCAGCAGTACGCCGAGGCGCAGCCGGAGCTGCTGGCCGCCGACACCATCGTCATCGGCGACGCCGGCAACTTCCGGCTGGGCCTGCCGACGGTGACGGCCACGCTGCGCGGGATGACCCTCCTCAAGGTCAAGATCGACACCCTGGCCGGGAACCTGCACTCCGGCATGTTCGGCGGTGTCGCCCCCGACGCGCTGGCCGCGCTGATCCGCCTCCTGGACTCGCTGCGCGCGGCGGACGGTTCCACGACGGTGGACGGGCTGGCCTCGGACGCGGTCTGGGAGGGCCTCCAGTACCCGGAGGCCGACTTCCGCGCCGACGCGAAGGTCCTGGAGGGCGTGGGACTCATCGGGGAGGGCACGGTCGCGGACCGGCTGTGGGCCCGCCCGGCCGTCACCGTCCTCGGCATCGACTGCCCGTCGGTGGCCGGCGCGACGCCTTCGGTGCACGCGAGCGCCGGTGCGTTGATCAGCCTGCGCGTGCCGCCGGGCGTGGACACCGCGGAGGCCATCAAGCTCCTCCAGGCCCACCTGGTGGCGCACACCCCGTGGCAGGCCCGACTGGAGCTGGAGGTCGTGGGTCAGGGGCAGCCGTTCCAGGCGGACACGAGCAGCCCCGCGTACGCGTCGATGGCGGCGGCCATGGAAGTCGCGTACCCCGGCCAGGAGATGCAGGTCAGCGGCATGGGCGGGTCGATCCCGCTGTGCAACACGCTGACGTCGCTGTACCCCGACGCGGAGATGCTGCTGATCGGCCTGAGTGAGCCCGAGGCGCAGATCCACGCGGTGAACGAGAGCGTCTCCCCGCAGGAGTTGGAGCGCCTGGCGGTCGCGGAGGCCCTGTTCCTCGTGAACTACGCCCGCTCCAAGCGCGCCTGAGAAACGGCGGGGCCCGATCCACGCGGGCCGATCCACCGCGGCCCGATCCACGGCGGCCCGATCTACGCCACGGGTGAACTCCGCTTCCGGTGAACCGCGCCCCGGAAGCGGAGCCTCCCCGCCTACGTTCGACCCATGACCGAACTCGAACCGGTGGAGGTCGTACCCCACCGTCTGCACATGCTCCGATTCCCCATCGGCCAGGCGTACCTGTGGCGCGACGGCGCGGCCCTGACGCTGATCGACGCCGGGCACGCGGGGGCCGCGGACGCGATCGAGGGGGCGATCCGTTCGCTGGGACTGCTCCCGGAGCGACTGGAGCGGATCGTCCTGACCCACTGCCACCGCGACCACGTGGGCGCGGCGGGCGAACTCGCCGACCGGTGGGGCGCGCGGATCGTGGCGCACCGCCTGGACGCCCCCGTGATCAGGGGCGAGGAGCCGGTGCCGGAGCCGGTGCTGCTGGACTGGGAAGTCCCCTTGTACGCGCACGGCCTGACCGTCCCGGAGGCGCCGCCGACCCGGGTGGACCAGGAGGTGGAGGACGGGGAACGGCTGCCCTTCGGGGACGGCGCGGTGATCGTGCACGCGCCCGGACACACGCCGGGCAGCGTCGCCGTGCACCTGCCGGAGCACGGCGTGCTGTTCACCGGGGACTGCGTCGCGGGAGTCGGCGGGGTCATGCTGGGCGTGTTCAACGTGGACCGCGCCCGAGCCGTCGCCTCTTTCCGGCGCCTGGCCGATCTGGCGCCGTCGGTGGCCTGCTTCGGCCACGGCGACCCGCTGACCAGCGCCGCGGCCGACACCCTCCGGGCCGCCGCCATGGCCACCACCACCGCCTGACGTGCCCGGCGGGACCCGGCGGTACTGCGCGTCCACCGGATCTGCCGGGACTACCGGCCCGGCAGGACTACGGGCCCGGCAGGACTACGGGCCCGGCGGGTCTACGGGACCCCGGCCGGGCGGCTTACGGGGCCGGGCGGCCCGCCTCCAGGTACAGGGGCCGGCCGCGTTCGCGGGCCCGCAGGGCCCAGCGGAGGCGCTCGAAGCGGACCGGCGGCAGCATGCCGGCGGCCTCCGCCTCGGTCGCGAACCGCCACTCCCGCAGCTCCGGCCCCGGCAGCCGCAGCCCCGCGATCTCCCGCTCCCCCAGCCGCCCCCCGTCGAACAGCAGCCGCAGCCCCCCGTACGCCGGGGACACCGGCGGTTCCCAGTCGACCACCAGCAGCTCGGGCGACCGCTCCAGCGTTAGGCCCAGCTCCTCCGCGACCTCCCGCACCCCCGCGCACGCCGGCGCCTCGCCCGACTCCACGACGCCGCCCGGGAACTCCCAACCCGGCTTGTACGTCGGATCGACGAGGAGCACGCGGCCCGCCTCGTCGAAGAGCAGCACCCCCGAGGCGACCGTCTCCCGCGTCGGCTCGGGCGTCTGGACGATCTCGCAGACCGTCGCCGCCCCCGTCCGTACGGCGTCCGCGATCCGCTCCGCGGTCTCCCGTACCGTCAGCCGCCCGTTGTCGACGACGTGGGCGTCGGCCGTCAGCCAGCCCAATGCCTGTCGGTAGGCGGGGATGTGGTCGTACGCCCACTGCCTGACCCGGGCGTCGACCTGCTCCGGCGCCCCCGGCTCCTCCCGAGTCGCGATCCGTTGGCGAAGAATCGTTTCCGCAGGGGCCAGCAGCACATGCCGCACCGGTATCCGCCGCGCCGCGAGGCCGCCGAAGATCTCGTCGCGGTACTCCTGGCGCAGCAGCGTCATCGGCACCACCAGGACCCCGCCCAGCTCCACCAGCATCGCCGCCGCCGTCTCCACGACGAGCCTCCGCCAACTCGGCAGGTCCTGATAGTCGTCGACCTCCGCGAGCCGCTTGCGGGGCAGCAGCGCCCGCAGCGCGTCCCCGACGAACTCCGGGTCGAACACGGTGCTGTCCGGCAGGAGTCCGGTCAGTTCGCGGGCCGTGCTGGTCTTCCCGGCACCGAACGTGCCGTTGATCCAGACAATCACGTCTACCCCTCTCCGATGGTTCGCCTCGAAGCCCCCAGTGGCTTGCCCGCCTCACCCTGCCACGGAAACCCGCTCCCCGGTGGAGTGCTTATCCTCAAGGTCAGAGCCTTGTCCCGGGTCCCTGCCCGACGCCCGCCCGTGTCCCGCCCGACCGCTCCGCCGGAGGTCCCGTGCCCCACACCCGCCGCCCGTCCGTACCCCGTTACGGCAACCGACCGACCATGAAGGACGTGGCCGCCCAGGCGGGCGTGGGCCTCAAGACGGTCTCGCGGGTGGTCAACGGCGAGCCGGGCGTCACTCCCGACACCGAGCGGCGCGTGCAAGAGGCCATCGACGCCCTGGGGTTCCGCCGCAACGACAGCGCCCGCGTGCTGCGCAAGGGCCGCACCGCCACCGTGGGCCTGGTCCTGGAGGACCTCGCGGACCCCTTCTACGGGCCGTTGAACCGGGCCGTGGAAGAGGTGGCCCGCGCCCACGGGGCGCTGCTCATCAACGGCTCCAGCGCCGAAGATCCCGAGCGGGAGCGCGAGTTGGCCCTCGCCCTGTGCGCCCGCCGGGTGGACGGCCTGATCGTGATCCCGGCCGGGGACGACCACCGGTACCTGGAGCCGGAGATCCGCGCGGGCGTGGCCACGGTGTTCGTGGACCGCCCCGCGGGCCGCATCGACGCGGACGTGGTCCTGTCGGACAACTTCGGCGGCGCCCGGAACGGCGTGGCGCACCTGATAGCCGCGGGTCACCGTCGGATCGGCTTCATCGGCGACCATCCCCACATCCACACGGCGACGGAACGCCTGCGCGGCTACCGCGCGGCGATGGCGGCCGCCGGCCTGCCCGTGGACGAGTCCTGGGTGGCCCTCGGCCCGACCGCCCCGGCACCCGTCACGGCCGCCGCCCGCCGGATGCTGGCGGGCCCGGACCCGGTCACCGCGCTGTTCGCGGGCAACAACCGGGTGACGGTCACGGTGGTACGCGTCCTGGCCGTCGAGGTGCGCCCCGTCGCCCTGGTCGGCTTCGACGACTTCGAACTGGCCGACCTGCTGCGCCCCGGCGTGACGGTGGTCGCCCAGGACGCGGCGGCCCTGGGACGGGTCGCGACCGACCGGCTCTTCCGGCGCCTGGCGGGCGCCGATCTTCCCCCGGCCCGCGTCGAACTGCCGACCCGCCTCGTCCCGCGCGGCTCGGGCGAACTCCCCCCGCCGGCCTGAACCCCGCGAGGGGGGTTCAAGGCCGCCTGGGCTCAGGCGTTCGCCTTCAGCGTCGCGGAGCGGCGCGGGATGGCGAACGCGTCGAGTTCGGCGCGGGTGAGGCCGGTCAGCGCCGTGACCTCGTCGGTACCGACGGCCCCGCAGTCGAGGCCGCGGACCAGGTAGCCGGCCAGGGCCTTGGCGGTGGCGGGCTCGTCCATGACGTCGCCCTCGATCTTGGCCACGTACGCCTTCAGCCGCGCCGCCGCGGCTTCGAGCCCCTCGCGGTAGAAGGTGAAGACGGCCGCGTAACGCGTCGGCAGGTGCCCGGGGTGCATGTCCCAGCCCTGGTAGTAGGCGCGGGCGAGGGCGCGCCGGGTGAGCCCGTAGTGCAGTTTCCAGGCTTCGTGGACGTGTTCGGTGGTGCCGATCGGCAGCACGTTCGTCGAGCCGTCGGAGACGCGTACGCCGGTGCCCGCGGCCGCGACCTGCATGATCGCCTTGGCGTGGTCGGCGGCGGGGTGGTCGCTGGACTGGTAGGCGGCGGAGACGCCGACGCAGGCGCTGTAGTCGAAGGTGCCGTAGTGCAGGCCGGTGGCGCGGCCCTTGGCGGCCTCGATCATGCGGGCCACGGTGGCGGTGCCGTCGGAGGCGAGGATGGACTGGCTGGTCTCGATCTGGATCTCGAACCCGATCCGGCCCGGGCGCAGGCCCCGGGCGGTCTCGAACGCCTCCAGCAGCTCGACGAAGGCGGTGACCTGCTCGGCGTAGGTGACCTTCGGGAGGGTGAGGACGAGACCCTCGGGCAGGTCACCGCGTTCCAGAAGCCCGGAGAGGAAGACGTCCGTGGTGCGGATGCCGCGGTCGCGGACGTTGGACTCCATGCACTTCATGCGGATGCCCATGTACGGGGCGCTCGTGCCGTTGGCGAACGCCTCCGAAACGAGGCGGGCGGCGCGCGCGGCGGCCTGGTCCTCCTCCTCGTCGGAGCGGACGCCGAAGCCGTCCTCGAAGTCGACGCGGAGGTCCTCGATGGGCTCGGAAGCGAGCTTGGCGCGCACCCGCTCGTAGACGGGTACGGCCAGCTCGTCGGAGATGCCGAGCACCTTGGCGAAGGTGACGGCGTCCGGGGCGTGCTCGTCGAGGGCCGCGAGGGCCTGGTCGCCCCAGGAGCGGATGGTGTCGGCGGCGAAGACGTCACCGGGGACGTAGACCGTGTGGATGGGCTGACGGGTCCCGGGGTCGCCCGGGTAGTGCCGCGCGAGTTCCGCGTCCACCGGGGCGAGGGAGGCGCTGATGCCCTCGCTGACCGCGCCTGCGAGGCTCGTCGCCACCTTCTCCTGCTGACCCATCGTGCACTCTCCTCTTTTCCGCTTCACGGAAGCTTAGATCCGCATAGCAGAATTTAGCCACGGGGTTCCGCTCCGTCAATGGTCCCTCCGCCGCTCGGGACAAACGACTCGGGGCCGTGTGGTGAGAAACACCACACGGCCCCGAGGGCGCACGACGACAGAGGAGAAGCGCAGGTCAGCCCTTGCGCGCCTTGATCGCCTCGGTCAGCTGGGGGACGACCGTGAACAGGTCGCCGACCACGCCGTAGTCGACCAGGTCGAAGATCGGGGCCTCGGCGTCCTTGTTGATGGCCACGATGGTCTTCGAGGTCTGCATGCCGGCCCGGTGCTGGATCGCGCCGGAGATGCCGGAGGCGATGTAAAGCTGCGGGGAGACCGACTTGCCGGTCTGGCCGACCTGGTTGGTGTGCGGGTACCAGCCGGCGTCGACGGCGGCACGCGAGGCGCCGACCGCCGCGCCGAGGGAGTCCGCGAGGTCCTCGATGAGGTGGAAGTTCTCGGCGCCGTTGACGCCACGGCCGCCCGAGACGACGATCGCGGCCTCGGTCAGCTCCGGACGGCCGGTGGACTCGCGCGGGGTGCGGGAGACGATCTTGGTGCCGGTGGCCAGGGCGCCGAAGGTGACGGCGAGCGCCTCGACGGCGCCGGCGGCCGGGGCGGCCTCGACCGGAGCCGAGTTCGGCTTGACGGTGATGACCGGCGTGCCCTTGGAGACGCGCGACTTGGTGGTGAAGGACGCGGCGAACGCGGACTGCGTCGCCACCGGACCCTCGTCACCCGCCTCCAGGTCGATGGCGTCGGTGATGATGCCGGAGCCGATGCGGACCGCGAGGCGGGCCGCGATCTCCTTGCCCTCGGCGGAGGACGGGACGAGCACGGCGGCCGGGGAAACGGCCTCGTAGGCGGCCTGGAGCGCGTCCACCTTCGGTACGACGAGGTACTCGGTGAACTCGGGGGCGTCGGCGGTGAGCACCTTGACGGCGCCGTGCTCGGCGAGTACGGCGGCGGTGTTCTCGGCGCCGGCGCCGAGGGCGACCGCGACGGGCTCGCCGATGCGGCGGGCCAGGGTCAGCAGTTCGAGGGTGGGCTTGCGGACCGCGCCGTCCACGTGGTCGACGTAGACGAGAACTTCAGCCATTACTACTCCTGGGCGAGAATCCCGAACTTCATCCGGGGAAAGACGTGTTGACTGCTGGGCTCAGCCCGCGCCCTGGGCGCCGGGCAGGGCTTGTCCGTCACGAGGCCGTCTCGACGGTCGAGTGATAAGCCCCTGCGGGGGAGGAGTCACGGGAGTGCTCCTGCGAGAGAGCAATGCGCGCCGCGCGGGGCGTGTCGCAACCGGCCCCCCGCGCGGCCACCTCCGCTAGATGAACTTCTGGCCGGCCAGGAACTCGGCCAGCTGCTTGCCGCCCTCGCCCTCGTCCTTGACGATCGTGCCGGCGGTACGGGCCGGGCGCTGCGCGGCGGAGTCGACCGCGGTCCAGGAGCCCTCAAGGCCGACCTCGTCGGCCTCGATCTCCAGCTCCTCCAGGTCCCAGGACTCGACCGGCTTCTTCTTCGCCGCCATGATGCCCTTGAAGGAGGGGTAACGGGCCTCGCCCGACTGGTCGGTCACCGAGACCAGCGCCGGCAGGGACGCCTGGAGCTGCTCGCTCGCGGTGTCGCCGTCGCGGCGGCCGGTCACGGTGCCGTCCTCGACCTTGACCTCGGAGAGCAGGGTGACCTGCGGGACGCCCAGGCGCTCGGCGAGGATCGCCGGGAGCACGCCCATGGTGCCGTCGGTGGAGGCCATGCCGGTGATGACCAGGTCGTAGCCGGCCTTCTCGATGGCCTTGGCGAGCACGAGCGAGGTGCCCATGACGTCGGAGCCGTGCAGGTCGTCGTCCTCGACGTGGATGGCCTTGTCGGCGCCCATGGAGAGCGCCTTGCGCAGCGCGTCCTTGGCGTCCTCGGGACCGACGGTCAGGACGGTGATCTCCGCCTCGTCCGCCGCGTCGGCGATCTGGAGCGCCTGCTCGACCGCGTACTCGTCGAGTTCCGACAGCAGACCGTCGACGTCGTCGCGGTCGACGGTCAGGTCATCGGCGAAGTGCCGGTCGCCGGTGGCGTCGGGTACGTACTTCACACAGACAACGATCCTCAGGCTCACGCCGGCTCTCCTACCGCATCGTCTTTTTCTGGTACCGCCTTGTGCAGGCAGCATAGGCGCCTTGTCGGGCGGATCCCGATCGGGGCGGCCCGCGCCCCGAACGGAATGTTACTCGTCAGTACACAGTGGGTCTTCCCCGGTTGCAAGGCCGTCGAACTGTGATCTGGCCAACGCCACCCAACCCGTCCCAGCAGGGGCGATTCAGTCCCGCAACGCGTTGAAGCGACCCTGGTGGTAGAGGAGCGGACGGCCTTCGCCGCCGGGTGGCACCGCGGGGTCCCCGGACACCACCTCGGCGATGATCACCCGATGCGCGCCGGCGGGCACCCGCGCCACCACCCGGCACACCAGCCAGGCCAGCACTCCGGACAGTACCGGTACCCCGTGCGGGCCCTCGGCCCAGTCGGTGTCCGGCCCGAAGCGGTCGGCGCCGCTGCGCGCGAAGAGTCCGGCCAGCTCCCGCTGGTGCTCGGCGAGTATGTGTACGCCGAGGTGCTCGGAGTCGCGTATCGCGGGCCAGGTGGAGGAGCCGGTGCCGATCGTGAAGGAGAGCAGCGGCGGGTCGGCGGAGACGGAGTTCAGGGACGTCGCGGTGAACCCCACCGGGGCGCCGCCGCTCGTGGTGGCGGTGATGATCGCGACTCCGGCGGCGTGCTGCCGGAAGACGGAACGAAGGAGATCGGGCGATCCGGCCGTGCCGGTGGCGAAACGGGGGGACGGAGCCGTCGGGGCCGTCATGAGGGGTCTTCCTTCTGCCGCGCCGGGCGCGGGCACGATCGGGGGTCGGGGGTCGGGGGCGTTCAGTGATCCCGACAGCGCGCGCTCGCACAGCGGACCAGGTCCACATGCACCCGTCCGTAAAGCAGGAGTTCGTACCTCATGCGGTCAGCCTGGCGATCTCCCGTGTACACAGTCAAGCCGCACCGGCCAGATGTCGGGAGCGTCACGCCGTGTACGGGCGCGCGCACCGGCGCGTACGGAACCCGCCGCCCGCCCGGCACGTCACAGGACGGCTCCCAGGGCGGCGATCACGTCGGCCTTCCTCGGCAGCCCGGCGGCCTGCCGGGCGATCCGCCCGGTGGCGTCCAGCACCAGCACGGTGGGGGTCTTCTCGATGCCGAGGGCGCGCACGAGTCCCAGGTTCGACTCGGCGTCCACTTCCACGTGTGCGACGCCGTCCACCATCGAGGCGACATCGGCGAGGATCCGCCGGGTCGCCGCGCAGGGCCGGCAGAAGGCGCTGGAGAACTGGACCAGGGTGGCCCGCTCCCCCGGCCGCGCGCCCAGTTCGGCCGCGCCCAGCCGTGCTCCGTCCCCGCGCACCCGCACCCCGGCTCCCTTCGGTACCCTGCTCCGGCTTCGGTCGTACGCTGATCCGAGCGCCCCGTCGGTGCGCCGCATTCCCGGCGTGACGAGAATCTCCCCGGGCATACGCGTCCGGGCTGGCTCATCGGCCGGTATGTGGGGCACCATCCCCATGGTCGCGTACCTACGCTTCCGTAACTTCCAGCCGGGAGCACCTCCCCAGGCAGAAAGCGGGGTCTCCCCACCATGGCTGAGCTCGTCTACCCTCCCGTGATCGGCGCCGCGCACACGCTCTTCCGCGCGTTGGACATCCGTATCGACATGAAGGGCACGGAGAACATCCCGCGCAAGGGCGGGGCGGTCCTCGTGTCCAACCACATCGGCTACCTCGACTTCATCTTCGCCGGTCTGGCCGCGCGCCCGCAGAAGCGGCTGGTGCGGTTCATGGCGAAGGAATCGGTGTTCCGGCACAAGGTGTCCGGCCCCCTGATGCGCGCGATGAAGCACATCCCGGTGGACCGCGCGCAGGGTGAAACGGCGTACGAGCACGCTCTGGAGTCCCTGCGCTCCGGTGAGATCATCGGGGTCTTCCCCGAGGCGACCATCTCCCAGTCCTTCACGCTCAAGAGCTTCAAGTCGGGTGCGGCCCGGATGGCGCAGGAGGCCGGCGTCCCGCTGATCCCCGTCGCGCTGTGGGGCACCCAGCGGCTGTGGACCAAGGGCCGCCCGAAGGACCTCAAGCGCAGCCACATCCCGGTGACGATGCGGGTGGGCGAGCCGATGGAGGCCCCGACCGACCAGTACGCCGGGGCCATCACCCGGCGCCTGCGCGAGCGGGTGCAGGAACTGCTGGACGCCGCCCAGCGCGCGTATCCGGCCAAGCCCAAGGGCCCCGAGGACTCGTGGTGGCTCCCGGCGCACCTGGGCGGCACCGCCCCGACCCCGGCCCAGGTCAAGGAAGCGGGCTAGGCCTCCGGAGGCCGTTGCTTTCGCCCTACACCCGTCTGCCGTAGCGTTCGGGCCGTCGGCACGTCGCAGCGCCTCAAGGGGGTTCACCGGTGCGGGGGTTCGGGCGGTACCTGGGGGCGGCACTCGCGGCGCGGTTCGCCTCCGAGGGCATGGGGATGGCCGTGGTGCTGCTGGCCTTGGAACGGACGGGCAGCGCCGCGCACGGGGCGTTCGTGCTGACCGCCTGGTTGGCGCCGCACGTCCTCGCCGCTCCGCTCGCGGGGGCGGCCGCCGCCCGGGCGCGCCGGCCCCGGCTGTTCTACGCGGGCGCGCTGGCCGGATTCACGGCCGCGGTGGCGGGGTTGGCCCTGCTGCTGGGCCGGGCTCCGACCGTGGTGGTGCTGGCGGTCGCGCTGTTCGGCGGCACCTGCGGGCCGATGGTGACGGGCGGGCTGTCGAGTCTGGTCGCCGGGCTGGTCCCGGCAGGTCCCGCGCGGGACCGGGCGTACGGGTGGGACGCGTCGACCTACAACGCCGCCGCGGTCACCGCCCCGGCGGCCGTGAGCGTGGTGGCGGCAATGGGTTCCGCGGGACCGGCGATGGGCCTGCTGGCCACCTCCGGCGCGCTGGCCGCGGCCCTGGCGGCGAGCCTGCGCTACGAGGACCGGGGCGCGGGCTCCACGCCCGACGGACCCCGGGTCGGGATGGGCGCGGGGCTCGCCGCCCTGTGGCGGGTGCGTCAGCTACGGGCCATCACCTCGGCGACGACCCTGGCCTTCGTCGGCGTCGGCTCCCTCACCACCACCTCGGTGCTCCTGGCTTCGGCCTTGGGCATTCCGGACGCCGGCGGGGTGCTGATGACGGCCTTCGCGGTGGGCGCGCTCGCCGGTTCCCTGACGCTGGGCCGGGTCACGACCGTCGCGCCGGGCCGGCTGGCATGCGGGGCGCTGGCCGGGACCGCGGTGGCCCTGGCCGCGGCCGCGTTCACGCCCTCGGTGGTGTGGACGGCGGCCGCCTTCGCCGCGGCCGGGGTGTGCGACGGCCCGCTGCTCACGGCCACCCTGCGGATCCGCTCGGAGTACGCGCCCGACGCGGTGCGGACGCAGGTGTTCACCTTGGGCGCCGGGCTCAAGCTGACGGCCGCCTCGGCCGGCGCCGCCCTGGTCGGGCTGGCGGCCGGTGCACCGCCCCGGACGCTGCTGCTCGGGATCGCCGGGCTCCAGGCTGCCGCGGCCCTGCTGCACCTGTGGCTGGCCCGGCCCGGGCCCGCGGTGGCGGCCGCGGCGGTCACAGGGCCGTCGGGAGCCTCCGCCACAGCTCCGACCGGTCCGCGGACTCCCGGAGCGCCGTGAGCACGCCGGCGTGCGGGGTGGCGTAGAGCGTCGGGTAGTCGACCTCGCCGAGCTCGGGGCGGACGGGGAAGGCGAGTCGCTCCCGTTCGAGGTCGAACCGGGCGTCCACGCCCGGCTTGTTGCCGCGCGGGTCCAGCCGCGCCCAGCGGTCGCCGCCGGGCAGCCGGAGGGCGACGAGCCCGTGGAGGAGGGGCTCGGAGCCGTCGTCCTCGGTGAGCCGCTGGTAGCACAGCGCGGCCGGCACCCCCTGGGCACGCAACAGGGCGACGAGGGCGTGGGACTTGGCGTGGCAGATGCCGTTGCGGGTGCTCAGCACGTCCGAGGCGCGCCAGGTGACGCGCGGGTCCCCGGCGTCGCGGGAGTGCGGGATCGTGTCGCGGACGAACTCGAACGCCGCTTCGGCGTAGGCGTACGCGTCGCCGCCGGTGGCGGTCCACAGTGCGTCGGCGGTCTCGACGACGAGGGGATGCCCGTGGTCGATCGCCTCATCGGCGGCGAGATAGGCGGGAACGTCGGGATGCTCCTGGATCAGTTCCATGACCCAGGAGCATACCTATGCAGAAAGCCGCATGACTATCGATTTATCGGGCGAGTTCTTCCTTCAACGCCTGGAGGAAGCCGTCGACATCCTCTTCCTGCGTGTCGAAGCTGCACATCCAGCGGACGTCGCCGGCGATCTCGTCCCAGAAGTAGAAGCGGTAACGCTTCTGCAGGCGCCGCGACACCTCGTGCGGCAGCCGCGCGAACACCGCGTTCGCCTGCACCGGGTAGAGGATGCGGACGCCGTCCGTCTCGCGGACGCCCGCCGCGAGCCGCTGCGCCATCGCGTTGGCGTGGCGGGCGTTGCGCAGCCACAGGTCCTTCGCGAGCAGCGCTTCGAGCTGCACCGACACGAACCGCATCTTCGACGCCAACTGCATCGACATCTTGCGGATGTGCTTCATCTGCCGTACGGAGTCGGGGTTCAGCACGACCACGGCCTCGCCGGCCATCATGCCGTTCTTGGTACCGCCGTACGAGAGCACGTCCACCCCGACCGCGTTGGTGAAGGCGCGCATCGGCACATCGAGCGAAGCCGCGGCGTTGGCTATCCGGGCGCCGTCGAGGTGGACCTTCATGCCGAGCGAGTGCGCGTGCTCGCAGATCGCCCGGACCTCCTCGACGGTGTAGACCGTACCGAGCTCGGTGTTCTGGGTGATCGAGACGACCTGCGGCATGGCGCGGTGCTCGTCCTCCCAGCCCCACGCCTGCCGGTCGATGAGCTCAGGGGTGAGCTTGCCGTCGGGCGTCGGAACCGTCAGGAGCTTGAGTCCGGCCATCCGCTCGGGCGCGCCGCCCTCGTCGACGTTGATGTGCGCCGACTCGGCGCACACCACGGCGCCCCAGCGGTCGGTCAACGCCTGAAGGGCGGTGACGTTGGCGCCGGTGCCGTTGAAGACGGGGAACGCCTGCGCGTACGGGCCGAAGTGGCTGCGGAAGATCTTCTGCAGGTGTTCGGTGTACTCGTCGTCGCCATAGGAGACCTGGTGGCCCCCGTTGGCCAGCGCGACGGCCTCCAGGATCTCCGGATGCACCCCCGCGTAGTTGTCGCTGGCGAATCCGCGCACCGCCGGATCGTGGTGGCGGCGCGCATCGGTCGTCCCGCTCGCGGTTCTCACGGTTGCGGAGTGAGCCACAGACGCTGTCCGTTCACATCGGGGGCGGACTGGTCCCATACGCCGGTGATGGCCTCGGCCAGCTCCTTGACGTCAGTGAAGCCCGCGAACTTCGCATTGGGGCGCTCCGCGCGCATGGCGTCGTGCACCAATGCCTTGATGACCAGGATGGCAGCCGCGGCCTGCGGGCCGTCCTCGCCCCCCGCCTTGCGGAAGGAGTCCGCCATGGCCAGCGTCCACGCCTCGGCGGCCGCCTTGCCCGCGTTGTAGGCGGCGTTGTTGGCGACCGGCTTGTGGGCGCCGGACTGGCTGATCAGGACGTAACGGCCGCGGTCGCTGCGGAGCAGGCCGTCGTGGAACGCGAGCGAGGTGTGCTGAACGGTGCGGATCAGCAGCTTCTCCAGGAAGTCCCAGTCCGCCAGGTCCGTCTCGGTGAAGGAGGTGCTCCCGCGCCAGCCGCCGACGAGGTGGACCAGGCCGTCGACGCGGCCGAAGTCCTTCTCGATCCGCTCGGCCCACGCCTTGGTGGCGGCGAGGTCCAGCAGGTCGACCGTGTCCCCGATGACGGTGGCGCCGCCGTGCGCGTACCGGGCCGCGTCCACGGCCTCGGCCAGACGCGCCGGGTCGGCGTCCGACGCGACGACGGTCGCGCCCGCCTCGGCGAGGCGCAGCAGGGCGGCGCGCCCGGCGGGCCCGCCGGCGCCGGCCACCGCCACCACCGCTCCTTGGAGGGTCGCGTTGTCGTTCCCCGAGCCGTTCATCCGTGCAGCCTCCTGAGGGCGAGTGGTCACGCGGCCACTCGCTGCGCGTCGTCAGCGTTCACAGCAGTGATGCCCTTCGTGGAGGCGATCACTCCCTTGAGCTTCTTGGCGAGCGCCTCGTAGAACATGCTCAGCGGAAACTCGTCCGGAAGCACGTCGTCCACGAGCTTGCGCGGCGGCAGCGTCAGGTCGAGGGCGTCGGGGCCCTTGGCCCACTTGGAGCCCGGGTGGGGGGCCAGGTAGGTGGAGACGAGCTCGTACGCCTTGAACCAGTGGACGAGTTTCGGGCGGTCGATGCCGGCCCGGTAGAGGTCCTCGATCTCGGCGCAGAGCTGGTTGGTGACCTGCGGGGCGCGCATCCAGTCGATCTTGAGCGTGTTGTCCGTCCAGCGCACCACGTCGTGCTTGTGCAGGTAGGCGAAGAGCAGCTGGCCGCCGAGCCCGTCGTAGTTCCGGTTGCGGTCACCGGAGACGGGGAAGCGGAACATGCGGTCGAAGAGGACGGCGTACTGCACGTCACGGCCGTGCTCGTTGCCCTCGGACTCCAACTTCACGGCCTCCTTGAAGGCGGTGAGGTCGCAGCGCAGCTCTTCCAGGCCGTACATCCAGAACGGCTGGCGCTGCTTGATCATGAAGGGGTCGAACGGCAGGTCGCCGTGGCTGTGGGTGCGGTCGTGGACCATGTCCCACAGGACGAACGCCTTCTCGCAGCGCTCCTGGTCCTCGACCATCCGGGCGATGTCCTCGGGCAGCTCGATGCCCAGGATGTCGACGGCGGCCGCGGTTACCTTGCGGTAGCGGGCGGCCTCGCGGTCGCAGAAGATGCCACCCCAGGTGAACCGCTCCGGGGCCTCGCGGACGGCGATGGTCTCCGGGAAGAGCACGGCGGAGTGGGTGTCGTAGCCCGGGGTGAAGTCCTCGAAGGTGATGCCGAGGAACAGCGGGTTGTCGTACCGGGTGCGCTCCAGCTCGGAGAGCCACTCGGGCCAGACCATCTTCAGGACGACGGCCTCGAGGTTGCGGTGCGGGTTCCCGTTCTGCGTGTACATCGGGAAGATCACCAGGTGCTGGAGGCCGTCGGCGCGCTCGGCGGCCGGCTGGAAGGCCAGCAGGGAGTCCAGGAAGTCCGGCACGGGGAAACCGGCCTCGGCCCACTTGCGCAGGTCCGCGACGAGGGCCCGGTGGTAGGTGGCGGCGTGCGGGAGCAGCGGCGACAGGGCTTCGACGCCCGCGACCACCCGCTCGACGGCGGCGGCGACGTGGGCCCGTTCGGGGGCGCCCTCCGCGTCGAGGTCGATGGAGCCGTCCGTGGCCTGCCAGGGGCGGATCTCCTCCACGGCGGCCTTGAGCTCGGGCCACGCCGGGTGGTCGACCACCCGCGTCCCGGCGGTTATCACGGCGCCACCGGTGCCCGGCACAAGAGTTTCCGTCATGTCACTTCCTCCACAGGAGAACCTCACGTCAGGGCAGCGTAAGCGCGCGAGGCTCTCCTGTTCAAGAGGAGACTCGGGAAAATATCCTGCGCTACCCCCCACTCCACGGGAATTCTTCCCGTCCTATGGCGCGGATACGGTCGTCCCGGTCTCTCATCCGGCCTTGCCCGCCGCCGTGTTCCGGAAGTGCGGGATCACCGTGTCCCCCCACTGCCGCAGCGTCTCCAGGCATGCCTCCTGGGGCGCCGTGCCCATCTGTATGAGGCACATCACCTCGTCGGCCCCGGCCGCACGGAGCCGTTCGACGTACGCGATGGCCTCCTGCGCGCTCCCATAGGCGTGGTCGGCGTTGAAGGTGGCCGTCGATGTGGGCCGCACCGGGATCTCCAGTTCGTGGAGGCGGGCCACCACCTGTTCGGCCGCCTCGCGCATCCCCGCCGCCTCGTCGGCGCCCGTCACCACGGCCTCGTCGGGGACGCCCGCCCCGCCGTACCAGTGGCCGATGGACTGGGCGAAGAACCGCTGGCCGCGGATGCCGATGCGGCGGGCGGCCTGCTCCAGCGTCTCGGCCCGGCTGCACGCCAGGAACAGCGGCGGGTGGGGGGTCTGGGTCGGTCGGGGCAGGATCGGGTGCGGGCCGATGTCCAGCAGCTCGCCTTGGTACTCCGGCTCCTCCGCCTGCCAGGCCCGCCCGATGATCCGCAGCGCCTCCTCGACCTCGGCGGTGGTGTGGTCCTTGTCCACAGGACTGGACATGTGCGCGTACCACTTGAGCGAGCACGGCCTGTTCCACGCAGTCGCGGATGACCTGGTGCTCGCGTTCCACCGTCGGGTCGGCCAACTGTGCTTCGAAGATCACGAAAACTTCACGATGCCTCCGGCGGGACCGCGCCGGGCACGTCCCGAGTCAGAATGTGCTTCGAATAGGCATATGACTGGTAGTCATAAGTGGAAGAAGCAAGAGTCGGCGCGTCAACGCGTGGGGGACGCGCCCACCCGCGGGTGAGGCAGCCGCGACGCGACGGGGCCCCCGACCCCGGCGGGAAGCGGCCGGGCGGCCCTTCCGGGTCGGCGCACGGGCGGTCCCCTCGCGCGCGCGGCGCACTAGCATGCGTCCTCACCGCGCGCGGCCGGTCGGGACACCGGGACCGCGCGGCAGCCGCCGTCGACGGAAGCGAGAGAACCTTGACTTTCCTCACCATCGGTCACCGCGGGGTCATGGGTGTCGAACCGGAGAACACCCTGCGGTCCTTCGTCCGCGCGGAACGCTGCGGCATGGACGTCGTCGCGCTGGACGTCCGCCTGAGCAAGGACGGCGCGCTCGTCGTCCTCCACGACGGAGAGGTCGACCGCACGACCGACGGCGTGGGCGCCGTCGCCGAACTGACCCTGGCGGAACTGCGCGAGCTGGACGCCGGCGACGGCGAACGCGTGCCGGTCCTGGACGAGGTGCTGGAAGCGGTGCGCACCCCGCTCCAGGTGTCGGTTCAAGACGAGGCCGCCGCGGGGGTGCTCGCGGAACTGGTCCTGCGCCGGGACCTGAGCTCCCGCATCGAAGTGGCCTCGTACCAGGACGCGGTCCTGGCCGGGGTGGCCCGGCGGGTGCCGGGCCTGCGCACCGCCCTCTACGCGGATCCGCACGGGGCCGACATCGTGGACCGGGCGCTCGCCGCCCACGCCCGGACGCTCGCCCTGAGGCTGCGCCGGATCACGCTGGAGACGGTGGAGGCGGCGCACACGGCCGGGTTGCGGGTGACCGGCTGGACGGTCGACTCCCTGGACCACCTGCGGCTGGCGCGGGCCCTGGAACTGGACGGCGCGCTCACCGGCTTCCCCGAGATCCGCAGCACCGGCCGCTTCACGGCCTGAGGCGGGCCGGCCCGGTTCCGCTACAGCGACTTGACCAGCAGCTCGAAGGCCAGGTCGGTGCGGAGCGGGATGCCGAAGCGCTCGTCGCCGTACGGGAAGGGGCTCAGCTCGCCGGTGCGCCGGTAGCCGCGGCGCTCGTAGTAGGCGATGAGTTCCTCCCGTACGTTGACCACCGTCATCCGCATCTCCTTGGCGCCCCACTGTTCGCGGGCGCGCCGCTCGGCCTCGGCCAGGACATCCTTGCCGAGGCCGCCGCCCTGGAGCCCGGGGCGTACGGCGAACATGCCGAAGTAGGCGTGGTCGCCCCGGTGTTCGAGCTGGCAGCAGGCGACGAGTTCGCCGGCTCGCTCGACGACGAGCAGCATGCCGTCGGCGGCCCCGATGATCTGGCGGACGCCCTCCGGGTCGGTGCGTTGGCCGTCCAGGTAGTCCGCTTCGGTGGTCCAGCCGGCCCGGCTGGCGTCACCGCGGTAGGCCGACTCGACGAGCGCCACCAGGTCCGGTACGTCCGTCTGGACGGCGGGCCGGTAGCTCAGGGCGGCGGGGTGTGCGGTCGACATCGACGACTCCGTTCATCTGATCGGCATATGACATGCCGGGTACGGCACACAGAGCCTATCCCGGGGCGGCGTGCGGGCCCGTCCGCAGGGGCATCTCTTCCCCTGACGCCGACGAACCGGGAGGTTCCGCCGTGCACGGATCCGCGCTGCCCTCCGCCGCCTCAGCCGTCTCCGGCTGGCTGCTCGTCGCGCTCTGCGCGACCAGCGGTACGTACTGCCTGCTGCGGGCGCGCAGAGCGGGCCGGGCGGCGGGCGGCGCGGCGATGGGCGAGGCCCTGATGGGATTCGGGATGGCGGCGATGGCCGCGCCGTCCGGCATCGGACCGTGGGGGCCCGCGATCTTGCTGGGGGGCTTCTGCGCGGCCACCGCCCACGCGCTGTGGCTGCTGCGGGGCCGCCCGCGCCACGGCCACCACGCGCACCACGCGGTCGGTTCGCTGGCCATGGCCTACATGGCGTACCTCGGGCTGTCGACGGGCGCCGGGCACGCGCACGGGCCCGGGCACGGACAGGGCGCGGGGCTACCCCTGGTGACCGGCGCCCTGCTCGTGTACTTCGCGGCGTACATCCTGCTGGGCGGGGCCCGGCTCGTGGCGGCCGGCGGGGCGCAGCCGGTCGCGGTGGGTGGGGGGCCGGCCGCGGACGCGCCGAGCGAGCTGACGCGGGCCTGCCGACTGACCATGGGAATCGGTATGTTGGCGATGCTGCTGAGCATGTGAGCGGCGGCGAAACGTGTCCTGCGTCACCAATGGCGCGGACCGTACCCGCAGGTAGTGCCTCGCTCATAGGGTGGCGGCCATGATGGTCCCCGCCGCTCTCCTGCTGCTCGGCGCACTGACCGCGGTGTTCGCCCCCCGCCTGCTGGCCCGGGCCGAGTGGCCCGAACGTGAGCCGGTCGTGGCGCTGTGGGCGTGGCAATGCGTGGTGGGCGCGGTGCTGCTGTGCCTGGCGCTGTCGATGCTGCTGAGCGCGGCGGCGGCCTGGCAGGCGGTACGCGGGCGGCTCTTCGCCGTCGCGCCGCGCGGGGTGGTCGACGCCTACGCGCTGGGGGCGGCGGGCGGGGTGTGGGCCGCCGCCACCGCGCTGGCACTGGCGGGCGGGGGGCTGTGGACCGGCGCGATGCTGACCCGCGAGGTGCTGCGGGCACGCGCCCGGCGGCGCGTCCGGGGGGCCGAACTGCTGGAGCGGGCCCCGCTGTTGCCAGGAGAGGATCCGCAAGCCGCGCGGCTCGTCGTCCTGGAGGGGCCGCGGCCCGAGGCGTGGTGGCAGCCGGGTACGGTCCCGCAGCTGGTGGTCACGACGGCCGCGCTAACCCGGTTGAAGGGCAGCCAGCTCGACGCCGTGCTGGCGCACGAGCAGGGCCACGTCGCGGCCCGCCACGACTGGCTGCTGCACTGCTCACGGGCGCTGGCCGGGGGCTTCCCACAGGTACCGGTGTTCGCGGCGTTCGAGGCGGAGATACACCGCCTGGTGGAACTCGCCGCCGACGATGTGGCCTCGCGGCGGTTCGGAAGGCTCACCGTCGCGCTGGCCCTGGTCGGTCTCAACGAGGACCGCGGGGTGTTCGGTCTGGGCGCCGCCCCCGAGGCGCACGTGCCCCAGCGGGTGCGGCGGCTGCTGTCGGCCACCCCACGGCTGTCCCCCGCCCGGCGGCTGCGGCTGACGGCGCTGGCGACTTTGATCCCCGCCCTCCCGCTGGCGGTGGCGCTCGTCCCGGGCCTGAGCGCGATCGCGTAGTCCCGGCCGGCAGGGTGGGGGAATGGACGCACCCACCCCCGGCGCCTGGCTGCGCGCCGGAATCAGCCGAGACGGCGGACCGTTGCGCGAGGACGAGCACGTCGTATGGCTCCAGAGCGGGGTCTGTTACGCCGACAGCCGCGGCTTCGCCGGGACCACCTCCTACGACGGCCGGCAGGTCACCTTCCACCATGAGGTCGGCTCCCCCGGCGAGGACGTCGGAGCCCTCCGCCCGGAGGGCGACGGCCTGGTCGAGACCGGCACGAACACCGACGGGAGCACGTTCCTGGAGGTGTGGACGCCCCTGGGCGGCGCCGAGGGCCCCGAGGGTTCTTGGCGCGCGGGCGGAAGTCAGACGGTCCGCGTCGGCCGGCACGTCGTCCATGTGGACCGTGCGGGCGTCGGCGCCCACTTCGAGCTGCCCGGCTTCGGGCAGGACTGAGCGGTGCCCCGCCCGGTCCGGCTGCCGAACCGGCCGTTCTGGGCGATCCCCCGCGTCGCCCAGAACGGCAGACCGCGCGCTGAGTATATTGGCTCGGAGCCAGTCAACGCAGGAGTAAGCATGGTCCCGCGCAGCGCATCGGTCAATGAAGAATTGCGCAGACGTTCCCGGGAACGGCTGCTCCAGGCGACGGTGGAGCTGGTCGGCGAACGCGGCTACGAGGCCACCACCCTCGGCGACATCGCCGACCGGGCCGGCGCCGCCCGGGGCCTCGTCTCGTACTACTTCCCGGGCAAACGCCAGTTGCTCCAGTCCGCCGTCCACCGGCTGATGCACCAGACCCTGGAGGCGGCCCTGGAGCGGCCGCCCCGCACCGACGACGGCCGCGAGCGCATGGCCCGCGCCATCGACGCGATCCTGGGGCTCGCCGTGGACCGGCCCCGGCTGATGCGCACCCACATGGCGGGCATCCTCCAGGCAGAGGGCTTCGTCCGCTGCGCGGAGCAGCAGCGGCTCGCGGAGCTGCTGCGGGACACCGTCGTCCGCTACGGCTCGGCGGACGTGGACACCGACTACCCCCTCCTGCGGGCGCTGCTGATGGGTGCCGTGGTGGCGGTGCTGTTGCCGGGCGCGCCGATGCCCTCGGCGCGCCTGCGGGCGGAGTTGTTCCAGCGGTACGGACTGGACTGGGAGCTCGGCGTCCCACCGGCCGGAGGACCGCCCGGCGGAACCTTTCCTCCGCTGAACCGGTGAGCCGGGCCGGCGAGGTGCCGGCACAGGTGCAAGGCGCAGTGCAGGTGCAGGCGCCGGTGGCCGACCGGTGCGCCGGGATCCACGGATGCGCGCGACGGGCTGACGGCTACGGCACCCGGTGTCATGCTGGGAAGCACCTGCGGGAGGAGCTCCGCCGTGCTTCGTGTCGCCGTCGTCGGTTCGGGCCCCAGCGGGGTCTACGCCGCACAGACCCTCGTCCAGCAGCGCGAGGTGCCGGGCGTCCGGGTGGACGTACTGGACCGGCTGCCGGCTCCGTACGGGCTCGTGCGGTACGGGGTGGCACCCGACCACGAGAAGATCAAGTCGTTGACCGGAAGCCTGCGCTCGGTGCTGGAGGACGAACGGATCCGCTTCCTCGGCAACGTGGAGGTGGGCGGTCCGGCCCTGCCGACGGAGCGGCTGCGCGAGTTGTACCACGCGGTGGTGTACTGCGTCGGCGCCGCCCAGGACCGGCATCTGGGCATCCCCGGCGAGGAGTTGCCCGGCGTCCACTCCGCGACGGCCTTCGTCTCCTGGTACAGCGGGCACCCCGACGCGGCGGACGCGGCCTTCGACCTCTCCGGCGTGGCGTCGGCGGTGGTGATCGGCGCCGGCAACGTCGCGGTCGACGTGACCCGGATCCTGGCTCGCGGCGTGCCCGAGCTCGCACCGACCGACATGCCCCAGGGCGCATTGGGCGCCCTCGCGGCCAGCGGGGTGCGCGCGGTGTCGATGGTGGCCCGGCGGGGGCCCTCACAGGGCAAGTTCACGACCAAGGAACTCCGGGAGTTGGGCACGCTGCCGGGCGCGGGGGTCCGGGTGGATCCCGCCGAGCTGGCGCTGGACCCCGCGTACGAGGACCCGGGGGCGGCGTCCGCGCTGCCCGCGGTGGCCCGGCGCAACCTGGAGGTGCTGCGCGCTTGGGCCGGGGCGGCCCCGGCCGGGGCGGAGCGGGACATCAGGCTGCGGTTCTACCTGCGGCCGGTGGAAGTGCTGGCCGGGCCCGACGGGTGGGCCGGCGCGGTGCGGTTCGAGCGGACCGCTCCCGACGGCCGGGGCGGGGTGGCCGGCACGGGCGTGTACGAGGACGTCGAGGCGCGGCTGGTGTTGCGCTCGGTGGGCTACCGGGGCGTGCCGCTGCCCGGGCTGCCCTTCGACCCGGCGACGGGCACCGTCCCGCACGCGGCGGGCCGGGTGCTGCGCGAGGGCCGGGCCTCGGTCGGCGAATACGTCGCGGGCTGGATCAAGCGGGGCCCGACCGGGGTGATCGGCACCAACCGCCCGTGCGCCAAGGAGACCGCGTCCTCCCTGCTCCAGGACGCGGGCGTACTGGCCCGCCGCGAGCGGGGGCCGGACCCGCTGGACGCGATGCGCGCGGCGGGACTGCGGCCGGTGCGGTGGCCGGGCTGGCTGGCCATCGAGACGGCGGAGGCGGATCTGGGCCGCTCCCTGGGGCGCCGCTCGGTCAAGATCCCGGATTGGGCCGGCCTGCTGGGCGCGGCGGGAACATAGCGCGCGGCGTCCGCGCCGGTCAGGCGCCCGCGCCGGTCAGGCGGGCCGCTTCGGCGCCGGCCGCCGTGAGGACGGTGTCGAGGAGACCGGGGAAGAGGGATTCCAGGTCCGCGCGGCGCAGGTCGTTGAGTTTGGTGGTGCCGCGGTAGGTCTGTCGGACGACACCGGCCTCGCGCAGGACGCGGAAGTGGTGGGTGGTCGTGGACTTGGTGACCGGGAGCACGAAGAAGGAGCAGGCCAGCTCCTCGGTGGCCGCGGCCAGTTCGCGGACGATGGACAGCCGGACGGGGTCGGACAGGGCGTGCAGGACGCCCTCCAGCCGGATCTCCGCGGTCTCGGGATGGGCGAGCGGGCGAGTGGTGGCGGCCGGTTCTGGCATCTGGTCCTCCACTCGCTCGCTCACTCGTCCGGTCGGTCGGCCCGGCGGCGCGGGGCGTTCCTCCGAGGTACGAGAACCATCGTAGGACACGGACGGGGCCGGGCGGGCGGCGATCGGCGCCGCCCGCGGTTCACCAGGCCCGGTGGTACGGGGAGGGCGTGCGGGGTTCCACGCCCAGCTCCACGGCGGCGCGCCGGGCCCAGTAGGGGTCACGGAGCAGTTCACGGCCGAGCAGGACCGCGTCCGCCTCGCCGTTGGCCAGGACTTTCTCCGCCTGCGCCGGCTCGGTGATCAGCCCCACCGCCGCCGCCGGCAGGCCGGTTTCGCGCTTGACCCGGGCCGCGAAGGGCACCTGGTAGCCGGGGCCGACCGGGATGCTCACGTGCGGGGCGAGGCCGCCGGTGGAGACGTCGAGCAGGTCCACGCCGTGTGCTCGGAGGAGGCCGGCCAGCCGGAGGGTGTCGTCGGCGGTCCAGCCACCCTCCTCCAGCCAGTCGGTGGCGGAGATCCGGAAGAACAGCGGCAGTTCCTCGGGCCACACCTCCCGCACGGCGTCCACGACGTCGAGCGCGAGGCGGGTGCGGTTCTCGAAGGAGCCGCCGTACTCGTCGGTGCGCCGGTTGCTGTGCGGGGAGAGGAATTCGCCGATCAGGTAGCCGTGGGCGCCATGGATCTCCAGGAGTTCGTAGCCGGCCGCCAGGGCGCGCCGCGCGGAGTCGGCGAACTGGCCGACGATCGTGCGGATCTGCTCGGTCGTCAACTCGTGCGGCACGGGGTCGCCTTCGTCGAACGGCACCGGGCTCGGGGCCAGGGGCCGCCAGCCGTGCGCCTCGGCGCCGACCGGTCGGCCGCCCTTCCAGGGGCGCTCGGTGGAGCCCTTGCGGCCGCTGTGCGCGATCTGGATGCCCGCGACCGCGCCCTGCGCCTTGACGAAGGCCGTGACGGGCCGCAGCGCCTCGGTCTGGGCGTCGTTCCAGAGTCCGAGGTCGTAAGGGGTGATCCGACCCTCCGGGGAGACGGCGGTGGCCTCCTGGATGATCAGGCCGGTGCCGCCTACGGCACGGGCCGCGTAGTGGGCGAGGTGCCACTCGTTGACCACGCCCGCGCGAGGACCGGTGGGCTCGGCGCTGTACTGGCACATCGGGGCCATCCACACCCGGTTCGGGATGGTCACCGATCGCACGCTGTAGGGCTGGAACAGGGCGGCGAAGTCGGCGGGGGCGGCACTCATCAGCTCTCCAGGGGTAACCGGGGACGCGCGCCGGGGCGACCGGCGGCAAGTACGAGAATCACCGTACTACGAATTCTCTCGTACTACGAGAGTTCTCGTACTACCCGGGCACCCGAGACCCCTCCGGGACCCGCGACATCGCCGTGGGGCGCCGCTCCGCGCCGCTGTCAGTGGGCGGGTGCACACTGGCCGAAAGCTGCCGTGCAGGACGGAACGTCCGGAGGTGTCGGCCATGTCCGACGTGCTACTGCTCGTGGGTACCCGCAAGGGGCTCTTCATCGGCCGGCGCGCCGACGCCGACCCCTGGAAGTTCGACGGGCCCCATTTCAACGCCCAGGCGGTGTCCGCCGTCGCCGTCGACGTACGGGGCTCCACACCGCGACTGCTGGTGGGCGGCGACAGCGCGCACTGGGGGCCGTCCGTCTTCACCTCCGACGACCTCGGCGCCACCTGGCGTGAGCCGACCACCGCCGCAGTGAAGTTCCCGCAGGACACCGGCGCCTCGCTGGAGCGGGTCTGGCAGCTCCAGCCGGCGGGGCCGGAGGCCCCGGACGTGGTCTACGCCGGGACGGAACCGGCAGCGCTGTTCCGCTCGACCGACCGCGGCGAGTCCTTCGAACTGGTGCGCGCCCTATGGGAGCACCCCACCCGCTCCCGCTGGGTACCGGGCGGCGGTGGTGAGGGCCTGCACACGGTGATCACCCACCCGGCCGACCCGGACGCGGTCACGGTGGCCGTCTCCACCGCCGGCGTCTTCCGGACGAAGGACGGCGGAGCGAGCTGGGCGCCGTCCAACCACGGGGTCTCCGCCGTGTTCCTGCCCGACCCGCGGCCCGAGTTCGGGCAGTGCGTCCACAAGATCGCCCGGGACGCCGCCGACCCGGACCGGTTGTACCTGCAGAACCACTGGGGGGTGTACCGCAGCGACGACGCGGGCGGCGCCTGGACCGACATCGGCACGGGGCTGCCGTCCGACTTCGGCTTCGCGGTGGCCGCCCACCCCCACCGACGCGACACCGCCTATGTCTTCCCGCTCAACGCCGACTCCGACCGGGTCCCGGCGGAGCACCGCTGCCGGGTCTTCCGCACCCGGGACGCGGGGGCGAACTGGGAACCGCTGTCGCAGGGCCTGCCGGCCGAGGACCACTACGGAACGGTCCTGCGGGACGCGCTCTGCACGGACGACGCGGACCCGGCGGGGATCTACTTCGGCAACCGCAACGGCGAGCTGTACGCGAGCCATGACGACGGGGACAGTTGGCAGTTGCTGGCGGAGCACCTGCCGGACGTGCTCTGCGTGCGGGCGGCGGTCATGCGTCGATAGGACTGCGGATCGGCCAGTAGAGTGACTGCCCGTGGCAGCACGACCGTTGAACGAGATCGTCGAGCCGGGCTGGGCCCGCGCTCTGGAGCCGGTGGCGGCGCAGGTCGCCGCGATGGGCGACTTCCTGCGCGCCGAGATCGCGGCGGGCAGAACCTACCTGCCGGCCGGACCGAACGTGCTGCGCGCCTTCCAGCAGCCCTTCGACGAGGTCAAGGTGCTGATCGTCGGGCAGGACCCCTATCCGACGCCGGGACACGCCATGGGCCTGTCCTTCTCCGTCGCGCCCGACGTCAGCCCGTGGCCGCCGAGCCTGGACAACATCTTCCGCGAGCTGAACGCGGACCTCGGCGTGGCCCGGCCGGCGAACGGCGACCTGTCCCCGTGGACCCGCCAGGGCGTCCTGCTCCTCAACCGCGCGCTCACCACAGCCCCGCGCAAGACCGGCGGTCATCGCGGCAAGGGCTGGGAGGCGGTCACCGAGCAGGCGATCCGCGCGCTGGCCGCGCGCGGCAAGCCGCTGGTGTCGGTGCTGTGGGGGCGGGACGCGCGCAACGTGCGGCCGCTGTTGGGCGAACTGCCGGCGGTGGAGTCCGTGCACCCCTCCCCCATGTCGGCCGCCAACGGGTTCTTCGGCTCGCGGCCGTTCAGCAAGGTGAACGACCTGCTGGTACGGCAGGGCGCGGCCCCGGTGGACTGGCGCCTGCCGACGGCGGGTTGAGCCGTTCCGGCCGACGCATGACCGATACATGGCCGATACATGGCCACTACAGCCGACCGTGTCTCACATTCAGCGGATAAATACGGACAGAAGCCGCCGGAAATGACCCTGCTTGAACAACTGGTTCCGATAAACCAGTAGCATGCGGCGCCATGAGCTCCCCCACTGGGCCCGCAAATGGCCTGCCCGTACGAATGCCGCGACCCCGCCCTGCCGGACGGCACCGCCGCCCCGAGCCCGCGGTGGCGCCCGAGGGCGCGCCCGCGCTGGTGCTCGCCGTGCCCGGTGCCCCCTCGGCCGCCTCGCGCGGGCTCGCGGAAGAGGTCCTGAGCATCGGCCGCTCCGAGCTGCCCGGCCTGGACGGCCGGATCGGCTACCTGGAGGGTGACGACTCCGAAGGCTCCGAATTCCCCTCCCTGGCCGGTGTGCTCACCGCCGTCGCGCGGGAGCGCGCCGCCCGCGCGGAGTTCGCCCGCGCCGCCGGCCACGAGGTGCCCGCGCCGACCGGCCCGGACGCCGTGGTCGTGCCGCTGCTCGTCGGCCCGGACAGCGACCTGCTGCGCCGCGTCCGCCAGGCGCTGATGGACTCCTCGGCCGCCGCCGAACTGGCCGATGTCCTCGGTCCGCACCCGCTGCTCGCCGAGGGTCTGCACGTGCGGCTCTCCGAGGCGGGGCTGGCGCGCGCCGACCGGGCCAGGCTGTTCACCGTCACCACGGCCGCCGACGGGATCATCCTGGCCACCACCGGTGGCGAGGAGGCCGTCCAGGCCGCCGGGATCACCGGCATGCTGCTGGCCGCGCGCCTCGCGGTGCCGGTGAAGGCCGCCGCGCTGGACCAGGAGGGTTCGGTGGCCGCGATCGCCGAGCAGCTGCGCACCGAGGGCTCGACGCAGCTCGCCCTGGCGCCTTACCTGATCGGCCCGGAGGCGGCCGAGGGGCTGCTGGACACGGCGTGCAAGGAGGCCGAGTGCGCCACCGCCGAGGTGCTCGGCGCCTACCCCGCGCTCGGCAAGCTGGCCGTCGCCCAGTACAGCGCGGCCCTCGGGATCACCCTGGGCGCCTCCGCCCACTGATCCGGCTCCCCGGCACACGCACGAGGGGCCGCGCACCGGTGATCACCGGTGCTCCGAGCTTCCTGAACCGGTGTGGTCACCAACGACGTTAGACATCACATCCGACGAATGGCCTGTCCGATGACCCATC
>NZ_JBEYZH010000005.1:0-63354 GCF_040645975.1 Streptomyces sp. NPDC046557
CGACCCGGCGTTCGCCCCGACCGACGGGACCCCGTTCACGATCCACACCCGCTGGATCGAGACCGAGTTCGTCAACGAGATCCCGGCCTTCACGGCGCCCGCCGCCGAGGACTCCGACGAGGAGCCGGGCCGCGAGACGGTGGTCGTCGAGGTCGGCGGCAAGCGCCTGGAGGTCTCGCTGCCGTCCTCGCTGGGCATGACGCTGGCCCGTACGGCCGCCGCGGGCGGTGCGAAGCCGAAGCGCCGCGCCGCGAAGAAGTCCGGCCCGGCCGCCTCGGGCGACACCCTGGCCTCCCCGATGCAGGGCACGATCGTCAAGGTCGCGGTCGAGGAGGGCCAGCAGGTCAACGAGGGCGACCTGATCGTCGTCCTGGAGGCCATGAAGATGGAGCAGCCGCTGAACGCGCACCGCTCCGGCACCATCGTCGGCCTCACGGCCGAGGTCGGCGCCTCCCTCACCTCCGGCGCCACGATCTGCGAGATCAAGGACTGACTTGACGACCCGAAGGTCCCCGCCCTGGAGGGCGGGGACCTTCGGGTCTTTTCAGCCCCGGCGGGGTTGAGGCGGTCGTTTCAGCCCCGCCGGCGCTTGAGGCGCGGGGTGCGGGGCGCCCCGCGAAGCCCGGCGCAGCCGGGGCCGCGCAGCGCAACGGCGCCGCGGCCGGACACCTAGCGCCGCCGCAGGTCCGCGACCCGCGCCCGCTCCCCCGCCTGCGGCTCCAGCAACCCGCCCGGCGCACTGCGCAACTGCGCCGTCGGCCCGCCGCGCCGCTGCACCGGCAGCGGCGACTCCCGCCGCGGCCGGCGGCCCGCCATCCCGTCCCCGCCGGAGGCCGCCGCGCCGCCCGCGACCGTGATCTGCACGCCCTGGTCGGCCAGCGCCTGCAGCTCGGTGGCGGCTCGGTCGTCGTGCGGCGGCGGCTCGTCGGTCACCAGCCGCGTCATGACGTCCGTCGGCACGGTCTGGAACATGGTGTCGGTGCCCAGCTTGGTGTGGTCGGCGAGGACCACCACCTCCGCCGCCGCCTGCACCAGCGCCCGGTCCACGCTCGCGGAGAGCATGTTGGAGGTGGACAGCCCGCGTTCCGCCGTCAGCCCGCTCCCGCTCAGGAAGGCCCGCGACACCCGCAGCCCCTGGAGGGACTGCTCGGCGCCGCTGCCGACGAGCGCGTAGTTGGAGCCGCGCAGGGTGCCGCCGGTCATCACCACCTCGACCCGGTTGGCATGGGCCAGCGCCTGGGCGACGAGCAGCGAGTTGGTGACCACGGTCAGCCCGGGTACCCGCGCGAGCCGGCGGGCCAGCTCCTGGGTGGTGGTACCCGCGCCGACGACGATGGCCTCGCCCTCTTCGACGAGGCCGGCCGCGACATCGGCGATGGCCGTCTTCTCCGCGGTGGCGAGATGGGACTTTTGCGGAAAGCCGGACTCCCGCGTGAAACCGCCCGGCAAGACCGCACCGCCGTGTCGGCGGTCGAGGAGTCCTTCGGCCTCCAGTGCCCGCACGTCCCGCCGTACGGTCACTTCGGAGGTCTGGACGACGCGGGCGAGCTCCCGGAGCGATACCGCTCCGTTGGCCCGCACCATTTCGAGGATCAATTGGCGACGTTCTGCAGCGAACACGAAACTGACAGTAACCCGGGCGACCGACTGCTTTCAGCTGCTTCCGCCGGAATACCGAAGTTGTCCATAAGGTGGGGCGACAAGTGGTATACGCGGTCGGACAGTTGCGTGAACAGTCCGCCACAACCCCACGCGTCGCCCCAAACCCCTTGTGGAACAGGGCGGTTCGCGGCGGTTACGCCTCCCCGGCGACCTTCCGGGTGTGCAGTTGGCGCGCCACCTCGGCGATCGAACCGGACAGGGAGGGGTACACGGTGAACGCGTTTGCGATCTGCTCGACCGTCAGGTTGTTGTCGACGGCGATCGAGATCGGGTGGATGAGCTCGCTGGCGCGCGGTGCGACGACCACACCACCGACCACGATCCCGGTGCCCGGGCGGCAGAACAGCTTCACGAAGCCGTCGCGGATGCCCTGCATCTTCGCCCGCGCGTTGCGCAGCAGCGGGAGCTTCACGACTCGGGCGTCGATCTTGCCGGCGTCCACGTCGGCCTGGGTGTAGCCGACGGTGGCGATCTCGGGGTCGGTGAAGACGTTCGAGGAGACCGTCTTGAGGTTCAGCGGGGCCACCGCGTCCCCGAGGAAGTGGTACATCGCGATCCGGCCCTGCATGGCGGCGACGGACGCCAGCGCGAAGACGCCGGTCACGTCACCGGCCGCGTACACGCCCGGCGAGGACGTGCGCGACACCTTGTCGGTCCAGATGTGCCCGGACTCCTTGAGCCGGACCCCGGACTCCTCCAGGTTCATGCCCTGCGTGTTGGGGACGGCGCCGACCGCCATCAGGCAGTGCGTGCCGCTGATGACCCGGCCGTCGGAGAGGGTGACCTCGACCCGGTCGCCGACCCGCTTGGCGGACTCGGCGCGGGAGCGGCCGATGACGTTCATGCCGCGGCGGCGGAAGACGTCCTCCAGGACGGCGGCGGCGTCGGGGTCCTCGCCCGGCAGCACCCGGTCGCGGGAGGACACCAGCGTGACGCGGGAGCCGAGGGCCTGGTAGGCGCCCGCGAACTCGGCGCCGGTCACGCCGGAACCGACGACGATGAGCTCCTCGGGGAGCTCGTCGAGGTCGTAGACCTGGGTCCAGTTCAGGATGCGCTCGCCGTCGGGCATCGCGTCGGGGATCTCGCGGGGGTGGCCGCCGGTCGCGATCAGCACCGCGTCGGCGGTCAGGATCGTCTCGGAGCCGTCGGCCGCGGTGACGATGACGTCCCGGGTGCCGTCGGTGCCCTGCGGCCCGCCGAGCTTGCCGCGACCGCGCAGGACGCGTGCGCCCGCCCGGGTGACGGAAGCGGTGATGTCGTGCGACTGGGCGAGCGCGAGGCGCTTGACGCGCCGGTTCACCTTGCCGAGGTCGACGCCGACGACGCGCGCGGCCTGCTCGATGTGCGGGGTGTCGTCCGCGACGACGATGCCGAGCTCCTCGTACGACGAGTCGAAGGTCGTCATGACCTCGGCGGTCGCGATGAGGGTCTTGGAGGGCACGCAGTCGGTCAGTACCGAGGCTCCGCCGAGTCCGTCGCAGTCCACGACGGTCACCTCCGCGCCGAGCTGGGCCCCTACGAGGGCCGCCTCATACCCGCCGGGTCCGCCGCCGATGATCACGATCCGGGTCACGAAAACTCCGCCTCACGTCTACCCGGCCGGCTGCCGCCCCGGCCGGGGCTTCCGGGGGGTCTCCCCGGGGGATGCATTCCGTGCCCCATTGTCCCGCACGCTTCAAGGTGCTTCACGCCCGGTCCCGCCGTCCGCTCCGCCGATCCGGTCGTCCCGGGTCGTCCCCGGTCATCCCTCCGGGCACGCCGCCCGGGCCGCCCCTCCCGTACCCTCGACCTCATGTCGCTCTACGCCGCGTACGCCGGCAACCTCGACCCGCGGCTGATGACGCGCCGCGCTCCGCATTCGCCGCTGCGCGGCACGGGCTGGATCAACGACTGGCGGCTGACTTTCGGCGGCGAGCAGATGGGCTGGGAGGGGGCGCTGGCGACGATCGTCGAAGCGCCGCGCCAGCAGGTCTTCGTGGCTCTGTACGACATCGCGCCGCTCGACGAGGACTCGATGGACCGGTGGGAGGGCGTCGGGCTCGACATCTACCGCCGGATGCGGATCCGGGTGCACACCCTGGACGGCGAGGAGGCCGCCTGGGTGTACGTCCTGAACGGCTACGAGGGCGGCCTGCCCTCCGCGCGCTACCTCGGGGAGATCGCGGACGCGGCCGAGTCCGCGGGCGCCCCGCACGACTACGTGATGGAACTCCGCAAGCGCCCCTGCTGACTCCTTGTGCACGCCCCTCGCACCCCTCGGCGCCGGGGCGCCTCCCGTGCTTCGGGCCGCTGCGGCGGACTCCGTCCTCGCCCTGCGCACCGGTTTCTCCAGCCTCGTGGGGATCCCTCCCAGCGTGGGCCGGGGGAGTTCGAGGCGCGCGGTCCGGGGCGGCCCCGGGAAAAACCCGGCTCCGTCGAGGGACGGGAACCCTCGGGGACGATTCGGCGGAAACGACAAGGCAACGATCCGAACACCGTGAGCTGTGCCATCTACGCGCGTAGGCCGAGAGCGGTTACGCTCGTCGGCGTGAACGCATCTGTTACCGACCCCTTCGCCGACGCCACCGCCGCGGCCGCCCGCCTGCGCGAGCTGACCGGCGCCGAAACCCACGATGTCGCCCTCGTCATGGGCTCCGGCTGGGCCCCCGCCGCAGAGGCGCTCGGTGCGCCCGAGGCCGAGTTCCCCGTCACCGAGCTGCCCGGCTTCCCGCCGCCCGCCGTCGAGGGCCACGGCGGCAAGATCCGCTCGTACAAGATCGGCGACAAGCGCGCGCTGCTCTTCCTCGGCCGGACCCACTACTACGAGGGCCGCGGCGTCGCCGCCGTCGCCCACGGCGTCCGTACCGCCGTCGCCGCCGGCTGCAAGACCATCGTGCTGACCAACGGCTGCGGCGGTCTGCGCGAGGGCATGAAGCCCGGCCAGCCGGTCCTGATCAGCGACCACCTCAACCTGACGGCCACCTCGCCGATCGTCGGCGCGAACTTCGTGGACCTCACCGACCTCTACTCGCCGCGCCTGCGCGCGCTGTGCAAGGAGATCGACGAGACCCTCGAAGAAGGCGTCTACGTCCAGTTCCCCGGCCCGCACTACGAGACCCCGGCCGAGATCAACATGATCCGCGTCATGGGCGCGGACCTGGTCGGCATGTCCACCGTCCTGGAGGCCATCGCCGCCCGTGAGGCCGGCGCCGAGGTGCTCGGCATCTCCCTGGTCACCAACCTGGCGGCCGGCCTGTCCGGCGAGCCGTTGAACCACGAAGAGGTGCTCCAGGCCGGCCGCGACTCGGCCTCGCGCATGGGCAAGCTGCTGACCCAGGTCCTCGCCCGCATCTGAGGACCGTACGAGTCGTACGAGAGGTAAGGCGGAAGTAGTGCAGGAAGTGCAGGACGATCTGATCACCCGGGCCCGCGCCTGGCTGGCCGAGGACCCGGACCCGGAGACGGCGGCCGAACTCGCCGAGCTCATCGAGGCCGGCGACACGGCGTCGCTCGCGGACCGCTTCTCCGGAATGCTGCAGTTCGGCACGGCGGGGCTCCGCGGGGAGCTCGGCGCGGGCCCGATGCGGATGAACCGCGCCGTGGTCATCCGGGCCGCGGCGGGTCTCGCGGCCTACCTCAAGGCCCGCGGCCACGCCGGCGGCCTGGTCGTCGTCGGCTACGACGCGCGCTACAAGTCGGCGGACTTCGCCCGCGACACCGCCGCCGTGATGACCGGCGCCGGGCTGCGCGCGGCCGTCCTGCCCCGCCCCCTGCCGACGCCCGTCCTCGCGTACGCCATAAGGCACCTGGGCGCCGTCGCCGGCGTCGAGGTGACCGCGAGCCACAACCCGCCCCGGGACAACGGCTACAAGGTCTACCTCGGCGACGGCTCCCAGATCGTCTCCCCGGCGGACGCCGAGATCGCGGCGGAGATCGAGCGGATCACCACCCTCGATTCCGTGCCGCGCCCCGAGTCCGGCTGGGAGGACCTCGGCGACGAGGTCCTGGAGGCGTACCTGGCGCGTACGGACGCGGTCCTGACTCCCGGCTCCCCCCGGGGCGTGCGGACCGTCTACACGGCCATGCACGGCGTCGGCAAGGACGTCGTGATGGCCGCCTTCGCCCGGCACGGCTTCCCGACCCCGGTCCTGGTGGCCGAGCAGGCGGAGCCGGACCCGGCCTTCCCCACCGTGGCCTTCCCCAACCCGGAGGAGCCGGGGGCGATGGACCTGGCCTTCGCGACGGCCGCCGAGGCCGGCCCGGACATCGTGATCGCCAACGACCCGGACGCGGACCGCTGCGCGGTGGCCGTGCCGACCGAGGGCGGCGCGGACGGCGGGTGGCGGATGCTGCGCGGCGACGAGGTCGGCGCGCTGCTGGCGGCGCACCTGGTCCACAAGGGCGCGCGGGGCGTCTTCGCCGAGTCGATCGTCTCCTCCAGCCTCCTGGGCCGGATCGCGGACGCGGCGGGCCTGCCGTACGAGGAGACCCTCACCGGATTCAAGTGGATCTCCCGGGTCGAGGGCCTGCGCTACGGGTACGAGGAGGCGCTCGGCTACTGCGTGGACCCCGAGGGCGTCCGCGACAAGGACGGCATCACGGCCGCGCTCCTCGTCGCCGAACTGGCCTCGCAGCTCAAGGAGCAGGGCCGCACCCTGACCGACCTGCTGGACGACCTGGCGATGGCCCACGGCCTGCACGCCACCGACCAGCTGTCGGTCCGGGTCTCGGACCTGTCGGTCATCAGCTCGGCGATGGCGGCGCTGCGGTCGCGGCCGCCGGTGTCACTGGCGGGCCTGCGGGTCGTCTCGGCGGAGGACCTGAACGAGGGCACGGAGTCGCTCCCGCCCACGGACGGCCTGCGCTACTACCTGGAGGGCGACCACAAGGCCCGGGTGATCGTCCGCCCGTCGGGCACGGAGCCGAAGCTGAAGTGCTACCTGGAGGTCGTGGTCCCGGTGGCCGACGCCTCCGACCTCACCTCGGCCCGCACCCGCGGCCAGGAGATCCTGGACGCGATCAAGAAGGACCTCTCGTCGGCCGCCGGCCTCTGATCCATCCCGGCGCCGGGGCGCCTCACCGGCTCCGCGCCGCTCCGGCGGACCTCGTCCGCCGGTCGGCCGGTACCCGTACGGGCCCCACGCCCCCCGAGCCTTCCGGTCCGGGGGGCGTCGCCGTCCCCCGGGCCGGTACCCGTACGCCCCGCCGGCACCCCATCCCCGCCGCCGTTTGAGGCACGGGGTCTGGCACGGCGCCCCAGGAAACGGCGGGCGGCCGGGCCACGGCGACCGGCCGACGGGGCCGACGGGGCCGACGGGGCCGACGGGGCCGACGGACGGAGTCCGGCGCAGCGGCGCGAAGCCCGGGAGGCGCCCCCGCGCCGAACGACGCGAGCGGCGCGTCAGGAAGGAGTCGGACGGAGTCCGGCGCAGCGGCGCGAAGCCCGCGAGGCGCCCCCGCGCCGAACGACGCGAGTGGCGTGTCAGGAAGGGGTCGGGCGGACGACGTCGCCCAGCGTCGGCACCGATTCCGGCCGCGAGCGGACAGCGTCACCGCACTCCCACGCCCGCGGCGGGTCCGCGTCCGGACCGCCCAGGACCACCGGGCCCGGGCCCGCCGACACCGCCTCGCTGTCGGACAGCGTGCACACGATCTGCGACAGCGCGACCGGCGGCAGGTCCTCCGGCTTCCGGCTCAGCCGGACCGTCCCCGTCGGGTCGCCCGCCCGCGTCGGCACCGCCGACAGCCCGGCGGGGACCCCGGTCGTGAACCCGGCGTCCCGCTCCTGCGCCGACGGCTCCCGCTCCAGCGCCTCCAGCAGCGCCTGCGCCGCCAGCACCACCGGGTCCCGCGCCGGTCGCTTCTCCGGCACCGGGACCACCCGCTCCACTCCCACCAGTTGCGACCCGCACACGAGTTCCACCGTCGCCCGGAACCCCGGAACCCCGCTCGGCTGCTGCCCGCTCGGCGCCGCCGGGGTGTCGCACGACACCCGCGAGGGCGCCGCGCCGACGTCCACCGGCACCGTCGTCGCCCGGATCCCGCAACCCGACGTCACCGCCGTCACGGCCGCCAGCACCAGTGCCCCGGCCACGCGCCCCGTCCTACGCCTCACCGGCGATCACCTTTCCCACGTCCACCGGCAGCCGCAGCGTGAACAGCGCCCCGCCCTCGGCCCCGTTGGCGGCCGTGATGTCGCCGCCGTGGATGTGCGCGTTCTCCATCGCGATGGACAGGCCCAACCCGCTGCCGTCCGACTTCGGGCGGGATGCGCTCGCCTTGTAGAACCGGTCGAAGACGTGCGGGAGCACCTCCTCCGGGATGCCCGGACCGTTGTCCTTGACCGCGATCACCAGCCACTCCCCCTCCACCCGCACCGACACCCGCACCGGCGAGCCGCCGTGCTTGAGCGCGTTGCCGATGAGGTTGGCCAGGATCACGTCGAGCCGGCGCGGGTCGAGTCGCACCACGATCCCTCGCTCCGCGTCGAGTTCGACGGCGTCGAGCCACGCCCGCGCGTCGATGCACGCCGTGACCTGGTCGGCGACGTCCACGTCGTCCAGGACCAGCCGCGCCGTCCCCGCGTCGAAGCGGGTGACCTCCATCAGGTTCTCCACCAGGTCGTTCAGCCGCCGGGTCTCGCTCACCACCAGGGCCACCGCCGGTGCGATCATCGGATCGAGATCGTCGACCTCTTCCTCCAGCACCTCGGCGACCGCCGTCAAGGCCGTCAGTGGCGTGCGCAGTTCGTGCGACATGTCCGCGACGAAGCGCCGACTGGCCTCCTCCCGCGCGCTCATGTCCGCGACCTTCTTCTCCAGCGCCTCCGCCGTCTTGTTGAAGGTGTGCGACAGGTCCGCGAGCTCGTCGGTCCCCGACACGTCGAGCCGGTGGTCCAGCTCGCCCTCACCCAGCCGCCGCGCCGCGTCGCCGAGCCGCTGCACGGGCTTGAGCACGGTCCGGGCCGCGGCCTGCGCGAGCAGCGCGGAGCCGAGCAGCGCGAGCCCGGTGGCGATGGTCAGGGACCAGCCGAGGGCGTTGAGGTCGTCACGTTCCTGGGCCAGCGACTTGTACATGTAGCCCGTCGGCCCGCCGCCCACGATCCGCGTCCCGCCCACCAGGTACGGGTTGCCGTGCGGCTTCGTGCGCTGCCAGTACATGTGGTACTCGGCGTCGTTGGCGGCTGTCGTCTTCTGCCGGTCGTTCACGGCGTGCTGGAGTGACTTGGGTACGTCGTTCAACCCGAAGGAGTCGGGGCCCGCAGCGCCGAACACCTTGCGGCCGTCCTTCAGTTCGTCCACCAGCAGCACGCTGTACCCGGGACTGCTGCCCGCCATCAGCTCGGCGGTGCGCTGCAGTTCGTCGGGCGTCGGATCGGCGGGCAGGGCCGCGGCGCGGTTCTGCATCTCCTGGCGGAAGTCGCCGAGCGCCGCGTCCTGGGTACGGGTGAGCACCGCCTCGCGGTTCAGCCAGTAGGCGATCCCGGAGGCGGACACGGCGGCGGTCAGCGCGACGAGGGCGAACACCACGAGGAGCCGCAACCGCAGACTGGTCCAGCGCCGGCCCGCGAACAGCCCTTTGAGGAACTGCTTGGTCACTGCGGGGAGTCCAGGCGGTAGCCGACACCCCGCACGGTACGGATGAGGGTGGGCGACGACGGGACTTCCTCCACCTTGGCGCGCAGCCGCTGTACGCAGGCGTCGACGAGCCGCGAGTCCCCGAGGTAATCGTGCTCCCAGACCAGGCGCAGCAACTGCTGCCGCGACAGCGCCTGGCCGGGCCTGCGGCTGAGTTCCAGCAGCAGGCGCAGCTCCGTCGGGGTGAGCTGGAGGTCCTCGCCGTTCTTCGTCACCGTCATGGCGGCGCGGTCGATGACCAGGGACCCGAACACGGCGGAGTCACTGGCCTCGCGTTCGCCGCGGCGCAGTACGGCGCGGATGCGGGCGTCCAGCACCCGTCCCTGGACGGGTTTGACAACGTAGTCATCGGCTCCGGACTCCAGCCCGACCACCACGTCGATGTCGTCGCTGCGCGCGGTCAGCAGGATGATCGGCAGCTGGTCGGTGCGCCGGATCCGCCGGCACACCTCGAAGCCGTCGATCCCGGGCAGCATCACGTCCAGCACGATCAGGTCCGGCCGCTGCTCGCGCAGCAGTTTCAGGCCGTCCTCGCCCGTCGCCGCGGTGGCCACACGGTGGCCCTGGCGTGACAGGGAGATTTCGAGGGCCGTGCGGATGGCGTCGTCGTCCTCGATCAGCAACAGGAAGGGCACGGGCTCATTCTGTCCCATCGGCCGTCGGGACTCGACCGTCCGTCGTGCGGGGTTGCGGCGGCGGGCCGCTGTGACAGGGCTGTGACAGTCGCAGGACACCCCGGTTAAGTCGGCGGGGCAGGCTTCTACCAACGAACGGACCGAAGCAGACTCCACGACGGGGGGCGCGAGATGAACACGCTGCACAGCACCACGACCAGCGCGGTTGTCACGCGGCTGCACGATGCGAACCGCCGGGCGGCTGCCCGTACGGCGACGGTCGCCCGTCAGCGGCCGACGCATCCTGTAGCCATTGACGCGAACACGTACCAGGCGGTTCCCACTCCGCGTCTTCCTTCCTCCTCGGAGGCGGAATTCACGGCGTACGTACGGGAACGCCGGGCGGCGCTGTTCGCGACGGCGTTCCACCTCACCGGCGACCGGTACGAGGCGGAGGACCTGCTCCAGAGCGCGCTGTTCTCGACCTACCGGGCGTGGGACCGGATCAGCGACAAGGCGGCGGTCGGCGGTTACCTGCGCCGCACGATGACGAACCTGCACATCAGCGCGTGGCGTCGGCGGAAGCTGAACGAGTACCCGACGGAGGAGCTGCCGGAGACGGCCTCGGACACGGACGCGATGCGCGGTACGGAGCTGCGGGCGGTGTTGTGGCAGGCGCTGGCCCGGATTCCGGAGCCGCAGCGGACGATGCTGGTCCTGCGGTACTACGAGGGCCGTACGGATCCGGAGATCGCGGAGATCCTGGGCATCAGCGTCGGCACGGTGAAGTCCAGCATCTGGCGGTCGCTGCGGCGGCTGCGCGAGGACGACGTCCTGAGCTTCGGCCGGGACGAGGCGGAGTCCTTCGGGGAACTCGTCGCCTGACGTCGGCGCGTGACGAAGACCATCGGGCCGAGGGGGTCCGTCCTACGGGGGTAGGGCGGGGGCCGCGGGGGGAAAAGGCGGGATCAAGCGGTCGGGGGTCCGCATGATCCCGCCTTTTCGCATGCGCGGCGTTACCCATCCCCCGGGCGAGCCACCCCCGGGCTACCGGGCAGGTTCAGCCTCGCCGGACAGCGAGCCGACGCGGCGGATGGGCGCGGCACGGCCGCAAGCCGAGGCCGGCAGGCCGGGGTTGCCCCGCCTGCGTTTTGAGGCGCGGGGACGCACTTCCAGCCCCGCCGGCGTTCGAGGCGCGGGGTCTGGGGCGGCGCCCCAGGAAACCCGGCTCCGCCGGGCACCGGGCTTCCCCCGGACCCTCCCCCCCGGACCCCGTCCGGGGAGCCCCACTCAAACCCCGGCGACGCTGAATCTGCCCACCCCGCCGGCCGGACGGCGCGCGGACGCGCGGATAGGCGCGGCACGGCCGCAAGCCGAGGCCGCAGGCCGGGGTTGTCCCGGCCCGGCCGGAAGCGAGGCGGCTCAGCCGCAGACGTGGCCCGGCCCCGCCGGACGGGACCGTGGCGTGGCCGCAGGGGTGGCCCGGTGAAAGGGTGGCGCGGCCCCCGGAGGGGTCAGGCCGGGGTGGGGGTGCGGTGGCGGCCGGCCGCGCAGGCGGCGAGGCGGCCGAGGGCTTCGTCCCGCGCACACGGCACCGCGCCCAGCGCCGCGTGCCGCGCCACGATCCCCCGCTCCGCCCGCATCAGCCGCCAGCCCCTGCGCAGCAGGAACGGAACCGACTTGCGCCCCTCGCGCAGATCCCGCGCCAACCTCCGGCGGAACGTGGTCGACGGCCGCCCCCGCAGGCAGATCGCGTCCGCCAGCAGCCCCAGCTCCCGGCAGCGGGCCACGATGTCGGCCGCGAAGATCCCCTCCGCGATGAACAGCGGCGTACGCGCTATGTCCAGCGTCTCCGCACCCGTCCGCGACGACGTCGCGATGGAGTACACCGGCACCTCGGTCCGCCCCGCCGCGCACAGTTCCGCGATCGCGGCGACCGCCGCCTCGGCGTCCCACGACAGCGGCGAGTCCCAGTCGATGTCCGAGCTGCCCTCGACCAGCGGCAGCGTCGGGTCGTCGCCCTCCTTGTAGAAGTCGTCCAGGCGCAGCACGGGCAGGCCCGAGCGGGCCGCGAGCGACGACTTGCCGGAGCCCGAGGGCCCGGTCAGCAGGACGACGCGCGTGGGGAGGGGAGAGGAGGAGCTCACGGGTCACCAGTGTGAGGCATGACCTCCCGTATGGGTACATCGGTGACGCGTCCTGCGAGCACTCTCACATCCGTCCGCGCCGCACGGCCGGTTGGAAACCGGAGCCGCACCTCCACTACGCTGCGTGCGCACGCGACTACGACCACAGGCGGGAACCTCATGGCACGTCACGCAGCCCCCGGCAACGGCGCACTCCGTACCGCCGGCCTCACCCTCTCGATGGCCGGTGCGGCCCTGGCGATGGCCGCCGGCGGCGCGCAGGCCGGCGAGCTCTCCGTCCCGGCGGCCCTGTCCGGCGTCACCGACCCGATCACGAACCTCAAGGTGAACCCGCTGGCCCACACCGGCGTGGACCCCCTCGACAACGGGGTGGGGACGAAGGTCGCGGACTTCCCGGCGGTCGGCACCACCATGGTCACCGGCGTCCTGACCCAGGGCCCCTCGGTCGGCGAACTGCCCACCGCCACCGCGGGTTCGCTGCTCGGCCCGCTGCTGCCGGGACGGAAGTAGCGGCGAGAACGCCGAAGGCCCCGACAGCGCGGGGGTCGCTGCCGGGGCCGGTTTCGAGGGCCGCTCTACGGGATCAGTAGGACGAGCCGGACGCGCCCAGCGACCCCGTGGGGTGCCAGACCGTCTTGGTCTCCAGGAACGCCGTCATGCGCGACGTGCCCGGGTCGGCGGTCCAGTCGTCCACAGGCTGTGGACGCAGGACGCGCTTGAGGTTGTCGGCCGCGGCGATCTCCAGTTCCTTGGCCAGCGCCGCGTCGGCGCCCGCCAGGTCGATCGCGTTGACGTCCTGGTGGGATGCCAGGTGCGGGCCCATCTCGGCGGCCTTGCCGGACAGGATGTTGACCACGCCGCCCGGCAGGTCGGAGGTGGCCAGCACCTCGCCCAGGGACAGGGCGGGCAGCGGTGACTTCTCCGAGGCGATCACCACCGCCGTGTTGCCCGTCGCGATGACCGGGGCGATGACGGAGACCAGGCCCAGGAAGGACGACTCCTGGGGGGCGACGACGGTGACGACGCCGGTCGGCTCCGGGGTGGAGAGGTTGAAGAACGGGCCCGCCACCGGGTTGGCCGCGCCCACGACCTGGCCGATCTTGTCGGTCCAGCCCGCGTACCAGACCCAGCGGTCGACGGCCGCGTCCACGACGGCCGCCGCCTTGGACTTGGACAGCCCCTCGGCCTCGCCGACCTCGCGGACGAACTGCTCCCGGCGACCCTCCAGCATCTCGGCGACGCGGTAGAGGACCTGCCCGCGGTTGTACGCGGTCGCGCCCGCCCAGCCGCCGAACGCCTTGCGGGCGGCGACGACCGCGTCACGCGCGTCCTTGCGGGAGGACAGCGGCGCGTTGGCCAGCCAGTTGCCCTTCGAGTCGCTCACCTCGTACACCCGGCCGCTCTCGGAGCGGGGGAACTTGCCCCCGACGTACAGCTTGTAGGTCTTGAAGACGTTCAGACGCACAGAGGACTCAGACATCGAGGTAGGACTCCAGACCGTGGCGGCCGCCCTCGCGGCCGAAGCCCGACTCCTTGTAGCCGCCGAAGGGCGAGGTCGGGTCGAACTTGTTGAACGTGTTGGCCCACACCACACCCGCCCGGAGCTTGCCCGCGACCGCGAGGATGCGCGAGCCCTTCTCCGTCCAGATACCGGCGGACAGGCCGTACTGGCTGTTGTTGGCCTTCGCGACGGCCTCGTCGGGCGTGCGGAAGGTCAGAACGGACAGCACCGGACCGAAGATCTCGTCGCGGGCGACGGTGTGCGCCTGGGTGACGTTGGTGAAGAGCGTCGGCGCGAACCAGTAGCCGGCGGACGGCAGCTCGCACGCCGGGGACCAGCGCTCGGCGCCCTCGGCCTCGCCGGTCTCGGCCAGCGCGGTGATCCGGGCCAGTTGCTCCGCGGAGTTGATCGCGCCGATGTCGGTGTTCTTGTCGAGCGGGTCACCGAGGCGCAGCGTGGACAGCCGGCGCTTGAGTGAGTCCAGCAGCTCGTCGTGGATCGACTCCTGGACCAGCAGGCGCGAGCCCGCGCAGCAGACCTGGCCCTGGTTGAAGAAGATGCCGGTGACGATGCCCTCGACGGCCTGGTCGATGGGGGCATCGTCGAAGACGATGTTGGCGCCCTTGCCGCCCAGTTCCAGGGTGGCCTTCTTGTCCGTGCCCGCGATCTGGCGGGCGATGGCCTTGCCGACCGCGGTGGAGCCGGTGAAGGCGACCTTGTTCACGTCGGGGTGCTCGACGAGGGCCGCGCCCGCGTCCCCGTAGCCCGGGAGGATGTTGACGACGCCCTTGGGCAGGCCGGCCTGGCGGCAGATGTCCGCGAAGAACAGGGCGGACAGCGGGGTGGTCTCAGCGGGCTTGAGGACGACGGTGTTGCCGGTGGCGAGCGCCGGGGCGATCTTCCATGCCAGCATCAGCAGCGGGAAGTTCCACGGGATGACCTGACCGGCCACGCCCAGCGGACGCGGGTTCGCGCCGTAGCCGGCGTGGTCGAGCTTGTCGGCCCAGCCCGCGTAGTAGAAGAAGTGCGCGGCGACGAGCGGGAGGTCCGCGTCGCGGGTCTCCCTGATCGGCTTGCCGTTGTCCAGGGTCTCCAGGACGGCCAGCTCGCGGCTGCGCTCCTGGATGATCCGGGCGATGCGGAAGAGGTACTTGGCGCGCTCGGAGCCGGGCAGCGCGGACCACTTCTCGAACGCCTTGCGGGCGGCCTTGACGGCGCGGTCGACGTCGGCGGCGCCGGCCTGGGCGACCTCGGAGAGGACTTCCTCGGACGACGGCGAGACGGTCTTGAAGACCCTCCCGTCGGCGGCGTCGGTGAACTCGCCGTCGATGAAGAGCCCGTAGGAGGGGGCGATGTCGACGACCGAGCGGGACTCGGGAGCCGGTGCGTACTCGAAGAGGGATGCCATGGTGATCAGTCCACCGTCACGTAGTCGGGACCGGAGTAACGGCCGGTGCTCAGCTTCTGGCGCTGCATCAGCAGGTCGTTGAGCAGGCTGGAGGCGCCGAAGCGGAACCAGTGGTTGCTCAGCCAGTCCTCGCCCGCGGTCTCGTTGACCAGGACCAGGAACTTGATCGCGTCCTTGGTGGTGCGGATGCCGCCGGCCGGCTTCACGCCGATCTGGATTCCAGTCTGCTCCTTGAAGTCGCGGACGGCTTCGAGCATCAGGAGGGTGTTGGCGGGGGTGGCGTTGACGCCGACCTTGCCGGTGGAGGTCTTGATGAAGTCGGCGCCCGCGAGCATGCCGATCCAGGAGGCGCGGCGGATGTTGTCGTACGTGGACAGCTCGCCGGTTTCGAAGATCACCTTCAGGCGGGCCTCGGTCCCGTCGGGCCGTACGCACGCCTCCTTGACGGCTTTGATCAGCTCGTACGTGTCCAGGTAGCGGCCGGCGAGGAAGGCGCCACGGTCGATGACCATGTCGATCTCGTCGGCGCCGGCGGCGACGGCGTCGCGGGTGTCCGCGAGCTTGACGGGCAGCGCGGCGCGGCCGGCCGGGAAGGCGGTCGCGACGGAGGCCACCTTGACGTCGGCGCCGTTCAGGGCGGCCTTGGCGGTGGCCACCATGTCCGGGTAGACGCAGACCGCGGCGGTCGTGGGCGTCGTACGGTCGGTCGGGTCGGGGTTGACGGCCTTGGCGGAGAGCGCCCGCACCTTGCCCGGGGTGTCCGCACCCTCAAGCGTGGTCAGGTCGATCATCGAGATGGCCAGGTCGATGGCGTACGCCTTGGCCGTCGTCTTGATCGAGCGGGTGCCGAGGGAGGCCGCGCGGGCCTCCAGTCCGACTGCGTCTACGCCGGGCAGCCCGTGCAGGAAGCGGCGCAGCGCGCTGTCGGACGTCGTCACGTCAGCGAATGCGGTGAGGGTGGTGGGCATGGTCACAAGATGAGCATATCTACGCGCGTAGCGACCTGTCACCCCCCTGTCCTCATCCGCTATGGAATCGACACCTCCGCCTCCCCAGCCCCCTGTCCCCGTCCTCGGCGGTCCCGTGAGCCGGATCTCCTGGGCCGAACCTCGTGACCCGGGACGGCGTGAGGCAGAATCGGGCGCATGAGCAGCCAGCAGCCCGCCGCCGAGCCGGTATACGCCGATCGCGTCTACCGCTCGTCCATGGGCATCGCAACCGGCGTACTGATCCTCGCGATGATCGTCTGGCTGTGCGCGGACGCCGTGGTCTACGGGGACGGCAGCACGCGCTGGATCGGGCTGGCCGTGGCACTGTGCGCCGTACCGCTGACCGTCGCGTTCACCATCCGGCCGGCCGTCTTCGCCAACGAGGATCGGATGCGGGTCCGCAACCCCTTCCGGGTCATCGAGCTGCCCTGGGCCTCCGTGGACGCGGTGCGCGCCGGGTATTCGGCGGAGGTGCTGGCGGAGGGCGAGAAGTACCAGCTCTGGTCGGTCCCCGTGTCGCTGCGCGAGCGCAAGAAGGCGCAGCGCCGGCAGGGCCGGGACGTCGGGGCGGTGGCCAAGGGCCAGGAGCGGGCGGCGGGCCCGGTGGCGTCCCAGGGATCGCCGCGGGCGCTCGCCGACAAGGTCGTGGACGAACTGCAGGAGCTGGCCGAACGCGGGGCGGCGCGCGCGAGCGCCCGGGGCGCCGTCACGGTCCGGTGGTCGTACGAGGTCATCGCGCCGGCCGCGGCGGGCGCGGTGCTCCTGATCGTGCTGCTCGCCCTGGGGTAGTCGGTGTCACGCCGCTGCGGGTACGGGTGGTGCCCGTCACACCGTCCCGGCCCACCGGAATCGGGCGGAACCGCCGCTACCGGGTGCTGCGTCCTCGCAGGTGTGCAGCGTCATGAGGCCGGCGACACCGCCGCCACAGCCATCCACGTCCGGCTCCGACTCCTCGGCGGGGCCCTGCTGGCCGCCCACCTCCTCCTCGTCGGCTGGCTGACCCTACGGCCGCTGGACGTGCCCTGGGCCGCCGCCGCGAATCTGACTCCGCTGGAGGGCATCCGGGCCGACCTCGCCTACGGGCCGCTGGAGGCGGCCCGCCGGCTCGGCGGGGACCTGGCCCTGCTGGCCCCGCTCGGGGTGCTGTTGCCGCTGGCCGGCGGGCGGCTCGCACGGTCGCCGCTGGCCGCGTGGTCCTCGCTGGCCCGGACGGGGGCCGCGGCCGCGCTGCTCTCGCTGAGCATCGCGATGCTGCAGAGCGGGGTGCCGGGGCAGGTCGTCGACGTCGACTCGGTGCTGCTGAACACGGCCGGTGTGCTGCTCGTCCACGCGGCGGTGGTGCCGGCCCTGAGGTCCAGGCTGCGGCGCTCTCAGGGGCCCACCCCGAGAATTACCAGGGTCGACGTGCGCCCTTGGACCGAGGTTCTGTCGGCGGTTCCCCGCGAGTATTGAGGCATCGCAGGAAAGCGGTTCCGAGATACGAGGAGAAACCCATGAGCGCGATTACCCGCCCCCGTGACGGACGGCTGATCGGTGGCGTCTGCGCCGGTCTCGCGCGACGGTTCGGGATGAAGGCACGGACGATGCGGATCATTTTCGTCCTGTCGTGCCTGCTGCCCGGTCCGCAGTTCCTCATCTACCTGGCGCTGTGGCTGCTGCTGCCGAACGAGAAGCCGGGCGCCGGTTCCGCCCGGACCGCCTGGTAGTCGCGGACCGGGCCCAGTGGCCCGGGGCCCTCAGCCGACCTTGCGGATCTTGTCCAGTTGCTTGTCCGCCACCTCTTGCGGCACCTGCGCCTTCTTCGCGGCGTCGGCCACGTTGAGGGCCATCAGGCGCACGACGGTGGCGCCGTGGCGGACGACGACCAGGTGGACCTGCGCCGAGACGCCCGCGGCGGTGGCCGTGGTGGTCCAGCTGACGTTCTCGTCCCCGCCGGTCTTGTACGCGAGGGGCTTCACGTCGCGGTAGCTGCCGGTCTGCTTCTGGACGGTGGCGGAGAAGCCCGTGCCGCATTCGGCGACGGCGTCGCGCAGCCGGGCCATGAGGCGTTCGGCGTCGGCCTCGGCGTAGGAGCTGACGGAGGCGGAGACGGCGAGACCGACCTGCTTCTGCGAGCCGACGCCCCGGTTGACGGTCTCCCGGGCGGCCGGGTCGGGCTTGTCGCCCATGACGTCGGCGAGGGGCTGGCACGCCTTGCGGTCGGCCTGGGGTTGGCCGGAGGGGGCGTTGGGGTTCTTGTTCTGCGCGGAGATCTGGTAGCCGTCGAGGTCGCCCGGTTCCAGGGCGGACCGCTCCAGCTTGCTCGCGGCGTTCTTGGGGGAGGCCGGTGCGGCCGGGGCCGCCGAGCCGGCGGAGGGCGTGGCCGTCGGGCGCGGCGACGCCGGCGCCTTCGCGTCGGGGGCCGCGGGGCCGTCGGGGGCGCCACCGCATCCCGTGGTGGCGAGGAGGAGGGCGGGGAGCAGGGCGACGCTCGCCTTCCGTGTCCACGTCCGTGCCGTGGACCGTGCCTTCATGCGCATGACCGAGACCCCAAACACCTTGCTTCGGCGGGCAGTTGCCGGTGATCGTGGCACACCGCGCGACGTGGCGCACACCCGTCGAAAGGGTGTGCGCCACGGGTGCGCGCGTGCGGGTGACGCGTGCGGCTCACGCCGTGCGAACGGGCGCGATACCGATCAGTTGCCGAGGTTGTTGAGCGGCACGCCGCCGAGCAGACCGGTCACCGCACCGAGCGCCTCGCCCGGGTCGCTGGCGTCCTGGCCCTCGTGCCCGCTCATCTTCTGCTGGCTGGTGAGCCCCTGGACGGCGCCGGTGGCGGTGCCCAGCGCGTCGGTCAGACCGACGGCCGGTACGGCGGCGGACGCGGAACCGGCGGCGACGGCGGCGAAGGCGGCACCCAGGGCGGCGACACCGAGCGTCTTGGCAGCTGACTTCTTCATCAAAATCGTCCTTGCGACGGGGAATTGAGCGGCTCCGCAAACTAGTCACTTCAAACCCCGACCCGCAAACATCCTTCAATATGAGAAAGCGCCCGGGAATGACTCTTCCCGGGCGCCGCCTTCATGTCATGCCATGGCCTATGCCGAGACAGAACCGCTGGTCGAAGCGGTCTGACGGAAGAGCCACTCGGACTTCAGCTCCGCGTAACCCGGCTTGATCACGTCGTTGATCATCGCCAGTCGTTCATCGAAAGGAATGAACGCGGACTTCATCGCATTGACGGTGAACCACTGCATGTCTTCCAGCGTGTAGCCGAACGTCTCGACCAGGTGCTCGAACTCGCGGCTCATGCTCGTCCCGCTCATCAGCCGGTTGTCGGTGTTGACGGTCAGCCGGAAGTGCAGCTTGCGCAGCAGGCCGATCGGGTGCTCGGCGTACGAGGCGGCGGCGGCCGTCTGGAGGTTCGAGGTCGGGCACATCTCCAGGGGGATGCGCTTGTCCCGGACGTAGGAGGCCAGGCGCCCCAGCTTCACCGAGCCGTCGGCGGCGACCTCGATGTCATCGATGATCTTCACCCCGTGACCGAGGCGGTCGGCGCCGCACCACTGCAGGGCCTGCCAGATCGAGGGCAGGCCGAATGCCTCGCCCGCGTGGATGGTGAAGTGGTTGTTCTCGCGCTTGAGGTACTCGAAGGCGTCGAGGTGGCGGGTGGGGGGGAACCCGGCCTCGGCGCCGGCGATGTCGAAGCCGACCACGCCGTTGTCGCGGTAGCGGTTGGCCAGCTCGGCGATCTCCAGCGCGCGGGCGGCGTGGCGCATCGCGGTCAGCAGGGCCCCGATCCGGATGCGGTGGCCGTTGGCCTTCGCGCGGCGCTCGCCCTCGCGGAACCCGTCGTTCACCGCCTCGACGACCTCTTCGAGGGTCAGGCCGGTTTCCAGGTGCTGCTCGGGGGCGTAGCGGATCTCGGCGTACACGACGCCGTCCTCGGCCAGGTCCTCGGCGCACTCGGCGGCGACGCGGAAGAGCGCCGCCTTCGTCTGCATGACGGCGCAGGTGTGCGCGAACGTCTCCAGGTAGCGCGGCAGGGAGCCGGAGTCGGCGGCTTCCCGGAACCAGACGCCCAGCTTGTCGGCGTCGGTCTCGGGGAGGTTCTCGTAGCCGACCTCGCGGGCCAGCTCGATGATGGTGCCGGGGCGCAGGCCACCGTCGAGGTGGTCGTGGAGGAGCACCTTGGGGGCACGGCGGATCTGATCCGGGGTGGGCAGGTTCGGGGTGTCGCTCGTCATCTGGGCACTCTAGCTCCTACGCGCGTAGAGCGCGGGGTCGGCGTGAGGCGTCGATACGTAACAGTGACCGTACGGACGGGTGGCGTACACCTGTCGGTCTGAGACTGTTCCGCCATGGCACAACATGCGCCGCCGGCGCGCGGGGCCCGCCTGGGGCGGGCGGCCGGCGCGAACGGCTCGGTCTCGACGGTCAGTGGTGTGGTGCTCCTGCTCCCCGGGGCGTCCAGATTCTCCCCGGGTCCCGTGCGTCCGCTCGCCCGGGCGCTGGCCCGGGCGGGCGGGGCGCAGGGACTGGTCGCGCACCCCGTGCTGCACGGGGCGGGCGTTCGCGAGGACGAGGCCCGGTGGGCGGTGGACGAGGTGGTGCGCCGGTACGGCGACGTGCCCGTCTGCCTGGCCGGCTACGACGCCGGCGGCCGGGCGGCGCTGCGGGCGGCGGGGCACGAGGCCGTCCAGGCGGTGCTGGCGCTGGCCCCCCGCCTCGACGGGGGCGGGGCGGACGGGAAAGGCTCCCCGGAATCGGAATCGGAGCCGGCGTCGGAGCCCGTCAAGCAGTTGGCGGGCCGGCAGGTGCTGATCGTGCACGGGACCGACGACGGGCGCTGCGACCCGGAGTCGTCGTTCCGGCTGGCGGCGCGGGCGAAGAAGGCGAATCGTTCCACGTGCCGGTTCGAGGTGCACTCGGACGGGCACGCACTGCGCGAGCACCAGCGGGAAGTCGTCGCCCTCGGGGTGGACTTCGTACTCGGCGCCATGTTCTCGGGCCGGTACTCGCGGCCGGTGACGGACGCGCTCGCCGCGCCCCCGCCGCTGGGCCTGCGGATGCCGCTGGCCTCCGGATTCGGGCGCTCGCCGCGACGGTGAAACACCCCGGGGCGGGGGCGCCGTCCGCGCGTAAAGTGGGAAGTGGACTCGGGTGGTTGTCCTCGGGGGCTTCTTCCACGGGAGGCGATCAGGCATGGCTCAGATCGTGCGCAAGAACTTCGACGACGCGGACGAGACGCGCCCGTTCCAGGACGACAAGGGCCGGCTCGACGTGATCCAAACGTCGGGCGGGGCCGTCGGCCGCGCGGTGTTCGAGCCGGGCTGGCGCTGGTCGGAGCACGTCAAGCCGCTGGCCGGCACGGACAGCTGCGAGGCGGCGCACACCGGATACATGGTGAGCGGTCGGATGAACGTCGTCATGGACGACGGCACGAGCGAGGAGTACGGCCCCGGCGACTTCATGCAGATCGAGCCCGGACACGACGCCTGGGTGGTGGGCGACGAGCGGGTCGTGGTCGTCGACTGGACCGGTTTCGGGGCCTACGCCAAGTCGTCCGGCTGACGCCTTCACCACACCCGGCGGCCCGACGGGCGGCGCGCCGGACCGACCGGGCCGGCCGATCCGCCCCCTCACGGTCGGACGACCGGCCGATCCGGCGCGCCCTCGTCCGGCCTTCCCCCTCGGGCACTGCACCACTGTGCCGGTTCGGCATATGCCATGGGGGATGGGGGGCTGGAGGACAAGGTGATCGCGCGCCGGCTGGGCATGTCGCAGCGGACCTGCCGGCGGCACATCGCGGGGATCATGCGGGCGGCGGGTGCCACGTCGCGTTTCCAGGCCGGGTACCTCCTGTCGGCGGGGGCGGGGGAAACCTCGGGCGCGGGAGGAGGGGGCGCGGGAGTCGAGTCCGCGCAAGCCGGGCCGGCCTGGGCCGGGGGCGGCGCGAGCCCGGCTCGGAGGGCCACCGCTCACAGGTCGGGGATCAGCCGGCCCCGCCGGGACAGCAGGAACCGCTTGAACTCCGCCACCGGCGGCGTGTCGGGGTGTCCGTCGAGCCAGGCGACGCCGATCTCGCGGACCGCGCGGGGCGCCGTCACCGTCAGCTCCACCACGCCGGGCCGGGCCACGGCGGGCGGCGGCAGTAGGGCCACTCCCAGGCCCGCGGCGACGAGGCCGCGCAGGGTCTCCGCCTCCTCGCCCTCGAAGGCGACCCTCGGGGTGAACCCGGCTTCCGCGCACAGGTCGTCGGTGATGCGGCGCAGGCCGTAGCCGGGCTCCAGCGTGACGAAGGTTTCCTCGGCGGCCTCGGCGAGGCGGACCCGCTTGCGGCCCGCCAGGCGGTGGTCGTCGGGCACGACCAGGCGCAGCCGCTGTTCGTCGAGGCGGCGGGCCACCAGGTCGGGGGCGTCGGGGAGCGGGGAGGTCAGGCAGAGGTCGAGTTCCCCGGCCCGCAGCCGCTCCAACATGGCCTCGCCGTAGTTCTGGACGAGGGAGAAACGGATTCTCGGGTGGTCGGCGCGGAAGGCCCGGATGAGGCCGGGTACGGTCTCGGAGCCCAGGGTGTGCAGGAAGCCGAAGGCGACCTTCCCGGAGGCCGGGTCGGCGTCCTGCTGTACGGATTCGGCGGCGCGGGCGATCTCGCCGAGGGCCCGCTGGGCGGAGGCGAGGAAGGTGCGCCCGGCGGTGGTGAGGGCGACGGTGCGGCCCTTGCGGGCGAACAGCGTGACGGACAGGTCCTGTTCGAGGCGGACCATGGCCCGGGAGAGCGTGGACTGCGGTACGCCCAGCTCGTGCGCGGCGCGGGTGACGTGCTCGTGCCGGGCGACCGCGACGAAGTAGGCGAGCCGGGGGGCCAGCAGACTTGTCACGGGGATGTCTTCTTCGTAACGGCTCATTGACATGCACCTCTCTGAGCTGGGCTGATGCATGAGTGGATTGATTATCGCGAATCTGTGCATTGGACGCATGAAACGACCCGGGTCTACCGTCGAAGCATGCCTCCCGCTCATACCGGGGCACCCTCCATCCCGGGTGCCTCCACCCCGTCGTCCCCCGCACCGGAACCCCTCTCCCCCGGCCGCCCCGGCTACCGCCGGATGAGCCTCGCGCTCTTCGCCGCCGGACTGGCGACCTTCGCCCTGCTCTACTCCACCCAGGCGTTGCTGCCCGCGATCTCCGCCGACTTCGGCGTGACGGCCGGTCAGGCCAGTTGGACGGTGTCGGCGGCCACCGGAGCGCTCGCGCTGTTCGTCCTGCCGCTGAGCGCGCTGTCGGAACGGTTCGGGCGGACCCGGATGATGACCTGCGCCATGGTCTTGGCCGTCGGCGTCGGACTGCTCGTCCCGTTGGCGCCGAACCTGGAGTGGCTGGTGGCGCTGCGCGCGCTCCAGGGCGCGGCGATCGCCGGCATCCCCGCCTCCGCGATGGCGTACCTGGCGGAGGAGGTCCGGCCGAAGGCGCTGGTCGGCGCGATCGGCCTGTTCGTGGCGGGCAATTCGATCGGCGGGATGAGCGGGCGCATCGTCACCGGCTGGGCGGCGCAGTTGTGGGGCTGGCGGGCCGGGCTGCTGACGGTCGGGCTGATGGCGCTGGCGTGCGCGGTGGCGTTCCTGGTGCTGCTGCCCCGGGCGCGGTTCTTCCGGCCGGCGTCGCTGGAGCCGCGCGCGGTGGGCCGTACCGTCGCCGGGCACCTGCGGAATCCGCTGCTGCTGCGGCTGTACGGGATCGGCGCGCTGTTCATGACGGTGTTCGGGGCGGTCTACACGGTCATCGGTTACCGCCTGGTGGACGAGCCGTTCTCGCTGGGGCAGGGCGTCGTCGGATCGGTGTTCCTGGTGTACCTGGTCGGCACGGTCTCCTCGGCGGCGGCCGGGCAGTTGGTGGCCCGGATCGGACGGCGCGGCGCGCTGTACCTGGCGGTGACCACGACCGCGCTCGGGCTGCTGCTGTCCCTGGCGGACGCGCTGGTCGCCGTCCTGGCGGGCCTGGTGCTGATCACGGCCGGTTTCTTCGCGGGGCACGCGGTGGCCTCGGCGGCGGTGAGCCGGACCGCGACGACCGGCCGGGCGCAGGCGTCGGCGCTGTACCAGTCGGCGTACTACCTCGGTTCGAGCGCGGGCGGCACCCTCGGGGCGCTGGCCTACCACGCCTCGGGGTGGGCGGCCACGGTCGGGATCGCGCTGGTGGCGGTGGTGGGCGTCGCGTCGATCACCTTGTACGGGTCGCGCGTGGCGCGCGCCGAACGCCGGCTGACCTCCCTGGCCGCGCTGCGCTGATACGACGGCGCGCGCACCCGCCCGTACGACATCGGTACGAGGTGATTTACGGAGCCCGGAGCCGAACACGCTCCGGGCTCCGGCACGTTCGGCCTCCGGGCGGGGAAGGGATGCGGTGGGGAGGCGGATGTGACATCCACACGGAAACGACGGATTCGTACGAGGGGTCGGGCGGCGGCACTGGTGGCCGCGGCGGTGGCGCTGGCGGCGCCGCTGGTGATCGTCGGGGGCGGGTCGGCGCAAGCCGCTTCCTGCACCGCGACCACCGGGCCCTACCAGCGGCAGGTCGAGCAGTTCCTGGGGCGGCCGGTGGACGGCGTGCAATCACCGGCCGACTGCACCGCCATCAGGTCGTTCCAGGCGACGTACGGCATAACCCCGACCGCGGGGTACGCCGGGCCGCTCACCTGGCAGACGATGAGCGTGATGCTGGCGCAGCGGGCGGCGGGCACCACGCCCAACCGGGACGGCGCGTGCCCGGTCGACCTGGGGCGGGTCGCCTGCGTGGACCTGACGCGCCAGCTCAGTTGGGTCCAGGACGGCACGAAAGCGGTCTACGGGCCGGTGCCGGTGCGCACGGGCAAGGACGGGACCGAGACGCGGACCGGTCGGAAGCAGATCTACTACCGCAACATCAACCACTGGTCGACGCTCTACGACGTCGCGATGCCGTACGCGCAGTTCTTCGACGGCGGTATCGCCTTCCACTCGGTCGAGAAGAGCATGTGGAGCCCGCCCGGCTCGGGCGGCTGCGTGAACATGCGCCCGGCGGACGCCAAGGCGTACTGGAACCTGCTGCGCAATGGTGACGACGTGTACGTGTACGGGCGCAAGCCCGGTACGTGAGTCCCGTCCGGGCTGCCGTTGTCAGACCCCTCCGGTAGTTTTCGACGTAGTGGAACTACTGGGGGACGGCAGCCATGAGTGACCTCGCGACCAGCCCGGACCTCGACTCGGCGATGGACCGCTACCGGGTCGAGCTCACCGGTTACTGCTACCGGATGCTCGGCTCGTCCTTCGACGCCGAAGACGCGGTGCAGGACACGTACCTGCGCGCCTGGCGCGCCTACGACAAGTTCGAGGGCCGGTCCTCGCTGCGGTCCTGGCTGTACCGGATCGCCACGAACGTCTGCCTGGACGTGCTGAACGCGGGGAGCAAGCGGGCCCGGCCGATGGATTTCGGGGCGCCCCAGCATCAGGCGTCGGCCGTGCTCAACGAGCGGCCCGAGGTGACCTGGCTGGAACCGGTGCCGGACGGGCGGGTGCTGCCGCACACCGCGGATCCCGCGGAGATGGCGTTGGCGAAGGAGTCCGTCCGGTTGGCCTTCGTCGCCGCGCTCCAGCACCTGCCGGCGAAGCAGCGGGCCGTGTTGATCCTGCGCGAGGTCCTGGCCTGGAAGGCGGACGAGGTCGCGACGCTGCTGGAGACGACGGTGGCGTCGGTGAACAGCGCCCTCCAGCGGGCGCGGGCCACCCTGGCCGGGCAGGCGGTCCGCGCGAGCGACCCGGCGGACCCGCTGGACGCGGACCAGGTGAAGTTGCTGGAGCGTTACCTGAGCGCCTTCGAGGCGTACGACATCTCGCGGCTCACCGCCCTGCTGCACGAGGACGCGGTGCTGTCGATGCCGCCGTTCGACCTGTGGCTGCGGGGCCACGCCGACATCGCGGCGTGGCACCTGAACCAGGGCATCGGCTGCAAGGGGTCCCGGCTCGTCCCCACGACGGCGAACGGCCTGCCGGCCTTCGGGCAGTACCGTCCGCGGGCGGACGGCCGGCCCGGGCACGAGCCGTGGGCGCTCCAGGTGTTGGAGATATCAGAGGGGGAGATCGTCGGGCTGAACGCCTTCCTGGACACCGCCAGGTGGTTTCCGCTGTTCGGGCTGCCCGAGCAGCTCGACGAGTCCTACGAGGTCCAGCAGGACGCGTAGCGGCGGCGCGGCACCCTCCAGGCTGAGGCGGACCCCGGCCCGGCGGGCGGCGAGGGCGAGGCGGGCGAGCCCGTCCACCTCGGCGAGCCCGGCGCCGGCCAGGCCGCCGGCGGCGCACACCACCCACAGCGGGCGGGGGCCGTCCCGGCACAGTGCGTCGAGCCGTTCGGCGTCCTCGGGGGTCACGGCGGGGCCGGGCAGCACCAGTCTTCTGATCTCCACGAGGGGTTGACCGGGCCGGGCCCCCGAAGTCATCGCGCCGCGCCCCCTCATGTCCCCTTCACGGGCCCGGGGCGCGTGGAAAAGCCGTCGGCGCGGCTCCGGACGGGGAGCCGCGCCGACGGGGTCAGGGGGCGCTGGTCAGGGGTGTGGCGGCCAGGGTGTGGCGGTCAGGCGATGCGGTCGAGCACGATCGGGTTCGCGGTGAACGCGGTGCCCGCCGGGGCGATGTCGTACGAGCCCTCCAAGGCGGCCAGCGCGTACTCGAACTTCTCCGGGGTGTCGGTGTGCAGGGTCATCAGGGCCTGGCCGGCGGTGACCGCCTCGCCCGGCTTGGCGTGCAGTTCGATGCCCGCGCCCGCCTGCACGGGGTCCTCCTTGCGGGCGCGGCCCGCGCCCAGGCGCCAGGCGCCGACACCCACCGCGTAGGCGTCCAGCCGGGTCAGCACACCGGAGGCGGGGGCGGTGACGACGTGGTGCTCGCGGGCGACGGGCAGCTTCGCGTCCGGGTCGCCGCCCTGGGCCGCGATCATGCGGCGCCAGACGTCCATCGCGGAACCGTCGGCGAGGGCCTTGGCCGGGTCGGCGTCCTTGATGCCCGCCGCGTCCAGCATCTCCCGGGCCAGGGCCAGCGTCAGCTCGACGACGTCGGCGGGACCGCCACCGGCGAGGACCTCGACCGACTCGCGGACCTCCAGCGCGTTGCCGGCGGTCAGGCCGAGCGGGGTGGACATGTCGGTGAGCAGGGCGATCGTCTTGACGCCGCTGTCGGTGCCGAGGGCGACCATGGTGGAGGCAAGTTCGCGCGCGTCCTCGATGTTCTTCATGAAGGCGCCGGAGCCGACCTTGACGTCCAGGACCAGCGAGCCGGTGCCTTCCGCGATCTTCTTCGACATGATGGAGGAGGCGATGAGCGGGATCGCCTCGACCGTGCCGGTCACGTCGCGCAGCGCGTACAGCTTCTTGTCGGCAGGGGCCAGGCCGTCGCCGGCCGCGCAGATGACCGCGCCGGTGGTGTCGAGGACGTTCAGCATCTGCTCGTTGGAAAGCAGCGCGCGCCAGCCGGGGATGGACTCCAGCTTGTCCAGGGTGCCGCCGGTGTGGCCGAGGCCGCGCCCCGAGAGCTGCGGCACGGCCGCGCCACAGGCGGCGACGAGCGGCGCCAACGGCAGGGTGATCTTGTCGCCGACGCCGCCGGTGGAGTGCTTGTCGGCGGTCGGGCGGGAGAGGGAGTCGAAGTTCATCCGCTCGCCGGAGGCGATCATCGCGGCGGTCCAGCGGGCGATCTCGGCCCGGTTCATGCCGTTCAGCAGGATGGCCATGGCCAGCGCCGACATCTGCTCGTCCGCGACGACGCCGCGCGTGTACGCGTCGATGACCCAGTCGATCTGTTCGGGGCTCAGTTCGCCACGGTCGCGCTTGGTGCGGATGACGGAGATGACGTCCATGGAGTGCTTCCTTCTACGCGCATAGAGAGAGGGGGGAAGGATAAGAGGAAACACGACGGTCCTTCGCCCGGGAGGGACGAAGGACCGTCGCTACGGCTATCTGAGGTGGTCGGGTCCGAAAGCCTGCGGCAGCATCGCCGCGAGCGGCAGGACGCCCTCGGGTGTCTCCACCTGGAGCTCGGGGCCGCCGAACTCGAACAGCAACTGCCGGCAGCGACCGCACGGGACGAGGATCTCGCCCTTGCCGTCCACGCAGGTGAAGTGCGTGAGCCGGCCGCCTCCCGTGGCCTGGAGGGCGGACACCAGTCCGCACTCGGCGCACAGGCCCAGTCCGTAGCTGGCGTTCTCCACGTTGCAGCCCACGACCGTGCGGCCGTCGTCGACCAGCGCGGCCACACCGACCGGGAAGCCCGAGTACGGGGCGTACGCCCGCGTCATCGCCTCCCGGGCGGCCGCCCGCAGGGCCTCCCAGTCCACGGCCTTGTGCGGGCTCACTTGCCCTGGCCCTTTTGGTACGGCAGGCCGTCCGCCTTGGGCATCCGCAGCCGCTGCGCCGACAGGGCGAGCACGAGCAGCGTCGTGACGTAGGGGGCGGCGTCCACGAACTGGCTCGGGACCGCGTCGGTGAGCGCGTACCAGAGGAAGAGTCCGGCGGAGCAGACGGCCGCGATGCCCGCCTGCAGGTACTTCTTCTTGTAGAGCTGCCAGGCGACGACGATCACGAGCAGGATCGCGAGGAGCAGGAGCATCGCGTGGACGTTCTCGGAGCCACCGCGCAGCCGGAGGCTGTAGGTGAAGCCGAACAGGCCCGAGCCGAGGGCCATGCCGCCCGGCATCCAGTTGCCGAAGATCATCGCGGCGAGACCGATGTAGCCGCGGCCGCCGGTCTGGCCCTCCTGGTAGATGCCGGTGGAGACGATCGCGAGGAACGCGCCGCCGAGACCGGCCATCGCGCCGGAGACGACCACGGCGATGTACTTGTACTTGTAGACGTTGACGCCGAGCGACTCGGCGGCGATCGGGTTCTCACCGCAGGAGCGCAGGCGCAGGCCGAAGGAGGTCCGCCACAGCACCCACCAGGTGGCCGGGACCAGCAGGACCGCCACGATGGTCAGCAGCGAGAGGTTCGTGACCAGCCCGCCGAGCACGCCGGCGACGTCGGAGACCAGGAACCAGTGTTTGCCCTGGAGCGTCGCCAACCAGTGCGAGACCCCGGGAATGGTGATCTCGGTGATCGGGTCGATGCGCGGGGACTGCTTGGAGGAGCCGCCCGGGGCCTTGTCGAAGGTGAAGTTCGACAGGTACTGGGTGAAGCCGACGGCCAGGATGTTGACCGCCACGCCGGAGACGATGTGGTTGACGTTGAACGTCACGGTGATGATCGCGTGCAGCAGGCCGCCGAGCGCGCCGCCGACGATGCCCATGAGGACACCGGTCCACGGACCCCACTGGTAGCCGGCCCAGGCGCCGAACCAGGTGCCCAGGATCATCATGCCTTCGAGGCCGATGTTGACCACGCCCGCGCGCTCGGCCCACAGGCCGCCGAGGCCCGCGAGGGCGATGGGCACGGCGAGCTGGAGGGCGCCGGAGACCTGGCCGACGGAGGTCAGGTCGTCGGCCCCGGAGATGATCCTGACGACGGAGATCAGGGCGAGTCCGCCCGCGATCAGCAGCAGGATCCAGGGCAGGGTGAGCTTGCGGCGGCCGCCGCCCTTCTTGGGCGCGGCGCTCGTCGCGGAAACGGTGCTGGTGCTCACGCCGCGACCTCCTTGTTGTCGGTCTTGAGGGCGTGGCCGGCGGCCAGCTCTTCGCCGACCTTCTGCTGCTGGCGGCGGATGCCGTAGCGGCGGACGAGCTCGTAGCTGACGACGACGGCGATGACGATCAGGCCCTGCAGGATCGTGCCGATCTCCTTGGCGTAGCCGTTCTGGTCGAGACCGGCGGACGCCTTGTCGATGAAGGCGATCAGGAGTGCCGAGAAGAAGATGCCGAGCGGGTTGTTGCGGCCGAGGAGGGCGATGGTGATGCCGGTGAAGCCGATGCCCAGCGGGAAGGACAGGTTGTAGGTGTGCGATTCGCCGAGCAGCAACGGCATGCCGGTCAGACCGGCGACCGCGCCCGAGATGAGCATCGACGTCATGATCATCTTCTTGGCGTCCACACCGGACGCCTGCGCCGCGGATTCGCTGGCGCCGGTGGCGCGCAGGTCGAAGCCGAAGCGGGTCCGGTTGAGCACGAACCAGTAGACGATGCCCAGGGCGAAGGCGACGAAGGTGAAGCCGTAGATGTCGCCGCCGGAGAGGGACAGGGACGGGAACCAGCCGGACTCCGGGATGTCGCCGGTGGTGAGGTCGTTGGACCCGGCCGGCTGGACGCCGAAGTTCTTCGGCAGGATCAGCCAGGCGATCAGCGAGGTGGCGATGGCATTGAGCATGATCGTGGAGACGACCTCGCTCACGCCGCGGCGGGCCTTGAGGATGCCCGCGATACCTGCCCAGAAGGCGCCCGTGCACATGGCCACGACCACGATCAGCAGGATGTGCAGCGGACCGGGCAGCGAGACCGCCGTACCGACGACCGCGGAGAACATCGCCGCGAGGCGGTACTGGCCGTCGACGCCGATGTTGAAGAGGTTCATCCGGAAGCCGATGGCGACGGCCAGGGCGGCCAGGTAGTAGATGCCGGCCTGGTTGATGATCAGGACCTGGATGTCCTCGTAACCGGCCTGCTCGATCATGATGCGCAGCGGGTCGATCGGGTCGACCCCCGAGGCGGCCAGCACGATCACGGTCAGCACCAGGGCGCTGACCAGTGCGAGCAGCGGCCCGGCGACCGAGAGCAGCAGCCGGTCCTTGTCGAATTTCTTCATCGGGCCTCGTCCTCCGTCGTCCCGTCGGCAGCGGCGGAGCCTTCAACGTGGTCGTTCGTTGCTTCCAGGTGCCCGCTCGCGGCACCCGTCATGGCGGTGCCCAGCTCCTCGGGCGTGATGGTCGCCGGATCGGCGTCCGCGACCAGCCGGCCGCGGTAGATGACGCGCAGGGTGTCGGACAGGCCGATCAGCTCGTCGAGGTCGGCGGAGATGAGCAGCACGGCCAGGCCCTCGCGCCGGGCCTCGCGGATGGCGTCCCAGATCTGCGCCTGCGCACCGACGTCCACACCGCGGGTGGGGTGGGCGGCGATGAGGAACTTGGGGTTGTGGCTCATCTCGCGGCCGACGATCAGCTTCTGCTGGTTGCCGCCGGAGAGGGAGGCCGCGGTGACGTCGATGCCCGGGGTGCGGACGTCGTACTCGCGCACGATGCGCTCGGTGTCCTTGCGGGCGGCCTTGGGGTCGAGGACACCGCGCTTGGAGTTGGGCGCCTCGGTGACGTGGCCGAGGATGCGGTTCTCCCAGAGCGGGGAGTCCAGCAGCAGGCCGTGCCGGTGGCGGTCCTCGGGGATGTAGCCGATGCCGCCCTCGCGGCGCTTGCGCGTCGGGGTGGTGGAGATGTCCCGGCCGTCGAGGGTGATGACGCCGCCGTCGGGGATGCTCATGCCCATGAGGGCGTCGATGAGCTCCGTCTGACCGTTGCCCTCGACACCGGCGATGCCGAGGACCTCGCCCTTGTGGATGGTGAAGTCGATGCCGGCCAGCACCTCGCGGACGATCCCGTCCGGGTCGACGGCGGCCAGGCGCAGGTCCTGGACCCGGAGCATCGGGGTCGCGGTCACGGTGGACTCGCGGGTCTCCGGCGAGGGGAGCTCGCTGCCGACCATGAGCTCGGCGAGCTGCTTGGTGGTGGCGGTGCGGGGGTCGGCGGTGCCGACCGTGGTGCCGCGCCGGATGACGGTGATGTCGTCGGCGACCTTCAGCACCTCGCCCAGCTTGTGCGAGATGAAGATGACGGTCAGGCCCTCGGCCTTGAGCTCGCGCAGGTTGTCGAAGAGCGCGTCCACTTCCTGCGGCACGAGCACGGCGGTCGGCTCGTCGAGGATGAGCGTGCGGGCGCCGCGGTAGAGGACCTTCAGGATCTCCACGCGCTGGCGGTCGGCGACACCGAGCTCCTCGACGAGGGCGTCGGGGCGGACCCCGAGGCCGTACGCGTCCGAGATCTCCATGATCTTCTTGCGGGCCTTGCCGCCGATCCCGTGCAGCTTCTCGCCGCCGAGGACGACGTTCTCCAGGACGGTGAGGTTGTCGGCGAGCATGAAGTGCTGGTGCACCATGCCGATGCCGCGGGCGATGGCGTCGCCCGGGTTGGCGAAGGAGACCTGCTCCCCGTCGACGGCGATGGTGCCCTCGTCCGGCTTCTGCATGCCGTAGAGGATCTTCATCAGGGTCGACTTGCCGGCACCGTTCTCACCGATGAGGGCGTGGACCGTGCCCTTGCGAACGGTGATGTCGATGTCCTTGTTGGCGACGACGCCAGGGAAACGCTTGGTGATGCCGTGCAGTTCTACGGCGGGGGGGCTGGACGCGTTGATGACGCACTCTCCTTGGCGCGAAGGAGCGGAAGGCAGGGGGGACAGGGCGGTGAGAGAAGGTACCGCGTCCACGGTTCCTCTACGCGCGTAGCACTGTCGGAAGTGAAAAGTAGTGACCGGGGGGCCACTACGACGCGGTTCGGGGCCCGGGAGGCGGCAGAGCCGCTACCCGGACCCCGGCAACCGTTCGACTGTCAGGACGTCCTTACGGGGCGGTCTTGACGGTGATCTTCTTGGCGATGATGTCGGCCTTGGCCTTCTCCACCGCGGCGATGACGTCGGCCATCTTCTTGTACTCGGGGTTGGAGTCGGCCAGGCCGACGCCGTTCTTGTCCAGGCCGTAACGGACCTCACCGGTCTGCGGCTTGCCGTCCTCGACCGACTTGATCAGGTTGAACACGGCGGAGGAGACGTCCTTGGTGACCGAGGTCAGGATGTGCTCCTTGTACTTCGACAGACCGGCCTGGTTGTACTGGTCGGAGTCGACACCGATCGCCCACTTGCCGGCGGTGGCGGTGGCCTCGATCGCACCCGAGCCGGCGAGACCGGCGGCGGCGTAGATCACGTCGGCGCCGCCGTCGAGCTGGCCCTTGGCGGTGGCCTTGCCGAGGTCCGGCTTGGCGAAACCGGAGAAGTCCGGCGGCTGCGTCAGGTAGGCCGACAGCACCTTGGCGTTCGGGTTGGTGTCCTTGACGCCCTGGGTGAAGCCCGCCTCGAACTTCTTGATGAGCGGGACCTCGACACCGCCGATGAAGCCGACCGTGCCGGTCTTCGACGTCTTGGCGGCGGCGACGCCGGCCAGGTACGAGCCCTGCTCCTCGTTGAAGACGAGGTTGGCGATGTTCTTGTCGGTCACCGAGGTGTCGTCGATGATGCCGAACGTGGTGTTCGGGAACTTCGGCGCGACCTTCTTGATGGCCGGCGCGTAGGAGAAACCGACGCCGATGACCGGGTTGTTGCCCTTGCGCGCGAGCTCGGTCAGGCGCTGGACCTTGTCGGCCTCGGACTCGCCCTCGGTCGGTTCCGCCTCGGCGGTCTTGATCTTGAGTTCGGTCTTGGCCTTTTCGAGGCCGGCGTAGGCGGCGTCGTTGAACGACTGGTCGCCGCGGCCACCGATGTCGTACGCGATGGCGGCGCTCTTCTCCTGCGTCCCCGAGGACGAGCTGGAGGAGGTGGCGTCCGACGACTTCTTTCCGCCACAGGCGGTGGCCGAGAGGGCCAGCGCCGCGGACGCGATGCCCACGGTGGCGATCCTGGTGATCCGGCGCAAGGGGAGGCTCCTTCAAAACCTGACCGAAGCGCCACGACCGGCGCTGGTTTCGCGGCGATCGTAACGCGCGTAGATGTCAGTTAAGGGCCCGTTCAGGAGTCGTTATCGGATCGTCGCGAACCGGACAGTGACCGATTGGTAACCGCCGAGCGTCCGGCCCTTGCGTATCAAGGGCCGGACAGGTGCGCCGGGTGCCGCTCAGATGTTGTACAGATTTTGCCCTGACTTTTACCTGGAGGGCCTGGCGCGGCGCCCGTCGAGCAAGGCGGCGGCCGTGAAGAACTCGACTCCGACGGTGATCGCGGACTCGTCGACGTCGAAGTCGCCCCGGTGGAGGTCCCGCTTGGCCGGGTCGCCGGGCTTGTGCACCCCGAGACGGGCCATGGCTCCCGGGACGTGCTCCAGGTACCAGGAGAAGTCCTCGCCGCCCAGGCTCTGCTCGGTGTCCTCGATCGCCCCGGGACCGCGCCGGGCCGCCATCGCCTCGCGCAGCAGTTCGGTGACCATCGGGTCGTTGACCACCGGCGGCACGCCCCGGACGTAGGTGATCTCGGACTTGGCCCCGTGCAGGGCCGCTACCTCGTCGATCGCCGCGTGGATCTGGTCGGGGGCCTCGTGCCAGGCGTTGAGGTCCAGGCACCGCACGGTTCCGGACAGCTCCGCGTGCATCGGGATGACGTTGCAGGCGTGCCCCGCCTCGATCCGGCCCCAGGTGACCGACATGCCCGAGCGGGCGTCCATCCGCCGGGCCAGCACCGCCGGCACGTCGACCGCGACGCGGGCGGCGGCCGTGACGAGGTCGGTGGTCAGGTGCGGGCGGGCGGTGTGGCCGCCGGGGCCCGCGAGGGCGACTTCCAGCCGGTCGCAGGCGGAGGTGATGGCCCCGGGGCGCAGCCCGATCTTCCCGGCGTCGACCCGGGGATCGCAGTGCACCGCGATGATCTTGCCCACGCCGTCCAGGACCCCGTCCTCGATGGCATCGCTCGCACCGCCGGGCAGGACCTCCTCGGCGGGCTGGAACAGCAGCCGGACCGGCTGCGGCAACAGCCCCTGCCGGTCGAGTTCGGCGAGCACCAGGCCGGCGCCGAGCACGGTCACGGTGTGGACGTCGTGGCCGCAGGCGTGCGCCCGGTCGGGGAAGGACGAGCGGTACGGGACGTGGGTCTTGGTGTCCGGGATGGGCAGGGCGTCGATGTCCGCGCGCAGGGCGAGCACGGGCTGTACCCCGTCCCAGGTGCCGACGTCACAGATCAGGCCGGTGCCGGTGCTCAGCACCCGTGGGCGCAGGCCGGCTTTCTCCAGCCGGGCCTTGATCGCCGCCGTGGTGCGGAACTCCTGGTGACCGAGCTCGGGATGCATGTGCAGATCCCGGCGGAAGGCGATCAGTTCGGCGCGCAGGTGGTCCGGAAGCGTGCCGGGCAGCTCGGGCCGGTCGGGCGTGCCGGGCAGGGCGGTCTGGGACTCGCGGGACATCAACTGGTTCACCCGTTGAAGGTTAGGCGCACGGATGGGTCAACTGGCCGGAGATCACAAAAAGTTCATGCCGTTAGGGGAAAGAAACCCGGCCTCCGGACGCATGACCGGTTGCGTCGGGGGGTAAACTCGCGCGCCCATCCGGCCGCCGGCGCCGCCGGGGCGGGGAGCCGTCAGCCCGTCGCGAGCTTCGCGGCGAAGCCGAGGAAGAGGACGCCCGCCGCCGAGGTGGCCCCCGCCGAGAGCCGCCTGCGGCGGCGGAAGGCGGCCGACAGCCGGGTCCCGGTGAGTATCAGCGTCGACAGGTACAGGAAGCTCGCCAACTGCGACAGCGTCCCCAGCAGCAGGAACGACAGCGCGGGATAGGCGTAGCCCGGGTCCACGAACTGCACGAAGAACGAGAGCAGGAACAAGATCGCCTTCGGGTTGAACAGGCTCACCACCAGCGCCCTGCGGTACGGCCGCTCGTCCCGCACCTCCGGCTCGGCCAAGGCCTCCTCCTGCCGGGCCGCCCGGTGGCGCCACATGCCCCACGCCGACCGCATCATGCCCACCGCGAGCCACGCCAGGTATCCGGCCCCGAGGAGCTTGACCAGCGTGAACACCACCGGGCTCGCCTTGAGCAGCGCCCCGGCCCCGGCGGCGGTGAGGAACATCAGGACGGTGTCCCCGGTGAACACCCCGCAGGCGGCCTTGTACCCCTCGCGGACGCCCTTGCGCGCGGAGACGGACAGCACGTAGAGGGAGTTCGGCCCCGGCAGGAGGACGATGAGGACGAGGCCGGCGAGATAGGTCGGCAGATCGGTGACACCCAGCATGGGAGGGAGTCTCGCATGCCGGTCGGACCGTCCGGTATTCATTTCGCGGCCCCCGGGCCGGGGCCGGGGGCCGCCGGGCGGCGAGGTCAGAACGCGTCCGCCGGCACATACGTGCCCCACACCTCCCGCAGCGCCCCGCACACCTCCCCCACCGTGGCCCGGGCCCGCAGTGCCTCCTTCATCGGGTAGAGCACGTTCGCCGAGTCGTCGGCCGCCACCGCCCGCAGCGCGTCCAGCGCCGCCGCCACCGCGGCCCCGTCGCGCCGTGCGCGCAGCCGGGCCAGCGCCTCGCACTGGCGGGCCTCGATCGCCGGGTCCACGCGCAGCGGCTCGTACCGTTCCTCCTCCGCGAGCGCGAACCGGTTGACGCCGACCACGACCCGCTCGCCCGCCTCCTGCTCGCGCGCCAGGCGGTACGCGTTCCGCTCGATCTCGCCCTTCTGGAAACCGGCCTCGATCGCGGCGACCGCCCCGCCCAGGTCCTCCACCCGCCGCATGAGCCCGAGCACCGCCGCCTCCAGCTCGTCCGTCATCCGCTCCACCGCGTACGACCCCGCGAAGGGGTCCGCGGTGTGCGGCACGTCCGTCTCGTGCGCGAGCACCTGCTGGGTGCGCAGCGCGAGCCGCGCCGACTTCTCCGTGGGCAGCGCGATCGCCTCGTCGAAGGCGTTGGTGTGCAGGGACTGCGTGCCGCCCAGCACCGCGGCCAGCGCCTGGACCGCGACCCGTACGAGGTTCAGCTCGGGCTGCTGCGCCGTCAGTTGGACCCCGGCCGTCTGGGTGTGGAAGCGCAACATCAGCGACTTCGGGTCCCGGGCGCCGAACTCCTCGCGCATCACCCGGGCCCAGATCCGCCGGGCGGCCCGGAACTTGGCGACCTCCTCCAGCAGGGTGGTCCGGGCGACGAAGAAGAACGAGAGCCGGGGGGCGAAGTCGTCGACGGGCATGCCCGCGGCGAGGGCGGTACGGACGTAGGCGACCGCGTCGGCCAAGGTGAAGGCGATCTCCTGCGCGGGCGAGGCCCCTGCCTCGGCCATGTGGTAGCCGGAGATGGAGATGGTGTTCCACTTGGGGATCTCGGCCCGGCAGTACCGGAAGATGTCCGCCGTCAGCCGCAGGGAGGGCCCGGGCGGGAAGATGTAGGTCCCGCGCGCGATGTACTCCTTGAGCACGTCGTTCTGGATCGTCCCGGTGAGCCGGTCGGCCGCGATGCCCTCCTCCTCGGCCACGAGCTGGTACATCAACAGCAGCAGCGCCGCCGGGGCATTGATGGTCATGGAGGTGGAGACCCGGTCCAAGGGGATCCCGTGGAAGAGCAGCCGCATGTCCTCGACGGAGTCGACGGCCACGCCGACCTTCCCGACCTCGCCGTGGGCGAGGGGTGCGTCGGAGTCGTGGCCCATCTGGGTCGGCAGGTCGAAGGCGACCGACAGGCCGGTGCCGCCGCCCTCGATCAGGGCGCGGTAGCGGGCGTTGGACTCGGCGGCGGTGCCGAAGCCCGCGTACTGGCGCATCGTCCAGGGCCGTCCGGTGTACATCGTGGGATAGACCCCCCGGGTGTAGGGATAGTCCCCGGGTACCCCCAGGCTGACGGCGGGGTCCCAGTCCGCCAGGGCCTCTGGTCCGTAGACCGGTTCGATGGGGATTCCGCTCTCGGTACGTGCTGGGGGACGAACCATGACCCACTCCTCCGTGGTGTCGGCCGGCTCGGGGTCACCGCCCGGACCCCGCCGCGACGGCCGCTGGTCACAATGGCGCAACAAGGCGGAGGCGTCCGCAACTGTCCACGCCCGCCACGCATCACCTCCTTACACAACGGAGAACAAACGGGGGGCCGCCATGCACCGTCAGAAGGCAATAATCCGCACGCTGGGAGTCGCCACCGCCGTCGCGCTCGCCGCGACCGCCTGCGGGCCGCAGAAGTCGGGGGCCTCGGGCTCCCCTTCCCCGGCCACGTCCGCGCCCACGGCGGTTTCGTCCCCCTCCGCGTCCGCCCCGGACGACGGCAAGAACGCCTCGCCGTCACCGTCGTCCTCGTCCTCCGCGCCCGCTTCCCCCTCCGCGTCGGCCCCGCAGTCGCCCACCGTGAAGCCGATCATGGCCAACGGTGACGAGAGCGACCAGATCCGCGAGCTCCAGGCGCGGCTGCGCCGGCTCAAGCTGATGTCGGTGGCGCCGACCGGCTTCTACGGGTCGAAGACGACGGCCGCCGTCCGCGCCTACCAGTCCGGGCACGGGCTGCCCGCGACGGGTTCGGTGGACGAGGCGACCTGGAAGAGCATCGAGGGCGCCGGCAAGAAGCCCACCGAGGAAGAGCTGCGCCCGCCGACCACCAACGAGGTGGACGCGCCGGACCCGCGCTGCATGCACGGCCGGGTCATGTGCATCAGCAAGGAGAGCCGCACCCTCGCCTGGATGATCGACGGCAAGATCGTCTCCACGATGGACGTGCGCTTCGGGTCGGAGAACACGCCGACGCGCGAGGGCGAGTTCCAGGTGGAGTGGAAGGCCAAGGACTGGGTCTCGACGATCTACCACACGCCGATGCCGTACTCGATGTTCTTCAGCGAGGGCCAGGCGGTGCACTACTCGTCGGACTTCGCGGCACGCGGCTACGCCGGCGCCTCGCACGGCTGCGTGAACGTCCGGGACAAGGGGAAGCTGTCGTCCCTGTTCGACCAGGTCCAGGTCGGCGACAAGGTCGTCGTCTACTGGTGAATCACCCACCCGTGGGTCGTCCATCGGTGGGCGACCCACCGGTGGGACCGGCGGCTTCCGCCGGGGTCGAGGTAGAGGGCGCGGGCGGGACCGGGGGAACGTGCCCCGCCCGCGCCGGTTGCGCAGAGCCCAGGGGTACGGGGGGAACCCCGGCTCATGCGCGGCCGATGACCAGTCGGCTCGTTATGTACTGCGCCGCCGGGTCGAAAAGTGTTACAGCCAGGTGTGACGGTCCCCGTCAGGCCGGCGTGCGGAAGCGCAGCGAGCCGCCCGGGAGCTGCGTCGGGGCCGGGAGTACGCCCCCCGTGTCACGGCCGGGGGTGCCCGCGCCGGAGCCGTCCGCCCCGGTCTTGGTGGTGCCGCCCGGCCCGTCGAGGAGGCCCTCGCAGAAGTGCGGGATCTGCGCCGCCGTCTTCGCGAGCTTGATCAGCTTCTCGCGCCGGTCGCCCGTGAGTCGGCCCGCGCGGTAGTCGCCGCACAGGTCCTTCCCCTGGAGCCGCAGCTCCTTGTCGGTGTCCTTGTTCTTGTCCTTGCCGCCGTCGGCGGCGCCGGACGAGCCGTCGGTGACGGTGTCGTGGCCGTCGGAGCCGCCCGTGCCGGTGGTGGCGGAGCCGGTGCCCGCCGGTCCCGAGGTGAATCCGGAGACACCTCCGGCGTCCTTGCGTCCGTCCGTGCCGGGCAGCCGCGAGGCGCCGGGGGAGGCGGACGCGCCGTCCCGGTCGCGCAGCGGGCTCGGCCACAGCGGCGGGGCGGCCGTCGGGCCGGAGGCGTCACCGGACGGCGCCGGGTCGGCGTCGGCGCTGACCGAGACGGCCGGCCCCGGGGCCGCGGAGTCGTGTGTGTTCCCGTCCAGCAGTCCGCCGGCCGCGGCCGCCAGGCCGCCGACCGCGACGCTCGCCAGCGCGGCCGCGAGCCCGAGGCGCAGGGGTGTGCCCCGGCGCCGCTGCGCGGGAATCCGTACGAGCGGAGCGGATGACAGCTCGACCAGGGGTTCGTCGGCGCCGCCGACCGGGAACGCCCGCACGGGCCGGGCGCCGCCGGACCGCGCGCCCGCGGGGTGGGCCGCGCGGAAGGCGGCCAGCGCGGCGGCCTCGCCGGGCAGCTCCCGCCCGGCGGACGGCGGCTGCGCCAGCGCCCCGAGGGCGGCGCGCAGCGCCACCTCGGCCCGGGTCTGCTGGTCAGCGTCCGGCCCGACTGGTGGTTCGCCGCGCAGCAATCGTTCCGCCGCGGCTCTGTCCAGCCACCTGTTGCGCTCGTCGGCCATCACATGTCCTTCTGCGTCCGCCAACGTGAATGCGTCACACCGGTTTGTTCCACGAGGCCCGCGCCCCGACCGCGCTGCGCCGGTACGGCGTCGAGATCCCGCACGCCCGCGCCGCCCCGTGGCGGGCCCCCGGCATTATGACCGAACGGCAGGGTCGGCTCGCCGTCGGGTACGTCCCTGCCGGCGCCGTTCCCGTCGGCGGTCGCCGCGAGTTCCGTGCCCAGCATTTCCGCGAGCTTCTTGAGTCCCCGGTGGGCGGCGGTGCGTACGGCGCCGGGCCGTTTGCCGAGCGTCTCGGCGGCGGTCTTCGCGTCCAGGCCCACGACCACGCGCAGGACGACGGCCTCGGCCTGGTCCTGTGGGAGCTGCGCTATCAGCGCCATGGTGGAGCTGGTGGAGAGCGCCTCGATCGCCGCGCCGGCGGTGTCGCTGTCGGCGGCGTGGCCGGTGAGCTCGCTGTCGTCCCCGCCGATGGCGGGACGGCGGCCGCGCATGCGGATGTGGTCGAGGGCCCGGTTACGGGCGATCCGGGCCGCCCAGCCGCGGAACCGGTCGGCGTCGCCGGTGAACGAGTCGAGGTCGCGGGCGATCTGCAGCCATGCCTCGGACGTGACGTCCTCCGCGTCGCCGTCGCCGACGAGCGTGCGTACGTATCCGAGCAGGCGCGGGTGCACGGCGCGGTACACAGTACGGAACGCGTTCTCGTCGCCGTCTTGTGCCGCGAGCACCGCGGCGGTCAGCTCCGCGTCGTCCCCCAGCAAAGTCCCCAACCCGATCAATGTCCTGTACGTGTGGCGCAAATCCGCACGTTACGGCTTTCGAGTACGTCTCGTCCACGAGTTGTACAACCAGCAACCAACCCTGCGCGGAGCGGGGTGTGACAGAAAACGCATCCGGGGCGCTGACATGAATACGGGCTTGTCGCACGAGTCCGTGTCGGATGGCGACCGGGGCCTCTCCTGTGGGGGGTGGCGGCCTCGGTCGTCTTCCCCTCTTCGCTCTGGTCATGCATGCCCGGCGTCATCCTTTCGGCTCACTTCCGGGTGAAATCCTCGAATCGGTACGCCACACGCTGCCCGGCATCGCTAGCGTGGCGGTACACCCGCGCCGCGCCCCGAGGAGCCCCCCGCTGTCCAGCCACTTTCCGGCACAGGTCCAAGGGGACACCGGAGCCCCTCCCGGACGTGGTCCGGGGAAGAAGTCTGGGGCAAGCCCCGGCGCTCCGGTACCCGGGGGCGACCACGGCTCCGGTCTCGCGCGGTTCAACGCCCTGCCCCACGACACCGCCCGAGCGGCCCTGCTGCGGTGCTGCGGCAGCGGGCGCTGGGCCCACCGGCTGGCCGCCCACCGCCCCTACCCCGACCTCGCCGCGCTGCTGGCCGCGGCCGACGAGGCGTCGTACGACCTCTCCCAGGGCGACCTGACGGGCGCGTTGGCCCGCGAGTGCTCCGCGGAGCTGGCGCACGGCGCCTCGTACGCCGCGCTCCTCGCCCTGGACGCGGCCCGGGCGGAGTACGAGCGGACCTTCGGCCACGCCTTCGTGATCTGCCTGGACGGACATCCGCCGGAGGAACGGGTGGACGCGCTCCTGGCGGCGATCCGGCGACGGATGGCCCACGAGACGGACGAGGAACGCGCGATCTCCGCGGACGAGCTGCGGCGCCTCGCCCAGGCCCGGCTCGTCCGGCTGCTGGAGCGGTTGCCGACCGCCTCCGCCGGGCCGATCACGCCCGGCGGCCCGTCCGATGGTCCGTCCGCTGCCGATTTCGGGCTATTTGCCCCTGTGGGATAGCCCGTCCGTGCCTGTTTGATCACACCGATGGACCCGGCGCAAGGGAACCGACAAAGCGTCGCTACGATGTCCGGGGCCGGTGGACCGTACCCGGCCGGGCCCGACCGACAAAGAAGCCGGCTGGCCCCCGCCCCGCTTCCGGAGGGTTTTCCGTGCCGGCTGGAACGTTGTACCGCGGCCGGGAAGGAATGTGGTCCTGGGTGGCTCATCGAGTCACCGGCGTCCTCATCTTTTTCTTCCTGTTCGTACACGTCCTCGACACCGCTCTCGTCCGCGTCTCCCCCGAGGCGTACGACGGTGTCGTGGCTACCTACAAGACCCCGATCGTCGCGCTGCTGGAGTACGGCCTCGTGGCCGCCATCCTCTTCCACGCGCTCAACGGTCTGCGTGTGATCGCCGTGGACTTCTGGTCCAAGGGCCCGCGTCTCCAGAAGCAGATGCTCTGGACCGTGATGGTCGTCTGGATCGTGCTGATGGCCGGGGCCGTGTACCCCGTCCTGCACCACGCCTACCTTGAACTGTTCGGGAAGTGACACGCATGTCCTCTGACACTTCTTCCGCCCAGGGCATCGGCGCCGTAGAGGGCGTCTCCCTCTACGACGTCGACAACCCGGCGCCGTACATCGAGGCCCCGCGCAAGCGCACCGGCAAGACGCCGCGCTCGACCCGCGGCAACTTCGAGATGGCCGCGTGGCTCTTCATGCGCCTCTCGGGCATCGTCCTGGTGGTGCTGGTCATCGGCCACCTGCTCATCCAGCTGGTGCTGGACGGCGGCGTCACCAAGATCGGCTTCGCCTTCGTGGCCGGCCGCTGGGCGTCCCCGTTCTGGCAGGTCTGGGACCTGCTGATGCTGTGGCTGGCCATGCTGCACGGCTCCAACGGTCTGCGTACGGTCATCAACGACTACGCGGAGCGCCCCGGCACGCGGCTGTGGCTGAAGGGCCTGCTCTACACCGCCACGGTGTTCACCATCCTTCTGGGCACGCTGGTGATCTTCACCTTCGACCCGAACATCCGCTAGGCACGGGCTGAGGCGAATCGACTCATGAAGATCCACAAGTACGACACCGTCATCGTCGGAGCCGGCGGCGCCGGCATGCGCGCCGCCATCGAGGCGACGAAGCGCAGCCGCACCGCCGTGCTGACGAAGCTCTACCCCACCCGCTCCCACACGGGTGCCGCGCAGGGCGGCATGGCCGCCGCGCTCGCCAACGTGGAGGACGACAACTGGGAGTGGCACACCTTCGACACGGTCAAGGGCGGTGACTACCTGGTCGACCAGGACGCCGCCGAGATCCTGGCGAAGGAGGCCATCGACGCGGTCCTCGACCTGGAGAAGATGGGCCTGCCGTTCAACCGCACCCCGGACGGCACCATCGACCAGCGCCGCTTCGGCGGTCACTCCCGCAACCACGGCGAGGCGCCGGTCCGCCGGTCCTGCTACGCCGCGGACCGCACCGGCCACATGATCCTCCAGACGCTGTACCAGAACTGCGTCAAGGAGGGCGTGGAGTTCTTCAACGAGTTCTACGTCCTGGACCAGCTGCTGGTCGAGGTCGACGGAGTGAAGAAGTCCGCGGGCGTCGTCGCGTACGAGCTCGCCACCGGCGAGATCCACGTCTTCCAGGCGAAGTCCGTGATCTACGCCTCGGGCGGCACCGGCAAGTTCTTCAAGGTGACCTCCAACGCGCACACCCTCACCGGTGACGGCCAGGCGGCCTGCTACCGGCGCGGTCTGCCGCTGGAGGACATGGAGTTCTTCCAGTTCCACCCGACGGGCATCTGGCGCATGGGCATCCTGCTGACGGAGGGCGCCCGCGGTGAGGGCGGCATCCTCCGCAACAAGGACGGCGAGCGCTTCATGGAGAAGTACGCGCCGGTCATGAAGGACCTCGCGTCCCGTGACGTCGTCTCGCGCTCCATCTACACCGAGATCCGCGAGGGCCGCGGCTGCGGTCCCGCCGGTGACCACGTGTACCTGGACCTGACGCACCTGCCGCCGGAGCAGCTCGACGCCAAGCTCCCGGACATCACCGAGTTCGCCCGTACGTACCTCGGCATCGAGCCGTACACGGACCCGATCCCGATCCAGCCCACCGCGCACTACGCCATGGGCGGCATCCCGACCAACGTCGAGGGTGAGGTCCTCGCGGACAACACCACCGTCGTCCCGGGCCTGTACGCGGCCGGCGAGGTCGCCTGCGTCTCCGTGCACGGCGCGAACCGTCTGGGCACCAACTCGCTGCTGGACATCAACGTCTTCGGCAAGCGCTCGGGCATCGCAGCCGCCGAGTACGCGCACCGGAACGACTACGTCGAGCTGCCCGAGAACCCGGCGCAGCAGGTCATCGACCTGGTCGAGCGGCTGCGCGACTCCACGGGCACCGAGCGGGTCGCCGAACTGCGCCTGGAGCTCCAGGAGACGATGGACGCGTGTGTGATGGTCTTCCGTACGGAGCAGACCATCAAGACCGCGGTCGAGAAGATCGCGGAACTGCGCGAGCGCTACAAGAACGTGTCCGTGCAGGACAAGGGCAAGCGCTTCAACACGGACCTGCTGGAAGCCATCGAGCTGGGCAACCTGCTCGACCTGGCCGAGGTCATGGCCGTGTCCGCGCTGGCGCGCAAGGAGTCCCGCGGCGGTCACTACCGCGAGGACTACCCGAACCGCGACGACGTCAACTTCATGCGCCACACCATGGCGTACCGCGAGGTCGGCGACGACGGTAAGGACACCGTCCGGCTGGACTACAAGCCCGTCGTCGTCACCCGCTACCAGCCGATGGAGCGTAAGTACTGATGGCCACCCCCACCCTCTCCAAGACGGACGCGATGGAGGCCGCGGCCGCGGCCTCGCCCTTCATCACGGTCACGTTCCGGATCCGCCGCTACAACCCCGAGATCTCGGACGAGGCGCAGTGGCAGGACTACCAGATCGAGATCGACCCGAAGGAGCGCGTGCTCGACGGTCTCCACAAGATCAAGTGGGACCTCGACGGCACGCTGACCTTCCGCCGCTCGTGCGCGCACGGCATCTGCGGCTCCGACGCGATGCGGATCAACGGCAAGAACAGGCTCGCCTGCAAGACGCTGATCAAGGACATCAACCCGGAGAAGCCGATCACCGTCGAGGCCATAAAGGGCCTCACGGTGATGAAGGACCTCGTGGTCGACATGGAGCCCTTCTTCCAGGCGTACCGCGACGTCATGCCGTTCCTGGTGACGACGGGCAACGAGCCGACGCGCGAGCGCCTGCAGTCCGCCGAGGACCGCGAGCGCTTCGACGACACCACCAAGTGCATCCTGTGCGCCGCGTGCACGTCCTCGTGCCCGGTGTTCTGGAACGACGGCCAGTACTTCGGCCCGGCGGCGATCGTCAACGCGCACCGCTTCATCTTCGACTCGCGTGACGAGGCCGGTGAGCAGCGGCTGGAGATCCTGAACGACAAGGACGGCGTGTGGCGCTGCCGCACGACCTTCAACTGCACCGACGCGTGCCCGCGCGGCATCGAGGTCACGAAGGCGATCCAGGAAGTCAAGCGGGCCCTCATCACCCGCCGCTTCTGATCCTTTGACGCGCCGCTCGCACGGTTCGGCCCTGGCGGGCCTCACCGGCTTCGCGGCGCTGCGCCGGACTCCGTCCGGCGGCCTTGGCCGAGGCCCGTACCCCTTGGGGTGCGGGCCTCAGTCGTTGCCCCGGCATCACCCCGAGGGGTGACGGGCGAGCGGAAAAACCTTTCGTCGGACGGAGGGGCCCCACGGGCGGCGGTACCGTCACCGACGTCGCTTGCTGAGCGGAGAAGGTGCTTCCCATGCCTGCCGTGTACGACGAATTGCCGTGCGACCCGGGTCTCGATGAAGTCCTCTGGCATGCCTGGAAGGCGATGGTCCTTCCGGAGGGCTACCGGGCCGAGGTCATCGAGGGTTCCATCGGTGTGTCCCGCGCCGGCCGTCGCCGCCACGGCGTTCTCGTCCACCGTCTGCGGAGGGCAGTAGAACCGCGGCTGACGGGCACCGGTCTCGCCGTCCATCAGTGCGTCGACATCATCCGTGGACGGAAGGTCTGCGTTCCCGACCTGTTCGTGGCACCCGAGGACCTGACGAGATCCCCGACGAAGAAGGGTTCGGCGTCGACGCCACCCGCGTCGCCCTGGTCGCCGAGGTCGTCTCGCCCGGCAAGGAGGTCCACCGCCAACACCACAGCCGCAAGCGCCGCTGGTATGCGCAGTCCGGCATCGCCGTGTACCTCGTCGTGGACGACTTCGAAGACCAGGGCACGGTGACGGTCTTCAGCGGACCCGACCCAGGCAGGGGCACGTACGCCACCCGGACCAAGGTCTCTTACGGCACGCCCGTCACGATCCCCGAGGGGCCTGCAAAGGGTGTGGAGATCGACGGGGCTCTGACTGCCCCGTGAGGACATGGACCCTGCTCGAACAGGCCGACTTCCTCACGGACCGGGTACCTGGTCTGCGGGTGGAGATGATCGGGGGCATCCTCACGGTGTCCCCGGTGCGGGACCTGGGCCACGCCCGGGTACTGACCGATCTCACGGTCGCGTTTCTGCACGCGGGCCTCGGTGACGGCGAAGCCGTAGTGGTGCAAGGCGTCGGCCTCTGGCTGCCCACCGGATCCGAGGACTACGCGATTCCCGACCTGTCGGTGGTCAGCGCAGGCATCGAGGACCATCTGGTCGAGTTCAACTGCTACGACCCGGTGGCCTTCCGCTTGGTCCTGGAGGTGACCTCGGCCAACTACAACAACGACCTGAACCTCAAGGCCGTCGCGTACGCGCAGGCCCGTGTACCGGTCTACGTGGTGGTGAACCGCGGGGACCAGCAGTTGCACGTACTGAGCGACCCCGTCGAGGGCGAGTACACGAACCACCGTATCCACGCCGCAGGCGAACTGGCGCCCCTGCCCGTCAGCCTGGGAGCCGAGGTCACCCTAGACGTGGCCGAACTCCTGGAGGCGGGCCGGCCGCCGAAGCCGGAGGCTTAGGACTCCGCCGCGAAGTCGGTGAACGCCGCCCAGGCCGACGGGGTGAGCGTCAGGGCGGGGCGGGTGGTGTCCTTGGAGTCGCGGACGTGCACGGCGGACGGGCAGGCCGCGACCTCGACGCACTGACCGCCGTCGCCTCCGCTGTACGTGCTCTTCTGCCACGTCATGGCTACCTCGACGCACTCGCCGCCGGTGCCGTCGCTGTAGCTGCTCTTGAACCAGGCCAGTTCGGTGTTCATCGCTCTCCCAGCAGCCGCTCGATCCGCTGCGCCGAAGCCTTCGGGCTCAACGCCACTCCTCGAATGTTCGCATGCCGCTGCACCATGTCGCTGACCACCAACCGGTCTGAGAGCACCCAGCTTTGTCCCTGACCTTCCAAGTAACCCAACATGCGGCGCTCAGGCGTCTCCGCGATCGTCATGGGTCCCGTCGCACCCACGACCTCCTCGCATTCGAGCGGAACGAGCTGGATGCGCACGTGGGGCAGACGGCCGCATGCGAGCAGGTGTCGGAGCTGCTCCCGCCAGACTGTGTCTCCTCCCACTTTGCGCCGCAGGAAGGTCTCCTCCAGTACGAAGCACAGCACCGGCGGTGGGTCCCGGTACAGAAGCGCTTGGCGGTCCAAACGGGCAGTCAGCCGACTCTCTATTTCCGCGGCGGCGACGGGCGGCCAGTGGTCCACAAACACCTGGCGTGCGTACGCCTCGGTTTGGAGCAGCCCGTGTAGGACGTGGGTGGAGTAGACCCACAGGCTGACCGCCTTCGCCTCGATCGGCGCGAAGTTCCTGAACTGTGGCGCGTACCGCTCCTCCTCCAGGTACGGCACCGTCGCCTTCAGCAGGCCCTCCCCGCCCAGGACGTCGTCCACCTTCTCGATCGTCTCGGCGTCCATCACCCGCTCGCCACGCTCGAACGCCCCGATGGTCGACGGGGAGAAGTTGGTGTCGCCGCCCAACTGCTGCCGCGACACCCCGCGTTTCTCACGGAGCGTGCGCATCTGGGCGCCCAGCCCGCGCCGGAGCGCCGACGGCAGGGGTTCACTCGGGTTCACAGGCTCGGTCATCGGCTTCACGGCCCTTCACAGATCGCCGTCTGTGACGGCGCGACCACTGTTCAGGCTAGCTCCGGGCCGTCACCCTCTGTGGTGTGAACGAGGAAATCTCCCCCCGCGCGTGGGCCCCGGATTGGGTCCCCGAGTCCGGCTTCCGACTCCGGCTCGCCGGCGTGCACTTCGATGCCGTCCGCGTCCAGGGTCAGCTCGGCGAGGACATCGCCAAGCAGCTCAGCCGACTCACCGACCACGACCCCGGGCCCATCGTCTACGAGCTCAACGGCTTCCGCTGGATGTACTTCCTGATCCCGCCCGGTACCGCGCGGGAGCGGAGCTGGCCCTCGTACGCCCAGCGGTACAGCTCGCGCACCCGCCCCGCCGCCGCCTACGTGGGGGTGCCCGCGCTGTACGGGACGACCTGGCCGCTGGCCTGGCGGTCCTTGCCGACGCCCGAGGCTCCGCACGTCGATCCGGAATCGCTGGAGAAGGCCATCGGAACGATGCCCTGAACCAAACGCTTGAACCTGTTCAAAAAGAGGTCTACAGTCGGCCTCGTCAGCAGTTGAACACGTTCAAAGGGGCTGGGGCATGGACCTCACCGTGGTCGCGTACGTCATCTACCTGGTCATCAGCATCGGGCTCACCGTTTGGGTCGCCCGCACCCTCACCCGCAACGGCCGCATCTTCATCGCCGACGTCCTCCAGGGCAACGAGAAGCTCGCGGACGCCGTCAACCACCTCCTGGTCGTCGGCTTCTACCTGGTGAACATCGGCTTCGTGACCCTCTTCCTGCGCTCGGCCGAGACCATCACCGAGGCGCGCGGTCTCTTCGAGGCGCTCTCGGTGAAGCTCGGCGTCGTCCTGCTCGTGCTCGGCGTGATGCACCTCGGCAACGTATGGGTGCTCAACAAGATGCGCCGGCGCGGCATCATGGAGCGCCGGCAGACCCCGCCGGTCGCTCCCCAGGGGTGGACCGCCCCGGCCGGGGCCTGAGCCCCGATGACCGCGGCCACCACGCCGACCGCGCCGATCCGGCACCTGACCGTCCTCTACGACGCCAACTGCCCGCTCTGCGTGCACATCCGGCACTGGCTCCTCGGACAGCGGTGGCTCGTACCGCTACGGCTCGTCCCGGCAGGATCGTACGAGGCGCGGCAGCGGTTCCCCGGCCTGGACCACGCGGCGACGCTGCGTCGGATCACCGTGGTCGGGGACCGGGGCCAGCTCTGGACCGACACCGATGCCTTCATCGTGTGCCTGTGGGCCCTGGCCGAGCACCGGCCGAAGGCCAACTGGCTCGCCACCCCGGCGGGCCGGCCCTTCGCCAGGGCCGCCATGCACACCGCCTCCGTCTGGCGGGCCGCGGTCCGTACCAACGGCGAGGCCGGGGCGGAAGGAGCGGCCTGTGACGATGCCTGCGCCGCACCCCGATAGGGTCGTACACCGTGACCGATCAGAAGGCTCCGAAGAGCGAGCAGACCCGCACTCTCATCCTCGAAACCGCCCTCCGCCTGTTCCAGGAGCGCGGGTTCGACAAGACGACCATGCGGGCCATCGCCAAGGAGGCGGGCGTTTCGGTCGGCAACGCCTATTACTACTACGCTTCGAAGGAACACCTGGTCCAGGGGTTCTACGACCGGATCTGCGCCGCACACCAGGCGGCGGTCCGGCCGATCCTGGAGAAGGAGACCGATCTCCAGAAGCGCCTCGCCGGCGTCCTGACGAGCTGGCTGGACATCGCGGCGCCGTACCACGAGTTCGCTTCCCAGTTCTTCAAGAACGCGGCCGACCCGGAGAGCCCGCTCAGCCCCTTCTCGCCCGAATCGGAGCCCGCGCGCGAGGCGGCGATCGACATGCACCGCGAGGTGCTGGCGGGCGCGAAGACGAAGGTGCCGGAGGAACTGGCCGACGCACTGCCCGAGCTGATGTGGCTCTCGCAGATGGGGCTCGTCCTGTACTGGGTCTTCGACCGCTCGCCCGACAGCGAGAAGACCCGCCGGCTCGCCGAGCGCGGCGCGCAGCTCACGACGCGGGGTATCGTCCTCGCCCGGTTCCGGGTGCTGCGGCCGCTGGTGCGGGAGGTCCACGAACTGTTCGCGGACTTCCTGCCGGGCATGGCCCAGACGGCGGTCTCCCGCAAGAAGCGCGCCTCCGACCCGTACCCGGAGGAGAAGGCGTAGGAACCGGTGGCGCGCCGCCGCGTCACAGCCAGTTGAGTTCCGACAGGCGCCAGACGCCCGTGCCGTCGGAGAGGTACTGCGCTCCGCCGACGGCGTCGCGGGACATCACGTAGTCCTTCTTCTGCCAGATCGGCAGGATCGGGATCTGCTGGGAGATCAGCTTCTGGAGCTCGCGGAAGTCGGTGGCCGCCTCGCCGCGGTCGGAGTGGGTCCGGGTGCGGGCGATCAGGTCGTCGACGGCCTTGTCGGAGTAGCCGTTGTTCATGCTGGAGCCGGTGGCGACGAGCGGGGCGAGGAAGTTGTCCGCGTCCGGGAAATCGGCGATCCAGCCCAGGGTGTAGGCGTCGAATTCACCCGCCGCGTACTCCTTCTGGTAGTCCTGGAACGTGGCGACCATCTTGATCTTCAGCTGGAACAGGCCGGTGGCGGTGAGCTGCTTGGCGATCGCGTCGGCTTCCTCGACGTTGGCGCCCCGATCGTTGACCCCCAGGGTCAGCGACACCGGAGCGTCGATCCCGGCGTCCTTGAGGATCTTCTTGGCCACCGCCTCGTCGGGCTTGGGGTAGGTGTCGAAGAACGGCGTGCTGTGGCCGGCGACCCCGGCCGGGACCAAGGAGTAGAGCGGGGTGACCGTGCCCTTGTGGACGTCGGCGGCCAGCTTGGAGCGGTCCAGGACGGCGGCGATGGCCTGGCGCACGGCGGGCTTGGCGACGGTCGACCCGGGCCGCACGTTGAAGATCATGATGCGGGTCTCGGTGCCGCCGGAGACCGCGTAGCGGGTGTCCGTCAGGCCGGGGCCGAGGCCCGCGAGCACCCCGGGCGGCATGTCGCGGTGGGCGACGTCGATCTTGCGGTCCGTCCAAGCCTTTTCGAGTTCGGCGGAGCCCTTGAAGTACTTGACGCTGATCGACGCCGCCGCCGGTTTGGCCTGGCCCTTGTAGGTCGGGTTGGGCTTGAGGTCGGCACTGGCGCCGGCCTCGTACCCGGTGAGGGTGAAGGGGCCCGAGCCGTCGACCTTCGTGCCCTGGCGCAGGGCCTTGGCCGGGTACACGTCCTTGTCGACGATCGAGGCCGCGCCCGTGGCGATCTTGAAGGGGAAGGTGGCGTCGGGGGCCGAGAGGTTGAAGGTGACGGTGTTGCCGCTCGCCTTGACCGATTCCAGGGTGTCGAAGAGCGAGGCCGGACCCTGCTCCGCCTTGATCGCCTTGATCCGGTCGAAGGAGAACTTCACGTCGTCCGCGGTGACCGCGCGCCCGTTGGAGAACTTCACCTCCGGGCGCAGCCGGCACTGGTAGGTGGTGAGCTTCTGCCCCACGAACTCACACTCGGAGGCGGCGTCCGGGACCGGTGTGTCGGAGCCGGGCTTGATGGTCAGCAGAGACTGGTAGACGTTGCTGAACAGCGCCCAGGAGCCGGCGTCGTACGCCCCGGCCGGGTCGAGGCTGGAGACGGAGTCGCTGGTGCCGACCCTGATGGCGCCCCCGCCCTCGCCGTCCGGCAGCAGTTGCCACGCCGCCACGCCGCCGGCCGCCGCGAGGACGAGACCCGCGGCGATGACCTTCAGTCGGGCAGAACTCATCCCCTGACCCCGCTATTCACACTAGGCACTCCGATTATCGGTCAGCCAATCACGGAACATCAGCCACCGGAAGGCCCGTTATGCCTGGTCAGGCCTGGTATGAGGCCAGTTCGACCACAGTGATGTCCGACGGCGCGCCGACCCGGACGGGCGGCCCCCAGGCACCCGCTCCCCTCGACACGTAGAGCTGCGTGTCCCCGTAGCGCTCCAGTCCGGCGACGGTCGGGTTGGCGAGTTCGGCGATGTAGTTGCCGGGCCAGAGCTGGCCTCCGTGGGTGTGGCCGGAGAGCTGGAGGTCGACGCCGTGCCGGACGGCGTCGTGGATGACGATCGGCTGGTGCGCGAGGAGCACGGCGGTCCGGCCGCGGTCGCGGTCACCGAGGGCCTTATCGAAGTCGGGGCCTTGGCCCTCGCTCTGCCCCTGGACGTCGTTGACGCCGGCGAGGTCGAAGTACGGCAGGGCGCGGCGGGCGTTCTCCAGGGGCTCGATGCCGAGTTCCCGGACGTGGTCGACCCACTGCCGGGCGCCGGAGAAGTACTCGTGGTTTCCGGTGACGAAGAAGGAACCGTGCCGGGCCCTGAGCCCGCGCAGCGGCTCGGCGGCCGGGCCGAGGTCGTGTACCGTCCCGTCGACGAGGTCGCCCACGATGGCGATGAGGTCGGGCTGGGTGCGGTTGACGGTCTCGACGATCCGGGTGGTGTGGGCACGGCCGAGGATCGGGCCGAGGTGGATGTCGCTGACGACGGCGATCCGGAAACCGTGCGCGGCGCGGGGCAGCTTGGCCAGTGGCACCCGCACCCGCTTGACGCGGGGGCCGCGCAGTACGCCGTACGTCCCGACGCCCACGGTGCCGAGGGCCGCGGCGGCCGCGACCCCGCCGAGGGTGCGCGAGACGAACAGCCGCCGGGTGAGGTCGGCGGGGGTGGGGGTGGGTTCGGGCGCGGCGGCGGGCGTGGGGTCGGGCGTCTCCGGCGCGGGGGGCGCGGAGGCCCGTACGGGAGTGGTCACGGGCGCGGCCACCGGGACGGGCTCGGGTACCCGCGCGGCGGAGCGGCGCAGCCACAGCCGGCGCACCGGCTCGGCCACCAGCATCACCAACGTCAGGTACAGGAGCACGGCCAGCCACATGAACCCGGGCCAGGCCACCGCCCGCTGGAGCCAGAACGGCGCACCCGCGTGCCCGGCCACCAGCGCGGCGACCGCGAGCACGGGCAGCGCGAAGGCCAGGACCGTGCCCACGCGGCGTGCCGGTCCACCCGCGCGGGTGGTGTCACGGACCAGCCGGATCCACAGCCACCGGTGCACCAGAGCCAACAGGAGCAGTACCGCGAGCGCGGCCACCGCGAAGACGAATACGGTCATCGTGATGCACGCCGCAGCGCCCGCACCCCGCGCAACCCGATCACCCCAACGGCCGTCCCCAGGAGAAAGGACGTGACCGCGAGGAGAAGGTGGACCCAGAAGTACGCCGTAGGGTCACCGGCCGCGTCGAAGGACAGGCCGCTTCCGTTCTTCCACAAATTCCGGACGAAGGTCACCCAGATGAACCAGCTCCACACTCCGAAGGCGAGCAGGAACCAGGAGGCGGCGCGGCTGAGTTTCATGCCCTCAGTATCGGTTTCGTCGTCAGGACGGACACGCCGGGGTGGGCTGTACCGGCGGTGGTTGCGGCGGGTTGACCTGCCCGCTGCTGCGGGCAGCCCATCGGGATGTACGTTCACCTGCGTGTCTGCCAAGAAGACCGCGCTGACGGTCCTTTCCGCCGCGCTGCTGGTCCCCGCCATCCTCTCGGCCCCCGCACACGCCGACCCGGCGGCGCCGCCGTCGGTGCCGGCCGACGGCAAGGGCAAACCTCCCAAGGCGCCCGCGCCGCCGTCGTCGATGTCCAGCGTCGGCGGCGCCGCTCTCGGGCAGCCCGGCACCCAGGTGAACCTGCTGCCCGGGGCCCCGGCGCTGCCGGCGAACCTCACGGGACGGTCCTGGATCGTGGCGGACGCAGACACCGGCGAGGTGCTGGCCGCCCACAACGCGCACTGGCGGCTCCCGCCCGCCTCCACGATGAAGATGCTGTTCGCGGACACGGTGCTGCCGACCCTCCCCAAGGACCAGGTGCACAAGGTCACCGAGCAGGAGATGGCCGACGTCGGCGCGGGCAGCAGCCTGGTCGGGGTCAAGGAGGACACCGAGTACACCGTCCACGACCTGTGGCTCGGCGTCTTCCTGCGCTCGGGCAACGACGCGGTGCACGTGCTGTCCGCCATGAACGGCGGCATCGAGAAGACCGTCAAGGACATGCAGGCGCACGCCGAGGAGCTCCAGGCCCTCGACACCCACGTGGTCTCGCCCGACGGGTACGACGCCCCCGGTCAGGTGTCGAGCGCGTACGACCTCACCCTCATCGCCCGCTCCGGACTGCAGAAGCAGGACTTCCGGGAGTACTGCGGCACGGCGAGCGCCCAGTTCCCGGGCCGGCAGGAGTCGGGCAAGCCGCGCGACTTCTTCGAGATCCAGAACACCAACCGGCTGATGACGGGCGCGGGTGGCATCTCCCCGTACAAGGGCATCGCCGGGGTGAAGAACGGCAACACCAGCATGGCCGGCTCGACCTTCACCGGGGTGGCGCAGCGCGGGAACAAGAAGCTGCTGGTCACCGTGATGAACCCGGACGCCGGCGGGATCAATCCGGTGTACGAGGAGACGGCCGAGCTGTTCGACTGGGGCTTCGCGGCGACCGGGAAGGTCAAGCCGGTCGGTGAGCTGGTGCCGCCGAAGAGCGCGGACACCAAGTCGAAGGGCGCGCCGGCGCAGTCGCACGAGCAGAGCCAGGCGGCGGCCGGCGGCGACCGGGGCGACAACGGCCTGGGGACCGCGCTGGGCATCGCCGGCGGGGCGTTGGCCGCGCTGGCGGGCGGCACGTTCGCCTTCAATCGGCGGTGGCCCCTGGGGCGGCGCGGGCGCCGGCCGGCGGACGAGGACCTCGTCTAGCGGGTGTCTGCGCAAAGGTCCACCACTAGGGCGCGTCGCCCTTCCGGGCCGGGGTGTCGGCGGCGGGTTCCGCCGGGGGCACGTCGGCGGGGGCCTTCTGCGGACGGGCGTCGTCGGCGGCCGTCCACGCGGCGCAGAACAGCAGCAGCTTGGCCGTGAAGTTGATCCAGAGCAGCAGGGCGATCGGCACGCCGAAGGCCCCGTACATGCTCTTCCCGGCTACCTCCCTGATGTATCCGCTGAGCAGCAGTTTCAGCAGCTCGAAGCCCGCCGCGCCGATGAGGGCCGCCTGGATCAGCCGGCCCCGGCGCGGCTCGACGCCGGGAAGCAGGGTCAGCAGGTAGAGCAGCAGCAGGAAGGCAGCCAGGACGCCGACCAGGAACGCACCGCTACGCAGGACCGCTCCGCCCGCGCCGCGCTGGGGGACGCCGAGCAGCTCGCCGAACTTGCCCACCGCGCTGGACCCGATGATCGAGGCGGCGGCCGAGGCAAGTCCCGCGGCGCCGAGCCCGAGCAGGACGAGCGCGTCCTTGCCCTTGCGGACGACGGGGTTGCCCTGGTCCTCGTCGTCCTTCTGCCAGACGGCCCGCAGGCAGTCGCGCATCGAGCCGACCCAGCCGATGCCGGTGAAGAGCAACAGGCCGGCGGCCACGAGTCCGACGGTGCCCGCGTTCGCGACGAGTCCGTTGAGGTCGAGCTGGTCGGAGATGCCGGGGACCTGCTGGGAGAGGGTCTTCTGGAGGCGGTCCAGCTGCTCCCGGCTGAGGAGTCCCGCGCCGATGGCGGCGGCCACGGTGATCAGCGGGAAGAGCGCGAGGAAGCTGATGAAGGTGATCGCGGCGGCGAGCCGGGACCAGTGGACGCGGTCGAGCCGTTCGTACGCACGCCAGGCGTGGGTCCGCATCAGGGCTGCCACCAGCGGCCCGATCACCGGGATCTTCGTCAGCCAGTCCATGGGGTCACCGTAAATGGGATGCCGGAAATAGCCGGGATTGCACCGCTTTGGGGCTACGGTCGTCGCTTGTGACTTTTCGCCAGGTGTATTCGATGGGGCATCCGTTTCACGCCCTGGTCCTACGGAGGCTCAGGTTCCGCACGTTCCGGGTCCTTCGGCCCCTCCGTCAGGAGCGGCGTATGACCGTCCCGGCCGCCTCGTTCGTCGGCGAGCCCTGCGCGGGAAAGCCCGCCGGGCCGGGGCCGAAAGGGTACTCGCGCAGCTTCCGCCAGACGCCGTCCGAGCCCTGCTCGTAGAGCGCGAACCCGCCGCACAGCCACTGGGCCGAGTAGTCCGCGAGCGTGTCGAACGCCACGTCCATCGCTTCCTCGGAGATCCCGTGGGCGACGGTGACGTGCGGGTGGTACGGGAACGCCAGCTCCCGGTCGAGCGGCCCCTGCGGGTCGCGGAGCCGGCCCTGGAGGCGGGTGCAGCCGGAACCGCCCTCCACCACCTTGACGAAGACGACCGGCGAGAGCGGGCGGAAGGTTCCCGTGCCCTCCAACCGCATCGCGAAGGCGCGGAAGCCGGCCGCGACCTCGGCGAGGTGGGCCCGGATCGCCGGGAGCCGGTCCGCGTCCACCTCGGTGGGCGGTACGAGGGTGACGTGCGTGGGAATGCCGTGCGCGGCGGCGTCCCCGAAGCCCGCGCGCAGCTCCTGGAGTCGGCTGCCGTACGGCTCCGGGACCGCGATCGAAACGCCGAGCGTTACGGTCCCCACGTCTGTCTCCTCCGTCTGTCGGTTGGCTCTGTCACCGAAGGGGTGGTGCCGCCTCAGTGTGGCGGCACGAACCCCCGGGCCGCCAGGGCTCTCGTCGGTCAGTGCTTGGCGGGCAGGAAACCGAGCCGGTCGTACGCCTGGGCCAGGGTCTCGGCGGCGACCGCGCGGGCCTTCTCCGCCCCCTTGGCCAGGAGGGAGTCCAGCGTCTCCGGGTCGTCCAGGTACTCCTGGGTGCGCTGCCGGAACGGTGTGACGAAGTCGACCATCGCGCCGGCGAGGTCGGTCTTCAGTGCGCCGTACCCCTTGCCCTCGTAGGCGGCTTCGAGGGCGGGGATCGACTCGCCCGTGAGGGTGGAGTAGATCGTGAGCAGGTTGCTGACGCCGGGCTTGTTCGCCGTGTCGAAGCGGATCTCCGCCTCGGTGTCGGTGACCGCGCTCTTGATCTTCTTCTCGGTGACCTTGGGCTCGTCGAGGAGGTTGATCAGGCCCTTGGGGGACGACGCGGACTTCGACATCTTGATCGTCGGGTCCTGGAGGTCGTAGATCTTCGCGACCTCCTTGACGATGTGCGCGGCGGGCAGCGTGAAGGTCTGGCCGAACCGCTGGTTGAAGCGCTCGGCCAGGTCGCGGGTGAGCTCGATGTGCTGGCGCTGGTCCTCGCCGACGGGGACGGCGTTCGCCTGGTAGAGCAAGATGTCGGCGACCTGGAGGATCGGGTACGTGAACAGGCCGACGGTGGCGTTGTTGACGCCGCCCTTGGCGGACTTGTCCTTGAACTGCGTCATCCGGCTGGCCTCGCCGAAGCCGGTGATGCAGTTCATGACCCAGCCGAGCTGCGCGTGCTCGGGGACGTGGCTCTGGATGAAGAGCGTGCAGCGCTCGGGGTCCAGGCCGGCGGCGAGCAACTGCGCGGCGGAGAGCCGGGTGTTCGCGCGAAGGTCCTTCGGTTCCTGCGGCATGGTGATCGCGTGCAGGTCGACGACCATGTAGAAGGCGTCGTGCGTCTCCTGGAGGGCGACGTACTGGCGGATGGCTCCGAGGTAGTTCCCGAGGTGGAACGAACCGGAGGTGGGCTGGATGCCGGAGAGCGCGCGAGGACGATCAGAAGCCATGGCTTCATTCTCTCAGGTGCGGCGGCGGGCTCGGGCCCGCCGCCGGCCGGAACCTTCCGGGTCGTACGGCCGGCCCCGGGCCCCCACCGCGATACCGCCCGGTAGCGGCCCGTCCGGATCTTGCCCCGGCCGAGCGACCGCTTTCCGCCGCCCGTTCGGCCGGGCCCGGCCGTCCCTTGCGGCCACGCCGCCTCGCTCCCGGGCGGGGCCGTTTGCTTTCCGGCGGGGCCGGCAGCTCCGTGCGGCCGCGCCGCGCCGCTTTTGTTGTCCGGCAAGGCCGGGCACCTTCCTGCGGCTACGCCGCCGCACCCTCCGTCCGGGCGGGGCCGGGCACCTTCCCGCGGCTACGCCGCCGCACCCTCCGTCCGGGCCGGGCACCTTCCCGCGGCTGCACCGACGCACCCTCCGTCCGGGCGGGGCCGGGCACCTTCCCGCGGCTACGCCGCCGCACCCTCCGGCAGGGCGGGGCGGGCGTCCCTCTACGGCTGCGCCGCGCGTAGTCCGGCCGGGCCGGCCATGCCGTGCGGCGAAACCGCCCGCTGTACGGCGGCGGGGCCGCCGTCTGTCCGGCGGGGCGGCCACTTCTTGCGGCTACGCCGCTTTTGCTGTCCGACGGGGCGGACAAATCCAGCCCCGCCGGCGTTTGAGGCGCGGGGTCCGGGGCGGAGCCCCGGGGAAACCCGGCCCCGCCGGGCACCGGCCCCGCAGGGTGCGCGGCGGGACCCGGCCCGTAAACCGGCAGGCCGGGCCGTCAGGCCAGGGGGAGGCCGGGGGCCGGGAAGGCGGACATCAGGGACGAGACCTCCCCGCGGACAGCGGCCAGCGCGCCCTCGTCCGCGCCCGCGGCCGCGTCGACCGCACGCGCGATCCACTCCGCCACCACCGGCATGTGCTCCACCGACAACCCCCGCGACGTCAGCGACGGCGTACCGATCCGGATGCCCGACGGGTCGAACGGCTTGCGCGGGTCGAACGGCACCGTGTTGTAGTTCACGACGATCCCCGCCCGGTCCAACGCCTTCGCCGCCACCTTGCCCGGCACCCCCCGCGACGTCAGGTCCAGCAGGATCAGGTGGTTGTCGGTACCGCCCGACACCAGGTCGAAGCCCCGCTCCAGCAGCGACGCGGCCAGCGCCTTCGCGTTGGCGACGACCGCGTGCGCGTACGTGACGAACGCCGGCTGCGCCGCCTCGTGCAGCGCCACCGCGATGCCCGCCGTCGTCTGGTTGTGCGGGCCTCCCTGGAGGCCCGGGAAGACGGCCTTGTCGATGGCCTTCGCGTGCTCCTCCCGGCACATCAGCATCGCGCCGCGCGGCCCGCGCAGGGTCTTGTGCGTGGTCGTGGAGATGACGTCCACGTGACCCGCCGGGCTGGGGTGCGCCCCGCCCGCGATCAGGCCCGCGATGTGCGCCACGTCCGCGACGAGGATCGAGCCCGCCTCCTTGGCGATCGAGCCGAACGCCTCGAAGTCGATCGTGCGCGGCAGCGCGGTACCGCCACAGAAGATGATCTTCGGCCGCTCGGCGAGCGCCAGCTCCCGCACCGCGTCGTAGTCGATCCGCCCCGTCTCCGCGGAGACCCCGTACTGCACGCCCCGGAACCAGGAGCCCGTCGCCGAGACGCCCCAGCCGTGCGTGAGGTGCCCGCCCATCGGCAGGGCCATGCCCATCACCGTGTCGCCCGGCTTCGCGAAGGCCAGGTACACGGCCAGGTTCGCCGGGGAGCCGGAGTACGGCTGGACGTTCGCGTGGTCCACGCCGAACAGGCCCTTGGCCCGCTCGATCGCGAGGGACTCCACCCGGTCGATGTTCTGCTGGCCCTCGTAGTAACGGCGCCCCGGGTAGCCCTCGCTGTACTTGTTCTGCAGGACGGTGCCGGAAGCCTCCAGCACCGCCGCGGACACGTAGTTCTCGCTCGGGATGAGGCGGAGCGTCTCCGCCTGGAGGGTTTCCTCGGCCGCGACGAACGACGCCAGCTCGGGGTCGGTCGCGAAAAGGGCGGGATGGCGGCGCACTGTCATGGCGGTCCTCCGGGGTCGATGTCTGGTCTCGTCCCCGCGAGGCCCAGGCGAGCGGCCCTGTCTGCGGTCCTGCGCGCACGACTCCCCCGGAGTCCGTTCTCCGTGCGCCAGTCGCCGTGCGTGCGGCCCACCTTAGCGGGCGCGCCACGAGAAAGGTTTCTCCGTCCGATATAAGAGCGAACATGGAAAGTGACGCCACCCTCGTCGACTGCCTGCCGGACGATCGGAGACCCCGTGTCGAAGACTGCTGATGCCATCCGCACCGCCGACGCGCACAGCGCGCACAACTACCATCCGCTCCCCCTCGTCGTCGCGTCGGCGGAGGGCGCGTGGATGACCGACGTGGAGGGCCGCAGGTACCTCGACATGCTCGCCGGCTACTCGGCGCTCAACTTCGGCCACGGCAACCGCCGGCTGATCGACGCCGCCCGCGCGCAGTTGGAGCGGGTCACGCTCACCTCCCGCGCCTTCCACCACGACCGGTTCGCGGACTTCTGTACCGAACTCGCCGCCCTGTGCGGCAAGGAGATGGTGCTCCCGATGAACACGGGCGCGGAGGCCGTGGAGACGGCGGTCAAGACGGCCCGCAAGTGGGGGTACGAGGTCAAGGGCGTCCCGGACGGTCACGCCAAGATCGTGGTGGCGGCCGACAACTTCCACGGCCGGACCACCACCATCGTCTCGTTCTCGACGGACCACGAGGCCCGCGACCACTTCGGGCCCTACACTCCCGGCTTCGAGATCGTCCCGTACGGCGACCTCACCGCCCTCTCCCACGCCGTGACCTCGAACACCGTGGCCGTGCTGCTGGAGCCGATCCAGGGCGAGGCCGGTGTCCTCGTACCGCCCGCCGGCTACCTGAAGGGCGTACGGGAACTCACGCGCGAGCGGAACGTGCTGTTCATGGCGGACGAGATCCAGTCGGGCCTCGGCCGCACCGGCGAGACCTTCGCGTGCGCGCACGAGGGTGTCGTGCCGGACGTATACATCCTCGGCAAGGCACTGGGCGGCGGCGTCGTCCCCGTCTCCGCCGTGGTCGCCGACCGGGACGTGCTCGGGGTGTTCCGGCCAGGCGAACACGGGTCCACCTTCGGCGGGAACCCGCTCGCCTGCGCGGTCGCCCTGGAGGTGATCGCGATGCTGCGCACCGGCGAGTACCAGCAGCGCGCCACCGAACTCGGCGACCACCTGCACCGGGAGCTGAACCTGCTGGTGGGCGGAGGCGCGGTGACCGCCGTACGGGGCCGCGGGCTGTGGGCGGGCGTCGACATCGACCCGGCGCGCGGTACGGGCCGGGAGATCTCCGAGAAGCTGATGGAGCTGGGCGTCCTGGTGAAGGACACCCACGGCTCGACCATCCGCATCGCCCCGCCGCTGGTGATCGGCAAGGAGGACCTGGACTGGGGCCTGGACCAGCTGCGGTCCGTGCTCGCGGCCTGACCGCCGTACCGGTCCAGGCCGATCTAAAACACGGCCTAGAGGATGACGTGGGGCAGGAAGCGGGCGTACTCGTCCGTGACCGGCCCCGCCGATTCCCGGATGCCGAGCCCCGCCGCCTCCTCCTCGACGACCCACGCGCCGAGCACCACCCGGTTGCCGTCGAAGTCCGGCAGCGGGGCCAGCGCCTGGAAGACGTACGTCTCGTCCTCCTCCGCCGCGAACGGCTCCCCGCCCACCGGGTGCAGGGTGACCCCCGCGCCCTCGCGGCCCAGCAGCGGCTTCGCCGCGAAACCCGTGGTGTCCGCCAGCTCGCGCGGCCCGTCGAGATAGGCGGGCAGCAGGTTCGGGTGCTCGGGGAACAGCTCCCACAGGATCGCCAGCAGCGCCTTGTTGGCGAGCAGCATCTTCCACAGCGGCTCGATCCAGCAGGTGCTGCCCGAGCCGCCGCCGTGGTCGTACGTGGCCAGGACCTGCGGACCGAACGCGTCCGCGGCCAGCCACTCCCACGGGTAGAGCTTGAAGCAGCTGCGGATGAACCGCAGCCGGTCGTCCACGAACCGACCGGACAGGCCGTCCCAGCCGATCTGCTCCACGGACAGGGCGTGCGTGGCCAAACCGGCCTGCTCGGCGGTCTCCTGGAGGTAGGCGACCGTCATCAGGTCCTCGCCCAACTCGTCTGTCTCGGAGTGGGCGAAGTGGACGGGCCCGGGCGGCAGCAGTTCCGCCTGCCGGCGCCACGCCTCGACGAGGCGCTCGTGCAGGGAGTTCCACTGGTCGGCGCCGGGGAAGCGTTCCTCCATCCAGAACCACTGCGGACTCGCGGCCTCCACCAGCGAGGTGGGGGTGTCCGCGTTGTACTCCAACAGCTTCGCCGGGGCGCCGGTGTCGTCGTAGCGCAGGTCGAACCGGCCGTACAAGGAGGGCTGTTCGGCGCGGCGGCGCCAGGACTCGGCGATGAGCGCGGCGAGCCGGGGATCGTCTATGCCGAGGTCGGCGAAGCGGTCGTGCTCGACGATGTGCGCGGCGGCCGCGAGGCACATGGCGTGCAGTTCCTCGACGACGTTCTCCAGCGCCTCCACCTCGGGGAGGGAGAAGGAGTAGTACGCGCTCTCGTCCCAATAGGGCCGCAGCGAGTCGTCGGGGTAGCGGGTCAGGGGGTAGATCAGGCCCTGCTCCTCGACGGTCTTCTGCCAGTCGGGGCGGGGCTCGATGGTGTGGCGCTTCACGGGGCCGGGCCTTTCCTCAGCCGCCGCTGGAGCTGCTGTGGCCGCCGATGCCGCCACGGGTGACGGCGGACTTGTCGAAGCTGCCGCCCTTGAGCTTGCTGCCGCTGGTGCTTCCGCCGTAGTAGTACGCGCCGCGGCCGCCGCTCCGACACTCCTTGTCGTTCAGCTTCTGCAAGGTGGCGCGGTCGGCGCAGCGCTTGTCGGGCTCGCTGCTGCCGCAGGCCACGAGGGTGGCGGCGAGCAGGCCCATACCGCCGAGGGCGACGGCGCCGGAACGCATGCGGCGCCGGGTGGTGGTGTCGTTGGTGGTGTCCATGTACGGGTTCGCTCCCCCTGGGTGGCTTGCCCGACAGACTAGAGCGGGGTGGCGGGGGGATGGAATCCGGCCGTCGTCGCACCCTTGTCACGACGGTGACCTACAGTCTCTTCGTGCTGATTGGGATGGTTTGCGCGTTGGGGGCGGCGGTCTGTTTCGGGACGGCGTCGGTGTTGCAGGCGGTGGCCGCGCGGGCGACGGCGCCGGGGACGGGGTCGGGGGTGGACGCGGCCCTGTTGCTGCGGGCGGTCCGGCAGTGGCGGTACGTGGCGGGGCTGGGCCTGGACGCGGTCGGGTTCGTCCTCCAGGTCGTGGCGCTGCGGCACATCCCCATCTACGTGGTGGGCGCGGCGCTGGCGGCCAGCCTGGCGGTGACGGCGGTGGTCGCGGCGCGGCTGCTGCGGGTGCGGCTGAGCCGGGCGGAGTGGTGTGCGGTCGCGGTGGTGTGCGGGGGGCTGGTGATGCTGGGGTTGTCCTCGGGCGAGGAGGGCACGCAGACGGGGCCGCCCGCGCTGAAGCCGGCGCTGCCGGTGGTGGCGGTGCTGGTGCTGCTCGCCGGGGCGGCGGCGGGCCGACTCCCGGGCCGCGCGAGGGCGCTGGCGCTGGGGCTGGGGGCGGGGACCGGCTTCGGGGTGGTGGAGGTGTCGGTCCGCCTCATCGACGGCGTGGACTTCTCCAACCCGGCCGTGTACGCGCTGCTGTTGGGCGGGGGTGCGGGGTTCCTGCTGCTCACGTCGGCGCTCCAGCGGGGTTCGGTGACGGCGGCGACGGCGGGCCTGGTCCTGGGCGAGACGGTCGGCCCGGCGGTGGTGGGGGTGGTCTGGCTGGGTGACCGCACGCGGGAGGGCCTGACGTGGCCGGCGGTCCTCGGCTTCGCGGTGGCCGTGGCGGGGTCACTGGCGTTGGCCCGCTTCGGCGAACCGTGACCCTGTCCGGGTGTTGTGCGGGCCTCCGCGGGGGCGCCCGTGGCGCAGGGCGGGGTCGGTGTTCGCCTCAAACGCCGGCGGGGCCGGTGCCCTGGCCGGGTCGTCGTGCGGTCCTCCGCGGGGGCGCCCGGTCCGCCGGGCGGGGTCGGTGTTCGCCTCAAACGCCGGCGGGGCCGGTGCCCTGGCCGGGTCGTCGTGCGGTCC
>NZ_JBEYZH010000005.1:63449-299365 GCF_040645975.1 Streptomyces sp. NPDC046557
CCGCGGGGGCGCCCGGTCCGCCGGGCGGGGTCGGTGTTCGCCTCAAACGCCGGCGGGGCCGGTGCCCTGGCCGGGTCGTCGTGCGGTCCTCCGCGGGAGCTGCCCGTGGCGCAGGGCGGGGTCGGTGTTCGCCTCAAACGCCGGCGGGGCTGGGGTGGGGGCCGGGGCCGGGCGCAGCCATCCCCAGTCCCGTGGGGGCACCTCCCAGCGGTAGCTGGGGGAGCTTGTGAGGCGCAACCGACCCCGCCCGGCGCACCGGGCACCCCCCGCGGAGGCCCGCACGACGACCCGGCCAGGGCACCGGTTAGGGGAGGGACGACAACAGCGCCGACAGCGTCAGCGACCACGCGCTGTCCGGTGGGGTGCCGTAGCCCACCACCACCGCCTCACGGGCCGGCAGGTCGGTCGTGGGGTGGCGGAAGGCGGAGAGTCCCTCCAGGGCCAGGCCCTGGCCCGCCGCCGCCTGGAGCACCGGCCGCTCCATGCCCGGCGCGAGGTCCAGCACCACGTGCAGCCCCGCCGCGATGCCCGCCACCCCCGTCACCGACGCCCGTTCGGACACCGCCTCGACCACCGCGTCCCGCCGCCTGCGGTACCGCATCCGCATCCCCCGCACGTGCCGGTCGTACGCCCCCGACCGGATGAACTCCGCCAGCGTCAGCTGCTCCACCGCGCCGGAAGTCCAGTCGGTGTGGCCCTTCGCCGCGAGCACCTCCTCCAGCAGCGCGTCCGGCACCACCATCCAGCCCATCCGCAGCCCCGGCGCCAGGGACTTGCTCGCCGTGCCCAGGTACACCACCCGGTCCGGGTCCAGCCCCTGGAGCGCGCCGACGGGCTGGCGGTCGTAGCGGAACTCGCCGTCGTAGTCGTCCTCCAGGATCAGGCCGCCGGTGGTCCGCGCCCAGTCGACCGCCGCCGCCCGCCGCCGCGGTGTCAGCGCGCCGCCCGTCGGGAACTGGTGGGCCGGGGTGAGCAGCACCGCGCCCGCCCCCGTACCGGGCAGTTCGTCGGTCCGCGCCCCGGCCCCGTCCAGCCGCAACGGGTGCGTACGCAGCCCGGCTTCCGTGAGCAGGTCCCGGTGGATGTCGAGGCCGTAGCCCTCGACCGCCACGTCCCGTACCCGCCGCGCCCGCAGCACCTTCGCCATCAGCATCAGCCCGTGCGCGAACCCGGCGCACAGCACGATCCGTTCGGGCTCCGCGTACACGCCGCGCGCCCGCGCCAGATACCCGGCCAGTGCCTCCCGCAGCTCCACTCGGCCGCGCGCGTCGACCGCGTACCCGAGCGCGTCGTTCGGGGCGGCCGTCAGTGCCCGTCGGGTCGCCGCCGCCCAGGCCGCGCGGGGGAAGCTGCCCAGGTCCGGCGAGCCGGAGATGAGGCTGTACGCGGGCCCCCGGCGCGCGGGGGGACGTACCCGGGCGGCGGCGGGCGCCGGGGCCGCGCGGCGTGGTCTGGCCCGTTCCGCGACGCGGGTGCCCGAGCCCTGGCGGGCCGTCAGCCAGCCCTCCGCGACGAGTTCGGCGTACGCCTCCGCGACCGTGTTCCGGGCGATGGCCAGGTCCGCCGCGAGCGACCGCGAGGACGGCAGCCGGGTTCCGGGCGCGAGCCGCCCGCTGCGCGCGGCCTCGCGCAGGGCCTCCGTCAGCCCGGCGCGCAGGCCCCGTCCGGCGGCGAGGTCGAGGTGCAGGTCGGCACCGAAAGTGGCCCAGGATTCCGTCATGGATGTGGACCATATCGGCGGGCTGCCCCCTTCGTACGGTGGGGGCATGACGACGACGACCAACGCCACGGAACACGCCCCCGAAGAGCCCGCCCGCCTGAACTGGTACAAGCACGCGCCCGAGGTCTACAAGGCCATGGTCGCCCTGGAGATCGCCTCCAAGAAGGGCCTCGACCCGGTCCTGACCGAGCTGGTCAAGACCCGTGCCTCGCAGCTCAACGGCTGCGCCTTCTGCCTGGACATGCACACCAAGGACGCCCTCGCGGCGGGCGAGAGCGTCGAACGGCTCGTGCAGCTCTCCGCCTGGCGCGAGTCCCGACACTTCTACACCGAGAAGGAGCTGGCCGCGCTGGCGCTGACGGAGGCGGTGACCGTCCTGACGGACGGTTTCGTTCCCGACGAGGTCTACGCGACCGCCGCGAAGCACTTCGAGGAGCCCGAACTGGTCCAGCTGATCGCCGCGATCACGACGATCAACGCCTGGAACCGGTTCGGTGTCACCTGCCGCCTGGTCCCGGGCCACTACACGCCGGGCATGTACGGCAACTGAGTCACGGGGCGGCCCGGGCAGCACCGGGCCGCCGGCGCCTCACCCGCCGGGCCGGAACGCCTCCAACGCCGCCGTGTGGTGCGCCCGGGTGACCGCCCAGTCGGCGGCCGGGCCGGCGGTCAGCACGGCCCACTTGCCTCCGTCGGGGGTGCGGGAGACCCGTTCCACGCCCCGGCGGCGGCCGTGGGACTCCACGCTGTCGTACTCGTAGACCAGTTCCGCCGCGTCATCGAACCCCGGGACCTGGCCGACGCGGATCTCCTCGTAGCCCGAAGTTCGGGCGCGCAGATCGGTGGAGGCGCCTTGTACGGCCTGCAGCGGGCTGAGTTCCGCTTCGCTGACCCTAAAGACCTGGAGCAGCGACGTGCGGTCGGGCGAGCGGTAGAAGACGCCGCTCCCGCTCTCCTCACGGGCCCAGCCGGTGGGTACGGCGATGGTGAACCCCTTGGGGTCGCGGACCGTCTCGTGCGCACCGTCCGCGGGGGAGCCGGTGCTCGCGGAGGGGCTCCCGGTCGGGTTGTCGGCCGTCGGGGAGGTGCGCGGCGGCCGGGACCCGGACGCTCCGCCGGCCACTGAGGCGTCGGACGCGGTCGCCCCGGCGCGTGCGGGCGGCCCCGAGGGCTTCCGCTCGACGAACCAGACGGCCGCCGCCCCGATCGCGAGGGCGGCCACCGCGACGCCCGCCGTGGTCGGCGTCAGCCACCGTCCGCCCGCCCCTCCGGGGCGCGGGGGCCCCGGGGGTACGGGCGGCGGTGGCGGCAGGTGCGGGTCGTACACCGGCGGCAGCGGCGGCAGGTTCCCCTCGTACGCGGGCGGCACCGGCGGCCGGCCCGGGTCGTAGGCCTGCGGCGCGGTCGGTGCGAGCGGGTCGTACGCCGGCGGGGCCTGCGACGGCCCGGCCTGCGGGGGCGCGGCCGGGGCCGGTGCATCGGCAGGGGCGTCCCACACCCAGCGCTGCGTCCGCGCGTCCCAGCGGGGCGCGCCCTGCGGCTGCGGGGCCACGGCTCAGCCCCCCAGCGAGGTCAGCAGCCCGGCCAGCGCGGTCGCCGCGCTGACCGACTCCACCAGCGGGGCCCAGCGTTCCAGGGCCGCGCGCAGCCGGGCGGCGAGCCCCGGCCGGATCTCCCCCGCCGTCTCCAGTTCCTCGGCGGCGCCGTCCAGTTCGGCGTCCAGGGCCGACCGGTCCTCGCCCCGCGGCACCCGTACGAGGGCGGCGCGCAGTTCCAGTACCGCGTCGAGCAGCACCTGCGGGGTGGGGGTCCCGGTCTCCACTCCCCCGTGCCGGACGGTGTTGGTGTTGTTGCTGCCGCCGACGCTGAACGCGCTGCCGGTGACGTCTCCGAGCGTGACAGACGGCTGCGCCGAGTCCCTCGCGCCCGCGTTGCTCCCGTCAGTTGCCACCGCTGCTCCCCCTGCCCTTGCCGCCGTTGTGGTGACCGGTGTTGGTGTTGTTGCTGCCGCCGACGCTGAAGGCGCTGCCGTTCACCGAATGGATGAACACCCCGCCCTCGGCGACGTTGACGGCGCGAGCCGCGAACTCCTCGGTGTGCCAGCCCGCTTCGTGCAAGGCGACGATAATGCCGCCGACGACGCGGTCCTGAACGGTTTTCAGGAAGCGGTCCAAGTCCATGAGGTGGAACAGGGATCCGTTGTCCTCGGAGGCGAGTTCGCGGACCGACTGGCGCGGCCCCTCGGGGCGCGCGCCGCCGTGGCCTCCGGTGACGATCCGCCACCAACTCGCCAGGCCGCGGGCCAGGGTGGCGACGGAGGCGGCGATGGAGCCGGGGGTCTGCCGCAGGGCCCAGACAGCCTTTCCGAAAGCGTTGTTGTTGCGGTAGCGCTGGGCGTCGGCGTCCGCGTTGTGGAAGGCGACGTCCACGGGGAGCAGCACGTGCGGTGCTACTTCGAGCATCATCATGCCGCCTTGGGTGTGGACCCGTACGAAGACGGTGACGACGAGGTTCTCGTCCCAGCCGCCCACGCGTACGCGCAGGAAGTGTCGGCGGCGCTCGCCGCCCTCCTCGATGGCGGCGGCCCGCTGCTGCGCGTACTGGGCGTGGATGGCCTGTGCGGCGTCCCGGTGCGGCAGCCCGTTGGCGGGCAGGAACACGCATTCGTCGACGACCAGTTCCCGCATCCGGTCGCCGACGGCGGCCTGGGCCTCGGCGGAGCCGTGCGGCGAGGGCACCCGCAGGCGCTCCAGCAGGGGCACGATCCGGGAGACGAGATGGGCGTTGGTGACGGGCGTCGGCTTGCGGTCGGGCCCCAGGTCCTCGCGGGGTCGCAGTTCGACGGAGAGCTGCCAGGGCCGGTAGGGGTCGCCGGCGCCGCAGAACGGGTCGTTGACGTCGTACATGATCACCGGCGTGTGCTGCTCGGCCCGGATGCGGGCGCGGACGCGCTGGAAGCGCACTCCGGGGGCCGCTTCGGCCGGGTCGCCGGCGTGGTCGGCGTAGCGGCGCTCGTTGAGGTCCTGGGTGATGGTCCGGTAGACGTGGCCGCGCTGGAGGCCGACGACGGTGACGACGGCCGCGAAGACGACGGGCACCCACCAGAAGGCGGCGGTGGCCGCCGCGGTGTCCCCGAAGGAGGGGGTGAGGAGCAGGGTGCCGGGTCCGGCGGAGTCACCGAGGGCGCTCATGAGGGCGAATCCGCCGAGGACGAGGAAGAACAGGCTGAAGGCGAGCGTCAGGAAGACGTAGACGCGCACCATCACGGCCAGCGCCCGCATGAGCGGCGTGTTCCGGCGGCGCAGCCAGTCGGCGAGGCTCAGCAGCAGGAAGGGCAGGACCAGCAGCATGAGGGCGCCGCCGGTGAGGAGGGAGCCGACGAACCAGGCGCCGAGTACCCCGGCCGCCCAGCCGAGTTCGGTGCGGCGGGCGCGCAGGGCGTGGGCGAGGACCCGGGAGGCGTCGTAGCCGTAGGAGGGGGCGACGATGCGCTCTTCGTGGACGTAGAGCTCGTCGATGACCCGGTCGCGGAATCCGGCGTCGAGGTAGGTACCGGCGCACAGGAACCGGCCGGCCTCGCTGAGCGAGGGGTGTACCGGGGGGCGTCCGGTGCGTGGATCGCCCCGGCCGGCCGGACCGGTCGGCTGGTGGGGAATCGGTGTCTCGGTCACCGACCGACCTTAGGTTCCTCCTACATCGCATGACAGGCCGAATCACGCCAAAACGCCCCGACCTGGTTTGGCCGGGGCGCTTCGTCGTTCGTACTGGTTCGAACGGGTGGGTCGGTGCGGGGACCGGCCCGACCCGTCCGGTCAGTCGGTTCAGATCAGGCCGAGCTCGCGCACCGCGTCGCGCTCCTCGACCAGCTCCGCCACGGACGCGTCGATGCGCGCACGGGAGAACTCGTTGATGTCGAGGCCCTGGACGATCTCGTACTTGCCGTCCTTGGTGGTGACGGGGAACGAGGAGATGATGCCCTCGGGGACGCCGTAGGAGCCGTCCGACGGGACACCCATGGACGTCCAGTCGCCGGCGGCGGTGCCGTTGACCCAGGTGTGGACGTGGTCGAGGGCGGCGTTGGCGGCGGAGGCGGCCGAGGACGCGCCACGGGCCTCGATGATCGCGGCGCCGCGCTTGGCGACGGTCGGGATGAAGGTCTCGGCGAGCCACTGCTCGTCGTTGACGACCTCGGCGGCGTTCTTGCCGGCGATCTCCGCGTGGAAGATGTCCGGGTACTGGGTCGCCGAGTGGTTGCCCCAGATGGTGAGGCGCTTGATGTCGGAGACGGCGGCGCCGGTGCGGGCGGCCAGCTGCGAGATCGCGCGGTTGTGGTCCAGACGGGTCATCGCGGTGAACCGCTCGGCCGGTACGTCCGGGGCGGCGGCCTGCGCGATGAGCGCGTTGGTGTTGGCCGGGTTGCCCACAACGAGGACCTTGATGTCGTCCGCGGCGTGGGCGTTGATCGCGGCGCCCTGCGGCTTGAAGATGCCGCCGTTGGCGGAGAGCAGGTCACCGCGCTCCATGCCCTTGGTGCGGGGGCGTGCGCCGACGAGCAGCGCGACGTTGGCACCCTCGAAGCCCTTGTTCGGGTCGTCGAAGATGTCGATGCCGCGGAGCAGCGGGAAGGCGCAGTCGTCGAGCTCCATGGCGGTGCCCTCAGCGGCCTTCATGCCCTGGGGGATTTCGAGGAGCCGGAGCTTGACCGGCACGTCCGCGCCGAGCAGGTGACCGGACGCGATGCGGAAGAGCAGCGCGTAGCCGATCTGGCCGGCGGCGCCGGTGACGGTGACATTCACGGGAGTGCGGGTCATGGCCTTCTCCGTTAGACAGCTGGCGGTGGGGCGTCCCTGCCCCATGTGCTGGAGGACGCCGCTTCGCTGTCCTCTAAATCTTGACGTGAAGAGACATCCGCGGTCAGGCTATCCGACCCCGGGGGCGGCTAATCCACAGGCCCGTGTGGTGCGTGGCACACGGACCCGGATGTTCGAAGGCCCGCCTGCCGTCAGGGCCCCCATTCCACCCGGAAGACCTCCCCCGTCCGATGACCTTCGACGGATTTGACGTAGGCGTTCGCCGCGCGGGCGACCGGCACGGCGTTGAAGCCCGCGAAGGCGTCCCCGTAGGCGTCGAGGGACTCTTGCGGGAGACCGACTGGGTCAGCGCGCCCGCCCCGAGCAGTTGCCGCGAGATGCTGCTGCACGCCTGCCGCAACGCCGGCTTCAGCCCGCGGCTCGCCCACGAGTGCGGGGACCTGCGGGCCGGGTTGTGACTGGTGGCCACCGGCCGGGCGGTCTCGATGCTGCCGAAGCCGATGTGTGGCGCCCCGCCGCCGGGCCCGGTCGTGGTGGACCTGCCGGGCCCGGGGCGGACGCTGGAGGCGCTGGTACGGGCGGGCACCGAGGCGCAGCCGGCGGTCGCGGCGGTCCTGGCGGCCCTGGCCGCCGCGCCGGGCGGACGGTGAACCGGGCGGGTGGTCGGCCCGGCGTGCGGTGCGCTCAGCGGACGGTGAAGCGGACCGCCGTCTCCAGGAACGGGATGTGCACCCAGGGACCGGGCTCCATCACCAGCGCGAGCAGCGTGATGGCCACGCCCAGCACCCCGTACGTCAGGAGGTCCGTGAACCGGGAGCGGACCGCGAGCATCCCCACCGAGGGCAGTACGCGCCGCATCACCGCGGCCGCGATCAGCGCGACGCCGATGATCAGACAGCCCACCCGGGCATAGCCCACGGCCGTCGTCAGCAGCCCGGCCGCGGTGGCGGCGAGGACGCTGAGCATCGGCCACTGCCGGGCGGGCGCCGGCGCGTCCCCGGGAGCGGCCCGGCCGCCGCCCTCGGGGCGGGCGGTGTCCCGGGTGACTGACGGGAACCGACGGGACTTGGGGGCCTCGGCGGCCCCCTCGTCCCCGGCGGTCGGGCCGGTGTTGTGCTCAACCCGCACTGGTGGTCCGTTCCGCCGCCTCGACGACATTGACGAGCAGTTGGGCGCGGGTCATCGGGCCCACACCGCCGGGGTTCGGCGACAGCCACCCCGCCACCTCCGCGACGCCCGGGTGCACGTCGCCGACGATCTTCCCGCTCTCGTCGCGGCTGACGCCGACGTCGAGCACGGCCGCGCCCGGTTTCACGTCCTCCGGCTTGACCAGGTGCGGCACCCCGGCGGCCGCGACGATGATGTCCGCCTGCCGCAGCAGCCCGGAGAGGTTCCGCGTACCGGTGTGGCAGAGGGTCACGGTGGCGTTCTCGGACTTGCGGGTGAGGAGGAGGCCGATGGAGCGCCCGACGGTGACACCGCGGCCCAGGACGACGACGTGCGCGCCGTTGATCTCCACGCCGTGGTGCCGCAGGAGCGCCACGATCCCGTACGGGGTGCAGGGCAGCGGACCGGGCTCGTTGAGAACCAGCCGGCCGAGGGACATCGGGTGGAGTCCGTCGGCGTCCTTGAGCGGATCCATCAGCTCCAGGACGCGGTTGGTGTCGATGCCCTTGGGGAGGGGGAGTTGCACGATGTAACCCGTGCACTCGGGGTTTTCGTTGAGTTCCCGCACGACCGCCTCGATGTCCTCCTGGGAGGCGGTGGCCGGGAGTTCGCGCTGGATGGAGGCGATGCCGACCTCCGCGCAGTCCTTGTGCTTGCCGTTGACGTACCAGCGGCTGCCCGGATCGTCACCGACCAGCAGGGTGCCGAGGCCGGGGGTGACGCCCCGGGCCTTCAGCGCCGCCACGCGGGCGGTCAGTTCGGACTTGATCGCGGTTGCGGTGGCCTTGCCATCGAGAATCTGGGCGGTCATGCGGTCCATCCTCCCGGATGGAGCGGTCCCGGTTCCAGTCGGGCAGAACCGGACGGTCTACTTCATTGCACTTGCACAACGAGTACGCCCCAGCCTCGCAACCGGCTGGACAAGGCCGGTACGGGACCACCACGATGACGTTCGGCAACACGATCGCAATGAGTGCCGCGGGCAGTGCCGGGGGGCGTACCGCAGAAAGCCGAAGTCCTCCGTGCGTGCCGTGCGTCCCCGCACTTCACGGAGGAAAGACCCAGATGAGCTTCGGCGACCCGAACAACCCGTACGGGCAGCAGCAGCCGCCGGCCCCCCAGGGCCAGCCCGGCTACGGATACCCGCAGCAGGCCCCGCAGGGCGTTCCGCCGCAGGCCGGTTACGGATACCCGCAGCAGCCGGGTCAGCCGCCGTACGGCGCCGTGCCGCCCCAGGTACCGGGCACGCTGCAGGCGAACAACGGTTACATCAACGTCGCGGGCCTGGGCACCGTCCAGGTCGCCACGATGGGCCGCCGGTTCGGCGCGCGCCTCATCGACGGCGTCGCGATCGGCATCCTGTACACGATCCTCAGCCTGGTCGGCGTAGCAGGCGTCTTCAGCGCCTCGAAGTCCGTCAACGACTGTGACGTGACGTCGACGACGTACACGTCCTGCGTCAACGACGCGAACGCGGCCACCGGCAGCATGCTGATGACCTTCCTGGGCATCATGCTGCTGTTCTTCCTGGTCACCGCGCTCTACGAGTGGCTGATGATCGCCTTCGTCGGCGCGACCGTGGGCAAGATGGCGCTCGGCCTGAAGGTCGTCAAGGAGAACACCGGCCAGAACCCGGGCCTGGGCGGCGGCTTCGTCCGCTGGATCATCCCGATCGTCGGCGCCTTCCTCTGCTACATCGGCGCCGTCCTGGTCTACCTGTCCCCGTTCTTCGACAACTCGGGCAAGCTCCAAGGCTGGCACGACCGCGCCGCCGGCACCCTCGTCGTCAAGACGAAGTAACCGTCACCGCGTTCACCGCTCGAACGCCCGAAGGCCGCGCCCCCGATGGGGGACGCGGCCTTCGGCCTTTGACGGGGCCCGTCAGTGGAAGAAGTGGCGGGTGCCCGTGAAGTACATCGTCACGCCGGCCTTCTTCGCGGCCTCGATGACCAGCTCGTCACGGACCGAACCGCCCGGCTGCACCACGGCCTTGATGCCGGCCTCCGTGAGGATCTCCAGCCCGTCCGGGAAGGGGAAGAACGCGTCGGAGGCGGCGTACGAGCCCCGCGCCCGCTCCGCGCCGGCCCGCTCGACAGCGAGCTTCGCGGAGTCGACCCGGTTGACCTGGCCCATGCCGACGCCCACCGAGGCGCCGTCCTTGGCGAGCAGGATCGCGTTGGACTTCACCGCCCGGCACGCCTTCCACGCGAAGGCCAGCTCGGCGAGTTCGGCGGCCGAGAGGGCCTCGCCGGTCGCCAGGGTCCAGTTCCGCGGGTCGTCGCCCTCGGCGCCCCGTCCCGCTTCGAACGTGTCGGACTGCTGGAGCAGCACACCGCCGGAGATGGGCTTGAGGTCACCCGGCTGGTGCGGGGTGCCGTCCACCTTCAGGACGCGGATGTTCTTCTTCTTGGCGAGGATCTCGACCGCGCCGTCCTCGAAGCCCGGGGCGGCGATGACCTCGGTGAAGATCTCCGCGACCTGCTCGGCGAGCTCCACGGTGACCGGCCGGTTGACGGCGATGACGCCGCCGAACGCGGAGAGCGGGTCGCAGGCGTGCGCCTTGCGGTGGGCGGCGGCGACGTCGTCGCCCACGGCGATCCCGCACGGGTTGGCGTGCTTGATGATCGCGACGCAGGGCTCTTCGTGGTCGTAGGCCGCGCGACGGGCCGCCTCGGTGTCCACGTAGTTGTTGAAGGACATCTCCTTGCCGTGCAGCTGCTCGGCGTTGGCGAGCCCGCCCGGCTGCCCGTCCGTGTAGAGGGCGGCGGCCTGGTGGGGGTTCTCGCCGTAGCGGAGGGTCGACTTGCGCTCCCAGGCGCCGGCCAGGAACTCGGGCAGGACAGCCTCGGGCTCGGGGGCGTAGGAGTTGGTGAACCAGGAGGCGACGGCCACGTCGTAGGCGGCGGTGTGCTGGAACGCCTCGGCCGCGAGCCGCTTGCGGGCGGTCAGGTCGAAGCCGCCGCCCCGGGCCGCGGACAGGACGTCGGCGTACCGCTCGGGGCTGGTCACGACGGCGACCGAGGGGTGGTTCTTGGCGGCGGCGCGGACCATCGAGGGGCCGCCGATGTCGATCTGCTCGACGCACTCGTCGGGAGTGGCGCCGGACCGCACCGTGGCGAGGAAGGGGTACAGGTTCACGACCACCAGGTCGAAGGGCTCGACGCCGAGCTCTTGGAGCTGCTCGCGGTGGCTGTCCAGGCGCAGGTCGGCGAGAATGCCGGCGTGCACGCGCGGGTGCAGGGTCTTGACCCGACCGTCCAGGCACTCGGGGAAGCCGGTCAGCTCCTCGACCTTGGTGACGGGCACCCCGGCCGCGGCGATCTTGGAAGCGGTGGAGCCGGTGGAGACGAGCGCGACGCCCGCCTCGTGCAGGCCGCGGGCCAGCTCTTCCAGTCCCGTCTTGTCGTAGACGCTGATGAGCGCACGACGGATCGGCCGCTGGGTCGTGGTCGGGTCGTTGCTGCTGTCTGCGGTCTCTACGGCGGTCACTGGATTGTTACCTTTCGTCCCTCAATGCGGTAGCCGTGCCGGGCCAGGCGCCCCACGACGTCGACGAGCAGCGTGCGCTCGACTTCCTTGATGCGCTCATGGAGAGCGGCTTCGTCTTCCCCGTCCCGGATCTCGACGACACCCTGGGCGATGATCGGACCGGTGTCCACGCCGCCGTCCACGAAGTGGACGGTGCAGCCGGTGACCTTGGCCCCGTAGGCGAGGGCGTCGCGGACGCCGTGCGCGCCCGGGAAGGCGGGCAGCAGGGCGGGGTGGGTGTTGATGAACCGGCCGCCGAAGCGAGCCAGGAACTCCGGCCCGACGATCTTCATGAACCCGGCGGAGACCACCAGGTCCGGCTCGTGGGCGGCGGTGGCCTCGGTGAGCGCGACGTCCCACTCGGCGCGGGTGTCGTACGCCTTGACCGGGCACACGAAGGTGGGGATCCCGGCCTTCTCGGCGCGCTCCAGGCCGACGATGCCGTCGCGGTCGGCGCCGACCGCGACGACCCGGGCGCCGAAGCCCTCGGGGCCCTCGGGGTGGGAGTCGATGGCGTCGAGCAGGGCCTGGAGGTTGGTGCCGGAACCGGAGACCAGCACGACCAGGCGAGAGGCGGCCATGGGAGGCCCTTTCTTGGGGGGCATCACTTGCACGTGTTGCGCTTGCTGCACTTGTACGGTCGTACGAAACTCCGGGTCCCCGATATACGGGGAACCATACGAAGCGGTGGACCGCCTGCAACGATACCGGCACACGGGACGGCCCCCGAGGGACGGAGGGACGGCCGGGGGGTAGCGTGCGGCGTGGAACCGCGAACGGCGTGACGCGAGGTGCCCCACGCCGGAGCCACTCCGATGCCACGCCGATGCCACGACCACAGCACCGTCCACGACACAGGGGAAGTAACGCACTCGATGCCGGACCGCCGTCAGCCCGACTCCTCGACCGACGACAACCCCTTCGCGGCGCCCCCCGAGGGCAGGCCCGACCAGCCGTGGCAGCCGCGGGGCGGTGACGGCTCGGGCGGCCCCGGCGGCGCCGGCCCGACGCCCGAGGGCCCGGCCCGATGGGACCCGACGGACCCGATCCAGCGCCGCGCCCGGTACGCGCTGCTCGCGGGCATGTGGGGGTTCTTCTTCGGCATCTTCGGGATCCCGTCGGTGGGGCTGCTGCTGGGCGCGCTCGCGCTGTACTGGGGCGTCAGCGCCCTCCGCGGCGGCGTCGAATCCCTCGGCCCCGCGGCCCGCCCGCAGCGCACGGCGGCGGTCAGCGGCCTGGTGACGGCGACCCTGGCCCTCCTGCTGGCGGCGAGTTCGTACGCGGTGCAGTTGGCGTACAAGGACTTCTACGTCTGCCGCGACGACGCCCTGACCAAGACGGCCGAACTCGAATGCAACACCCTCCTCCCGGACAACTTCCTGGGCCAGGTCCTCAAGGTCCACCGCTGACCAGACCCAGCCCCGCCGGCGATTGAGGCGCGGGCGCAAACCCAGCCCCGCCGGCGATTGAGGCGCGGGGTCTGGGGCGGAGCCCCGGAAGGCCCGGCGCAGCCGGGCTGTCCAGCCCCGCCGGCGTTTGAGGCGCCGGGGTCCGAGGGGCCGGCCCCCGGCAACGCCGCCGCACCCGCCGTGCGCCCGTCAGACGGTCGGCCTCCGCGACAGCACCCGTGCCCCGGACACCCCCGGCACCAACTCGGCCGCCGCAACCGCCGCCATCGACACGGCCACCACATCCGACTCCGTCTCCGGCTCCGGCACCGGCACCGGCACCGGCACCGGCACCGGCACCACCTCCGACGGCACGTCAGCGGCCCCCTCCCCCACCCTCGCCAGAGCCGGCGGAGCCCCCGGTGGAGCCCCCGGTGGAGCCCCCGGTGGAGCCACCATCGGAACCGCCGCCTCCCGCAACGCCGCCCACCGCAACTCCCGTACGCCCGAGTCGTGCCACTCGTCCGGCACGTCCACCCCCCGCGCCCCCCTCACCGGCCGCACCCGCCACCCGTGCACCGCCACAGCCACCGGCACGGCCAGCACCACCGCCCACACCACCGCCGCGCCCCCCACCTGCCACCACACCGGCCCGAACCGCGCCAGCTCCCGCGACCCCAGCGGCCCCGCCGCCACCGCGGCGAGCCCCGCCATCAGCACCCCGCACACCACCGCGCCCAGAGCCGCCGTCCACGCGGTCTCCCCGTACGAGACCTCCCGCGCCCGCCGCACCGCGAACCACCCCACCGCCAACCCCGCCACCACCGGCACGGCCAACGCCGCCCAGGTCAGCGGCGTCCCCGCCCCCACCCCCGGCAGCGCCGCCAACAGCGGGAACCTCGGCAGCGCCGCGTGCGATCCGACCGAGCCGAGCGGCGTCACCGTCGCCCCCGCGCCCAGCGCGAAGCCCGGCCCCAGGCCGTACGCCGCGCCCCACACCATCGCGTTCGGAACCAGCGTCACCGCCAGCAGCAGCACCGCGAACCTCCCCGACCACACCCCGGTCAGCCCCAGGAACGACCCCCGCACCTCCGCCCCGTGCCACACCAGCGACGCCCCGACCAGCAGCACGCCACCGCTCAGCAGCACCAGCGCCCCGGCCGCGCCGGAACGCAGCGCCAGCTCGTAACGGGGGCGCGCGATGGCCCTCCGTACGCCCCCCGCCAGCCACGCCGGCACCCATCCCGGCAGTTCCCCGAGCGGCCTCCCCCGCGCTGCCCACACCCCGCCCGCCGCGGCCAGTACGGCCACCAGCGGCACGTGCCAGGCCGCGCTCAGCGGGTCGGCCGGCATGGGGCCACCCGACGCGTACACCGTCGCCAACGCCCCGACGCCGAGGTACCCGCAGGTCACCGCCGAGAACACGACACCGGCCGGCAACACCTCGTCGTCGCCCCCGCCGTCCACTTGGCCGTCGCCCAGGGCGCTGCCCAGCCGCGCGGCCCGCCGCAGCAACAGCACCGGCAGCGCCACCAGCAGCAGCGGCGTCACCCCGACGGGCGCCGGCACCCCCGACAGGGTCTCGTAGCGGACGAGTTCGGTGCCGTGGGCGAGCAGCCACAGCCCGGCCGCCAGGTGCAGCGCGCCACCCGGCCCGCTGTCGGGGTAGGGGGAGCTGATCCACAGCACGATCACGAGCACGGCCAGGAAGCCGAGCCCCAGTCCTGCGGCCACCGCGCCGCCGAACACGCACGCGGCGGCCGCCGGCGAGCGGCGCCGCACGGCGGCCCGGGGGGCCGTCGGCAACGAGGTACCGCGTTCCGTCACTTGGGTCACCCCGCCATGGTGCCAACGACACGCGCTATGGGCGGGTAACAGGCGATTGTCCGTGGTGTCGCTCAATATACGTTTATGTACTTTTTCGCGCAGAGCTACCGGGTCGCGGGGAGAGTGGCATGACACAAGGCGTCGGAACGACCTCCGCCTCGGGGGAGGCCGACCTCCCTTCCCCCCAGGAACGCCGAAGGCTGCGCGAATCCGCCGAACTGACGCACGGTGAGGTGGCCGCAGCCGTCGGTGTCAGTCCCGCCACCGTCCGCTCGTGGGAGTCGGGGCGGACGCAGCCGCGCGGCCGAAAACGCAAGGCCTACGTCCGGCTCCTCACCCGTCTCTCGGCGTCCCGTCCCCCCGACGCCCCGGAACCGGAGGCCACCGAGGCTGCGAAGGCCGCCGGCCCCACCGCCGTACGGGTCTCCCCCTCCCCCGCGCGGCCGATCAGCTCCCGCAAGCGGCCCAAGGCTGCATCGAAGCGGGCCGCGAAGCCGCCGGCCAACTCCGCGCGACACGAGAGCAGGACCCCGGCCAAGGCCGACGGCGACCACACCCCGCAGCCCCCGGAAGCCGGACCCGAGCCCCAACCACAGCCGCAGCCCCAACCACAGCCACAGCCCGAACCGCAGCCGCAGCCACAGCCACAGCCACAGCCCGAGACCCGGACCGACCCCGAACCCGTCGCCGGCACCGACCCCAACGCCGACGTCGACACGCCGCCCACCGAGGCCCCGGCCGCCGCCGAGGCCGAAGCACCCGTCGACCCGGGCCCCCTGACGCCCGCTCGGGCCTTCGACGCCCTGCACACCTACTCCGCCCCGGCACTCGTACGCCAGGCGTACCTGCTCACCGGTCGCCGTTCACTCGCCCTTGAGGCCGTCGACAAGGCGTTCCTCCAGGCGTGGGCGCGTTGGCCCGAGGTCGCCACCGACCCGGACCCGGTGGGGTGGGTGCGCGCGGTCTCGTACGAGTACGCCCTCTCCCCCTGGCACCGGTTCCGCCGGGCCTTCCGCCACCCCGACAAACCCCCGGCCGAGCCCGCCGACCGGATTACGATGGACGCGCTGTTGGCGCTGCCGACCGCGTACCGCCGGGCCGTCCTGCTCTACGACGGCGTCGGCCTCGACCTTCCCGACACGGCCGCGGAAATCGAGGCCTCGACCCCGACCACCGGCCTGCGCCTCCTGAACGCCCACGCCGCGCTCGCCGCCCGAATCCCCGAGCTGGACGGCCTGCCGCCCGCGCAGCGCTCGGCCCGGCTGCGTGAACGCATGGGCTCGGTCAGGCCTGCCGTTTCCCTGGAGCCCCGCCCGGCAGCCGCCGTACGCACCTCCTGCGAGCGCCGCTCCCGGGCGCTGAGCCGGGCGGCGCTCGGGCTGACGGCGGTGATCGCGGTCGCGACGGCGTACACGGCGACCACGGCGCCGACCGAATACATCGCCCCGATCGCACCGGGTTCGAGCGTCTCGGGGGTGCCCCCGCTCAGCGGACCGCAGCGGTTCACCGAACAGAGCAAGGAACTGCACGACCGGCTCCGCTCGGACCCGGCGGCCGGGCCGGCCCGTCTCGCGCCGAAGGTCGAGTAACGGGGCGGCGCACGGAAAACGGGCGTGGCCCGCACCCCGGGAGGTGCGGGCCACGCCCGTACACGCGTATGGCGACTGCTTACTGAGCGGCGTTCAGGATCTCGCGCGCCAGCTTGGCCGTCTCGGTCGGCGTCTTGCCGACCTTCACGCCCGCGGCCTCAAGGGCCTCCTTCTTGGCCTGTGCGGTGCCAGAAGAACCGGAGACGATGGCGCCGGCGTGGCCCATGGTCTTGCCCTCGGGGGCGGTGAAGCCCGCGACGTAGCCGACGACCGGCTTGGTGACGTTCTTCGCGATGAAGTCCGCCGCACGCTCCTCGGCGTCGCCGCCGATCTCGCCGATCATGACGATGAGGTCGGTGTCGGGGTCCGCCTCGAACGCCGCGAGGGCGTCGATGTGCGTGGTGCCGATGACCGGGTCGCCACCGATGCCGACGGCGGAGGAGAAGCCGATGTCACGGAGCTCGTACATCATCTGGTAGGTCAGCGTGCCGGACTTCGACACGAGACCGATCCGGCCGGGCTTGGTGATGTCGCCCGGGATGATGCCGGCGTTGGACTGGCCGGGGGTGATCAGACCCGGGCAGTTCGGGCCGATGATCCGGGTCTTGTTGCCCTTGGCGGTCGCGTACGCCCAGAAGGCGGCGGAGTCGTGCACCGCGATGCCCTCGGTGATGACGACGGCCAGCGGGATCTCGGCGTCGATGGCCTCGACGACGGCGGCCTTGGCGAAGGCCGGCGGGACGAAGAGGACGGAGACGTTGGCGCCCGTCTTCTCCATCGCCTCGGCGACCGAGCCGAAGACCGGGACCTCGGTGCCGTCGAAGTCGACGGTGGTGCCGGCCTTGCGCGGGTTCACGCCGCCGACGATGTTGGTGCCGTCAGCCAGCATCAGCTTGGTGTGCTTCATGCCCGTGGCACCGGTCATGCCCTGGACGATGACCTTGCTGTCCTTGTTGAGGAAGATAGCCATGTGAGTCTGTGACCTCTGCCCTTACTTCGCAGCCGCGAGCTCGGCGGCCTTGTCGGCCGCGCCGTCCATGGTGTCCACGCGCTGCACCAGCGGGTGGTTGGCGTCCGAGAGGATCTTGCGACCCAGCTCGGCGTTGTTGCCGTCGAGACGGACGACGAGCGGCTTGGTGACCGCCTCGCCCTTCTCCTCCAGCAGGGCCAGCGCCTGGACGATGCCGTTGGCGACCTCGTCGCAAGCGGTGATGCCACCGAAGACGTTGACGAATACGGACTTGACGTCCGGGTCGCCGAGGATGATCTCGAGACCGTTGGCCATGACGGCGGCGGAGGCGCCACCGCCGATGTCCAGGAAGTTGGCGGGCTTGACGCCGCCGTGGTTTTCGCCGGCGTAGGCGACGACGTCGAGGGTGCTCATGACGAGACCCGCGCCGTTGCCGATGATGCCGACCTCACCGTCGAGCTTGACGTAGTTGAGGTTCTTCGCCTTGGCTGCGGCCTCCAGCGGGTTCGCGGCCGCGTGGTCCACGAACTCCTCGTGACCCGGCTGACGGAACTCGGCGTTCTCGTCGAGCGAGACCTTGCCGTCGAGCGCGATGACGTCGCCGTTGGCGACCTTCGCGAGCGGGTTGACCTCGACGAGGAGGGCGTCCTCGGCGATGAAGGTCTGCCACAGGGTCACGAGGACCTCGGCGACCTTCTCGGCGACCTCGGACGGGAACTTCGCCTGGGCGACGATCTCGCGGGCCTTCTCGATGGTCACGCCCTCGTTGGCGTTGACCGGGACCTTCGCGAGGGCCTCGGGGGTCTTCTCCGCGACCTCCTCGATGTCCATGCCGCCCTGCACCGAGGCCATGGCCAGGAAGGTGCGGTTGGTGCGGTCGAGGAGGTACGAGACGTAGTACTCCTCAAGAATCTCGGGAGCGGTCTCGGCGATCATCACCTTGTGGACCGTGTGGCCCTTGATGTCCATGCCGAGAATGTCCGTCGCCCGGGCGACGGCCTCGTCCGGGGTGGCGGCGAGCTTGACGCCGCCGGCCTTGCCTCGGCCGCCGACCTTCACCTGCGCCTTGACGACCGACTTGCCGCCCAGCCGCTCGGTGGCCTCGCGAGCCGCCTCAGGCGTGTCGATCACTTCACCGGCCAGCACCGGTACACCGTGCTTGGCGAAGAGGTCCCTCGCCTGGTACTCGAACAGGTCCACGCGCGTCCGTCCCTTGTCTTCAAAGATTCGCAGTGATTCGCGGTTGTCTGCTATCTGCGTGGGCGTGCCGCGGAGGGCAACGTGACGGCGCTGTCACAAGGAAGGCGCACACGGTGACCGTGGACGCGGCATGTCCGTCTCGCAGGTTATCCCCGTGGGACGTGCGTCCCTAAATCGCGGGTCACACCTGAGCGGTGATACCTGTCACAGATCGCCTCACGGTTGAGCTGCGCGTTCGTGCGATCCGCCGAGTGTCGGTCGTGGGCGCGGGGCCGCTCAGGGGACGGGCAGCGGCCGCTTCTCCAGGGCGGCGGCCATAACGTCGGGGAACAGGTCGGGGGTGCAGGCGAAGGCGGGCGCGCCGAGAGCGACGAGGGCCGCCGCGTGCTCGCGGTCGTAGGCGGGGGCGCCTTCGTCGGACAGGGCGAGCAGGGTCACGAACTCCACTCCGGCACCCTTCATCGCGGCGACCCGCTTGAGCATCCCGTCGCGTATGCCGCCCTCGTAGAGATCACTGATCAGGACCACGACGGTGTCGGCCGGCCGGGTGATCTTGGACTGGCAGTAGGCGAGGGCCCGGTTGATGTCGGTGCCACCGCCGAGCTGGGTGCCGAAGAGCACGTCGACGGGGTCGTCGAGCTGGTCCGTGAGGTCCACGACCGCCGTGTCGAACACCACCAGCCGGGTGGCGATCGCGCGCATCGAGGCGAGCACCGCGCCGAAGACGGAGGCGTAGACGACGGAGGCCGCCATCGAGCCCGACTGGTCGATGCAGAGGATGACCTCCTTCTTCACCGACTGCGCGGCGCGGCCGTATCCGATCAGCCGCTCGGGGACCACGGTGCGGTACTCGGGCAGGTAGTTCTTGAGGTTGGCGCGGATCGTGCGGTCCCAGTCGATGTCCCGGTGGCGGGGGCGGCTGACGCGGGCGGAGCGGTCGAGGGCGCCGGTGAGGGTGGCGCGGGTGCGGGTCGCGAGGCGCTTCTCCAACTGTTCGACGACCTTGGCGACCACCGCGCGGGCGGTTTCGCGGGTCGTCTCGGGCATGGCCTTGTTGAGCGAGAGCAGGGTGCCGACGAGGTGGACGTCCGGTTCGACGGCCTCCAACATCTCCGGCTCCAGCAGCAGGGAGGACAGGCCGAGCCGTTCAATGGCGTCGCGCTGCATGACCTGGACCACGGAGCTGGGGAAGTACGTCCTGATGTCCCCGAGCCAGCGGGCCACCTGAGGCGCGGACCCGCCGAGCCCGGCCGACCGCTCCCCCGCCCTCTTGCGCGATCCGGCGCCGCCGCTTCGGCCGTACAGCGCCGTGAGCGCGGCGTCCATCTCCGCGTCCCGCCCGGAGAGCGCACATCCGGTGCCCTCGCCCTCGCCGCCGCCGAGCACCATGCGCCACCGCCGCAGCCGCTCCCCGGCGTCCGTCGGCCGCCCCGTGCTGATCTCCATCCGTCCGTCCCCCTTCGTCCCGTGTCCGTTGTCCCGCTGTCTGCTGTCTGCTGTGCCGGTCCCTCGTCCGCGGCGCCCTCCCCTCCCCGCGGGGCCGGGCATCAGCCCGCTCCCACCGCCGCTCCGGCCGCTCCGGCGAGCAGCAGGCGGGCCACCTGCGCCACCGCGTCCGCGCGGACGGCGTCCAGCTCCGGGGCGAAGCCCTCGGGGGCCGAGCCCGGCCCGGCCGTACGGGCCCGGCCGGACGGACCCCGCCGGACCAGTTCGCCCAGGGCCCGCTTCACCCCCGGCTCGTACGCCCCGAAGGTCCGCCGCAGCAGGGGCAGTACGTCGATGAAGCCACTCGGCGGCACCGACACCAGCCAGCTGTCGATCAGGCCGAGCAGCCGTTCGTCGTGGACCAGGAGGGTGCCGCCGCCCGCGCTGCCGCCGGCGAAGCCCTCGATCCAGCCCGCCGCGTCGGCCGGGGTGGCCGCCGGGGACAGGGCGAGGCCCATCAGCCGCGCCGTCTCCTCGGGCGGGAGCCGGCCGTCGTCCAGGAGCAGCCGCGCGGCGCGGCCCCGGATCAGCCCCGGCACGGTGTCCCGGCCGGCCAGCGTCCGCAAAACCGCCGACCAACGCTCCCGCAGCCCCTCGTCGGCGTCGGCCAGCAGGGCGATCGCCGCGTGCACGGCGTCGACGTGCCCGCGCAGCTCCGCCGCCGCGTCTGCGTCCAACCCGGCCGCGCAGGCGGGCGGCAGGGCCACGCAAATCCGCTCCGCGAGTCCGGCGGCGACGGCGGCGAGCGCTTCCGCGTCGGTGCCCCGTACGTCGCCGTACCGCAGCGAACGGGCCAGCGCGGGCAGGGCCTTGGCGAGGCGGGCCACATCGGTGTCCAGCGCGGCCCGGTCCGCGAGGGCGCGCAGTACGGCGGGCAGGGCCTCGGACAGGCCGGCCAGCAGGCACCGTTCGGCCAGGGCGGTGACCTCGCCCAGTTCCCCCGCGTCCGCCGCGAGGGCCTCGGCCCGGGCGGTGGCCGCTCCCAGGACGGTGGTGCCCCAGATCCCCGCCTCCGCGACCCGTACCGACAGTTCGGGCTCCCAGCGCAGCCGCCAAGTTTCCCGAAAGGTGCCGGTGCTGTCGCGGGAGGCGGTGGGTATCCCCCAGTCGACGCCGAGCAGTCGGAGCCGGTGCAGGAGCAGGGACTTGGCCGCGTCGGTGTCCTTGCGCAGGTCCAGCTCCAGCTCGCGTCCCTCGGCCTCGACCTTGAGGCGCAGGGACCGCTGTCTGCGGGTGAGGTCCCGTTGGAGGGGGACGGCGGGGGCCGCTTCGGGGACTTCGCCCAGCACGTCCCCGACCACCAGACGGTCCTCGATCAGGGCGAGCGGTATGTCGGAGCCCTCGCACATGACCGCCCGGACCGCTTCCAGCGTTTCGGTCAGGCCGGGCACCGGGCGTCCCCGTACGGCGGCGAGGGTCTGCGCCAGCCGGACCGCCTCGATGACGTGGGCGGAGGAGACCTGCCGGTCCTCGTCCCGGAGCAGGCCCGCGACCTTCGTCAGCCAGCGTTCGACGGGCCGGTCGGGGGCGGTGAAGAGGTGCGCGTACCAGCCGGGCGAGGTGATGCCGGCGCCGTATCCCCCGGCTCGGGCGAGCCGGCGGTGGTTCCAGGGCACCCAGGTCGTCTCCACCTTGATCTTGGGCAGTCCGCTGAGCAGTGCCTTGTCGGCGGTGGCCGTGGTCGGGGCGCGCAGGGCCGGGACGTGCCAGGCGCCGCAGACCACGGCGTAGGTGTCGCCGAACTCGCGGCGCGCGGCCCGCATCCGCTGCCGCATGTACGCCTCGCGGATCAGGTCGCGAGGGTCGCCGCCGGCGCCGTACGCCTCGCGCAGCGCCCCCATGGCCTCACCGAGGGCCTCGAACGCGGCCAGGGGGTCGCCCCGTACAGCGTCCCGGTGTTCGACGACGTCGTCCCACCAGCGCTCGGGGTCGTCGTACCCGGCGCTCTCGGCCAGTACGGCGAGGGGGTCGATCCGGATGGAGTGGGCCTCCCGCTCGCGGTCCTCCGGCGCGGCGAGCGAGTGCGCGGCGGGGAGGTCGATGAACCGGACGGGTACGTCGCGCGCCTGGGCCCAGCGGATGGCGGCCCATTCGGGCGAGAACCCGGCCAGCGGCCAGAACGCGGCCCGGCCCGGGTCGTCGGCGGCGTGGGCGAGCAGGGCGACGGGCGGCCGCATCCGCGGGTCGGCGGCGAGCGGGAGCAGCACGTCGCCTTCCGGCGGTCCTTCGATGAGCACCGCCGACGGCCGCGCTTCGTCCAGCGCGGCCCGCACGGCGCGGGCGGAGCCCGGTCCGTGGTGTCGGACCCCCAGCAGGAGGGGGCCCTCGGCCCGTGCGTTCATGCCGTCACCTCCCGGCAGGCGCGGTAGAAGTCCTTCCAGCCCTCCCGCTCGCGGACGACGGCTTCGAGGTACTCCTGCCAGACCACCCGGTCGGCGGCCGGGTCGCGGACGACGGCGCCGAGGATCCCGGCGGCCACGTCGGAGGGGCGCAGGACGCCGTCCCCGAAGTGGGCGGCGAGGGCGAGGCCGCCGGTGACGACGGAGATGGCCTCGGCGGTGGACAGGGTGCCGCTGGGCGACTTGACCTTGGTGCGGCCGTCGCCGGTGACGCCGTCGCGCAGCTCTCGGAAGACGGTGACGACGCGGCGGATCTCCTCCAGGCCCTCGGGCGCCGCCGGCAGGTCGAGGGCGCGGCCCATCTGGTCGACGCGGCGGGCGACGATGTCCACTTCGGCGTCGGCGGTGGCGGGCAGGGGCAGCACCACGGTGTTGAAGCGGCGGCGCAGGGCGCTGGAGAGTTCGTTGACCCCGCGGTCGCGGTCGTTGGCGGTGGCGATGAGGTTGAAGCCGCGCACGGCCTGCACCTCCTGTCCGAGTTCCGGTATGGGCAGCGTCTTCTCGGACAGGACGGTGATGAGGGTGTCCTGGACGTCGGCGGGGATACGGGTGAGTTCCTCGACGCGGGCGGTCATGCCGTCGGCCATGGCCCGCATGACGGGGCTGGGGACGAGGGCTTCTCGGCTCGGGCCGTCCGCCAGGAGGCGGGCGTAGTTCCAGCCGTAGCGGATGGCCTCCTCCGGGGTGCCGGCGGTGCCTTGGACGAGGAGCGTGGAGTCCCCGCTGACGGCGGCGGCCAGGTGTTCCGACACCCAGGTCTTGGCGGTGCCGGGGACTCCGAGCAGGAGCAGGGCGCGGTCGGTGGCCAGGGTGGTGACGGCTACTTCGACGATGCGGCGCGGTCCGACGTACTTGGGCGTGATCACTGTGCCGTCGTGCAGCGTGCCGCCGAGCAGGTACGTGGCGACGGCCCACGGGGACAGTTTCCAGCGGGTCGGGCGGGGCCGGTCGTCGGCGGCCGCCAGGGCTTTCAGTTCGTGTGCGAAGGCGTCTTCTGCGTGCGGTCGCAGTGCCTCTGCGCGGTGTTCGGTCTCGGTCGTACTCATGGTCCCCCTCCAATGCCCGGCAGCCGCTTCCGACTGCTGACACCAACGGTGCACCACCCCACTGACAACGCCCCCTGTTCGAACCGTTGTTGCAGGTCAGAGCGATTGTCAGTGGGGGTCTCTACGGTGGGACACATGACTGAGCAGGGGGTCCGCTGGACGGCGGAACAAGTACTGGCTCTGGCTCCTGACGACGCGTCTCGGAAGGCGGGAGGCAGGCTGGGTGGGGCGGGTCCGTGGTCGCAGACCGGAGGTTCCGCTTCCGGTGCGGTGTGGGGGTTGTGCAAGGGAAGTGGGAGGACGCCGTACCGAACGGTCGTGGACCTGACGGGCCCGGCGTACAAGTGCTCGTGTCCGAGCCGGAAGTTCCCGTGCAAGCACGCGCTGGGGCTGCTGCTGCTCTGGGCGGCGGAGGGGGTGGGTGATCCGGCGCAGGCGCCGGAGTGGGCCGGGGAGTGGCTGGAAGAGCGGGCGGCGAAGACGGCCCCGCCGGTTGACGCGAAGCCGGTGGACGAGGAGGCGGTCAGGAAACGGGCGGAGCGGCGGGCGGCCAGGATCGGGGCGGGGGTCGTCGAGTTGGAGCAGCGGCTCGCGGATCTGCTGCGGAGCGGCCTGGCCGGCCAGGAGCAGGCGGGGTACGGGGCGTGGGAGGAGACGGCGGCGCGGATGGTCGACGCCCAAGCGCCCGGACTCGCTGCTCGCGTAAGGGAGTTGGGGGCAATACCCGGTTGCGGCCCCGGCTGGCCCGCCCGGATGCTTGAGGAGTTCGCGCTACTGCACCTGCTCGACCGGGCTTGGCTGGGGGTGTCCGGGCTGCCGGAGCGGTTGGCCGCGACGGTACGGACCCGGGTGGGCCTTCCGCCTTCGGCGGAGGGCGAAGCCGTACGGGACCACTGGCTCGTGCTGGCCCAGTACGACTCGGTGTCCCCGGACGGCCGGCTCACCACCCGCCGGATCTGGCTGCGCGGGCTGGCGAGCGGGCGGCCGGCCCTGGTACTGGACTTCGGGCCGCCCGGGCGGGCTCCGGGGTTGGCGCTGCCGGTCGGACTGGTACTGGAGGCGGAAGCCCACTTCCGGCCCGGTTCGGCCGGGCTGCGGGCGGACCTCGGGGAACGGGGTGCGGCCGCGGTGCCGGGCGACCGGGTGCCGGCCGGGGTCAGCGCGCAGGCGGCTCTGGAGGAGTACGGGGCCGCGCTGCGGGAGGACCCCTGGCTGGAGTCGTGGCCGGTGGTGCTGGGTCCGGTCGTTCCGATACCGGGCGAGCCGGGCTGGCAGTTGGCGGACCCGGAGGGGGCGGCGGCGCTCCCGGTCCCGCTCGCGGGGGCCGGGAGCGGATCCCGGTCGGGGCTGTGGCGGCTCGCCGCGCTGTCGGGCGGAGGGCCGGTGACGGTGTTCGGGGAGGTCGGCCACCGGGGGTTCACGCCGCTGACGGCCTGGCAGCCGGATACACCGGAACCGGTGGCTCTGGTCTGACACCCGGAGCCGGCGCGGACACGCGGCCGTCGGTCGGCCGGTCGGGAAAGGCGGGAAGCGATCGGCGCGGGGGAGCGTCGGCGCTGGGGAGGGACCGGCGGCGCGGGGGCGTCGTCGTGCGGGACCGAGAAAGCCGGGGGGCTTTGATGAACGACAACCACGCCAGCTGACGGGCGTTTTGCGGCGACATTTCACCATAGTGCTCCGGTCCCGCGGAGGGGGCGGGACCGGAGCACGGCACGGCACGGCACACCACGAGGGAGGGGTCCGATGAAGACGGTTGGGGCGGTGCACGCCGATCACACGGCGCGGGCGGGACACGAGGAGCGCGGGGCGTACGCCGACTGGGACGAGCTGGTCGCCGCGGCGCTGCTCGGCACCGAGCGGCGCCGCGGCGGCTCCCCGGAGGCGCTGCTGGACGAGGCGGCCGTGCAGACCCTGCGGCGCCGGGCCGGGCTGCGGCCCGCCCGGGCGCGGGATATTCCGGAGGCGGCGCCGCGCGATCCGCGGCCGGAGCCGCCGGAAGCGGCCCGGCGGCGGCTCGCGCGGCTCCTGGCGGGCCGCGCCGGCGCGGGCGGATCGAGCGGGCGGCGGGGGGCCGCCCCGGATCTGACGGAGCTGCTGCCGCAGTGGATGGCCGCCGCGGTCCGGCACGGCTATCGCGCTCCGGTGGCGTTGGTGCCGGCGCTGCTGGACGCCGCCAAGGCCCGCACCGATCTGCGGCCGCATGCCCTGGCCCTGGCCGGGAGCCGGGGCCTGTGGCTGGCCCGACTGAATCCGGAGTGGCGGTTCGCGTTGCGCGGCACGGCGGGCGGCACCTTGGAGCGGCCCGACCCGGAGGACCGCGAGGGGGTGGAACGACTCTGGCAAGAGGGCCTGTTCGCGGAGCGGGTGGCTGTCCTGGGCGCCGTACGGGCCCACGACCCGGCCGCCGCGGTCCGGCTGCTCCGGACGACCTGGGGTACCGAACGGGCCGACGACCGGCTGATGTTCCTGGACTCGCTGCGGGTCGGGCTGTCCGACCGGGACGAGCCGTTCCTGGAGGCGGCCCTGGGCGACCGCAGCCGCAACGTCCGGGCGACGGCTGCCGAGCTGCTGTCGGCGCTGACGGGTTCGGCGCTGGCCGGGCGGATGGCGGAGCGGGCGCTGGCCTGTGTGGGCCCGGACGGGATCGATCCCCCGGCGGAGTGCGACGCGGGGATGCTGCGGGACGGTGTGGTGAAGCGGCCGCCCGCCGGGCGAGGGGAGCGGGCCTGGTGGCTGGGCCAGCTGGTGGAGGCGGCGCCGTTGTCCTGTTGGCGGGAGCGGTTCGGGGGGCTCGGCCCGGCGGAGATCGTGGCCCGGCCGGTGGCGGACGGCTGGGCGGAGGAACTGCATGCGGCGTGGTGCCGGGCGGCGGTGCGTCAGCGTGACGCGCGGTGGTCGAAGGCGCTGCTCGGCTCGGCGTCGGCCCCGCCCGCGGCAGGCCCGGGCACTGCCTCGCTCTCCGAACGGGCGAAGCTGCTGTCGGTCCTGCCGGACGGGGAGCGGGCCGAGTGGGTGGCCGCGTTCATACGGGCGCACGGGCTCTCGGAGGCGTTCCAGCTCCTCGGGGTGTGCGTCGTGCCGTGGGCGGGAGCGCTGGGCCGGGCGGTGGTGGACGCGCTGGACGCGGCCCGGCAGGCGGGCGGCTACCCGTGGAGCTTCAGCGGGGTGATGGGCCTGGCGGAACGCTGCCTCGACCCCGCGGACGCGTCCCGGCTGGAAGCCCTGACCAGGGCCCCCGGCGACCTCGCCGAGCCTGCGGAGCCCGCCGCGGGCGCGGCGGCGTACTGGGAGGAGGCGTTCCAGCGTCTGGCCTCCACCCTCCACCTCCGCGCCGCCATGCTCGCGGAGCTCGCCCCGCCCACCTGAGCGGGCTCCTCAGGCCGTGGCGCCGGCGGCGCGGGAGGGGCGGCGCCGGCGGCGCGGGAGGGGCGGCGGCGGAGGCGGCGGCCCCGGGGTCAGGGCCGGCGGATGTTCGCGTGGACCCAGTCCACGATGGCCGTGGTCGTGGCGCCCGGGGTGAAGATCTCCGCCACGCCCTTCTCTTTCAGCGGGGCGATGTCGTCCTCCGGGATGATGCCGCCGCCGAAGACCTTGATGTCCTCGGCGTCCCGCTCCTTCAACAGCTCCAGCACGCGTACGAACAGCGTGTTGTGGGCGCCCGAGAGGATCGAGAGGCCGATCGCGTCCGCGTCCTCCTGGATCGCGGTGTCCACGATTTGCTCGGGGGTCTGGTGCAGTCCCGTGTAGATGACCTCCATGCCCGCGTCACGCAGCGCACGCGCGATCACCTTGGCCCCGCGGTCGTGGCCGTCGAGACCCGGCTTGGCCACCACCACACGGATCGGACCGGTCACACCCATCGCACTGCCTCCCGAGTGAACGAACGTTAAGTACAGCATCGCGCACGAGCCCGTTTCGCGGTCAAGCAGGAGGGGGAAATCACACGTGGGAGCGTGGAACCACCGCCACTGGTTCACCGCCCCCGCCAACGATTCACGGGGAGCGACACCGAGTCGTCCCGCCACCGTGCCGACAGCCGCACGGCACGGAGGCGGGACACGTCGGCCGTACGGCCGCATTCCCAAGAGGCCCGGAGGCCGCCATGGGGCTGTCGATCACGCCGATATCCATACCCTTGACGTTCACCGTCTCGCAGTCGGCGGCGGCCCTTCGGGCAGCCGTCCTGGAGGCGGTGGTACTGACCGGACACCTGGTCCTGTACCCCACCGGGGTTCTCGCGGAGCGGCTCGCCGCCGAGGCGGCCGCCGGGTCGGCCGGGCAGCGCCCCCCGGTGCTTCTGCTGCACGGGTTCACCGACAACCGCTCGGTCTTCGTCCTGCTGCGCCGCGCGCTCGCGGCGGACGGCAGCCGGCGGGTGGAGACGTACAACTACTCGCCCTTCACCCGCGACCTGCGCACCACCGCCGCGCACCTGGCCCGCCGCGTCGAGGAGCTGTGCGAGCGCAGCGGACAGGAACAGGTCGACCTGGTCGGGCACAGCCTCGGCGGCTTGGTGGCCCGGTACTACATCCAGCGGCTCGGCGGCGACGCCCGCGTGCGCACCCTCGTCACGCTCGGTACTCCCCACTCCGGCACCAGCGTGGCGCCCTGGATGGACGCCCACCCGCTGGTCCGCCAGATGCGGCCGGGTTCGGAGGTCATGAGGGAGCTTGAGGCGCCCGCCCCGGGGTGCCGGACCCGCTGCGTGGCCTTCTGGAGCGAATTCGACGCGCTGATGACCCCGCCGGGGACGGCCCGCCTCGACCACCCCGACCTGATTGCCGAAAACGTGCTGGTCACCGGAATCGGCCACTTGGCGCTGCCCGTACACCCCACCGTCACCGGCGCGATCCGGCGCACCCTGGACGGACCGCTCGCGCGGTCGTCGTCCCCCGGCGAGGAAACCGAAGTGCGCCGCATCGCCATCTGAGCCAGTACTGCAACGGGGGGCGCGGGCAGGGGCACGGTGGCGGGGCAACACCGGACGACTCGCAGTCGAACGAATATCGAACTCAAGGCCAAGGGTCGGTGTGCACGGGACCGAAAGACAGCCGAATGCCCGGTTCCCGCGAGGCCGAAACCCTCCGAAGATTGTCGTCTCCAGTAACCGCCGGGTACAGTCGCGCCACTGCTCTCCTCCGGGGAACCTCCAATTCCCCGGCCACCCAGGCCCCCACTGCCGAGGCGAAAGAGAAGTTGGTGAACGACCGCCCCTCGTCGGGCCAGTACCCCGAAAACGGGTACGACGGCCTCTCCACCACCACTTTCGCTGGCGACCAACCCTACGTTTCCTATGAAACGCAGGGCCAAGACGCCAACTACGGTGTATCCAACGGTTACGACACCTACGGCTCGTACCAGTCGACCGGCACCTACGACGCCACCGCCTGGACCGGACAGGAGAGTTACCTCTCCTCCGTCCCCCACCAGAGCGCGCCGGAGGACACCACGGGCCAGTGGGACGCGAGCGCCTGGAACGACGGCAACACCGCCGCGTACCAGCCGACTTCCTTCGGCTACGACACGACGGGCACCGAGCAGTCCGCGGACCCGACCGCCCAGTGGAACGTGTTCCCCGCGTACGGCCAACAGGACACCGGCACTTACGACGCCACCGCCTGGAACACCGGCCACACCGACGGCTACGACAGCGCCCCCCACACGGGTACGGCGCACACCGGTTATGACGCCTACGCGTACGAAGCGACCAGTGTCGTCCCGACGGTCGTGCCGCAGGACAACCCCTCGGACGCCGCCGACCTCCACGCCGCCGAGACCGCCGTCTTCGAGGTCCTCTCCGACGAGGACGGTCCGGAACCCCTGGCCGCCGTGCACACCATGGCCACCCAGACGATGCCGGTGACGCCGGCGGAGCCGCGCGCCTCGCGCCGGGCCGGCAGCGCGAAGTCGAACGGCACCAAAACCACCAATTCCAAGGCGGCCAACTCCAGGGCCACCGGCGCCAAAGCGACCGGCGGCAGCAGCCGCCGACGTACGCCGGCGAAGCGTTCCGCCCTGCTGACCGTCGCCGTGCCCTCCGCCTGCGTCATGGGCGTCGCCGGGGTCGCGGCCGCCTCGGTCGGCGGCCTCACCGGCACCGATCAGCCCGCCAAGGACACCACCACGATGGCCGCGGCCGACCCGGCCTCGGTGAAACCCGTCGCGGCGAACAACAAGCTGGACACCCAACTCACCGCGCTCAGCGCGGACGCGGGTGACTTCGCGGACCGTGCGAGCCGCACGCAGGAGCGCCTCGACCTGAAGCAGCGCCAGGAAGACGAGAAGAAGAAGCGGGCCGAGGAGGCCGCGGCCAAGGAGGCCGCCCGCCCCAAGTTCGCCCTTCCCGTCACACAGCACGGCCTCAGCGCCGGGTTCGGGCAGGCGGGCGGCATGTGGATGTCCGTGCACACCGGCATCGACTTCCCGGTCTCCTACGGCACTCCGGTCATGGCCGCCACCGACGGCACCGTCCGCACGCAGTGGAACAGCGCCTACGGCAACATGGCCATAGTGACCTCGCCCGACGGCACCGAGACCTGGTACTGCCACCTCAGCAGCACCAAGATCCGCTCCGGCACGGTCAAGGCCGGTGACGTCATCGCGTACTCCGGCAACTCCGGCAACTCCACCGGCCCGCACCTCCACTTCGAGGTACGCCCCGGAGCCGGCTCCCCGATCGACCCCCAGGCGTGGCTGCGCAACCGCGGCCTCGACCCGACATAGGCCTCCCCGAACCCCCGGAACAACGGCCCCCGGCCGCCGGCCCCCGCACCTACGGAACCGACCGGAAACCGACCGGGCGAACCGGCCTTGCCGGCCCGGCTCGGGGAGGGCCCCGAGCGGCTCCCTACAGCTTCTGCACCGGCGCGTAGCGCAACAGCAGCCGCTTCGGCTTGTCGTCCCCGAAGTCGATTGTGGCCTGTGCGTCCGCGCCCGCTCCCCGGACCTCCATGACGGTTCCCAGGCCGAACTGGTCGTGGGTGACCCGGTCTCCGACGGTCAGTGCGATGACCGGCTTGTCGGTGGCCCGACGCGTCGCGAAACCGGAGGGACCCGACTTCGTGCGCGAGGAGGACAGGAACGCCTCGGGCGAGGTCCCGAACGAGGCCCTGCCACCGCCCGACCCGCCGGCCGACCCGCGCAGGGGACCGGCCGGCTTCTGGGAGGCGCCCGTCCGCTTCCACTGCAGGTACTCCGCCGGGATCTCCTCCAGGAAGCGGGACGGCGGGTTGTACGAGGGGGTGCCCCACGCGCTGCGCATCGAGGAGCGGGTCAGGTACAGCCGCTCGCGCGCCCGGGTGATGCCCACGTACGCGAGGCGCCGCTCCTCCTCCAGTTCCTTGGTCTGGCCCAGTGCGCGCATGTGCGGGAAGACCCCGTCCTCCATGCCCGTCAGGAACACGACGGGGAACTCCAGGCCCTTCGCCGTGTGCAGGGTCATCAGCGTGATGACCCCGGTGCCCTCGGTGTCCTCGTCGGGAATCTGGTCGGAGTCGGCGACGAGCGCGACCTGCTCCAGGAACTCCGCCAGGGTGCCGCCGGCGGCACCGGCCGCCGGGGTCCCGGCGTCGTCGTCGTGGGCCTGCTCGAATTCGAGTGCCACCGCCGCGAGTTCCTGGAGGTTCTCGATCCGCGTCTCGTCCTGCGGGTCGGTCGACGCCTGCAGTTCGGCGAGGTAGCCCGTGCGCTCCAGGACCGCTTCCAGCACCACCGCGGGGCCCGCGCCGGATTCGACGATCGTGCGCAGTTCCTCCATCAGCGCGTTGAAGCGCTTGACGGCGTTGGTGGATCGGGCGGCCATGCCGAACGCCTCGTCCACCCGCCGCAGCGCCTGCGGGAAGGTGATCTTCTCCCGCATGGCGAGGGCGTCGATCATCGCCTCGGCCCGCTCGCCGATGCCGCGCTTGGGGACGTTGAGGATGCGCCGGAGCGGGACGTTGTCCTCGGGGTTCGCCAGTACGCGCAGGTACGCGAGGATGTCGCGGACCTCCTTGCGCTCGTAGAACCGGACACCGCCGACGACCTTGTAGGGGAGGCCGACGCGGATGAAGATCTCCTCGAACACGCGGGACTGCGCGTTGGTCCGGTAGAAGATCGCGACGTCACCGGCCTTGGCGTCGCCCGCGTCCGTCAGCCGGTCGATCTCGTCGGCGACGAACTGGGCCTCGTCGTGCTCGGTGTCGGCGACGTAGCCGGTGATCACGGCTCCGGTTCCGGCCTGGGTCCAGAGGTTCTTGGCGCGGCGGTTCTCGTTGCGCTCGATGACCGCGTTGGCGGCGGAGAGGATCGTCTGGGTGGAGCGGTAGTTCTGCTCCAGCAGGATCGTCGTCGCGTTCGGGTAGTCCTCCTCGAACTGGAGGATGTTGCGGATGGTCGCGCCGCGGAAGGCGTAGATCGACTGGTCGGCGTCGCCCACGACGCAGAGCTCGGCGGGCGGCAGGTCCGGGTAGCCGGTACCGACCAGCTCGCGCACCAGCGTGTACTGGGCGTGGTTGGTGTCCTGGTACTCGTCCACCAGCACGTGGCGGAAGCGGCGCCGGTAGTGCTCGGCGACATCGGGGAACGCCTGGAGCAGGTGCACCGTCGTCATGATGATGTCGTCGAAGTCGAGGGCGTTGGCCTCGCGCAGCCGCCCCTGGTACATCGCGTACGCCTGGGCGAGTGTCTTCTCAAAGCCGTCAACGGCTTGGTCGGCGAACGCCTCTTCGTCGATGAGCTCGTTCTTCAGGTTCGAGATCTTGGCGTTGAACGCCTTCGGCGGGAACTTCTTCGGGTCCAGGTCCAGGTCGCGGCAGACGAGCGCCATCAGGCGCTTCGAGTCGGCCGCGTCGTAGATCGAGAACGAGGAGGTGAAGCCGAGCCGCTTGGACTCGCGGCGCAGGATGCGGACGCACGCGCTGTGGAAGGTGGAGACCCACATGGCGTTGGCGCGCGGGCCGACGAGGCCCTCGACGCGCTCCTTCATCTCGCCGGCGGCCTTGTTGGTGAAGGTGATCGCGAGGATCTGGCCGGGGTGGACGCCACGGGCGGCCAGCAGGTGCCCGATGCGGTGGGTCAGCACCCTGGTCTTGCCGGAGCCGGCGCCGGCCACGATGAGCAGCGGGGAGCCCGCGTGCACCACGGCGGCGCGCTGCTCGGCGTTCAGCCCCTCCAGGAGCGCCGCCGGGTCGATGACGGGCTTGGGTGCCCCGTTGCGGTAGTAGGCGTCCCCGGTCATGGGTACGTCGAACCGGCCGCCGAAGAGGTCGTCCACGCCCGGCTCGGGGGCGGGGTGGTCCTCGGGCGGCGGCGGGACCTCGTCGGAGGGGGAGAGGTCCGCCAGGAAACTGTCGTCAAAGAGGCTGCTCATCGCTTTCCGAGTCTAGGGGGCGGGACCGACAGCCGGTCCCGCACCGGGAAATTTCACAGGGCCGCCCCCCGGGACATAGACCCCGCCCTCCGGACACAGACCCGCCCCCGGGACACGGACCCGCCCGCCCACCCACCCGCCCGCCCACCCACCCGCAGCGAAAGCGCGGCGCCTCAGCGCAGCACCAGCGCCAGCAGCCCCGGGAAGCACCGTTCCAGGTCGTCGCGGCGCAGCGCGAGGTACTGCCGGCGGCCTTCGGGGCGCTGGCAGATCACACCGCTCTCCCGCAGCGTCCGCAGGTGGTGGGTGACGGACGAGCGGGGCAGGTCCGGGACGACCTCGCCGCAGAACGCCTCCTCGCCGGAGGCGAGCCTGCGGACGATCTCCAGTCGGGCGGGGTGCCCGAGTGCCGCGAGGACCTCCGCCAGGTCGAGGGCGTCGGCGTCGGCGTGGGTGGGTTCGGCTGCGGCCATGGCCCCACTGTACGCAAATCCGGTACGGACATTGACCCACCGTACGAAGATCCCGTACGGTTCCGTCGTGCCCACCGTACGAGATCTTCGTACGGTTTCGCCCCGACCGGAGGACTCCCCCCATGCCCAGCCCCGCACCCCTGGACGACGCCGCCCTCGCCGCCTCCCTCGACGGCGGCTTCACCAGCCACCACGCCGACGTCAACGGCACCCGGCTGCACTACGTCGACGGCGGCGCCGGCCGGCCGCTCGTGCTCCTCGGCGGCTGGCCGCAGACCTGGTGGCAGTGGCACAAGGTGATGCCCGCTCTCGCCCGCGCCCACCGCGTCATCGCGGTGGACCTGCGCGGCATGGGCGGCTCCGCCAAGCCCGAGGGCGGCTATGACAAGAAGACACTGGCCGCCGACGTCCGCGCCCTCCTCGCCCACCTCGGGATCGAGCGCGCCCACCTCGTGGGCCACGACATCGGCGCGATGGTCGCCTACGCCCACGCCGCCAACCACCCCGAGGCCACCGACCGGATCGCCCTGCTCGACGTCTCCCACCCCGACCCCGGCTGGTACGAGGGCACGCTCCTCCCCCGTCCCGGCCGGTTCCACAAGTGGTGGTTCGCCTTCAACCAGGTGGAGGACCTCCCCGAACAGCTCCTCGCCGGCCGCTCCCACCACCTTCTGGACTGGCTCTTCGCCCGCGCCGCCGCCGATCCCGCCACCATCGACGCCCACTCCCGCGCGGTCTACGCCCGCGCCTACGACTCCCCCGAGGCGATCCGGGCGTCCAACGACTGGTACCGCGCCTTCCCCCAGGACATCGAGGACCTCGCCGGCTACGCCCCGGTGACCGCCCCGCTGCTCGCGCTCGGCGGCGAGTTCAGCAACTACGACCTGCTGACGGAAGCGGTGCCGCCGCTGGGCACCGACACCCGGGTGGTCCGCGTCGACGAGAGCGGCCACTACCTCCCCGAGGAGCGGCCGGAGGTCGTCGTACAGGAGCTGCTCCGCTTCCTCGGCTGACGGCCGGCTGCCCCCTCGGCTGACGCCCGACCTGCCCACGGGCCGCCGCCGGCCGCCCCGTACGCTCGACGCCATGGACGTACTGATCAGCGTTTTCCTCGCCCTGCACATCATCGGCATCGCCTCGCTCCTCGGCGGCTTCCTCACCCAGATGAAGGCGATGAGCGCCGGCACCGCCCGCTTCGTGCCCGCGATGCTGCACGGCGCGCTGACGATGCTGGTCACCGGCGTACTACTGGTCGGCTTCCGGGAAATGGACGGCGGCACCGTCGACAACATCAAGATCGGTGTGAAGCTCGCGATCCTGTTCGTCGTCCTGGCGCTGGTCTACGTCAAGCGGGACGAGGAGCGGGTGGACAAGGCGCTGTTCGGCGCGGTCGGCGGTCTGACCATGGCCAATATCTTTATCGCCGTCCTCTGGCACTGATCGCTTGACACCGATCGTCCAACGCCACTGACCGCTCAACCCCGATCAGTTCGGGGCATCTCGTCATCTCCCCGTTACCTCCAGGTTTAGCGTCCTCCCCCAAGACCGACGGAAGGACGTGAGGCCCCCGTGGCCAGTCATCGAAGGCCCAGGCAGCGCCCGCTCTCCCGCGGCCCCGTACGGACCGCGGCCACCACCCTCGCCCTCGCGGGCGCTGCCACCGCCACCGCCTTCGAAGGCACCTCCCAGGCCGAACCCGTCCAGACGCCGACCCAGGTCAAGGCCGAGGTGGACCGGCTCTACCAGGACGCCGAGGCGGCCACCGAGCGGTACAACGGGGCGAAGGAGAAGGCCGACGAGGCCGAGCGCGAGCTGTCCGGCCTGCGCGACGAGGCCGCCCGCCGGGCCGACCGCCTGGGCGCGGCCCGCAGCGCGCTCGGCGCGCTCGCGGCCGGCCAGTACCGCAGCGGGGGCCTGGGGCCCACCGTGCAGCTCGCGATGTCCGGGAACCCGCGGGAGTACCTCGACCGGGCCGCGTTCCTCACCCGGACCGGGGACCGCACCGCCGCGCGGGTGGCCGCCGTACGCCGGGGGCTCGACGAGGTCGACCGGCTGCGCGACCAGGCGTCGGGGCGGCTCGCGGAGCTGCGGACGCGGCGGGACGAACTCGCCGCGGCCAAGGCGGCCGTCGAAGGCAAGCTGAACGCCGCCAAGCAACTGCTGAACAAGCTCACCGCCGAGGAACGGGCCGCCTACGAGGCCCGGTCCGCGCCCGCCGGTACGCAGGGCCCGCTGCCGGTCCCGGCGGGGGACGGGAGCCGCGCCGCCCGCGCGGTGGCGTTCGCGTACGGGGCGATCGGCAAGCCGTACGTCTGGGGCGCCACCGGACCGGGGTCCTTCGACTGCTCGGGCCTCACCCAGGCGGCCTGGGGCGCGGCCGGGGTCGCGCTGCCCCGCACCACCTACACCCAGATCAACGCCGGACAACGCGTCTCCCGCGACCGGCTCGCCCCCGGCGACCTGGTGTTCTTCTACTCCGGGGTCACACATGTCGGACTCTACGTCGGAGACGGCAAGATGATCCACGCCCCGCACCCCGGGGCGACGGTCCGCGTCGCGCCGATCGACTCGATGCCCTGGGCCGGCGCGGCCCGCCCCGCGTAGACCCGGACCTCCCGGCCTACGGCGCCTTGACCGTCTTGCTCAGCCAGTCGAAGGTCTGCGGGATCTGCTTGGACCACGACTCCAGGTTGTGGCCGCCGGTCACCTTCTCCGCGTGCACCGTGGTCGGGCTCTTCGCGATCGCCTTGAGGTCCATGCCGGACAGGTAGCCGTCCTGCTCGGCCCCCGACATCCACAGCGAGACCGGCGGCGGGGCGGGCGCGGCCGTCAGCACGTTCTTGAGGTTGTGCGTGCGGCGCAGCTCCGGGTCCTTGGCGACCAGCGACGAGGGCTCCTGGCCGGGGTCGTTGTAGCCGGACAGGGAGACGGCCGCGCTGTACCGGTCGGGGTGGTTCATCGCCAGCTTGGCGGCGCAGTACGCGCCGGCCGAGTACCCGGCCACTCCCCAGGTGCGGGCCTCGGGCGAGACCCGGAAGTTGTCGGTGACCATCTTGCGGACGTCGACGCTGAACCAACTGTCGGCGTTGACCTTGCCGGGGATGTTCGCGCAGCCGGTGTCGGCGTTGCCGAGCAGCATGGCGCGCGGCGAGACGAGGACGAAGGGCTGTACCTTGCCGCTCTTCATCAGCGGTTCCAGCACCTCGTGCGCCTTCAGGCCCTGGAACCAGGACTTGCCGGTTCCCGGTATGCCCGGGATCAGCTCGACCACGGGGAACTTCTTGTCCTTGTAGGCGGGGTCGTTGTACTGGGGCGGCAGCCACACCATGACGTCGCCCTTGACCCCGGAGACCTTGCCGTCGAGTTCGGTCTTCTTGACCCGGCCGCCGAGCCCCTCGACCGGCTGGAAGTCCTGGCGCACCTTCGGCTCGGCCTCGACCTTCTTCCCGCCGAGTCCGTCCGCTCCGAGGTCGGGGGCGGCGGTGACGTAGCTGCCGGTGCCGAGCAGATCGCCCCACGAGGCGTAGAAGGTCTCCTGCCGGTTCACCGCGACGAACACCAGCGCGACCGCCGTGACCTGGGCGAAGCCCACCATCAGGGCTCGCGTGGCGACGCGTGCGACGACCGGGCCGCGCACCCTGCCCCACACCAGCAGGGGCAGCAGTACGGCGAGCACGGTCAGGGCGATCGCCGTGGCGAACAGGGGGGTGCCGGTCAAGCTCATCACGAGTGCCAAGAGACCCGGCGCCCGCACCGGGGTTCCCGTTCCCCGGTGCGTCGTTGATCACAGGCAGCGCGGCGGGACGACGCCCGTCACACCGGGGGACGGGCCGTCACACCAGGCGGCGGGCCGTCGCCCAGCGGGTCAGCTCGTGCCGGTTGGAGAGCTGGAGCTTGCGCAGGACGGCGGAGACGTGCGACTCGACCGTCTTGACGGAGATGAACAGCTGCTTGGCGATCTCCTTGTAGGCGTAGCCGCGCGCGATCAACCGCAGCACCTCGCGCTCGCGCTGCGTGAGCCGGTCCAGGTCCTCGTCCACCGGCGGCGCGTCCGTCGAGGCGAACGCGTCGAGCACGAAGCCCGCCAGGCGCGGCGAGAACACCGCGTCCCCGTCCTGCACGCGGAAGACGGAGTCGACCAGATCGGTGCCGGTGATGGTCTTGGTGACGTAGCCGCGCGCACCGCCCCGGATGACGCCGATGACGTCCTCGGCCGCGTCCGACACCGACAGGGCCAGGAACCGCACCGGGTTCTCGGCCGCCGCCATCAGCGGGGCGCAGCGCCGCAGCACCTCGACCCCGCCGCCGCCGGGCAGGTGCACGTCGAGGAGCACCACCTCGGGGCGGGTGGCGGTGATGACGGTGACGGCCTGGTCGACGTCGGCCGCCTCGCCGACGACCTCGACGCCGGTCCGTGCGGTGTCGCCGATCTCGGCCTGTACGCCGGTGCGGAACATCCGGTGGTCGTCGACGAGCACCACCCGGACGTTCCTCGTCTGCTGCGCCCCGCTGTCCTCGGTCATGCCGCCCTCTCCATCTCCAGCTCGACTTCCGTGCCGCCGTCGGGCGCGGACCGCAGCCGTGCGGTCCCGCCGTGGCGCCGCATCCGGCCGATGATCGATTCTCGTACGCCCATGCGGTCGTCCGGTACCGCGTCGATGTCGAAGCCCGGTCCCCGGTCCCGTACGGACACGAACACGGTGCGGCCCTCGACTTCCGCGTAGACCTGTACGGGTCCGCCGTCGCCACCGTACTTGGCGGCGTTGACCATCGCCTCGCGCGCGGCCTGGACCTGGGCGGCCAGCTTCTCGTCGAGGGGGCAGTCGCCGACGACGACGACCTCGATGGGAACGCCGTGGTGGTCCTCCACGTCGGCGGCGGTCTTCTTCACGGCCTCCGCGAGGGTGCCGGGTTCCTCGGTCTCGTCCTTGCCGGTGCCCTCCGGCTTGTAGAGCCAGTTCCGCAGCTCGCGTTCCTGGGCGCGCGCGAGGCGGCGCACCTCCCCCACGTCCTCGGCGTTGCGCTGGATCAGGGTGAGGGTGTGCAGCACGGAGTCGTGGACGTGGGCGGCCACTTCGGCGCGTTCCTGGGCACGGATGCGCATCAGGCGTTCCTCGGAGAGGTCCTGCGTCATCCGGATCAGCCACGGACCGGCGAGCAGGGCGACGCCGACGAGGACGGCGAGGGTGGCGGTGAGGACGTTGCCGAGTTGGGCGGCGGAGCCCTGTACGACGATGAAGACGGTCAGGCCGACGCCGACCAGCACGACGCCGGCGAGCGCCCGGCCGGCCTGGAGCAGGCGCTTCTGGCGGCCGGCGGCGGCGCTCCAGTGGGCGCGGCGGGCGTTGTCGGCCTGCCGCCACACCAGGACGACCCCCGCGCCGACCAGCAGCGTCGGCCAGACGTAGCGGCCGTTGGAGCCGCCGACCCGGAGTTGGGAGAAGTAGATGGCGGCGCCGACGCACAGCGCTACCAGGGCGGTGATCTGCCCCTTGTCGGGCTTGCGCAGCCGTCGGGTGCCGTCCGCCAGGGTCTCGAAGTAGGAGCGGTGGCCGGTGCGGCCGCCCACGCCCAGCGGTACGAAGACCCAGAACGCGGCGTACAGCAGCACGCCGAGGCCGTCCCCCCACATGAACATGGCGAGGAAGACGAGCCGGACCCAGATCACGGGCAGCCCGAGGTGCCCGGCGAGTCCGCGCGCGACCCCGCCGAGCATCCGGCCGTCGGCGCTGCGGTACAGCTTGCGGTGCGGGAGGTCCTCGGGGTCCTTCGGCGCGTTCGGGAGGCGGGGGACGGCGGCTACGGGCATGTCACCGATGGTCACATGCCGGCGGTGCGGGGTCATCAGGGCGTTCCCCCAGTTCGACCCGGGGGATATCAGGGTTGTCCCAGGGTCGGGCCGGATGTCCCGGGCCCCGGCGGCCGTCACCATGGACGCATGACCGACGTACACGACTCCCCGCCGCAGGACACCGGGGCCCCTGCCCCGGCCGGGCGTCCGGCGCTGCGCCGCAGCAAGCACGACAAGGTCCTCGCGGGCGTGTGCGGCGGTCTCGGCCGGTACTTCGACCTGGACCCGGTGGTCTTCCGCATCGTGCTCGGCGTCCTCGCGGTCACCGGAGGCGTCGGTCTGATCTTCTACGGGTTCGCCTGGCTGCTGCTCCCCCTGGACGGCGAGGAGGACTCCGAGGCGAAGAAGCTGCTCACGGGCCGGGTGGAGGGGGCGACCCTGGCGGCCCTGTTCGCGGCGCTGGTGGGCTGTGCGCTGTTCCTGTCGATGCTGGACAACGGCGGCCTGGGCGTCTTCTCCATCCTGGTCGTCCTGGCGCTCGGCGCGGCCGCCTACTGGTCCCGCCGGCACCGCGCCTCGGCGCCGCCGGAGCCCGCTTCCCCCGAGGCCCAGCGGGTCGCCGCGCACCGGCCGGTGCCGCCGCCCGAGACGCAGGCGCCGCCCGTGCCCGGCAGCCCGTCCTGGTGGCGGGATCCGCTGGTCAAGGACGGCACCACCGGTCCCGTCGGCTCGACGGGCTACCTGTGGGGGCCGGACGACAGCGTGGCCGGTGCGAGCGGTCCCGCCCCGGCGGTCGCGGCGCCGTCCTCGCGGGCGGTACGCCGGGGAAGCGGGATCGGCGGCAGGGTGTTCGTGCTGGCGGTCCTGGCGGGTGGCAGCGCCTGTGCGTCGGTGTGGCGGGGCAGCACCCTCTCGCACGCCCTCCAGGTCGGGCTGGCCGCCGCGCTGGCGGTCTTCGGGCTGGGCCTCGCGGTCAGCTCCGTCAAGGGCCGCACCGGCCTCGGCACGATCCTGCTGTCCCTGCTCACGGCCGGGCTGCTGGCGGGGGCGGCCGTACTGCCCCGCGACATCAGCACCGACTGGCACGACGTGCGGTGGCGGCCGGCCGCGGTGACGGACGTACGGCCGCTGTACTCCTCGGGGACCGGGCTCGCCACCTTGGACCTGAGCCGGCTGGACGTGCCGAAGGGCAGCACCTTGACCGTCCGGGCGTCGATCGAGGCAGGCCGGCTGAAGGTGGTCGTGCCCCGGGAGGTCACCGCGAGGACCGACGTCTCGATCCGGGTGGGCGACATCCGGTTCCCCGGGGAGACGAGCCGGGACGTGCGGATCAAGAGCGGTGGCGAGACCCGGCAGGCGACCCTGCCCCCCGCCGCCGGCACCGAGGCCGGCGGGACGATCGAGCTGCACCTGGACGCGGGTGTGGGACAGGTGGAGGTGGCCCGTGTGGCGTCATGAGTTCCAGCCCGGCAGGCTGATCGCGGGCCTGGTCCTGCTCGCGGGCGGTGTCCTCTACCTGCTCGACGCGACGGGTGAGGCCGACGCGCCCTGGTACGCCGTCGTCCCGATGACGATCGGCGGTTTCACCCTCGCGGCCCTGGCGGGGCTGGTGACCTACGCCGTGCGCCGGGACCGGCGGGAGCGCAACAGCGCGTCCAGCGACAGGTAGGGCGCCCCGGCGAGCACCAACGGCAGCCAGGCCATCAGGTAGGCCAGGTCGTTGCCGTAGTAGTACGGGGTGACGGCCCAGGAGACCGTGAGCCACAGGCTGAGCGAGATCAGCGCGCCTCCGGTGGCCGCGATCCGGGTCAGCAGGCCCGCGAGGACGCCGAGGCCGACGAGCAGTTCACCGATGGCCAGGGCCACGGCGAAACCGACGGGGGACTTGAGGGCGAGGTCCACCAGGGCGGGCACAGCGGCGGTGTCCCGTACGCCGTGCATCAGCTCGCCGATGGAACCGGGGCCGGAGGCGGAGAGGAACGCGGAGTCGGTGAGCTTGTCCAGACCCGCGTAGACGAAGGTCACGCCCAGGAAGATCCGCAGCGGGAGGAGCGCGTACCGGGCGGCGACGCCCCGCACGCCGGTTCCGGCCTCGGGAGGGACGTCGGCCGCAGAGACATCAGTTCGGTTCACGCCCCATGTGTACCCGCTTCATTCGGCCACGTCGATGGCGCAACGGTTGGATTCCACTCCGGCGGCTGTGACCACTTGGATCTCGACCCGGCCCGGTTCCACTTCCGCCGGGACGGGCACGGTCAGCACCGTGTCCGACGGGTTGGTGAAGCCGCCCGCCACCGGCACCAGCGGCACATGGACGTGCACGGCCCCGATCCGCACCACCAGCCGGGCCAACATCTCCGGCGTCTGTGCCCCGGGCGGTACGAACCCCACGCCCCGGATCTCGATGTCGTCGCCGGGGCGGACGGCCGCGTCCAGGTCGCCGGGTTCCCGTCTGCGCACCACCGACAGCACCAGGGGGCGGCTGCCCTCCGCGTACTTCGCCGCGAGGTACACCGCCGCCGACAGCGCCACGAGCAGCGTCAGCGCCCACGGCAGCCTGGGCAGCCGGTCCGGGAAGCGGGCCAGCGACACCGCCGCGAAGGCCAGCACCACCGTGGAGACCAGTACGTACTGGGCGTCGGGGAAGCTGCCCCGCCCGGCGTCGTCGGTGAGCAGGTCGGCGCCGCTGGGGTGGTCGGCGGGCAGCTTCTGCAGCCGCTGGCCCATGATGCGTACGCAGACCACCCGGCGCACCAGCACCGCGACGCCCGAGGTCAGCGCGAGCACCGCCAGCAGTGGCAGGGCCCGCCCGAGCGCCAGCCCCGCGTACAGGGCCTCGCGTTCCGGTCCGGGCGAGGAGGCGGCCAGGCGCAGCGCCGGCAGCAGCGCGGCGAAGGCGGTCAGTACCAGCCAGGCGACGGGCACCGCCTTCGAGGTGGACAGCCGGTTGTCCTCGCCGACCAGCGGGGCCAGCAGCCCGCCGCGCAGCGACTGCGCGCGGGCGGCGACGGTCAGCAGCCCGGCCAGTACCAGCGCCGCGAGCAGTCCGGCGGTGCGGGCGGTGGACCAGCCGTTGCCGAGCGCGGTGCCGATCTCGACGACCAGCAGCACCCCGGCGGTGATCCACAGGGTGAGGACGGCGCGTCGGGAGAGCAGGTACAGCCAGGAGTGGCCGGCCTCGCGGCCCCGGTCGGCGACGGTGCGCGCGGACAGGGTCAGCTCGTCGGAGACCCACTGGCGCGACGCCCCGGCGGAGCGGGCCACCGCGGCCGGCAGCCCTTGCCCGGCGGCGAACTCCTCCCGCTTCTCCAGGAACGCGGCCACCGCGCGGCGGTGGCCCTCCCGGGCTCCGTGCGGGCAGTCGTCGCAGGTGCAGGTGCCGCCGTGGGTACTTCGGGGGATCTCTTGGACAGCCACGTGCGTGCCGCCTCTCTGAACTCCGGTGCGATGCCAGCGAATTGTGCACCACTGCGGCACTGCTCCGGATTGCGCACGATGTCAGAGCAGGTGATTAACCGTTCATGATGTTGACGTCACCCGTCCGGCGGCCCTCCGCGTCACGCTGCGGGGGCGCGTCCGCCACGGTCTGCCACAGCGGCTGGTAGCTCACCCAGGCGGCCAGGTCCGTCCCGAACCGCTCCCGCGTCGAGACCGCGGCGCGGTGGTCGACGGGCACCGGTTTCCCGGCCGCCCGCGCGATCAGTTGGACCTGCGCCGCCCGCTCGGCGGCGATGAACCACCAGGCGGCCGCGTCCACGGAGCCGCCGACCGTCAGCAGCCCGTCGTTGCGCAGGATCAGCGCCTTGTACGGGCCGAGCGCGCGGGCGATCCGTACGGGGTCGCGGGGCTCGGTGTACTCGTCGAGGAGCGCGTGGTCCTCGAAGAAGGCGCAGGCGTCGCGGGAGACCGGGGCCAGCAGTTCGCCGAGCGCGGCCAGTGCCCTGCCGTACGGGGCCTGCGCGCGGACCACCGCCACCACCTCGGGGCGGGCGCGGTGCACGGCGGCGTGCGCGGCGAAGGCCAGTTGGTTGACCCGTCGGGCCCCTTGGAGCACCTGTCCGTCCCCGTCGACGAGCAGCAGGTCGGCGGCGGTCAGGGAGGCGAAGGCCCGGCCGAAGGGGTTCACCCAGTAGCAGTCCTCGAACTCGGGGTCGCGCGCGCTGAGGTGCCCGCCGACCCCGTCCTCGTAGCCGAGCCGGGCGAACAGCCGCAGCGCCCCGGCGAGCCGTTCCCTGCGGTGGGCGCGTTCGCGCGCTGGGTCCGTGTGCGCGGGCGGCAGCTCGAAGCGCAGCTTCTCCGCGGGCACGGGTGCGGGTCGTTCGGCCATGGCCCTCCCTCCTCCGGTCGCGGCGCAAGGTACCGGCGGGCGCCCGAAGAGGCCATACACGCGGCGAAGCCGCCGTTCCCCATCAGGGGAGCGGCGGCTTCGTCAGCGGGTACGGGCGGGGATCACTCCCACTCGATGGTGCCCGGCGGCTTGCTGGTGCAGTCCAGGACCACGCGGTTGACGTCCGGTACCTCGTTGGTGATGCGGGTCGAGATCCGGGCGAGCACCTCGTACGGCATGCGCGTCCAGTCCGCGGTCATCGCGTCCTCGGAGGAGACGGGGCGCAGCACGATGGGGTGGCCGTAGGTGCGGCCGTCGCCCTGGACGCCCACGCTGCGCACGTCCGCGAGCAGGACGACCGGGCACTGCCAGATCTCCCGGTCCAGACCGGCCGCGGTGAGCTCCTCGCGGGCGATGGCGTCGGCCTCGCGCAGCAGGTCCAGACGCTCCTTGGTGACCTCGCCGACGATGCGGATGCCGAGGCCGGGGCCCGGGAAGGGCTGGCGGTGGACGATCTCGTCGGGCAGGCCCAGTTCCTGGCCGACCATCCGGACCTCGTCCTTGAAGAGCTGGCGCAGCGGCTCGACGAGCTCGAACTCGATGTCGTCGGGCAGGCCGCCCACGTTGTGGTGGGACTTGATGTTGGCCGTGCCGCTGCCGCCGCCGGACTCGACCACGTCCGGGTACAGGGTGCCCTGGACCAGGAACGCCACGGCCGGGCCGCCCTCGGCCTCGGCGATGATCTCGGCCTGGGCCTGCTCGAATACGCGGATGAACTCGCGGCCGATGATCTTCCGCTTGGTCTCCGGGTCGGAGACGCCCGCGAGCGCGTTCAGGAAGCGTTCCTGCGCGTCGACGACCTTGAGCTGGACGCCGGTCGCGTTGACGAAGTCCTTCTCGACCTGCTCGGTCTCGCCCTTGCGCATCAGGCCGTGGTCGACGTAGACGCAGGTCAGCTGCGAGCCGATGGCCTTCTGGACGAGGGCGGCGGCGACGGCGGAGTCCACGCCACCGGAGAGGCCGCAGATGGCACGCTTGTCGCCGACCTGCTCGCGGATGGCCGCGACCTGTTCCTCGACGATGTTGCCGGTGGTCCAGGTCGGCTTGAGGCCCGCGCCGCGGTAGAGGAAGTGCTCCAGCACCTGCTGGCCGTGCGTGGAGTGCATGACCTCGGGGTGGTACTGCACGCCGTACAGCTTCTTCTCGTCGTTCTCGAACGCGGCGACGGGGACGACGTCGGTCGAGGCGGTGACGGAGAAGCCCTCGGGGGCGGCGGAGCAGGCGTCGCCGTGTGACATCCACACCGACTGGCTCTCGGGGGTGCCCTCGAAGAGGGTGGAGCCGGCCTTGGACACGGCGAGCGGGGTACGGCCGTACTCGCGGGCGCCGGTGTTGTCGACCTGGCCGCCGAGGGTGGTCGCCATCAGCTGGAAGCCGTAGCACATGCCGAAGACGGGGACCCCGGCCTCGAAGATCGCGCTGTCCAGCTGCGGGGCGCCCTCTTCGTAGACGGAGGACGGGCCGCCGGAGAGGATGATCGCCTTGGGGTCCTTGGCCAGCATCTCGGCCACGGGCATGGTGCTGGGCACGATCTCGCTGTAGACCCGTGCCTCGCGGACGCGGCGGGCGATGAGCTGGGCGTACTGTGCGCCGAAGTCGACGACGAGAACCGTGTCCGGGGCGCTGTCGTGGGCGGCGGAGGGTGCTTCTGGCACGGGGGCGGCCTTCCGGCGGAGAAAAGGTGGCTGTTTTGTCGATTCTAACGGCGGCGGCACCCACTGCTTTGTCGTACCGTCCGAGGACCGCGGACCGTGACGCACCGCGACCCCTCGGTCACAGCGAGCGCCGCGCGTCCCCGATCACCCGCTGCGCGTCGGCGCCGTAGACCGCGGACTCGCGGAGGGTGTTCCAGACGCGGTCGTACGTCGCGACACTGTCGGCGTCATCGAGCCACATCTCCGCGTGCCAGTCCTCCACGATCACGAGCCGCTTGTCGTAGATCCAGAAACCGTTGCCGGGGTGGATCTTCAAAGGGTTCGAGAACGGAATGACGCCCAGTTCGACCGTGTCGAGGCCGATGACGCTCAGCAACCTGTCGAGCTGCGCCGCGAGGACCGCGGGGGGACACACGAGGGCGTGCAGCGCCCCTTCCCACATCATGATGTGGTGCCGCTTGGCGGAGTCGTACAGCGCTTCCTGGCGGCGTACCCGCGCCCGCACCGCGGCCTCGGTGTCACGGGGCGACTGCATGAGGTCGGCGTGCCGGGTGAAGACGGCCCGGGCGTAGTCGGCCGTCTGAAGCATGCCCGCGACGAGGCAGTTCTCCCAGATACGCAATGTGGTGGTGCGGGCGTGCTCGGCGGTGATGGCGTCCTGCACCGCTCGATGTCCGGAGGCCAGTTGGCGGCGCCATGAGCGGATGTGGGACTCGAAGCCCTTGAGCCGCGCCTGAAGTTCGTCGGTGGCGTCCGGGCTGCCGGTCGCTTCCGCCCAGGCCCGCAAATCGTCGGCCGTCGCGGTCTGCCGCCCGTTCTCCAGCTTGTAGACCTTGGAGTGCGTCCAGCCGAGCAGCTCCGCCAGCTGTGTACCGGTGAGCCTGCCCGCAGGGCCCGATACCCGCAGGTCTCGGAGCCTGGCCCCGAGCGCGGCCCGCGCCTTCTGAAAGTCTGTGCTCACCGGTCACACGCTACTTACGGGCCGCCTAGCCGGCCAGGCCCGCCGCGAACGCCTCGTAGCGAACCGCGTAGTGCCATGCCGCGTCGCGAATCTGGGCGTAACGGTTGACGGCCACCGGCTCGGTGATCAGCTCCACGTCGACCAGGTTGTCGGCCTCATCGAAGTTGAGGAGGGCCACGAACCGGGAGTCGAAGATCCAGAAGTCTTCGGCGGGCAGCCGCAGGTGGTCCGCCTCCTCCCGCCAGAGGTTGCGGATGTCCTCACCCACGGCGCAGTTCCGCTTGGCATTGTCGAGCAGATAGAGCTGCCCCGCAGACGGCGGGTTGTCGACGATCCGCACCCGCTCGAAGCGTTTGCCCTGATCCGTCTGCCCTCGGACGGTACGGGACCAGGCGTCGTCGTAGTCCCACTGCACGGGCTCACCGGCCACGAACTGGGCATAGGTCTCGGTGGCCTCGTCCGACGCGAAGCGCCGCCTGGTCTCCAACCTCCAGGCCGTGTGCTCGAAGTTCTCGAAGAGCCGCCCGAAGGCGTCGAGGTCGATGACGTGCGGAACCCGCTCCGCCTCCTTGGGGCCGAAGTCCACCAGCAGTTCCCTGGGGACCACGACCGGGACCTAGCCCTCACCGAGGTACTGGAGCTGCTCGATGTCCTCCGGGTCCGTGAGTGGCCTTCCCTGGACGACGATCTCCCCGCTGTCCAAGTCCTGGTGCAGGGCGGGACAGCCACCGCCGCCCGAGCCCGTGCCGTTGAAACGCAGTCGCCGCGCCATGAACTCGCCCCTTCTGTCGGGAACTTCCACGCCCAGCATTCACGGAACCCGGACGCCACGGTAGGTCATACCCAAGACCACGTGGGAACATCCGAGAACATCTCACCGGGGTGCGAGAACAATCGAGAACACGGCCTCGCGGCCTCAAGTCGCCATCCCTACCGTCCATTTCATGGCAACGCAGACCACCATGAGCCCCCCGGTCCACCTCTCCCTGCCCGCCGGCGCGCCCAGACCCGCGGCCGGGTGCGATGTGTGCGCCGCGCTCGCGAGGCAGCGGTCGGAGGCGTACCGGAACGGCGACCGCTCGGCGGTGTCGGACTGCAATGTGGAGATCGTCGCCCACCGCGGGCGGGACGGGTGCTGAGGCGGCCGGTGTACGGGTACGTCGCGCACACCATCCGGCACGCGCCCGAGGGCGGGATCACCCACGAGGCGTTCTGCACGGCCCCCCACTGCGGGGCCGACTCCGGGCCGCAGGAGGCGCAGGAAGCCGCTCAGGACTGGGCCCTGCGGCACACCGGGCTGACCGGCCACGACCTGTTCCGCCGGGTGTGCACCGACCATGCGCGCGTCACGCGCCCGACCGCAGGGCCGTCTCACGATCCGGGCGGGGTTGGTCGAGAAGGGGAGGGATGGTAATAATCCCTTCCATGCGCAAGCAGCTGAGCTTCCTCTTTACCTATGGCACCGGCCGGTCCGGTCGCCATGGGTCCTCGTGATGCTCGCTTGAGCCGCTGACTTCCCAGAGCGCCCCGGTCCGACAGGACCGGGGCGCTCTCGCGTTTCCGCTCCTGACGGCACTATCCACAGGAGAACCGCCATGAGCACGATGACCACCACCACGATCGCCACCACCCCCGAGCAGCTGATCGCCGACTCCCGCGCGCGCATCGACGCCATCGACGACCGGATCATCGGTCTGATCCAGGAGCGGATGGCCGTCTCGACTGTCATCCAGGAGGCCCGGATCGGCTCCGGTGGCCGCCGGGTGCACCTGTCGCGCGAGATGGAGGTGCTCTCCCATTGGAGCGATGCTCTCGGGAAGCCCGGCACCTCCCTCGCCATGACCCTGCTGGAGCTGTGCCGCGGCCGCGTCTGAGGTCGGGTCCGAGGCCGTCGCCGCACGAGCCCGTCCCGCGGGCGGTTGTTCGTCACCCGTCCGAAGGCGTGACCGGCCGCCGGCCGCCTTCGTTGATGCCGGTGGCCGCGCCTGCCAGGCGCGGTCGGCACCACCACGCGTGGCTCCACGGGAGCGATGAGGCGTACCGCCCGACGGGTGTGCGTCGTGGGACCTCGCTCCCGCGTGACCGGACGGCAGGGGACAGCAGCCCGGTCACCCAAAGGAACGGCCGGCCCGGGGGACGCCCCGGGCCGGCCGTTCCGTCGTCACGTCAAGACGTGCGCGCGGACCGCTGGCCGCGGGCGCCCCGCCGGCGGACGGCCACGTACAGCGCGCCGCCCGCCGCGACCAGTGCCGCCGCGCCGACCGCGAGCGGCCCGACGGTGCTGCCGGTCGAGGCCAGGTTGCCGCCCTGCGCGGTGGTGCCCGTACCGGTGCCGCCGGAAGCGGTCGACGTGGACGAGGGGCTCGCTGACGCGCTCACGCTCGGGGACGGGGACGGGGACGGGGACGGGCTGCCGCTCGTAGACGGGCTCGGGCTCGGGTCGGTGCCCGTGCCGCCCTTGGCGTTGATGACGACGGCGGCCGTGTTGTCCGCCGCGTTCGGGTCGAAGGCGTGCGGTCGCGGCGCGTTCGCGCCCCAGTCGCCGACGGTGACGGAGCCCTTGGCGCCCGCCACGACCTTCTCGATCTTCAGGTCGAAGGGGTAGACCACCTTCTCGTTCTCGCTCACCCGGCTGCCGAGCGCGCACTCGTAGCGCGGCGCGCCGAGTTGCTCGGCGCGCTTGGTGCCGTCCGCGTCGACGGCGAGGCACTCCTGCGGCTTGCGGGTGACCTTGGCGCCCTCGGGGACCACGACGACCGTGCGGGCCAGCGAGTCGGCCGGGAGCGCGGCGCGGATCCAGGCCGGCCCCTTGTTCTCGAACGTGAAAGCGGTGCTGAGGGTGTCGTCCTTCTTGCCCTTGAGGGACACCGGGCTCGTCGCGAAGTCGGCGGTGTTCTGGGTGTGGAAGGCGAACTCGCGCCGATTGTCACCGGGGTTCAGGTCCGTCGCGCGCAGCGGCGCGGACGCGGCCGGCGCGCTCTTCGCGGGGGTGGCGGTCAGCGTGCGGCCGGTCGCCGCCTTGCCGCTCCACGACGCGGCCTTCGGCTCGTCGCCGGCCGGGTGGATGCCGTAGACGAGCGAGTCGTCGTAGGCGTGCCGGGTCGCCTTGATGTGGAGCGGGCTGTCGCCGGCCAGCTCGTAGACCGCGCCGGGGACGAAGTCGCCCTCGACGGCGCAGAGCACGGTGGTCAGATCACCGGCGGTGCGGGTGCGGCAGTTGTCGTAGGTCTCGACGAGCTCCATGCCGCGCGTGGTGCCCAGCTCCAGGACCACTCCCTTCGCCGCCTGCGTGCCCGCGTTGGCGAACACGAGCGGCAACGGCTGGCTTTCGCCCGGCGTGAGGTCCTTCTTGAGCTTCATCTCCCGCATCACCAGGTCGGGGCCGCCGACACTGATCTTGGTGGTGAGGGGGGTGATGGTGGCCCCCGGGGTCTCGCCCGTCACCGTGATCTCACCGGTCGCGCCGTTCGCGGCTCCCTTGGCGGTGGCCACGTCCAGTTCCAGGCCGACGGGAAGACCGACGTAGGCGCACTCCAACCCGCCGTCCTTCTCCGTGCAGTGGTGCTCGGGGCCACTGGTGTGCTCGCGCACGGTCGCGACGCCGGCGACCTTGCTCAGGTCGACCGTGAACAGGCCCTTGAAGGAAGGGGCGGGGGTGGCGGGCCGGTCGAGGCTGATGCTCAACCGCTGCTCCCTGGCGGAGCCGCCGTCCACCGGCAGTGGGAGGTCCAGGGCGGCGGGGCCGACGAGCGGAAGGACGGGATCCGCGGCGTTCGCGGGGACGGCGGCCGTGCCCAAGGCCACCAGGCCGCAAGCGGCCAGCAGGGAGATGCGCTTTCTCATGTTCCCCTGGACCCCCGAACGCGCGGCGCGGTTGCCCGCCCCACTGTGTGATGGACACCACAGCCTCCCCGGCGCAATTCCGCTACAACCTTCTACGTCGGCCACCGGTCACTCATGTGTGTCGGGCGGGCACCGCGCTCGGAGGGGGAGCGCGGTGCCCGCCGCTTTCATACGGGGCTCCCGTGCGGTCAGTTCCCGGGTTCCGTTTGCCTGGCGGGAATCTCGGGCACCGCGAGGAACGGCAGCCGCAGCGCGCCGAACGCCTCCTCGGGAACGGCCGGGGCGACCGGTTCCACCGCGGCGAGCCGGACGTATCCGGCGCCCTGCGCGGGCCGCGGGTCCGGCTCGCCCTTGTTGGGCCAGTAGGACATCGCCCGCTCCGCCTGTGCCGTGATCGTCAGCGACGGATTGACGCCGAGGTTCGCGGAGACCGCCGCGCCGTCGACCACCGAGATGCCCGGGTGCCCGTACAGCCGGTGGTAAGGGTCCACGACGCCTTCCTCGCGGGACGCGCCGATGGGGCAGCCGCCGAGGAAGTGCGCGGTCAGCGGGGTGCCCATCAGCTCGCCGACGTTGCTGCCGGGGAAGCCGTTGATCTCCTCGGCCAGCAGGGTGGCGGCTTCGGTGGCTTCCGCGATCTGCACCGGGTTGGGGGCGCCGTGGCCCTGGCGGGCCGTCAGCAGGCCCTTGCCCAGGCCGCCGGGCTTGCGGTAGGTGGTCAGGGAGTTGTCCAGGGACTGCATGACCAGGCCGATGATGGTCCGCTCCGACCAGCGATGGTTGGAGAGGGAGCGCAGCAGTTGGACGGGGTGGGTGGCGGTCCGGGCGAACCAGGCCCGTACCCGGTGGGTGTGGTGGGGGACCTGGAGGATGGTCAGGAACCCCATGGCGTTGGAGCCCTTGCCGTAGCGGACGGGCTCGATGTGGGTGGCCGCGTTCGGGTGGACGGACGAGGTGATGGCGACGCCCTTGGTGAAGTCGGCGCGGGCGGCGGCGCCGTGGCGCCGGCGGTAGCGGCGGTCGTCGGTCTGGGCGCCGACCAGACCCTCGGAGTTGGTCCGGGTGAGGTCGCCGAGCCGGTCCGAGATGCCGGGCAGTTCGCCGCGGTCCTTCATCGCGTGCAGCAGGGTCTGGGTTCCGTAGGTGCCCGCCGCGACGACCACGTACCGGGCGCGCAGCACCTTGGCCCTGCCCCGGCGCCGGCTGTCGGTGGGGACGGTGCGCACGCGGTGGCCGCCGTCGGGGTGTTCCGAGAGCGCGGTGACGGTGGTCATGGGGTGGATGACTGCGCCCGCGCGTTCCGCGAGGTGGAGGTAGTTCTCGGTGAGGGTGTTCTTCGCGCCGTGGCGGCAGCCCGTCATGCACTCGCCGCATTCGGTGCATGCCGTGCGGGCTGGGCCGACGCCGCCGAAGTAGGGGTCGGGTACCTCTTCGCCGGGCCGGACCTTGCCGTTTCCGCCGGCGTCCTCGCCGTCGCCGAAGAAGACGCCGACGGGGGCCATGTGGAAGGAGTCCCCGACGCCCATCTTCTCGGCGACGGCCTTGAGGTGGACGTCGGAGGGGGTCATCGTCGGGTTGAGCCGCACACCGAGCATCCGCTTGGCCTGGTCGTAGTACGGGGCGAGTTCCTCGCGCCAGTCGGTGATGGAGGCCCACTGCCGGTCCTCGAAGAAGGCGGTGGGCGGCACGTAGAGGGTGTTGGCGTAGTTGAGGGAGCCGCCGCCCACCCCCGCGCCCGCGAGCACCATCACGTTGCCGAGCAGGTGGATGCGTTGGATCCCGTACAGCCCGAGCGCCGGTGCCCACAGGTAGTTGCGCAGGTCCCAGCTGGTGCGGGGCAGGCTCTCGCGGGTGAAGCGGCGTCCTGCCTCCAGGACGCCGACCCGGTACCCCTTCTCGGTGAGTCGCAGTGCCGAGACCGACCCCCCGAAGCCCGATCCGATGACGATGACGTCGTAGTCGTAGTCGTAGTCATGCTCGTGGTCGTGCTCGTGGCCGTGGCCGTGGCCGTGGTCGTACGACACTGCCGTGCCTCCCGATCGGTGCTGCTAGCGCAGGTGGAGAGCCTTCATGATCTTGAGGCTGCGGGTCATGAACGCGGCGTACTTCTCGTCGTCCATGCCCAGCGACGGCGCCATCGGCAGCAACCGCTGGTGGGCCACGGTCTGGGCCTCGGTGTACTTGAGGATGCCCTCGGAGCCGTGCCGGCGGCCGAGGCCGGATTCCTTCATGCCGCCCATGGGCGACTGGGCGCTGCCGTACGCCGGGGCGTAGCCCTCGTTGATGTTGACGGTGCCGGTGCGCAGGCGGGCGGCGACAGCGTGGCCGCGGCGGGCGTCCTTGGTCCAGACGCTGGAGTTGAGCCCGTAGGGGGTCGCGTTGGCCAGGGCGACGGCCTCGTCCTCGTCGGTGAAGCGGTAGATCGAGACGACGGGGCCGAAGGTCTCCTCCCCGCACACCGCCATCGGGGCGTCGACGCCGTCGAGGATGGTCGGCTCGTAGAAGAGCGGGCCGATGTCGGGGCGGGCGACGCCGCCCGCGACGAGGGTGGCGCCCTTGGCGACGGCCTCGTCCACGTGCCGGCGTACGGTCTCCAGCTGACGTTCCCCGACGAGCGAGCCCATGTCGGCCCCGTACGCGAGGGAGTTGCCGAGCCGCATGGCCTTCGTGCGGGCGGCGAACCGTTCGACGAACGCGTCCGCGACGGAGGCGTGGACGTAGAGCCGCTCGATGGAGATGCACAACTGGCCCGCGGAGGAGAAGCAGGCGCGGACGGCGCCGGCGGCGGCCTTCTCCACGTCGGCGTCGTGCAGGACGAGCATGGCGTTCTTGCCGCCGAGCTCCAGGCTGACGCCGACGAGGCGGGCGGCGGCGCCCTGGGCGACCTCGCGGCCGGTACGGGTGGAGCCGGTGAAGGAGACGTAGTCGGCGTGGCGGACCACCTCCGGGCCGACGACGGGGCCGTCGCCGAGCACGATCTGGAACACCTCGGCGGGCAGTCCCGCCTCGATCAGCAGGTCACGGGCCCACAGGGCGGTGAGCGCGGTCTCCGTGTCGGGCTTCATGACGAGTGCGTTGCCGGCGACGAAGGCGGGCAGCGCGTCCCCGACGGACAGTTCGAGGGGGTAGTTCCAGGGGGCGATCTGGCCGACGACGCCGCGCGGCTGGCGCAGCTCGGTGACCTTGGTCAGCGTCGGCATCGCCCCGGTGTGGCCCTTGGGACGGAGGTAGGACGCGGCCTTGCGGCCGTAGTGGCGGGCGCCGACGGCGACGGCCTGCACCTCCTCGTGGGCGTGCAGGCGGGCCTTGCCCGTCTCCAGCTGGATCAGGTCGAGCACCTCGGCCTGTCGCTCCAGCACGAGGTCGTGGAAACGGAGCAGGACGGCCGCGCGTCGGCGTACGGGCACGGCGGCCCAGGCTCCCTGCGCGGCCCGCGCCCGGTCGAAGGCCGTGGCCACGTCCTCGGGGGTGGCCTCGGGGAGGTCCGCCAGCTTGGCTCCGGTGAAGGGCGAGTGGTTGGCGGTGCGGCCGGAGCCGATCACTCCGCGGGTCAGCCGGGCGACCAGGTCGGGCGTCACCACGTCGGCCGCGGTACGGGCGCCGGCCGGGGCGGCGGCGACCGGGTTGGTGGGCTGCGGAGCGGAGCGGAGAGGGGCGGAGAGGGCCTGCGAGTCCGTCATGGCGGTGAGCGTATGCCGCCCCGGGGCCTTTGGGTACCCGTCGGTAACCGGATTTTCCCATTTCCGCCAGTGTCCGCCGGCAGGATGACCGGCCGGCGCCGTTTCAGCCCGCCTTGGGGACGGGCTGCCAGCCGCTGAGCACCGTGTCGAACTGCTGGCGGGTCGTCGCCCAGTCGGCCGCCGGCCCCGACATGTAGACCGCGTACTCGACCTCGTCCGGCGTCACGTACATCTGCTCGACGGCCCGGCGCGGTCCGGCCTGGGCGCCCTTCTCGGTCCAGCTGAAGTCCCACAGGGCCGCCCGGGTGGTGCCCCGGAAGGTGTTCCCGTGCAGGTCGTGGCGCTTGTAGTCGGTGCGCTCGCGCAGCTGCTTCTCCAGGTCGAGCAGGTGCGTGTACGGGTTCGGCCAGTCCGGGCTCTTGTCGACGGCGATCCGGATGAAGTGCTTGCCGCCGTCCGGCGTGTAGTCGATCTGGTCACCGTCCATCCGGCGCGACCAGTCGTTCGGGACGAAGAGCGAGAAACCGGCCGGGTCGACGACCTTCTTCCAGCCGGCCGGCGGGGCAACGGCATCGTTGTCTTCGTCCTGCTGCCCGTCCGGCGCGCTCGCGTTCTTGTCGGAGCCTCCGCCCCCGTCGGTGGCCTGCGTGTACTTGAGCACGCCGAAGACCCCGCCGCCGCCCAGCAGCGCCGCCACCAGGGCGACGACGGCGGCACGCCGGATGCGGCCCCCCACCGGATTGCCGGACGTCGGGGCCGGTCCGGGCGGCGGCTGTTCGGCGAGGTGCGCCGTCCGCGTCTCCGGCGCCGCTCCCGCCGCGCGCTCCGCCCGCGCCTCCTGGGCGGGAGCCAGCTCGTCCGTGGTCATCGCGCGGGTGGGCACGTAGGCCTGCGCCGCCTTCGGCTCCCGGCCCTCCATCGCCTCCAGCAGCATCCGCTCGGCCTCCTGCGCCGAGGGCCGCTCGGCGGGGTCCTTGCGCAGCAGGGCGGTGATGACGGGACCCAGCGCGCCGGACTGGCGCGGCGCGGGCGGCTCGTCGTTGACCACCGCCTGGAGGCTGGAGATCGGCGAGGTACGGCGGAAGGGCGAGCGCGCCTCGACAGCCGTGTAGAGGGTGGCTCCCAACGACCACAGGTCGGAGGCCGGGTCGGGCGCCCCTCCCGTGACCCGCTCGGGGGCCAGGTAGTCGATGGAGCCGACCAGTTCACCGGTGCGCGTGATCGAGGTGTCGCCCTCGATCGCCGCGATCCCGAAGTCGGTGAGCAGGACCCGGCCGTCCTTGGCGAGCAGCACGTTGCCCGGCTTCACGTCCCGGTGCAGGACGCCGACCGCGTGCGCCGCGCGCAGGGCGCCCAGGACGTGCAGTCCGATCCGGGCCGCCTCGCGGGGCTCGATCCGGCCGGCCGCCTTGGCCGCCTCGGCCAGCGAGGGACCGTCGATGTACTCCATGACGATCCAGGGCCGGTCGTCGTGCTCCAGGACGTCGTGGACGGTGACCACCGCCGGGTGCTGGATCCGGGCAGCGGCCCGGGCCTCCTTCTGCGTCCGGGCGTGCAGCACGTCCCGGTCCGCCTGCGCGACGTACAGACCCGCCGTCAGTTCCTTGACGGCCACCGTACGGTGCAGCAACTCGTCATGCGCGCGCCACACCTTGCCCATGCCGCCGCTGCCGATCGGCTCGACGAGCCGGTACCGGCTCGCGAGCACCGCGCCCGCACCTGTCTGCTGTTCCACGAAACCCCGCCACTCTGTGCACTTCGGGCCAGATTACGGAGCCCCGGGCGATGCTCCCACCGCGCGGGGGCGGTAAGACAGCACTGTGACGGAATCGCCGTACTGATGGCCCGTCAATCCCCGTTCAGCCACCGGTTCGGTAACTCGCCGTGGCCTTGTCGAAGACCTCGGTCACCTTGCCCTCCTCGTCCTGCGGGCCCGTCACCAGCACCACGTGATAGGTGCCGCCGAGCGCGACGACGAAGTTGCGCGCGACGACGGACCGGCCCGCTGAATCGATCCACGTGTACCGGCCGGTGGCCCGCAACTGGTTGCCGACCTTCGTGGTCTTCACGTCACCGCCGCTCGCCCAGGTGGAGGAGCGGTACGGGGACAGTTCCGGTTCCTTGTCCTTCTGGTACGTCGCCGGGTCGGGGCTGCCCTCCACCTTGTCCCGACCCGGCACCACGGTCAGCGTGAACTGACCGTCGCTGTACCGGACCTGGCCGGCCTCGTTGATGCCCCGACGCTCCCAGCCCTCGGGGACGGCGATCTCGAAGTGCTCGGGGTCCTGCTGCGTCGTGTACCCGGGCGGCGCCGGGGCCGTGGTCTGCGGGGCCGGCCGGGACTCGGGGCTGCCCGAGGGTGCCCCGGCGCTCGCCTTCGGCGGGGCCTGGCTCGGCGGGGTCGTCGTGGGCGCGCCCTGGGCGGCCGGCGGGGGCTTCGTCGTCCCGGGATCGGCGGAGCGGGGCATGAACAGCAGCGCGTACGCCACCGCTGCGGCGAGGAGCGCGAGGATGGCGACCAGCAAGGTCCGCCCCAGGGAGCGCGGGGCGCGGGCGGTGTCCGCGCTGCGGTGGCGGCCGTGCAGGTCCCCGCGCCGGCGCACGACGGGCAACCGCGCCGGGTCCGGCTCGGGCATCGGCAGCATCCCGAAGCCGGCGTCCGGCTCGGGCGCGGACCGGACCAGGGACCGCAGCCAGCCGCGCAACTCCTCGAAGTCGGGCCGCTCCGTGGGGTCTTGGCGCAGCAGCGACTCCACGATCGGGCGCAGCGGGCCGCACTCCTCGGCGAAGGCGGGAGGCTCCGCGCACACCATCTCGACCAGCTCGGAGACGCTGTCCTCGGGGTACGGGGCGTGGCCCTGGACGGCGCGGTACAGCAGCGCGCCGAGCGCCCACAGATCGGTGGCGGGGCCGACGGGCGGGGCCAGTTGCCAGTGGCCGTGCACGGAGCCGGCCTGTTCGGGTGCCCACCGCTCGGTGACGGCCCCGACGACGGCCATCCGGGTCTGCCGCGCGCGCTCGGCGTCCAGGCCGGTACGCGGGCCGCCGGCCCAGCCGGGCCCGGCTGGGGGCATAGGGACGGGGGCGGAGTCGGAGGCCGGGTCGGGGTCGGGGGCTTCGGCCTGGTGGTAGCCCTGGGGCAGGGCGAGTTGCGCGGGGAGCGCGGGCCGGGCCGGGGGCAGCTCGGCGCGCTCGGGCCGCGACTCCGCCGGGTGCCGGGGGCCGGACTCCGGGTCGGGGTCGGGGTCGGGGTGGGGCCGCGTATCGCGGTCGGGCTCGGGGCGGCGGGGGGTGGCGCCGTGCCAGGCGCCGGCGGTCGTGTCCGGTCCGCCGTACGGGTACGCGTACCCCTGCGGCAGGTTCGAACCGCCGGGGAGGGCCTCCGGGAGGGCTTGCGGCAGGGCTTCCGGCAGGGCGGCGCCGGCGGCCCGGCGCTCCTCGTCGACCCGGGCGGCGGCGGCCCGCGCCCCGGCCCGGTAGGCGGCGATGGTCCCGGCGCGGGCGGCGGCCTGCCGGTCGGGCCCGTCCTGCGACGGCGGTTCGGGGTGCGCGTCCGGGTGGATGTGGTCGGAGTACCGGGGGCCGGTGTCGTATCCGGGCGCCACGAGCGGCGCGTAGACGGGGGCGTACGGCTGCGCGTCGGAGCTCGCCCCGAACGCCTCCGCCCCGGGACCGGGCGCGTACGGCTCCGCGTCGGTACCGGAGGCATACGGATTCGCCTCGGCCGCAGGCGGCAACGGCTCCGCGCCGGGGTCGGGGGCGTACGGATTCGCCTCGGGGTCCGGGCCGTACGGCTCGTCCGCGCGCGCCCCGGTGGCCGGAGTGTCCCATCCCGCCCCACCGCCACCGCCGGCACCGCCCCCGCCGCCACCGACACCGCCGTCGGAACTGTCGGGCACCGGGTCGTATCCGCACAGGGCCTCCTCGGCGGCGCCCGCCGCCAGGCCCGTCAGGACGACCCGCCCGTCCTCGCATATCAACACGGTCCGGACGGTGATGTTGCGGTGGGTCCAGCCGTGGGCGTGCAGCACCCGCAGCGCGGTCAGCACGTCGGAGGCCACTTCCGCCGCCCGGTAGGGGCTCAGCGGCTCATCGGCGATCAGGGCGGCCAGCGGCCTCGCCGGGACCAGTTCGCTCACAATCCACAGCGACCCGCCCTCCGCGAACACGTCGAAGACCTGGTCCAGCCGCGGATGGTCCGGCACCGAGGCCGCCGCCTGCGCCGCGGCGATCGCCCGGCGCACCGCCGGTAGTTCCCCGGACGAGCGCCGCCCGGCCACCGGCCCGCGCGTCCCGTCCAGCAGCTCCGCGTCCACGACCTCCGGCAACGGCACCTGCCGTACCAGGACTTCCTGTCCGCTGCGTGTGTCGAAGGCGCGCGTCTCGACCAGCTCGTACTCGTCCGACGGCGGCAGCGGCAGACGGTAGCGGTCCGCCAGGATCCGCCCCGCGTAGTCCTCCACTCCGCCTCCCCCGAGTGCGCCGGGCCCCTTTGGTCCCCGCGGACACGATACGTCGCCCGGAGCTCCCGCGTCCCGGGTTGACGAGGGCCGCCCCGGACGGGGCCGTCAGGCGGTCAGCCCAGGATCTGGAAGGTCTGGAACGCCGTGTCGCGCAGCTGCGTGCACTCGGGACCGTCCCACTGGTCGGCCGGGCAGCTGATCATGATGGCGTAACCGTGTTTGGCGTCGGCCCTGAAGCCCCGGTTGAGCACGCGGACCCGGGTGCCCTGCTGATCGCGTTCGAACTCCCAGTCGGCGACGGTCGGGTAGTCGCGGTAGCCGACGGTGTCGATCCGGCGCAGGTGGTAGCCGTTGCTGCTCGACGCGACGGCCGGCGCCAACTCGACCCAGGCGAGGCGGGCGTCCTTGCCCGGGCTGTCGGTGAAATCGACCTGGATGCTCGGGAAACCGCCGTTGCGACTGAAGATCGCACCGGAGTCCGTGCCGGCGGTCCCGGTCTGGTGGAAGCCCTCGGGCATGGCCATGGAGAAGTGGAACCGAAGGTTGGTCACCTGAGCGTAGCCGGCGGGCAGTGCGCCGCCCGGGGATCCGGGAGAGGCGCCCTGCCCCTGGCTCTGGCCCTGCCCGGGGTTGGGTGACGCGTCGTTCGCCGCGCCCCCCGGCGACGTGCTCGGGGTCGGGGTCGGGGTCGGGGTCGGGGTGGCGACCGTCGAACCGCCGGCCGAGGTGCGGGGGCTCGGCGTCCGGGAGGCGGACGGCTGCGGGCCGCCCTTGCCCTGGTTCTTGTGGCCGTCCGCGTCGTCATCGCTCAACGCGTAGGCGATCAGCGAGCCGACCAGGGCGAGCACGACCACCAGCCCGGCTATCGCCAGGGCTATGGTGCGGGGCGCCATCACATCGGTCAGCGGTGCCACGGCCTTCGCGGGCCGCGCCGGCGGGGCCTCGGCGGCCGAGGCCGCGGCCGCCTCCGCGGCGGCGGCCTTGCGGGCCGCCTTCAGCGCGGCGCGGGCCCGCTCTCGCTGCTCCCGCTCACGCCGCTCGCGTTCCTTCTTCTCCGCTTTCGCCGCGGCGGCCTCCGCCGCCTTGGCCGCCTTCTCGGCCTTCTCCGCCTTCTCGGCATCCGCCTTGTCCGCCGCCGCTTGGGCGTCGGCCAGGGATATCGCCCGGGTCTGCTCGACCGCCGGGGGCAGCACCTCCGGGACGGGTTCGGGCTCGGGGGCGTCGATGACGGCGGTGAGCATGGCCCGCGCCCGCACCTCGTCGAGGCGCTGGGCGGGGTCCTTGGCCAGCAGCCCGTAGATCACCTCGGTCAGCGGCCCGGCGTTCTTCGGCGGGTCCACCTGCTCGGTCATCACGGCGGTGAGGGTGGCGAGCGCGGACCCCTTGTCGTACGGGGGCACTCCCTCGACGGAGGCGTACAGCAGGCCGCCGAGCGACCACATGTCGGCGGGCGGGCCGGGCTTGTAGCCGCGGGCGCGCTCGGGGGAGATGTAGGAGGGGGCGCCGACGAGCATGCCGGTGGAGGTGATGGAGGGGTCACCCTCGACCTGCGCGATACCGAAGTCGGTGAGGACGACGCGGCCGTTGTCGGCCATGAGCACGTTGGACGGCTTCACGTCGCGGTGCAGGATGCCCTGGCGGTGGGCGGCACTCAACACGTCGAGCACCGCGAGCCCGACCTCGGCCGCCCGACGGGGGGTCAGGGCGCCGTGCTCGCGGATGAACTCCGCCAGCGAGGGGCCCTCGATGAGCTCCATGACGATCCACGGGCGGGCGTCCTCGTCGACGACGTCGTAGACGGTGACGGCGCCGCCACTGCGGATGCGGGCGATGGCCTTGGCCTCGCGGAGGGTACGGGTGATGAGCCGGCGCTTCTCGTCCTCGTCGACCCCGTTGCCGAAGCGGAGTTCCTTGACGGCGACCGTCCGGCCGAGGATCTCGTCCTCGGCGCGCCACACGGTCCCCATCCCGCCCTTGCCGAGTACGGCGCCCAACCGGTACCGGCCGGCCAGCAACCGCCCCCGGTCCCGGCCCGCGCGCTTCGCCTCGTCCGGCTTCCCGTGGGCGGCGCCGGGCTCGGCGTCGGCCGCGTTCGCCGCCACGGACTCGGCACGCCCCGGGTTCGTCGGCGCCGGGACCGCCTTCGCGGGCTCCGTAGCGCCCGAGCCCGGCTTCGCCCCGACTCGGGCCGCCTTGCCCGGATCCGCCTTCGCCCCCTGCGGCTCGGCGTCCGCGGGTACATCGACCGACGCCCCGGCAGCCGCCGGTTTCACTTCCGCGGACCCGGCGTCAGCACGCTTGGCGTCCGCCGGCTCCTCAGACACGGGCTTCCGTGCAGCCGGGACCGCCTTCGCATGGGCCGCCTCGTCAGCCCGCACCCCGTCCCGAGCCGCCTTGCCCAGATCCGCTTTCGGACCCCGCGAGGCCTCAACCGGCTTGCCGTCAACCGGCTCCTCCGGCCCGGGCTTCCGCGCAGCCGGAACCGCTTTCACGGGGGCCTTCACGGGTCCCGCCTCCGCCGGTTCCACCGTGCCCGAACCCGGCTTCGCCCCGGTGGGCCCTGCCTCGGTGGACTTCACGTCGGCGGGCTCGCCGCCCTCCGCCTTCACACCGGTTGCCCCGGCCTGAGCGGGCTTCGCGTCTGCGGACTCACCGCGGACGGGCTCGGCGTCGGCGGGCTCGGCGTCGGCGGGCTCGGCGTCATCCGCTTTCGCCGCCGCGCGCTCCGCCTTCACGGGCGCAGCCTCGTCCGACCGCACCGCGTCCCGGACCGCCTTGCTCAGGTTCGCCTTCGCGCCCAGCGCGGCCTCAACCGGCTTGCCGTCAACCGGCTCCTCCGGCACGGGCTTCCGCGCAGCCGGAACCGCCCTCGCGGGGGCCTTCGCGGGGGCCGGCTTCGCTCCGGACCCCGCCTCGCCCGCACCCCGATTCGCAGCGGCAGCATCTCCGGCGGCAGCTTCCCCGGCGGCAATGCCACCGGCAGGCGATTCGGTGTGATCCGGCTTCGACATGCGTCCCCTCTGCGATCGTGCAGCCTGCCCCGGCTGCCCCGGCAGCCGCCGGGGGGCACGGTAAACCGCCCCGGCAGAAACCTCATTGTTGCTCACTCCGCAACGGACGGGCGCCCCGGGTCCGCGGTTCCCCCCTCCCGGATCCCGGAGTTACAACGGAACGATGTCGGGCGCCCCGAGCCGCGCCGCGTCCGCCGTCTGGTCGTCCGGCTGGCGCTGCGATTCCCGCTCGGCCTCCACCCGCTTCTCGTAGTGCTCGACCTCTTTCTCGATCTGCTGCTTGTCCCACCCCAGGACCGGAGCCATCAACTCCGCGCACTCCCGCGCCGATCGCGTCCCCCGGTCGAACGTCTCGATCGAGATCCGCGTCCGCCGCGTCAGTACGTCCTCCAGGTGCCGCGCCCCCTCGTGCGAGGCGGCGTACACCACTTCTGCCCGCAGATAGTCGTCCGCACCCGGCAGCGGCTCCCCCAAACCCGGATCGGCCGCGATCAGGTCGAGCAACTCCTCCGTCAGCGAGCCGTACCGGTTCAACAGGTGCTCCACCCGCACCACATGCAGGCCCGTCCGCCCGGCGATGCGCGCGCGCCCGTTCCACAGCGCCCGGTACCCCTCCGCGCCCACCAGCGGCACGTCCTCCGTCACGCACTCGGCCACCCGCTGGTCCAAGCCGTGCACGGCCTCGTCCACCGCGTCCTTCGCCATGACCCGGTACGTCGTGTACTTGCCGCCCGCGACCACCACCAGCCCCGGCACCGGGTGCGCGACCGTGTGCTCGCGCGAGAGCTTGCTCGTCGCGTCGGACTCGCCCGCCAGCAGGGGCCGCAGGCCCGCGTACACGCCCTCGACGTCGTCCCGCGTCAGCGGCACCGCCAGCACCGAGTTCACGTGCTCCAGCAGGTAGTCGATGTCGGCGCTCGACGCCGCCGGATGCGCCTTGTCGAGGTCCCAGTCGGTGTCCGTGGTCCCCACGATCCAGTGCCGGCCCCACGGGATGACGAACAGCACGGACTTCTCGGTGCGCAGGATCAGCCCGGTGGAGGAGTTGATCCGGTCCTTCGGTACGACCAGATGGATGCCCTTCGACGCCCGGACGTGGAACTGACCGCGCTCCCCGATCAGCGCCTGGGTGTCGTCCGTCCACACGCCCGTCGCGTTGACGATCTGCTTGGCGCGGATCTCGTACTCCCCGCCGCCCTCGACGTCCCGGACCCGCGCGCCGACCACCCGTTCGCCCTCGCGCAGGAACCCGATGACCTTCGCCCCGTTGGCGCAGTGCGCCCCGTACACGGCGGCCGTGCGGACCAGAGTCGTCACGTACCGGGCGTCGTCCATTTGGGCGTCGTAGTACTGGAGGGCCCCCACGAGCGCGTCCTTGCGCAGGGCGGGCGCGATCCGCAACGCGCGCTTGCGCGAGAGGTGCCGGTGGGTCGGCAGGCCCCGGCCGTGGCCGCTGGACACCGACATCGCGTCATAGAGGGCCACGCCCGAGCCGGCGTAGAACCTCTCCCAGGCCGCGTGCTGGAGCGGATAGAGGAACGGGACGGGCTTGACCAGGTGCGGGGCCAGCCGTTCCAGCAGCAGGCCGCGCTCTTTCAGGGCCTCGCGGACGAGCGCGAAGTCGAGCATCTCCAGGTACCTGAGTCCGCCGTGGATCAGCTTGCTCGACCTGCTGGACGTGCCGCAGGCCCAGTCCCTGGCCTCCACCAGTCCGGTCGAAAGGCCCCTCGTCACGGCGTCGAGGGCGGTTCCGGCGCCGACCACGCCCGCGCCGACCACCAACAGGTCCAGTTCGCGTTCGGCCATTGCGGCGAGCGCCTCAGCGCGCTGCGCCGGTCCCAGTGTCGCTGTCCTCACGGCTGCCTCCCGTTGGTGCGGGCGAACCCGCTCGATGCGGGCGAACCCGCCTGCCGCGGGCGTACCCGTACACATCCCCGTCCACGATTCTCACCGGCCGCTCCCGACTCGGCCACCGCCTGTGGACAACACAACGGTAGCCATCCCCTCGGAATGCGACATTTCTGTCATATATATGCCTAGTCTGACATTGCGCCGGCTCCAATCACCACAGACCGGATCATCCGCATTCCGGGTCATCCGCGGACTTGCGCGCGCAGCCCGCTCATGTAAGGGAAGGGAAGGGACGGCTACCCCCATGCCCGCAGATCTCGCCGTCATCGGACTCGGCCACCTCGGCCTCCCCCTCGCCCAGGCGGCCGTCGCCGCCGGAATCGAGACAGTCGGCTACGACAGCGGTCCGGCCACGGACAGCACCCTCACCGCCGCCGAGATCCGCCGCATGTCGGCGGCCGGCTTCCGGATCACCACCAACCCCGCCGAGCTGGGCCGGGTCCGCACCGCCGTCATCTGCGCCCCCACCCAGCTCGGCGCCGACCGGGCCCTCGACCTCTCCGCCGTCGGCGAGGCCGGCCACACGCTCGCCGCCCGGCTGCGGCCCCACACCACCGTCATCCTCGAATCCGCGGCCCATCCGGGTGTCACCGAGGACTACCTGCTGCCGATCCTCGAAGCCGGCTCCGGACTGCGCGCCGGCCGGGACTTCCACCTGGCCTACTCCCCCAGCCGCCTCGACCCCGGCAACCGCACCCACGGCATCGCCAACACCCCCAAGGTCATCGGCGGTCTCACCCCCGCCTGCACCGAGTCGGCGCACGCCTTCTACGCCCGCATCACCGAGAAGGTCGTCCGCGCGCGGGGCCTGCGCGAGGCCGAGACCGTACAGCTGCTGGAAACCAACTACCGGCACGTCAACATCGCCCTCATGAACGAGATGGCGGTCCTCTGCCACGACATCGGCGTCGACCTCTGGGACGTCATCCGGTGCGCCGAGACCAAGCCGTACGGATACCAGGCGTTCCGCCCCGGCCCCGGCGTCGGCGGCCACGGCATCCCCCTGGACCCCACCTACCTCCCCCACACCACCCGCACCCCGGGCCACCCGCTGCGCATGGTCGGCCTGGCCCAGGAGATCAACACCCGGATGCCGCAGTACGTCATCCAACGCTCCGCCACCCTGCTGAACGAGCACGGCAAATCCGCGCGCGGCGCCCGCGTCCTGCTGCTCGGCGTCACGTACAAGCCGGACCTCGCGGACCAGGAGGGATCCCCGGCCCCGGAGATCGCGAGCCGGCTCATCGACCTCGGCGCGCTGATCAGCTACCACGACCCGTACATCTCGGGTTGGCGCGTCCGGGACCGGCCGGTCCCCCGGGCCGAATCGTTGTACGAGGCCGCGGCCAACGCCGATCTGACGATCCTGCTCCAACACCACCGCACGTACGACCTCCAAGGTCTCGCGGTGAAGGCCCAGTTGCTCCTCGACACCCGTGGCGCCAGCCCCCCGGGCGCCGCCCACCGGCTCTGACACGCCGCCAAATCCCCCCACCGGATGTCGGAGCGGCCTGCTGGCCTGCGGCGTCGCTTATCTCGCACTTACGTCCCTGGGACGTACATGCGTACGCATCCCTGGGGGGATTTCTTCATGAGTCAGCAGTTCCAGCCGCCCGCGCCCTCGTCGTACACCGAGGCGCCGACCCCGGCCCCGACCCGCCCGGGCAACCTCGGCCTCGGTCTCGTCGCCGCCGTCGTGGCGGCCCTGGTCGCGGCCGGCGTCTACGGCGGCATCATGCACGCCATCGAGCGCCAGATCGGCTACGCCGCCGTCGGCGTCGGCCTGCTCGTCGGCTACGCAGCCGGAAAGCTCGGTGGCCGCAACCCCGTCCTGCCCGTGGTCAGCGTCGTCCTGTCGCTGGGCTCCGTCTATGCCGGCCAGCTCTTCTTCACCGCGCTCGTGATGGCCGACGTCAACCACGTCGGCCTCGCCGATGTGCTGGACCAGGTCGGCATCGGCGGCGTGAACGACGTCTGGAAGGAGTCGGCCGAGATGGTCGACTACCTGTTCCTGGCGATCGGCGGCTTCATCGCCTTCGGCGCGGCCAAGAAGTCCGCGGCCTGACCCCGGACCACGCACGCCGCAGGGCCCGGCTCCCCCGATGGGGGAACCGGGCCCTGCGGCCGTACGGGGTGCGGAAGCCGCTCAGCGGCTGTGCTGGGAGTCCGCGACCGTGACCTCGACCCGCTGGAACTCCTTGAGCTCGCTGTAGCCGGTGGTGGCCATCGAGCGGCGCAGCGCACCGAAGATGTTCATCGAGCCGTCCATGGTGTGCGACGGTCCGGTGAGGATCTCCTCGGTGGTGCCCACCACGCCCAGGTTGACCTTCTTGCCGCGCGGCACGTCCTCGTGCACGGCCTCCATACCCCAGTGGTTGCCCTTGCCGGGCGCGTCCGTGGCACGGGCCAGCGGGGAGCCCATCATCACGGCGTCCGCGCCGCACGCGACGGCCTTGGGGATGTCCCCGGACCAGCCCACACCGCCGTCGGCGATGACGTGCACGTAGCGGCCGCCGGACTCGTCCATGTAGTCGCGGCGGGCCGCGGCCACGTCCGCGACGGCGGTGGCCATCGGGACCTGGATGCCGAGGACGTTGCGCGTGGTGTGCGCGGCGCCGCCGCCGAAGCCGACCAGGACGCCCGCGGCGCCGGTGCGCATCAGGTGCAGGGCCGCCGTGTACGTCGCGCAGCCGCCCACGATGACCGGCACGTCGAGCTCGTAGATGAACTGCTTCAGGTTCAGCGGCTCGGCGGCGCCGGAGACGTGCTCCGCCGACACCGTGGTGCCGCGGATCACGAAGATGTCCACGCCCGCCTCGACGACGGCCTTGGAGAACTCGGCGGTGCGCTGCGGGGAGAGCGCGGCGGCGGTGACGACACCGGAGTCGCGCACCTCCTTGATGCGCCGGCGGATCAGGTCCGCCTGGATCGGCGCGGAGTAGATCTCCTGGAGCCGACGGGTCGCGGACGCCTCGTCCAGCTCCGCGATCTCGTCGAGCAGCGGCTGCGGGTCCTCGTAGCGGGTCCACAGTCCTTCGAGGTTCAGCACGCCGAGGCCGCCGAGCTCGCCGATGCGGATCGCGGTCTGCGGGGAGACCACCGAGTCCATGGGGGCGGCCAGGAAGGGGAGCTCGAAGCGGTACGCATCGATCTGCCAGGCGATCGAGACCTCCTTCGGGTCCCGCGTACGCCGGCTCGGGACGATGGCGATGTCGTCGAACGCGTACGCCCTGCGGCCGCGCTTGCCGCGCCCGATCTCGATCTCAGTCACGTGTGGTGGCCTTTCCTCTGGGTCTGCCCGTCCAGTATCCCCGAACGCCGGCGGCCCGCGTTCCGGTGACCGCTGTACGGACGCATGACGCCGCACGGACGCACGGCGAAGGGGCGGCCCCGCCGTACGCGGGTCCGCCCCTTCATGGAACCGATCAGCCCTTGCGGGAGTAGTTCGGCGCCTCGACCGTCATCTGGATGTCGTGCGGGTGGCTCTCCTTGAGGCCCGCCGAGGTGATGCGGACGAAGCGGCCCCGGTCCTGCAGCTCGGGGACCGTACGACCGCCGACGTAGAACATCGACTGGCGCAGGCCGCCGACCAGCTGGTGAACGACCGCCGACAGGGGGCCGCGGTAGGGCACCTGGCCCTCGATGCCCTCGGGAATCAGCTTGTCGTCGCCGCCGACGCCTTCCTGGAAGTAGCGGTCCTTGGAGAAGGAGCGCTGGTCGCCGCGGGACTGCATCGCGCCGAGCGAGCCCATGCCGCGGTACGACTTGAACTGCTTGCCGTTGATGAAGAGCAGCTCGCCCGGGGACTCCTCACAGCCCGCGAGGAGCGAGCCGAGCATCACGGTGTCGGCGCCGGCGACGAGTGCCTTGGCGATGTCACCGGAGTACTGGAGGCCGCCGTCGCCGATGACCGGGACGCCCGCGGCCTTCGCGGCCAGCGCCGCCTCGTAGATGGCGGTGACCTGCGGGACGCCGATGCCGGCGACGACACGGGTGGTGCAGATGGAGCCCGGGCCGACGCCGACCTTGATGCCGTCACAGCCGGCGTCGATCAGTGCCTGGGCGCCGTCGCGGGTGGCGACGTTACCGCCGATGACATCGACACCGGAGTTCGACTTGATCTTGGCGACCATGTCGCCGACCAGGCGGGAGTGGCCGTGGGCGGTGTCGACGACGATGAAGTCGGCGCCCGCCTCGATCAGGGCCTGGGCGCGCTCGTAGGCGTCGCCGGCTACACCGACGGCCGCGCCGACGAGCAGCCGGCCGTCCTTGTCCTTGGCGGCGTTCGGGTACTTCTCGGCCTTGACGAAGTCCTTGACCGTGATGAGGCCCTTGAGGATGCCCGCGTCGTCGACGAGCGGCAGCTTCTCGATCTTGTGGCGGCGCAGCAGCTCCATGGCGTCCACACCGGAGATGCCGACCTTGCCCGTGACCAGCGGCATCGGGGTCATGACCTCGCGCACCTGGCGGCTGCGGTCCGACTCGAAGGCCATGTCGCGGTTGGTGACGATGCCCAGCAGCTTGCCGGCCGCGTCGGTGACCGGGACGCCGGAGATGCGGAACTTCGCGCAGAGCTGGTCGGCCTCGCCGAGCGTCGCGTCGGGGTGGACGGTGATCGGGTCGGTGACCATGCCCGACTCGGAGCGCTTGACCAGGTCGACCTGGTTGGCCTGGTCCGCGATGGAGAGGTTGCGGTGCAGCACGCCCACGCCGCCCTGGCGGGCCATCGCGATGGCCATGCGGGCCTCGGTGACCTTGTCCATGGCCGCGGAGAGCAGCGGGACGTTCACCCGGACGTTGCGGGAGATGAGGGAAGAGGTGTCGATCTCGTCCGGCGCCATGTCCGACGCGCCCGGCAGCAGCAGGACGTCGTCGTAGGTCAGTCCGAGCGTGGCGAATTTGTCGGGCACTCCGTCGGCGGTCATGACACCTTCCCAATGGTCTTGCTCAGCGCGGATGTCCATGCTAACGGGATCGTGAGGCGTCTCATTCCACTACCAAGGTCAACCGGCACTTTCGTCGGTTCCTACGACCGGTGGCGAAACGTTCCCTCTTGATCGGTACGGCTCGACTTCGACTCGACCACGACACGGTGACGGCTCGGCCACGGACTCGACTACTGCTCGGCCAGGGCCCGCAACCGACTGAGCGCCCGGTGCTGGGCCACCCGGACCGCGCCGGGGGACATGCCGAGCATCTGCCCGGTCTCCTCGGCGGTCAGTCCGACCGCCACCCGCAGGACGAGCAGCTCGCGCTGGTTCTCCGGAAGGTTGGCCAGCAGCTTCTTGGCCCAGGCGGCGTCGCTGCTGAGCAGCGCGCGCTCCTCGGGGCCCAGCGAGTCGTCGGGCCGTTCCGGCATCTCGTCGGACGGGACGGCGGTGCTTCCGGGGTGGCGCATGGCGGCCCGCTGGAGATCGGCCACCTTGTGCGCGGCGATGGCGAAGACGAACGCCTCGAAGGGGCGGCCGGTGTCGCGATAGCGCGGCAGCGCCATCAGGACGGCGACGCACACCTCCTGCGCGAGGTCCTCCACGAAGTGACGAGCGTCACCGGGAAGCCGCGACAGACGGGTACGGCAGTAGCGGATGGCGAGCGGGTGCACGAAGGCGAGCAGGTCGTGCGTGGCCTGCTCGTCGCCCTCCACCGCGCGTCGTACGAGCGCGCTGACAGCCCCGGCACCGCCGCCTTTGGCGGCGTCCGTGGGGCCGGTGGCCGTGGGTGACCCCTGGGCCTCGTCGTCGCGCATCGATCCATGGTGCCTTGGCGCGGGACCGTTCGTGGCACCGCGGCCCTGGTTGTGCGTCGAAGCGTTATGAGCGGGTGCGCCGGAACTCATGGTGTGCGCCCTCCCCTCCGCTCGGCCCGAATGATCCCTGAGGCCACATCTTCGAAAATGCGGCACACCCTCAAGGATGCGGCATCGCGCCCGAAGCGACACGTCCCCCGGATTGTGCCCCGCCAACCCCCGCTTGCGCAGCGGGTACGGCGGGACACTCTGGGTGGTCCGCCGTCAGCGGACCAGGCCCCAGCGGAACCCGAGTGCCACCGCGTGCGCCCGGTCCGAGGCGCCGAGCTTCTTGAAGAGCCGGCGGGCGTGCGTCTTGACCGTGTCCTCGGAGAGGAAGAGTTCGCGCCCGATCTCCGCGTTGGAACGGCCGTGGCTCATGCCCTCCAGCACCTGGATCTCGCGCGCGGTGAGGGTGGGCGCGGCGCCCATCTCGGCCGAACGGAGCCGGCGCGGAGCCAGTCGCCAGGTCGGGTCGGCGAGCGCCTGGGTGACCGTGGCCCGCAGTTCGGCGCGCGAGGCGTCCTTGTGCAGGTAACCCCGGGCTCCGGCGGCGACCGCGAGGGCCACGCCGTCCAGGTCCTCGGCGACCGTCAGCATGATGATGCGGGCGCCCGGGTCGGCCGAGAGCAGCCGGCGGACCGTCTCCACACCGCCGAGGCCCGGCATCCGTACATCCATCAGAATGAGATCGGAGCGGTCGGCACCCCAGCGGCGGAGGACTTCCTCGCCGTTGGCAGCCGTCGTCACACGCTCGACGCCGGGCACGGTGGCCACCGCGCGACGGAGCGCCTCTCGGGCAAGCGGGGAGTCGTCGCAGACGAGGACGGAAGTCATGACCGCCCTCCGCAGCTGATGCGCGTCACCTTGAGCCTCCAGGCTGGTACGTATCGTCACCTGTGCGGTCGATGCCCCCGGACACCTGTCCGAGAACTTCTTGGTTCAACCGCCTTCGCACTCTCAACGATGGTCACTCGAAAGAGTTACGGGTCGGACGGACACCTTCGGCACTCTACGTGAGGACGCGATCACGGCGCAGGAGCCACGAGCCCCCCGTCCTCCATCTGGAGCTATGACCTATTTGGCGGCTTTCCTTCCGTTCGCCATGTGTCTGAGGCTAGATTCCCAATGAGTCATATTTACATCTACTACGACTGTAGATGTGGAGACATGGATCCCATCCGCCTCAGTACCGGCACCAAGAGGACTACCCATGGCAGATTTCTCACGGCTCCCCGGACCGAACGCCGACCTCTGGGACTGGCAGCTACTGGCTGCCTGCCGGGGGGTCGACAGCTCCCTCTTCTTCCACCCGGAAGGCGAGCGGGGCGCGGCCAGGAGCGCGCGCGAGACCTCGGCTAAAGAGGTCTGCATGCGCTGTCCGGTGCGCGCGGAATGCGCCGCGCACGCACTCGCCGTCCGTGAGCCCTACGGGGTGTGGGGCGGCCTCACCGAAGACGAGCGCGAAGAACTGATGGGTCGCGCCCGGCACCGTCTGATCCCCGCGTCGAGCGCGACCGGCCCGGCCGCTCCGCACTGACCGCCGCTCGCCGAACCGCCCGAAGGAACGTTTCCTCACCACGAAGGCGGATCATCCGAAGATCATCCCGACAGCTCTCCGACGAACCTCCGCATCCTCTTCCGCGGAACCCGACAGGCGGCGCGCTCCCGGGCGTGTCGCACCCGCCGAACGTGTCGTCCACGGCGCGGTGCCGTCACGCCCCCATGGACGCGGCGGCCCGCTCCAGTTCCACCAGGGTCGCGGCCACCGCCGGCACCCGCGCCAGGTCGGGCAGGGTCAGCGCCACGACCTCCCGTTCGACGGCCGGCTCGACGACCACGGTGCTGACCCCCTTGGCCCGTACGGACTCCACCGCGAGCTCCGGCAGCACCGCCACCCCCAGCCCCGCCCCGACCAGGCCGACCACCGCCGGGTAGTCGTCGGTCGCGAAGTCGATGCGCGGGGTGAACCCGGCGTCCTCGCACACCTCCACCAGATGGCGGCGGCAGCGCGGGCAGCCCGCGATCCAGGGCTCCCCGGCCAGTTCGGCCATGCCCACCCGGTCGGCCCCGGCCAGCCGGTGCCCCCGGGGGACCAGCCCCACGAGCCGGTCGGTCAACAGGGGCCGCACCACCAGGTCCTCCCATTCGGCGGCGGACCCGGCCGAGCCCCCGTACCGGAAGGCCAGCGCCAGATCGCAGTCGCCCTCGCGCAGCATCTCCACCGAGCGCGGGGGCTCGGCTTCGACCAGCGAGATCCGGGTGCCGGGGTGCTCGGCGCGCATGGCCGCCAGCGCGGTGGGGACCAGCGTGGAACTGCCGCTGGGGAAGGACACCAGCCGGACCCGGCCCGCGCGCAGCCCGGCGATCGCCGCGACCTCCTCCTCGGCGGCCGTCAGCCCGGCCAGGATGCCGGCGGCATGGCGGACCAGCGCCTCGCCGGCCTCGGTCAGCCGCATCTCGCGGCCGGCCCGGATCAGCAGCGGGGTGCCGGCCGACTGCTCCAGCGCCTTCATCTGCTGCGACACGGCCGGCTGGGTGCAGCCCAGTTCACGGGCGGCGGCGGAAAAGGACCCGGTCCCGGCGACGGCGCGCAGGACCCGTAGATGACGTGCCTCGATCACCCTTCGAGCATAAGCCCCGCTTTGACCACGAGCAGAATGCCCAGGACTGGCTTTGGGAAGTTCGCCCGGTGACGCCGGCCGCGCTGCCCGCAGGCGAACCCCGCCCCGAATAAAGCTAGGTTGCGCGTATGACGACTGCGTTGATTACGGGATCCACGGCGGGCATCGGCGCCGCCTTCGCCCGGCGGCTCGCCGCCCAGGGGCACAACCTGGTGCTGGTGGCGCGGGACACCGAGCGCCTGGGCGAGCAGGCCACCGAACTCCACGACCGGCACGGCATCGAGGCGGAGGTGCTGACCGCCGACCTGTCCACCGAGAAGGGCATCGCCGCGGTCGAGACCCGCCTCGGCGACCGCACCCACCCGGTGGACCTGCTGGTCAACAACGCCGGCTTCGGCAACAAGGGCCGCTACCTCCAGGTGTCCATGGCGGACGAACTGACGATGCTGAAGGTGCACATCGAAGCGGTGCTGCGGTTGACCTCGGCGGCGGCCGAGTCGATGCGCTCGCGCGGGCGGGGCGGCGTGATCAACGTGGCCTCGGTGGCCGCCTTCGTACCGCGCGGGACCTACGGGGCGAGCAAGGCGTGGGTCGTGCAGTTCACCCAGGGCGCCGCGAAGGACCTGGCCGGGAGCGGGGTGCGGCTGATGGCGCTGTGCCCCGGCTTCGTACGGACCGAGTTCCACGAGCGGGCCGGGATGGGCACGGACAACATCCCGGGCTGGCTGTGGCTGGACGCCGACAAGCTGGTGGCGGCGGCGCTGGACGACCTGGCGCGCGGCAAGACGGTCTCCATCCCCGACCCGCGGTACAAGGCGCTGATGGGCGTGGTGAAGCTGACGCCGCGCGCGCTCCTCGGCGGGGTCTCCTCGCGTACGGGCCGCAAGTACGGGCCCCAGTAGGCGCCTGCGGCAAGCGGCCGGGGGCGGGCAGCCGGGGGCGGGCAGCCGGCGCCGAAAGGGGCATTCCTCCCTAAACTGGATGTGTCTCATCCACCCGGGAGGCGACGCGATGACATTCGTACAGGTGATTGATTACGAAACCACGCGGTTCGAGGAAATGAACGCGCTCATCGACCGCTGGGCGGAGCAGGCGAGCGGCCGACGGACGGTCACCCACACCATGATCGGCCGGGACCGCGACGCGAAGACGCACTACGTCGATCTCGTCGAATTCCCGTCGTACGAGGAGGCGATGAGGAACTCTCAGCTTCCGGAGACGGACCGGATGTTCCAGGAGATGGTGGCCCTCTGCGAGGGCATGCCGAGGTTCATGAACCTGGACGTCGTCCGCGACGAGTACCTCAACAAGCTGCTCGTGAACCGGATCTTCGAGGAGCTGGCGGAGAAGGGCAACTTCGACGTCATGGAGGAATGCGTCGCGGCCGACTACATGGAACACGACATGATGCAGCAGCCGGGCACCGGCGACGGACGCGAGGGGCTGCGCCGGAGCATGACCATGTGGCGCGACGCCTTCGACTTCACCTTCGACCTGCACCGCCAGATCGCCGAAGGCGACTGCGTCACCACCCTGTGGAACTGGACCGGCCGGCAGAAGGGCGACTTCATGGGAATGGCCCCGACGGGCAAGGAGGTCGGCATGTCGGGCTGCACCACCTTCCGGATCGAGAACGGCCAGATCGCGGAGGGCTGGTGGTACTACGACGCCCCGGGCCTGATGAGGCAGATGGGCATGGGCATGGGCATGGACATGGGCGCAGGCACGGGAACGGGCACGGGCACGGGCACGGGCACGGCGTCCGACATGGGCACGGCCTCCGGCGGCGCGGCCCAGGACATGGGCATGTGACGGCCCGCCCCACGGCACGGGAAAGCCCCGGTCACCACCGCTTCGCAGCGGCGGGACCGGGGCTTTCCTCAGCTCAGCCCGGCTCTGACGAGGTCAGTGGCTGTGGCCGTGACCGTGACCGTGACCGGCGTCGGCCTCTTCCTCGGCCGGCTTCTCGACGACCAGGGTCTCGGTCGTGAGCAGCAGGGAGGCGATGGAAGCGGCGTTCTCCAGCGCGGAGCGGGTGACCTTGACCGGGTCGATGACGCCGGCCTTGACCAGGTCGCCGTACTCGCCGGTCGCGGCGTTGAAGCCCTGGCCCTTGTCGAGCTCGGCGACCTTCGCCGTGATGACGTAGCCCTCCAGGCCCGCGTTCTCGGCGATCCAGCGCAGCGGCTCGACGGCCGCGCGGCGGACGACGGAGACACCGGTGGCCTCGTCGCCGGTGAGGCCGAGGTTGCCCTCCAGCACCTTCACGGCGTGGACGAGCGCGGAGCCACCGCCGGAGACGATGCCCTCCTCGACCGCGGCACGGGTCGCCGAGATGGCGTCCTCGAGGCGGTGCTTCTTCTCCTTGAGCTCCACCTCGGTGGCGGCGCCGACCTTGATGACGCAGACGCCACCGGCGAGCTTCGCCAGGCGCTCCTGCAGCTTCTCGCGGTCCCAGTCGGAGTCCGTGGACTCGATCTCGGCCTTGATCTGGTTGACGCGGCCGAGGACCTCCTCGGAGCTGCCACCACCGTCGACGATGGTGGTGTCGTCCTTGGTGATGGTCACGCGGCGCGCGGAACCCAGGACGTCGAGACCGGCCTGGTCGAGCTTGAGGCCGACCTCCTCGGCGATGACGGTGGCACCGGTGAGGGTGGCCATGTCCTGGAGCATCGCCTTGCGGCGGTCACCGAAGCCGGGGGCCTTGACGGCGACGGCGTTGAAGGTGCCGCGGATCTTGTTGACGACCAGGGTCGACAGGGCCTCGCCCTCGACGTCCTCGGCGATGATCAGCAGCGGCTTGGAGGCGCCGGCCTGGATGACCTTCTCCAGCAGCGGCAGCATGTCCTGGATGGAGGAGATCTTGCCCTGGTTGATCAGGATGTACGGGTCGTCGAGGACGGCCTCCATACGCTCCTGGTCGGAGACCATGTACGGCGAGAGGTAGCCCTTGTCGAAGGCCATGCCCTCGGTGAACTCCAGCTCCAGGCCGAAGGTGTTGGACTCCTCGACGGTGATGACACCGTCCTTGCCGACCTTGTCCATCGCCTCGGCGATGAGCTCGCCGACCTGCTGGTCCTGCGCGGAGAGCGCGGCCACGGCGGCGATGTCGGACTTGTCCTCGATCGGACGGGCGGTCGCGAGGAGCTCCTGCGACACGGCCTTGACGGCGGCGTCGATGCCCTTCTTGAGGGCGGCCGGGGAGGCGCCGGCGGCGACGTTGCGCAGACCCTCGCGGACCAGCGCCTGGGCCAGCACGGTGGCGGTGGTGGTGCCGTCACCCGCGATGTCGTTGGTCTTGGTCGCCACCTCCTTGACGAGCTGGGCGCCCAGGTTCTCGTACGGGTCGTCCAGCTCGACCTCGCGAGCGATGGTGACACCGTCGTTGGTGATGGTGGGGGCGCCGAACTTCTTGTCGATGACGACGTTGCGGCCCTTGGGGCCGATCGTCACCTTCACCGTGTCGGCAAGCTTGTTCACACCGCGCTCGAGGGCGCGACGGGCGTCCTCATCGAACTTCAGAATCTTCGGCATGGGAGCGGTTCAGTCCTCTCGTTGCGATCCTCGGCCGCTCACCGCGACCGCCACCGCCTAGAACGAACTACGCCCCTCGCCCCCCGGCATCAGCAGGGTGACCAGGGGCGCAGCTCAAAGCAAAACTGGAGAAGTGACTTACTTCTCGACGATCGCGAGCACGTCGCGGGCCGAGAGGACGAGGTATTCCTCGCCGCTGTACTTCACTTCGGTGCCGCCGTACTTGCTGTACAGCACGATGTCGCCGACGCTGACGTCCAGCGGGAGACGCTGGCCGTCCTCGAAGCGACCCGGACCGACCGCAAGGACGACGCCCTCCTGGGGCTTCTCCTTCGCGGTGTCCGGGATGACCAGGCCGGAGGCCGTGGTCTGTTCGGCGTCGAGCGGCTGGACCACAATGCGGTCCTCAAGCGGCTTGATGGCAACCTTGGAGCTGGCGGTCGTCACGATCCGACCTCCCCCTTCGGAGATCCGGGGTTAACTGTCTGAGGTGGCGACCAGGTCGATCCGTCGTCGCGGGTGCCGGACCTGCCTGTCGCTGTGTTGGCACTCACCAGGGGCGAGTGCCAGGTGCGAGACTATTCCGGCGATTAGCACTCGGTCAAGCGGAGTGCCAACACGCCACCCGACAGATTGCGGATCACCCCCTTCCGGAAGGCCCCGCCGGGCCCCCAGGAACCATCACCGGGGGTTCCTCGTCGTAGTGGATATGAAGATAAAACGCCCTAATACCGACGGCGAAGGCACCCCGTGCGGGGACTGAGGCCGCTGACGGTCACCGGCGCACGCCGGCGGACCGAGGCATTGCTGCTGGTTCTCGTCATCTGCATCGCCGTTTTCGGCCACGCCCAGGCCGGTCTGGCGATGAACGGCGTGCTGCCGCCGCAGCTCACCGGCTTCACGATCAGCCTGTCGCTGCTCGCGCTGGTGGGGCACCTGGGCATCCGCCGGTTCGCGCCGTACGCGGACCCGCTGATCTTCCCCCTCGCCATGCTGCTGACCGGGCTCGGGCTTGTCCTCATCCACCGCCTCGACCAGGGGTACATCGAGCGCTACGGATCGGACGCCAACGCGCCCGGCCAGTTGATGTGGACCGTGGTCGGGGTCGCCGCCTGTCTGCTCGTGGTGGCGCTGCTGCGCGACCACAGACTGCTGCAGCGGTTCATCTACATCACGATGGCCGTCGCACTGGTGCTGCTCATCGCCCCGGCCTTCTTCGGCGCGGACACCTACGGCGCGAAGCGCTGGATCATCCTGTTCGGGTTCTCGCTCCAGCCCGGCGAGTTCGTGAAGATCATGATCGCGATCTTCTTCGCGGGCTACCTGGTCGTCCACCGGGACTCGCTGGCCCTGACGGGCCGCAAGTTCCTCGGCTTGCGACTGCCGCCGATGCGCCAGCTCGGGCCGATCGTCACCGTCTGGATCCTGTCGCTTCTGGTGCTGGTCTTCGAACGCGACCTGGGGACGTCGCTCATCTTCTTCGGCGTGTTCGTGGTGATGCTGTACGTGGCCACGGAACGCACCAGTTGGATCGTCTGCGGCCTCGTCATGGCGGCGGGCGGCGCGTTCGTGGTGGGCTCGACGGAGCCGCACGTGAAGGCGCGCGTGGCCGCCTGGCTCAATCCGCTGTCCTACTACTGGAAGGACCGGCCGCCGGGCGTCACCTCCGACCAGTCCGCGCAGGCGCTGTTCAGCTTCGGCACGGGCGGGATCACCGGTACCGGACTCGGCATGGGCCACCCGGAGCTGATCAAGTTCGCGGGGCGCAGCGACTTCATCCTGACGACCGTGGGCGAGGAACTCGGCCTGGCGGGCGTGATGGCCGTTCTGCTGCTCTACGCGCTCCTCGTCCAGCGGGGGCTGCGGATGGCGCTGGCCGCGCGGGACCCGTTCGGCAAGCTCCTGGCGGTGGGCCTCGCGGCGGCGCTGGCGCTCCAGGTGTTCGTGGTCGCCGGCGGCGTGACGGGCCTGATCCCCCTGACGGGCAAGGCCCTGCCCTTCCTGGCCAAGGGCGGCTCGTCCCTCCTCGCGAACTGGATCATGATCGCCCTGCTGCTCCGCATCAGCGACAGCGCGGAACGCCAACGCGAGGCGGACGCCCGGGGCCCGGTGGAAACCACCATCACACCGCTGGTGGGACCGGCGGGGCGTTGAGGCGGGGGCGGGCGGGTGCCGGGGGCTGCGGGGGCGGGGTCCGACCCCCGTCCTTGGCTGATATCGCCTAGGCGGCTGTCAGGGCGCGCTCAGCGGCGCTGCGTTCCACGCAGAACTCGTTGCCTTCGGGGTCGGCCAGAGTCACCCAGCCGGTGCCGTCGGGCTTGCGGTGGTCGTCCACCAGCGTCGCGCCCAGCGCGAGGACGCGCTCCACCTCTTCGTCGCGCGACCGGTCCTGCGGCTGTAGGTCCAGGTGCACCCGGTTCTTCACCGTCTTGGCATCGGCCACCGTCACGAAGAGCAGGTGCGCACCGGACGCCACGACCGTTGCCTCGGGGTCACCGGGAAAGTCATCGGGGGCCGGCGAGCCGTCCAGCACGGCGGCCCAGAACTGCGCCAGACGGTAGGCGTCGGAGCAATCGATGGTGATGTGTCGGATCAAGGAAGTCATTGGCGCACTATCGACCGGCCCGACGACCGATGTCCACCGACTTTGCGTGCGGGTTCATGACCGGCCACGGAGGGGGTCAGACGCCGAGACGAGAGGAGCACGCAGCGATCCCCCGCCCCCACCGAAACCCCGCCCCACCCCTACAGGTAGTCCTCCAGGCGGGCCACCTTGAAGCCCTGCTCCTGGATGCGCTGGAGCATGTGGGTGGTCATCTGGGTTTCCGTCTCGCCCTTGAGTTCGGCCGGGCCGCGGAAGTGGGCGAGGATGATGTCCCCGGGACGGAGCGCGGAGCCCTCGGCGTACTGGAAGCCGGTGATCTGCATCGACACGCGCCACAGGAGGACCTGGGAGATGCCGCACTCGGAGGCGGCCCTGAGGGTGTCGTCGTTGTAGTTGCCGAACGGCGGGCGGAAGCGGGTCGGTTTGGTGCCGAAGCGCTTCTCCAGGCGTTCCTGCTGACCGCATATCTCCTTCTTCTGCGCCGCGAAGCCCAGCGTGCGCAGGTTCGGGTGGGTCAGGGTGTGGTTGTTTATCGTGCTGCCGCTGCCGTTGTCGCGCAACGTCTGGAAGTGGCCGTAGTCGGACGAGGCCACGTTGTCCGTCAAGAACATGCTGATCGGCAGCTTGAGGTCGGCCGCCATCTTCAGGAACTGCGGGTCCTTCTCCGCGCCGTCGTCGAAGGTCAGGAAGACGACCTTGTCGCCCGGCGCGACGGGTATTCGGTCTATGACGGCCGGCTTTCCCGGTGCGGGCTTGGGGAGTTGCGGCTTCTGGGCGGGCTTGGGCGCGTACTGGACCGGGGCCGTCAGTCCCCACTTGCGGTACGCGTCGTCCGCCGACGCCGACGGCGCGGGGGACGAGGCGGCGGTGGACGGGGAGGCCGAGGGCTTCCCCGTCTCCTGCTTGGTCTTGCGCCCCAGTCGTTCGATGGGGTCCACGCTGTTCCCGCACCCCGAAAGGGACAGCGCGAGCGCGCCGGCTGCGAGCGTCCCGGCCACCAACCGGCGCGCGTACTTCACCTGGCTTCTCCCAAGTTGCCCCGGCCTTCAGGTCGGAGAGGAATGGGTCCATGGCTCGAAGCCGCGAGGCGATGGAGTTCTCTACGCATCTGCCATGACCTGCACTTTCGGCTGTTGTCAGTGGTCGGGGCCAGGTTGAAAGCGTGAAGATTGTGGTGCGGGTGAAGCTGCAGCCGTCACCCGAGGTGGCGACGGCTTTGTCCACAACCCTGCACGCGTGCAACCGGGCGGCCGATATCGTATCGGGGGTGGCGTACGAGACGGGCATCACGTCCCGCAACGAGTTGCAAAAGGTCGTTTACGCCCGTCTCAAGACCGAGTTCAGGCTTGCGGCCCAGCCGGCCGTCCGCACGGTGAAGAAGGTCGTGGACGCCTACACGACCTTGAGTGCGAACATTCGGGCGGGCGGCCTCGGCACCCAAGGGTCGAACCGGCGTAGGCGCGCGGAGTCGAAGCCGATCCGGTTCCGGTCGGATGCGGCCCAGCCGTATGACGACCGGATCCTGTCCTGGCGGCACGAGGCGCGTACCGTCACCTCTGACGGGGACAAGTACCAGGGCCGCCGTCTGGCACGGTACCGGCGCTGGCACGCCCGGAAGCGCGCGGAACTCCAGGTGAAGCAGACCCGCTCCGCCACCCGGCGCGTCAACCGGCGGGCCAAGCGCGAGGCCCGGCATGCCACACACGTCAACCACGAGATCAGCGAGGAGATCGTGGCCGTCGCACGACGCACCGGTCGCGGAATCGCCCTCGAAGAACTGAGTGGCATCCGCGACCGGGTACGGCCTTCCCGCGACCAGCGGGCCGCGCTATCCTCCTGGCCGTTCCACCAGCTCGAAGAGCACATCCGGTACAAGGCCCAGCGGGCCGGAGTGCCGGTGGTCTTGGTGGACGCCCACTACACCTCGCAGATGTGCCCCAGATGCGGGCACACAGCGAGGCACAACCGTCCCACCCGGGACACCTTCCCGCTGTCGTCGGTGCGGGCTCGCCGGCCCCGCCGATCACGTCGCCGGGGTCAACGTGCGCAACCGCGCGCGCTCGGCGTGGGTTATCGCCAACGGACCCGTACCACAGAGGGCTTAGCATCCCTGGCTGGTAGATGCGACCCGTGACCGCCCTGTCGTAGGGGGCAGCCGGGAGCGCGACAAGGCGTAGGCGACTGAGTCGACAAGCTCGGTCGTTTACGGCTGAGGAGTTGGCAAGTAGTCCTCCAGGCGAGCCACGGCGTAACCCTTGTCCGTGACGGTCTTCATGACATGACGGATCATGTCAGGCATCGTGCCCTTCCAGTCCTCCCGCCCCCGGAAGTGCGTGAGGATGATGTCACCTGGGTGGAGGTCACGGTCCCATTCCCGGTAGTCCATCCGGTTGACGAACGCCTCGGCGTTCCACAGCGGGACCGCCTTGATGCCGCAGGACTTCGCCGCGCGCAGGGTGTCCCGGTTGTAGTTGCCGTAGGGCGGCCGGAAGAGTGTCGGCCGTTTGCCGAACTCCTTCTGGATGGTGTCCTGCTGCCCGCAGATCTCCTCGCGCTGCTTCTCGTAGTCGAGGGCCGGCAGGTAGCGGTGGTTGAGCGTGTGGTTGTTCAGGGTGACGCCCGCGGCCTGCATCTCCTTGAAGTACGGGTAGTTGTCCCGCACCAGGTAGTCGCTGAGGAAGGCCGTGTAGGGGATCTTGAGTTCCTTCATCATCTTGAGGAACTCGGGGTCCTTCTCGGCGCCGTCGTCGATCGTCAGGAAGACGACCTTGTCCTCGGTGGGGACCGTGGTGAAGACCGGCGGGAGGTCCTCCTGGCCCTCGACCTCGAAGCCGTCGCGGGTGGTGATCTCCGGCTTCGTCTTGGGCGCGGGCGGGGCGGTCAGCGGCGGCTTGGCCAGTTTCCACTTCTTCACCGCGGCGATCCGGGCCTGCTGGGCGGCCTTCTGCTGCTCGGCCGGGTTGGCGAGCGCGCCCGCCGCGCCGGCTCCTTCGGCGCGCCGGTCGCCCTTGTGCTTGGTGGCGGGCGCATCGGAGGAGCCGCATGCGGTGCCCAGCGCGGCGACCAGCAGCGCGGCGAGGGCCACCCCGTACCGGCCGAGCGGACGCGCCGCCGACCGATGACCTTGTTGCGTCGCATTTCCCTTTTGTCGTACAGGCTGCATAGCGTCGGATACTCCCAGGACGCTCCCCCGGTCCCCCGCAGACACCGCGAGCGGGGTTCGACCTTCCATCGACTGGCCCACACTGGCCGACAATGGACCGCGTGACCCCCGAAGACTTCGCCGCCCTCCTCACCCCCGAGGGGCGCGCCCTCCTCGACTCGCTCCACGACTACGACCCGGCCCGGGAGCTGGCCGTGGCCACCCGGCTGCGCCGGGAACACCCCGCCGCCCTGGTGTCCGCCGCGCTCGGGCAGGCCCGGCTGCGGCAGCGGGCGGTGGCGAAGTTCGGGGCCGAGGACGCCTTCCGGATGTACTTCACCCCCGGCGGCGGCGAGATGGCCACCCGCGCCTCGGTGGCGACCTACCGCGCCGGCCGGCTCGCGGCCCTCGGCGTACGCAGCGTCGCGGACCTGTGCTGCGGCATCGGTGGCGACGCCCTGGCCATGGCCCGGCTGGGCATCCGGGTGCTCGCGGTGGACCACGACCCGCTCACCGTCGCCGTCGCCCGGGCCAACGCCGAGGCGCTGGGGCTGGCGGAGCTGATCGAGGTCCGGGAGGCGGATGTGACCGCCGTCGACACCGCCGGCTACGACGCCGTCTTCATCGACCCGGCGCGGCGCGGCGGCCGGGGCCGGATCTTCGACCCCGAGAGCTACTCCCCGCCGCTGTCCTGGGCCGTCGCCGCCGCGCGCAGCGCCCCGTACGCCGCGATCAAGATCGCTCCGGGCATCCCGCACGAGGCCGTCCCGGCGGAGGCCGAGGCCGAGTGGATCTCCGACCAGGGGGACGTGAAGGAAGCCGTGCTGTGGTTCGGTACGGAGCCCGGCGGCGTACGGGCCACCCTGCTGCCCGGGCCACGCGCGCTGCGCACCGCCGATCCGCTGCCCGATCCGGAGGCGGGGCCGGTCGGCCGGTACCTCTACGAGCCCGACGGCGCCGTGATCCGCGCCCACCTCGTCGCGGAGGTCGCCGAACAGCTCGGCGGCCGCCTCATCGACCCGACCATCGCCTACATCACCGCGGACGAGCTGCGGGCGACGCCGTACGCGACCGCGTACGAGATCACCGACGTGCTGCCGTTCGGCCTGAAGAAGCTCAAGGCCCTGCTGCGCGAGCGGGGCGTCGGCATCCTGACGGTGAAGAAGCGCGGTTCGGCGATCGAGCCGGAGGAACTGCGCAAGAAGGTCAAGCCACAGGGACCGCACTCGGCGACGGTGATCCTGACCCGCGTCGACGGCGCGCCCTCGATGCTGATCGGCGCGCCCGTCACGGGGCGGTGACGGGGCCGCCCCGCCTCCGGACCGGCCCCGTGTCGGACACCCCCTAGCCGGACACCTCGCGGCCGGGGGTCCGGAACGCGCGCGCGGCCCAGCGGTAGTGGGCGCCGGCCTTGCCGAGGCCGAGGAGGCCGGTGATCCACAGGATCAGGCCGAGGCCCATGAAGTACGTGACCTCGCCGTACGTCACCTCGCCCGGCCGGGCCCCCGCCGCCGTCCCGAAAGTCACCCAGAGCCCCAGCACGCCGAGGGCGAAGGACGTGAGCAGCCAGGTCAGGCTCCGCCAGGGCGCGCGCACGAGGGCGTCGGCCGCCGGGTCCCGGTCGGATTCGGCCCACGCGCACAGCAGGTGCCGCATCTGCCGGTCCCGTTCGGCGCCCTTGGCGAACCAGATCCCGGCGGGGACGAGCACCCCTACGCCGAGCACGCCGAAGATGAGCCCGAAGAGGTACGAGAGCGGATCGCCGCTCTCGAACGCCATCAGCGCCATGCCGATGAAGGTCCAGCCGAGCGCGAACACGGCGGCCACCGCCCAGAGCAGCAGCAGCCGGCCCGGACCGAGGGTGCGCCGGCCCAGTTCCTTGAGGAAGCGCGCACGGTCGGCGCGCACGACGGACTCGTCCATCCAGTCCCGCAGGTGCGCGGGCGGCGGCGGAGGCGGCAGGTCACGGCTGGACATGCACATGACCATACCGGGATCTGATGCAGAGTCACTCGACAGGCGCTCAGCCCCCCGTGACCTCCACCGACTCGAAGCGCCAGCGGTGCACCGCCCGGGTGATCAGGTCGGCGGCCGGCTCGGGCAGCTCGGGCAGCTCCGCCGCCACGCCCTCGGCGGCCTCCCACCAGGTGACCACCAGCACCCGGTCCTGCGGGGCTCGCAGCACCTCGCGGCGCACCGGCTCCCGGGCCAGGACCTGGGCCCGGGCCCACTCCAGCAGTTCGTCGCCGCGGCCGGGCACCGCCCGGGCCTCCCACATCAGCGCGACCGTGCTCATGAGTAGAGGTTGTCCTTGCTCAACTCGTGCACGTGGTCGTGGTCGTGGCTGTGACCGTGACCCTGCGTCCCCGGCACGTGCGGGTCCGTCACCGGCAGCGAGGAGTCGGCCGACAGGTCCCAGTCCGAGGCCGGACGGTTCCGCTTGACCATCTCCGCGCCCAGTGCGGCCACCATCGCGCCGTTGTCCGTGCACAGCTTCGGCCGCGGTACGCGCAGGATGATCCCCGCGTCGTCGCACCGCTCCTGGGCCAGCGCCCGTAGCCGGGAGTTGGCCGCGACACCGCCGCCGATCATGAGGTGGTCGACGCCCTCGTCCTTGCAGGCGCGGATCGCCTTGCGGGTGAGCACGTCCACCACGGCCTCCTGGAAGGACGCCGCCACGTCCCGCACCGGCACCTCCTCGCCCGCCTTCCGCTTCGCCTCGATCCAGCGGGCCACCGCCGTCTTCAGTCCGGAGAAGGAGAAGTCGTACGCCGCGTCGCGCGGCCCCGTCAGACCGCGCGGGAAGTCGATCGCCTTCGGGTCGCCCTCCCGCGCGAGCCGGTCGATGACCGGACCGCCGGGGAAGCCCAGCTGCAGCACGCGGGCGATCTTGTCGAACGCCTCGCCGGCCGCGTCGTCGATGGTCGCGCCGAGCGGCCGCACGTCGGCGGTGATGTCCGGAGCCAGCAGCAGCGAGGAGTGTCCGCCCGACACCAGCAGCGCCATGGTCGGCTCCGGCAGCGGCCCGTGCTCCAGCTGGTCGACGCAGATGTGCGAGGCCAGGTGGTTGACCCCGTACAGGGGCTTGCCCAACGCGTAGGCGTACGCCTTGGCCGCCGAGACGCCCACCAGCAGGGCGCCCGCGAGGCCCGGGCCGGCGGTGACCGCGATGCCGTCGAGGTCGCGGGCGCTGACGCCGGCTTCCTTCAGGGCGCGGTCGATGGTCGGGACCATGGCCTCCAGGTGCGCGCGGGAGGCCACCTCGGGCACGACCCCGCCGAAGCGGGCGTGCTCGTCGACGCTGGAGGCGATCGCGTCGGCCAGCAGGGTGGTGCCGCGGACGACGCCGACGCCGGTCTCGTCGCAGGAGGTCTCGATGCCGAGGACGAGCGGTTCGTCAGCCATGGGTCTCACCTTGTACGTGTACGGACGGTGCGGAGTCTGGGGATGTGGGGCCGGAGAGGCGCATCACGAGCGCGTCGACGTTGCCGGGCTGGTAGTAGCCGCGCCGGAAGCCGATCGGCTCGAAACCGAAGCGCTCGTAGAGCTTCTGGGCGCGCGTGTTGTCCACCCGCACCTCCAGCAGCACCTCGGCGCACTCGAACGCGGTCGCCGCGCGCAGCAGGTCCTCCAGCAGGCGGGCGCCTAGACCGGTGCCCCACTGGTCGCGGGAGACGGCGATGGTCTGTACGTCGCCCAGGTCGCCGGAGGCAGCCAGTCCGGCGTAGCCGACGATGCGACCCCCGGACCCCTCGGCGACGACGTAGCGGCGGGTGGCGTGCGGGCCGCGCGCGTGGGCGAGCTCGGACCAGAACATGCCGGCGGACCAGGCGTCCTCCGGGAACAGCTCCTGTTCCAGTTCCAGCACGGGCTCTATGTCCCACCAGCGCATCTCGCGCAGTACCGGGGTCACTGCGGGGTGACCACCTTGTAGTTCTTGGGCACCTGGGCGTCGGGCCGGCGCAGGTACAGCGGCGTCGGAGGCATGCCCTCCGCGTTCTCGAAGGGAGCCCCGGCGGCGAGTCGTTCCGCCGCCAGCGCGGCGAGGGCGCCGGCGCTCTGGTGCTCGGGCTGCCGGGCGTCGGTGAAGACCTCCGGGTACAGCAGCGCGCCCTGCCCGACGGCGGGCAGGCCGGCGACCCGCTCGGCGATGTCGGCCGGGCGGTCCACGGCCGGGGCGCCGACGCGCGTGCGCGGGTCCTCGTACCGGGCCCAGTAGACCTCCTTGCGCCGCGCGTCTGTGGCGACGGTGAAGGGGCCCTCGATCCCGGCGGCGCCGGCCGCGTACGCCAGGCCGTCCAGGGTGCACAGGCCGTGCACGGGGACGCCGAGGACGGCGGCGAAGGTGGAGGCGGTGACGAGGCCGACGCGCAGTCCGGTGTAGGGGCCGGGGCCGACGCCGACGACGATGCCGGTGACGGCTTCGAGCTTCACCCCGGCCTCGGCGAGGACCGCGTCGACGGAGGGCAGCAACAGCTCCCCGTGACGGCGGGCGTCGACCTGGTTCGATTCGGCGAGGACCGACTCGCCATCGTGCAGGGCGACGGTGACGGCGGGCGTGGCGGTATCTACAGCGAGCAAGAGCACGCGAACAGCCTACGACTCCTTGGGCCCCGGCCCTCGCGGCCGGTCGCGGACCACCCCGGCTGCTACCTTTCGACCGAGGCGGTCAGTGCGGTGCCCGACCGGATGTTCCAGCGCCCCGCAGACCCGGTGGCCCGTGGACGACGCGCCACAGAGAACGCGACAAAGAGAACGCGGGAGACCGCGGAGAGGCGGAGCAAGGTGGCACGCAGCAGCTCGGGAATCGTGGCCGGGCTCACCGTCGCGGCGCTGGTCGCCATCGCATTCCTCGGCTACCAGGCGTCGGCCACGGCGCCCGCGCACCCTGCGAAGGCGGCGCCGCAGGCCCCCGCGCCCGCGCCGGCCCCCGCCAGGCAGGACCCCTCGCAGCCCGCGCCGGTGCCGGCCGACTCCGGGACCGGGATGCGCGTCGTGTACTCGGTGTCGCAGAAGCGGGTGTGGCTGGTCGGCGAGGACGGGCAGCAGCCGAAGTCCTTCGCGGTCATGCCGAGCACGGTCCACCCGGCGCCGGGCAGCTACCCGGTGGGCTCGCGCTCGGGCACGGTCACCGGTTCGGACGGGGTGCCGATCGAGCACGTCGTACGGTTCGCCACCACCGACGGCATCGCCATCGGCTTCAGCGCGCGCGTGGACGACCAGGTGCCGGAACCGGACCAGACGAAGAAGACCGGCGGCATCCGCATGTCGCGGGCCGCCGGCGACGCGATGTGGGCCTTCGCGACGATCAACACGAAGGTGGTCGTCGTGCCCTGACGGGCACCCTTCGTGTTTCACCCGTACGGGCGATGCGCGTACGGGCCTCAGGCCGCTTCGGGCTCCGGAGCGGCCTGTTCGCCGTCGAGGGCCACGTCGGGGGCCCCGTCCCGGCGCTCGGGCCGTACGGGGAGGGAGGCGGGCGGTGTGGAGACGGCGGTGGCGGCCGCGCAGGAGGCGAGCAGCGCCCCCATGGACACGTCCCTGCCCGACGCCCGTTCTGCTCCCGCTGCTGCGCGTGCTGCTCCTGCTGCCGACATGGCTGCCTCCTGGACCGGCCCGGGGCGCTGTACTTAGGCACACCTAACCAGCGCTCGGTACCATGTCACCACGAGCATCCGCACTCGCGCAACGTTTTCCCGACGGACTGTCGGAACGTTGTCCGCCACGGGCCGGGATGTCGGTCGCCCGGCGCCGCGCGTCGGTTGCCCGTCGCCATTGCCGGTCGCCGGTCGCCTGCCCGCTAGCGGGCCACCCGCTCCGCGAGTCCGGCCAGGCCGTCGGCGGCGCCGGCCCAGCGCGTCCCGATCCCCCGCACCGCGACCTCGCGCACGTCGTCGAGGACCTCCTCGTGGCCGACGGCGCGCGCGATCACCACGTGCAACCGGTCGTCGGAGAGTTCCTCGACCTTGCCGTCGCCCCACTCGACGACGACCACGGACTCGGGCAGCGACACGTCGAGGTCCAGGTCCTCCATCTCCTCCAGCCCGCCGCCGAGCCGGTACGCGTCCACGTGCACCAGGGCCGGTCCATCGCCCAGCGGCGGGTGCACGCGGGCGATCACGAAGGTGGGGGAGGTGACGGCCCCGCGCACGCCGAGGCCCTCGCCGAGGCCGCGCGTGAGGGTGGTCTTGCCCGCGCCGAGCTCGCCGGTCAGCAGGACCAGGTCCCCGGGACGCAGCAGGCCGGCGATCCGGCGGCCCAGCTCGCGCATGGAGTCGGGCGAGTCGACGGTGATCAAGGTCTCGGTGACGGTGCCTTCGCCCGCACCGGGCGCGGCGGCCTCAGGAGCCGGGGTGTGCGGCGCTTCTCGCGGTACTTCTTCCATGCGGGCCAACGTTAGTCGCTCCGGAAGTCGCTCCGGTCGCCTCGGCGGGTACATCGCCGGGCGCGTCCACGGGCGGGTTCCGGTGCGCGTTGCCGGGCGCCGCCGCCGGCACGGCGCCGGTGCGCGCCAGCAGACCGTTCAGCAGCGCGGTCACGGCGTCCGGGCGCTCCAGCATCATCAGGTGGCCGGTGTGCTCCAGGACCACCAGTTCGGCGGCGGGCAGCACCTCCTTGATGGCGAGGCTGTGTTCGGGCGGGGTGATCATGTCGCGGTCCCCGGCGATGACGGTGACGGGGATGTCCGCGAACCGCCGCAGCGCGACGGTCTTGTCGTGGACCTGGAAGGCCGGATAGAACTCGGCGACCACGTCGATGGGGGTCGCCTCGATCAGCCGCTCGGCGAAGCGGGCCACGCCCGGGTCGATGTCCCGGGAGCCGAACGAATACTGCTTGATCATGCCCGCGAAGAGGTCGGCGGTGGCGCGGCGGCCCCGCTCCACGAGCTCCACCTGCGAGCCGAGTACCTTGAGCACCCCGGGCAGGAGACGGCGTACGGCGCCCATGCCGACGGCCGGAAGACCGTACGTGACCTCGGACAACCGTCCGCCGGAGGTGCCGACCAGGGCCACGCCGAGTACGCGCTCCCGTACGAGGTCCGGGAACTGCTCGGCCAGCGCCATGATCGTCATACCGCCCATGGAGTGGCCGACGAGCACCAGCGGGCCGTCGGGGGTGGTGGCGTCGATCACCGCCTTGAGGTCCCGGCCGAGCTGCTCGATGGTCACCGGTTCGCCGTCGGCCTGGGCGAGGCCGCGCATGCTGCGGCCGTGGCTGCGCTGGTCCCAGTAGACGGAGCGGACGGTTCCGCGCAGGGCGGCGCGTTGGAAGTGCCAGGAGTCCTGGCCGAGGCAGTAGCCGTGGCAGAAGACGACGGTCGCGGCGGGCGGCTTCTTGCGGCGGGGCCTCCCGCGCCGGCCCGGCTCCTCGGGCAGTTCGTCGACCTCGTAGTACAGCTCGGTGCCGTCCTCGGCGTGGCAGATGCCCTCCGCCCCGCGCAGGGACCCGTAGTCCCCGGCGGCGTCGAGGGCGAGCCGCGCCTTCCTGCGGATGCCGCGACCCACGGTGATCCGCTCGACCGCGACGCCGGCGGCCGCGCCGGCGGCTATGACGCCGATGGCCGCTCCGGCCCAGCCGGCCTTGCGCCAGTTCTCGCTCACGCGGTCGCCGTCCTCACTCGGCCGTCCTCAGCCGTACTCCGCCCCGCTCAGCCGTTGCGGTACACCCTGGGCACGCGGCCCCCGATACGGGTGACGATCTCATACGCGATGGTGCCTGCCGCTTGAGCCCAGTCCTCGGCGGTGGGTTCGCCCAGGTCACCGGGTCCGAAGAGGATCGCCGGGTCCCCGGCGCGCACGTCGGCGCCCTCGATGTCGACGACGAACTGGTCCATGGCCACCCGGCCGGCGACCCGCCTCACGGCGCCGCCGACGAGGACGGGACCGGTTCCGGAGGCGTGGCGGGGGACGCCGTCCGCGTACCCGACCGGGATCAGGGCCAGCCGCGTCTCACGGTCCGTCACGTAGTGGTGTCCGTAGCTCACTCCGTGACCGGCGGGCACGTCCTTGACCAGCGCGACGGACGCCCGCAGGGTCATCGCGGGGCGCAGGCCGAGCTGCTCGGGCGTGCCCAACTCGGGCGCGGGCGAGACGCCGTAGACGGCGATCCCGCAGCGCACGAGGTCGAAGTGGCTGTCGGGGAGGGTGAGCGTGGCGGGCGAGTTGGCGATGTGCCGGACCTCGGGCTCGACGCCCTCCTTCTCGGCGTAGACGAGCATCTCGCGGAAGGCGGTGAGCTGGAGGGCGATGGAGGGGTGTCCGGGCTCGTCGGCACAGGCGAAGTGCGACCACACACCGGTGACGTGGACGGTCCCCTCGGCCTGCGCGGCGACGGCGGCGCCCACGAGTTCCGCCCAGTCGGCGGGCTGGCAGCCGCCCCGGCCGAGGCCGGTGTCGGCCTTGAGCTGGACACGCGCGACCCGCCCGGCCGCGCGGGCGGCGGCCCGCACCTCCTCCAGGGCCCACATCGCGCTGACGGAGACGTCCAGATCGGCCTCGACGGCCTCCCGCCAGGGGCCGCCCGGCGTCCACAGCCAGCACATGATCCGGGCCCCGATGCCGGCGGCGCGCAGCGCGAGCGCTTCCTCGGGGGTCGCGGTGCCGAGCCAGGTCGCACCGGCGTCCAGGGCGGCGCGCGCGCAGGGGACCGCCCCGTGGCCGTAGGCGTCCGACTTGACGACGGCCATGAGCTCGGCCCGGGGCGCCCGCTCGCGCAGTGCGCGCACGTTGCCCCGCACGGCGGCTAGGTCGATCTCGGCGTACGCGCGCGTCGGTGTCTCGTTCATCGAGCACAGTCTCTCAGAACCCCTGCCGGCCGCCTCGCGTCCCGCCCGGCGGAGGCGCCCGGCGGAGGCGCCCGGCGCAGACCCGGGGATCAGGGAGGGGCGGACGGGGGTCATGGGGTGCGGACGTCGCGCCAGGCGGACGGGAGGGCTTCGGCGACCTCGTGGGCGAGGAGGGGGGCGCCGCTGGCGGCGCGGCGGGCCGCCAGGCCGTGGAGGTAGGCCGCCACCGAGGCGGCGTCCGGTGCGGACAGTCCCGCCGCCAGCAGGGAGCCCGCCAGTCCGGACAGCACGTCACCGCTGCCGGCGGTGGCCAGCCACGGGGTGCCGGTCGGGTTGACCCGGACCACCCCGCCGTCGCAGACCAGCGTCGTCGAGCCCTTCAGCAGCACCGTCGCCCCGTACCGCCGCGCCAGTGCCCGTACGGCGGCCAGCCGCCCGGCCTCCACCTCCTCGCGCCGGACGCCCAGCAGGGCCGCCGCCTCGCCCGCGTGCGGGGTCAGCAGCGTCGGCGCCGTCCGGGCCCGCACCGCCCCGGGGTCCAGCCCGCGCAGCCCGTCGGCGTCCACCAGGACCGGCACCGGGTCCGCCAGGACCTCCGGGCCCCGCTCGTCCCCCAGTCCCGGCCCGATCACCCACGCCTGCACCCGGCCGCGCCCGATCAGCGTCTCCGGGTACCTGGCCAGGACCGCCTGGCCGACCGCCGCCGGGCCCACGTACCGCACCGCGCCCGCGCCGCCGCGCAGGGCCCCCGCGACGGCGAGCACCGCTGCGCCCGGGTACCGGGCCGAGCCGGCCACGATGCCGACCACGCCCCGTCGGTACTTGTCGCTGGCCGCGCCCGGCTCGGGCAGCAGCCGCGCCACGTCGGCGTGCTGCAACGCCTGCGCGTCCGGCGCGGGGAGGGCGAGTCCGATGTCCACCAGCCGTACCGCCCCGGCCCGCTCGGCGCCCGGGTCGATCAGCAGCCCCGGCTTGTACGCCCCGAACGTCACCGTGACGTCGGCCCGCACCGCCGCCACCGCCACCTCGCCCGTGTCCGCGTCCACCCCGCTGGGCAGGTCCGCGGCCACCACCACCGCGCCCGCCGGAATCCGCTCCACCAACGCCGCGGCCGGCGGCCGCAGTCCGCCGCGGCCGCCGATGCCGAGCAGCCCGTCCACCACCAGGTCGGCCCGGACCGGCACGGCCGCCGCCACCGTGCCGCCCGCGCCGCGCAGGGCGGCCAGGCCGCCCGGGTGCATCCGCTGGGGGTCCATCGGCACGGCCGTCACGCCGGCGCCGCGCCGGGCGAGCCGTGCGCCGGCGTACAGCGCGTCGCCGCCGTTGTCCCCCGGGCCCACCAGCAGCACGACCCGCGCTCCGTACACCCTCCCCAGCAGCCCTGCGCAGACGGCGGCCAGCCCGGCCGCCGCCCGCCGCATCAAGGTGCCCTCCGGCAGCCGCGCCATCAGCTCGTGCTCGGCGGCCCGTACGGTCTCCACGCTGTAAGCAGTACGCATGCCCCCACCCTGCCCGAAAAGGGCGCAGCGACCACCGAGGCGGTGGCGTCTACCCCTCGGCGATGACCACGGCGGAGGCCACACCCGCGTCGTGGCTCAGCGAGATGTGCCACGACTTCACGCCGAGCGCCACCGCTCGCGCCTCCACCGTCCCCGACACCCGCACCCGCGGCTGCCCGGTCTCCTCGACGTAGACCTCGGCGTCCGTCCACAGCATCCCGCCGGGCGCGCCGAGCGCCTTGGCGAGTGCCTCCTTGGCCGCGAACCGGGCGGCGAGCGAGGCGGTTCCGCGCCGCTCGCCGCTGGGCAGGGTCAACTCGGCGTCGACGAAGAGCCGTTGCGCCAGGTGTGGCGTCCGCTCCAGGGCGGCGCCGAACCGCTCGATCTCGGCAACGTCAATTCCCACACCGATAATCACAACACCAGATCCCTACTCGACCGTGACCGATTTGGCGAGGTTACGCGGCTGATCCACCTCGTTCCCCCGCGCGGTCGCCAGCTCGCACGCGAACACCTGCAACGGCACCGCCGCCACCAGCGGCTGGAGCAGAGTCGGCGTGGCCGGGATGCGGATCAGGTGGTCCGCGTACGGGACCACCGCCTCGTCACCCTCCTCCGCGATCACGATCGTGCGCGCACCGCGGGCCCGGATCTCCTGGATGTTCGACACGATCTTGTCGTGCAGCACCGAACGCCCGCGCGGCGACGGCACCACGACCACCACCGGCAGATCCTCCTCGATCAGCGCGATCGGCCCGTGCTTGAGCTCGCCCGCCGCGAAACCCTCCGCGTGCATGTACGCCAGTTCCTTGAGCTTGAGCGCGCCCTCCAGCGCCACCGGGTAGCCGACGTGACGCCCGAGGAACAGCACGGTGTTCTTGTCGACCAGCGACCGCGCCAGCTCCCGCACCGGCTCCATCGTCTCCAGCACCGTGTCCACGGCCGCGGCGATGTCCGACAACTCGCGGATGACCGCGCGGATCTCGTCGCCCCACTTCGTACCCCGCACCTGTCCGAGGTACAGCGCGACCAGGTAGCAGGCCACCAGCTGGGTCAGGAACGCCTTGGTCGAGGCGACGGCCACCTCCGGGCCGGCGTGCGTGTACAGCACCGCGTCCGACTCGCGGGGGATCGTCGACCCGTTCGTATTGCAGACGGCCAGCACCTTGGCGCCCTGCTCGCGCGCGTGCCGCAGCGCCATCAGGGTGTCCATGGTCTCGCCGGACTGCGAGATCGCGATCACCAGCGTCCGCTGGTCCAGGATCGGGTCGCGGTAGCGGAACTCGCTGGCCAGTTCCGTCTCGCACGGGATGCGCGTCCAGTGCTCGATGGCCAGCTTCGCGATCATGCCCGCGTGGTACGCCGTACCGCACGCCACGATCACGACCTTGTCGACCTCACGGAGTACCGAGGCGGGGATGCGTACCTCGTCCAGGGTCAGCAGGCCGCTCGCGTCGATCCTGCCCAGGAGGGTGTCGGCGACAGCCTTCGGCTGCTCGGCGATCTCCTTGAGCATGAAGTAGTCATATCCCCCCTTCTCGGCCGCCGAGGCGTCCCAGTCCACGTGGTACGCCCGCACCGTCGCGGCCGAACCGTCGAAGTTGGTCACCGAGACCCCTCCGCGGCGGAGCTCGACGACCTGATCCTGCCCCAGCTCGATCGCGGACCGCGTGTGGGCGATGAACGCGGCCACGTCCGAGGCGAGGAAGTTCTCACCCTCTCCAACGCCCACCACCAAGGGGGAGTTCCGGCGCGCCCCGACCACCACGTCCGGCGCGTCGGCGTGCACCGCTACCAGCGTGAACGCGCCCTCCAGCCGCCGGCAGACCCGCCGCATGGCCTCCGCAAGATCCCCTGACGCGACATCGAACTGCTCGGCGAGCAGGTGCGCCACGACCTCGGTGTCCGTCTCGGACTCCAGCTTGTGCCCGCGCTCGGCCAGCTCGGCGCGCAGCACGGCGAAGTTCTCGATGATCCCGTTGTGCACGACCGCCACGCGCCCCGAATTGTCGAGGTGCGGATGGGCGTTGACGTCGGTGGGGCCGCCATGGGTCGCCCACCGGGTGTGTCCGAGGCCCGTGGAGCCGGCCGGCAGCGGGTGCCCGACCAGTTCCTTCTCCAGGTTGACCAGCTTGCCGGCCTTCTTGACCGCGTCCAGGCCCCCGTCCGCGAGCACGGCGACACCCGCCGAGTCGTAGCCGCGGTACTCCAGCCGCTTGAGCCCGGCGATGACCACATCGAGCGCCGACTGCGCTCCCACGTAACCCACAATTCCGCACATAGGCGGCAGGGTACGCCGTGGCCGGCCCCCTGCCCCGTACCCGAACCGGACGAAAACCCCGCCCCGGCGAATGTGCCGGAGCGGGGTTGACGCCCAGCTGAGGGCAAGTCAGTCGATCAGGGGAGCAAAGGTCGCTCAGAGCTTCTTCGCCTGCGCGTCCACGACGGCCTTCGGCTGCTCGGCCTCGCCGGTCAGGCTGAGCGCGGTGAACGTCGCGAGGGTGTTGCCCTTGCGCAGGACGACCACGCGGGCCACGTTCCTGTCGCCGTCGCCCAGGTCCATCACGGTGACGAAGGAGACGGCCTCGTCGCCGCCGGGGAGCACGGTGTCCGCCTTGACGCTCTCGATGGCCGTCTTCTCCCCCGCCTGCGTCACCGAGAAGCCGCCCGCGCACGCCTCGACGCCCGCCTTGACGGCGCCGATGGCCTCCTCGGCGCCCTTCCCGTCGTAGGAGACCAGCGCCACCGACGTGGCCGTCGTCTTGGAGGTGTCCGCGCGCGCGTCCGCCTTCTCGGCGCCCGCGCCCTGGGCCGCGGCCCGGGGCTTGCCGCTCGCGACCACCCGGGCGACGCCGGCGGACGCGCCGATCGGCTGCATGCCCTCGGTCTGGGCCAGCGGCTTGCAGGGCGCCTTGTCGGTCTCGATCGGGTCGTCCTGCGCCGCGCTGTCCTCCACCCGCTCCAGCCGGTGGTCCGGCAGGTCCGCCTCGGTCACCAGCAGCGGGCGCAACTCGCCGGCCGTCTTCCCCTTGGCGCCCGCCGCGGCCACGCTCGAAGCCGCGGCGGACGGCCGGGTGGCGGACGAGCGGGCGGCGTTTTTGAAGTCGGCCTCGGCCCCGCCGTCCTTGCCCGAGCCGCAGGCCGTGGCCAACAGCGTCAGGGACACCGCCGAGGCGGTCAGGACGGCACGACGAACAAGCACGGTACGCACGAAAGATCTCCCCCGGAACACGAAAACACACAGAGGCAGCCCCGGGCGGCGCCCTCGGTCGGAGGCGCGCACCGGAGCTGCGGCGATCAGCAATGTACGGCGGGAAGCACACGCGGACGATCCGGTTTTCACAGACCGTCGTCAATCGTGATCGCCGCGAGACCGACACGACACTCGAATCGATATCCGCCCCCGGCAGGGCCCCGTCCGCACGGGGCCCCGGCCCGCTCCGGCCCTCCTCCGGCACGTGACCGACCACACCACCCATAAGCGAGCCCGAGCCCCGACAATGGCCATGTGATCACTTCGCCGCCACGGAGCACGCCCGGCCGCGCAACGGAGCGCGCCGGCCACCGCCGGCCCGCCGAGGCTTCCCCCTACGTCGACCTCACCCGGGCCGAGTGGAGCGCCCTGCGCGAGCGCACCCCGCTCCCGCTCACCGCCGACGAGGTCGAGCGGCTCCGCGGCCTCGGCGACGTCATCGACCTCGACGAGGTCCGGGACGTCTACCTCCCGCTGTCCCGATTGCTGAACCTCTACGTCGGCGCCACCAGCAACCTCCGCGGCACCCTGAACACCTTCCTCGGCGACGCCGGCAACGGCCACGGCGCACAGCAGGGAACCCCCTTCGTCATAGGGGTCGCCGGCTCCGTCGCCGTCGGCAAGTCCACCGTCGCCCGTCTGCTCCAGGCGCTGCTCGCGCGCTGGCCGGAGCACCCCCGGGTCGAGCTCGTCACCACCGACGGCTTCCTGTACCCGATGAAGGAACTCCGGCGCCGCGGCCTGACCGCCCGCAAGGGATTCCCCGAGTCGTACGACCGCCGGGCGCTCACCCGCTTCGTCGCCGACATCAAGGCAGGCAAGGACGAGGTCACGGCCCCCGTGTACTCCCACCTGATCTACGACATCGTCCCCGGCGAGCAGCTCGTCGTCCGCCGCCCGGACATCCTCATCGTCGAGGGGCTCAACGTCCTCCAGCCGGCCCTGCCGGGCAAGGACGGCCGGACCAGGGTGGGCCTCGCCGACTACTTCGACTTCAGCGTGTACGTGGACGCGCGCCCCGAGGACATCGAGCGCTGGTACCTCAACCGGTTCCGGAAGCTGCGCGAGACCGCCTTCCAGAATCCTTTCTCCTACTTCCGCAAGTACACGCAGGTCTCCGAGGAGGAGGCCCTGGAGTACGCGCAGACGATGTGGCGGACCATCAACAAGCCCAACCTGATGGAGAACGTGGCCCCGACCCGCGGCCGCGCCACCCTCGTCGTGCGCAAGGGTCCGGACCACAAGGTGCAGAAGCTCAGCCTGCGCAAACTCTGAAAAAGCTACTGTTCCGGCATGTTGCACCTGCGGATGATCACCCCGCCCGACCGGACGCACGCCGTCCTCCGCCTCGTCGAGAACACCGTCGGCACCACCCACCTGGTGGTGCTGACCGGTGCGGCCCTCGTCCCCGCCGGTGATGTCGTCCTGTGCGACGTCGCGCGCGAGGCGGCCGACGAGCTGCTGCAGGCCCTGCGCGCACTGGGCATCGACGAGGACGGCGCGATCTCGGTCGAGAACATCGCCCTCACCCTCTCCAAGCGTGCCGACGAGGCCGAGGAGGAGGCGCCCGGCGAGGCCGCCGACGCCGTGCTGTGGGAGCAACTGAGCGAGGCGACGCACGAGGAGTCGACCCTCACGGTCACCTACGTCGCATTCATGATCGTCGCGACCCTGATCGCCGCCTGCGGCGTGGTCCTGGACAACGCCATCCTGATCGTGGGCGCGATGGCCGTCGGCCCGGAGTTCGGCCCCCTGGCCGGCGTCTGCACGGGCATCGTCCGGCGGGCCCTCAAGCCGGCGGTGCGTTCGCTGGTCGCCCTGCTGACCGGGTTCGCCGCGGCCATCACGGCGACCACCCTGTTCAGTCTGGCGATGGAGGCGCTGGGCCTGTTCCACCGGTCCATGCTGGACAACCCGCGACCCAACACCAGCTTCATCTGGCAGCCCGACCCGTTCTCCTTCGTCGTGGCCCTGCTCGCGGGGGTGGCCGGGGTGCTGTCCCTGACCTCCGCCAAATCGGGCGCGCTGGTCGGCGTGGCCATTTCGGTGACCACCGTCCCGGCGGCCGCCAACGCCGCCGTCGCCCTCAGCTACGGCGAGGTGGGCCAGATGTGGGGCTCGGCAGAGCAGTTGCTGGTCAACCTGGGCGGGATCATGCTGGCCGGCACCCTGACCCTGTACGGGCAGAAGCTGCTGTGGCGCACCCAGCGTGGCCGCTGGAGCCGCACGCCGCCCGGAACGACCTGAGCCACGCCCCCCCGGCCGGGGACGACCGGGCGGGTACGACCCGAGCCCCGCCGCCCCACGAAGGGGCGACGGGGCTCGGGTGACGACTCCGGTGGCAGGGGCCTAGCCGAGCGCCGATTTCACGGCGTCCGCCAGGCGCCCCGCGACCGCGCGGGCCTGCTCGATGTCGGCGGCTTCCACCATCACCCGTACGAGCGGCTCCGTACCGGAGGGACGCAGCAGCACCCGTCCGGTGGCGCCCAGCTCGCGCTCTGCGTCGCCCACCGCGGCCGCCAGGTCCCCGGAGGTCGCGACCCGGGACTTGTCCACGTCGGGCACGTTGATCAGGACCTGCGGCAGCCGCTGCATCACGCCCGCCAGCTCCGCCAGCGACCGCCCCGTGGCCGCGACGCGGGCGGCCAGCAGCAGACCGGTCAGGGTGCCGTCGCCGGTGGTGGCGTGGTCGAGGATGATCACGTGGCCGGACTGCTCACCGCCCAGCGCGTAGCCGTGCTCCTTCATCGACTCCAGCACGTAGCGGTCGCCGACGCCGGTCTGCACGACCTGGATGCCCTCGGCCTCCATGGCCAGCTTGAAGCCCAGGTTCGACATGACGGTGCCGACCACGGTGTTCTCACGGAGCTGTCCCGCCTCGCGCATGGCCAGCGCCAGCACCGCGAGGATCTGGTCCCCGTCGACCTCCGCGCCGGAGGCGTCCACGGCCAGGCAGCGGTCGGCGTCGCCGTCGTGCGCGATGCCGAAGTCGGCGCCGTGCTCGACGACGGCCTGCTTCAGCAGACCGAGGTGGGTGGAGCCGCAGCCGTCGTTGATGTTCAGGCCGTCGGGTTCGGCGCCGATCGTGACGATCTCCGCGCCCGCCCGGGCGAACGCCTCGGGGGAGACGTACGCGGCCGCGCCGTGTGCCTCGTCCAGGACGACCTTGAGGCCGTCGAGACGGTTGGGGAGGACCCCGATGAGGTGGGCGACGTACTTCTCGAAGCCCTCGGTGTAGTCCGAGACCCGACCCACGCCACCTCCGGTGGGACGGTCCCAGGGGGCGCCGGTGCGGTGCTCCTCGTAGACGGACTCGATCCGGTCCTCCAGCTCGTCGGCGAGCTTGTGGCCGCCGCGCGCGAAGAACTTGATGCCGTTGTCGGGCATCGCGTTGTGGCTGGCGGAGAGCATCACGCCGAGGTCGGCGCCCAGCGCACCGGTGAGATACGCCACCGCCGGGGTGGGCAGCACACCGACGCGCAGGACGTCCACGCCCGCGCTCGCGAGGCCCGCGACGACCGCGGCCTCCAGGAACTCACCGGAAGCGCGGGGATCCCGGCCGACCACGGCGGTCGCCCGATGGCCCGCGAAGGTACCCGCCTCGGCCAGTACGTGCGCGGCCGCCACGGAGAGACCGAGCGCGAGCTCGGCCGTCAGATCCGCGTTGGCGACGCCTCGTACACCGTCCGTCCCGAAGAGTCGTCCCACTGTTGTCCTCCCGAGTTCACGCTTCGCTTAGTACCGCTGTGTGACAGATATGTGCCGCTTGTGGCGGTAAACGAACCGCCCCGGCAGCACAGAGAGTGCTGCCGGGGCGGTTTCGTTGCAGAACAGCAGGCGCAGATTAACGCTTGCTGTACTGCGGAGCCTTACGGGCCTTCTTGAGACCGGCCTTCTTGCGCTCGACCGCACGGTCGTCGCGGGAGAGGAAGCCGGCCTTCTTGAGCGCCGGGCGGTTGTTGTCGACGTCCGCCTCGTTCAGCGCACGGGCCACACCGAGGCGCAGGGCGCCGGCCTGGCCGGAGACGCCGCCACCCGCGATGCGGGCGATGACGTCGTAGCGGTTGTCGAGCTCAAGGAGCTTGAACGGCTCGTTGACTTCCTGCTGGTGCACCTTGTTGGGGAAGTAGTCCTCAAGGGTGCGACCGTTGATCTTCCACTTGCCGGTGCCCGGGACGATCCGGACGCGGGCGATGGCGTTCTTGCGACGACCCAGGCCGGCGGCCGGCTGGGGGTCGCCGAAGCGACCGGCAAGGGACTCGGAGGTGTAGTCGCCCTCGACGACGACCTCGGACTCGCTGGTGTACTCCTCGACGTTGCCCTCGAACTCTTCGACGGGGGTCGTCTCGGCGGTGGTCTCGGCCACGATGCTCCTCAGAATTTTCTACGTCTTAGGGGGTGGCCGGAACTACTGCGCGACCTGGGTGATCTCGAACGGCACCGGCTGCTGGGCAGCGTGGGGGTGCTGGTCGCCCGAGTAGACCTTCAGCTTCGAGAGCATCTGACGGCCCAGGGTGTTCTTGGGGAGCATGCCCTTGACGGCCTTCTCGACGGCCTTCTCCGGGTTGTTCGCCAGGAGGTCGTCGTAGCGGACGGAACGCAGACCACCCGGGAAGCCGGAGTGGCGGTACGCCATCTTCTGGGACGCCTTGTTGCCGGACAGGTGGACCTTGTCGGCGTTGACGATGATGACGAAGTCGCCCATGTCCATGTGGGGGGCGTAAGTCGGCTTGTGCTTACCCCGCAGGAGGGCAGCGGCCTGGGTCGCCAGACGGCCGAGGACAACGTCCTGGGCGTCAATGACGAGCCACTGGCGCGAGATGTCGCCGGGCTTGGGGCTGAACGTACGCACGCGTATGCCTTCGCTTCTTCAGTGGTGGGTCATCCCCAGGGCGTGAGCCCACAGGGAAGGGTCCTGACAAGGGTCACCACGGACGATCACGACAGCCCTGGTCCACTACGGGGACGCAACCCGTGTGAACCGCTGGTCATCGGCCCGGTGGACCGGCGTAAGGCCCTTTCACGTGAGAATGAGAAAGCCAATACGCATAACAAACCAGCAGAGTACCCAAGAGGACCCGTACGGGTCAAAACGCGGTCCGCGATGCCGATTCTGCAGGCGTCGCGGCGCACTCCGGTTCGGTCCTGGGTGGGGACCCCGCAGTTGTTACTGGATCCAGAGTAACCCGAACGGAGCGCAGCGCTCGACGCACCAGCATGATCGCGAGCCCGCACAGGGTGGCGCAGTCCTTGAACGCCCGCCGCTTGTGGGCCAGCTCGGAGGGCCACGGCACCAGCGCCACCTGGGGCGTCAGGGCCAGCCAGAACCAGGGCGAGCGGGGCATCGAGCCCGGCCGCACTGCCGAGGCCAGCAGCAGCGGAAGCACCACCAGCAGGTAGTGGTCGAAGGACGGCCGCGAGACCAGGAATGCGGCGAGCATCACCATGCAGGCCGTCTCCGCGAGCCGCAGCTCTCCCCCGTCCGCGTCCCCCGGACCGTCCGTACGCCGCCACCGCCGCCACGCAGCGACCAGCCCGCCCAGCGCCCCTGCCCCCGTCAGCAGCACCGCGACCGGCTCCGGCACCCCCAGCCGGGGCAGCACCGCGATCGGCGAGGCGTCCCAGGGCAGCGCGTACGCGTCCTGCCCACGGAGCAGGAACGGCAGGGTCTTGGTGACGAACAGCGTCGGGCTCGGCATCATCAGCGCCCCGAGCAGCGAGACGCCGAGCGGCACCAGCACGGCCACCGCCAGCCCCCGCCACTGCCGGGCCAGTACGAAGAGCAGCCCGATCGGCACCAGCATGGGCTTGCAGGCGATGGCCAGCCCCACCACCAGCCCCGCCGCCGCCCAGGACCGACGGTGCGCGAACAGCAGCGCCATGGGCAGCGCGGCCGCCGAGATGGCGGTCCAGTTGCCGATCAGCACGAGGTTCACGTACGGCTTGTAGGCCAGGGCGAGCGCGGCGAACCCGCCGACCGCGAAGCGGGAGCGCGCCGGCACCGAGAACAGCCGCAGCGCGGCCCACCAGCCGACCGCCAGCAGGACGGACATCGCCGGCGGGAGCACCCAGCGCAGCACCGGCTGGGGCAGCAGCGCCTCGGGGACGGCCATGATCACGGCGCTCGGGAGGTAAAGGAACCGCTTGTCCTCGTACGGGGACCCGCCCCCCAGCAGCGTCTGGGCCGCCTTGACCACGAAGGCGTTGTCCGAGCCCCAGTTCTCCCGCAGGCTGGTGGAGACCGCGATGCCGAGCACCACGGCCAGCGCCACCGCGTGCCAGGGCCCCGACGCCGGCCGCAGCAGCCAGACCACCAGCCGGTGCCCGAACGCGGGGTCCCGTACGGTTTCCCATCCCCTGAGCAGGGTGCCAGGCCGCAGCCGCACAACGCCTCCCGATCGCCGCTCGGGGGCGGTCTCCCCCTAGCGCTCGCGCTCGACCCTACGTTCGTCCCAGACCGGTTCCAGAGTCTCTCGCACAACACCGTCCGAACCGAAGACCAAGTAACGGTCAAATGTGCGGGCGAACCAGCGGTCGTGCGTGACGCACAGCACCGTGCCGTCGTACGCCTCCAGGCCGTCCTGGAGGGCCTCCGCGGACTCCAGGTCGAGGTTGTCCGTCGGCTCGTCCAACAGCAGCGCCGTGGTACCGGCCAGCTCCAGCAGCAGGATCTGGAACCGCGCCTGCTGGCCGCCCGACAGCTTCTCGAACGGCTGGTCCCCCTGCCGCTCCAGCTCGTAGCGGCGCAATGCGCCCATCGCCGCGCCGAGCGGCTTGGCCGCCTCCGTCCACAGGATGTCGACGAGGGTGCGGCCGAACAGCTCCGGGTGCGCGTGGGTCTGGGCGAAGTGGCCCGGGACCACCCGCGCGCCGAGCTTCCAGGTACCGGTGTGCTTGACGTCATCGCCCGCCAGCAACCGCAGGAAGTGCGACTTGCCGGAACCGTTGGAGCCGAGCACCGCCACCCGCTCCCCGTAGAAGACCTCCAGCGAGAAGGGCTTCATCAGCCCCGTCAGCTCCAGGTTCTCCACGGTCAGCGCGCGCACACCCGTCCGGCCGCCCTTGAGCCGCATCCGGATGTCCTGGTCGCGCGGCGGCTCCGGCGGCGGGCCGGCCTCCTCGAACTTCTGGAAGCGGGTCTGCATCGCCCGGTAGCGGGAGGCCATGTCGGGGCTGGAAGCGGCCTGGTTGCGCAACCGCAGCACCAGGGCCCTCAGCCGGGCGTGCTCCTCGTCCCAGCGCCGCTTGAGCTCCTCGAAGCGCGCGAAACGCTCCTTGCGGGCCTCGTGGTAGGTGGCGAAACCCGCGCCGTGCACCCAGACGTCCGAGCCCGTCGGGCTCGCCTCCAGGCTGATGATCTTCTCGGCAGCCTGGGTGAGCAGCTCCCGGTCGTGGCTGACGAAGAGGACCGTCTTGCGGGTGGCCCGCAGCTGCTGCTCCAGCCACCGCTTGCCGGGCACGTCGAGGTAGTTGTCCGGCTCGTCGAGCAGCAGCACCTCGTCCGGCCCGCGCAGCAGCGCCTCTAGCACCAGCCGCTTCTGCTCACCGCCGGAGAGCGTACGGACCTCGCGGAACTGCGCCTTGTCGTACGGGACGCCCAGTGCGGCCGTCGTGCAGACGTCCCACAGGGTCTCGGCCTCGTACCCCTGGACGTCCGCCCAGTCCGAGAGCGCCTGCGCGTACGCCATCTGCGCTGCTTCGTCGTCGACCGTCAAGATCAGCTGCTCGGCGCGGTCGACGGCCTTCGCCGCCTCCCGGATCCGCGGCTGCGCCACCGACACCAGCAGGTCCCGCACGGTCGTCTCGTCCCGCACCGAGCCCACGAACTGCGACATCACCCCGAGGCCGCCGCTGACGGTGACCCCGCCGGCGTGCGGCTGGAGGTCGCCCGAGATCAGCTTGAGCAGGGTGGTCTTACCGGCCCCGTTCGCCCCGACCAGGGCGACCACCGACCCCTCCCCCACGCGGAAGGAGACGTCGGGGAGCAGGGCCCGCCCGTCGGGAAGGTAGTACTCCAGGTGGCCGGCTTCGAGATGTCCCATGCCGCGCATTGTCCAGCCCCGGCCCCGATCCGCCCAAACGGATAACCGGACCGGCCGGCCCGGCGGCGGTCAGCAGCAGCCGGCTCCCGGCAGGGTGCGCAGGTTCCGCGCCTCCTTGCTGCGGGCCGCCAGCAGCTCGTCCGCCGGGTATCCGACCTCCTCCAGGGTGAGGCCGTGCGGCTTGACCACGTGCACCGAGGAGTCCCGTACGGCCGCCTCCAGCACCTTGCCCGGCCAGTCGACCGGCCGGTGGCCGTCCCCGACGTGCAGCAGGGCACCCACCAGCGAGCGGACCATGTTGTGGCAGAAGGCGTCGGCGCGCACCGTCGCGGTGACGACGCCGTCCTCCGCGCGCTCCCAGGCGAGCTGCTGGAGCGTACGGATGGTCGTGGCGCCCTCGCGCTTCTTGCAGTACGCGGCGAAGTCGTGCTCGCCCAGCAGCGCGGCGGACGCCTCGTTCATGGCGTCCACGTCCAGCGGCCACTGGTGCCACAGCACGTGCCCTCGGCGCAGCGGATCGACGCCTGCCTGGTGGTCGCCCACCCGGTAGGCGTAGCGGCGCCAGATCGCCGAGAACCGCGCGTTGAAGCCCTCGGGGGCCCGCGCGGCCTTCCACACCCGTACGTCGTGCGGCAGGCGTCCCGCGAGGCGCCGCAACAGCTTGTCGTGGTGTTCGGCCCACACCTCCTCGGCCAGGTCGAACTGTGCGACCTGCCCGCGCGCGTGCACACCCGCGTCGGTCCGCCCGGCGACGGTCAGCTCGACGGGCTCCTTCAGCCGCATCACGGTCTGCAGGGCGTTCTCCAGCTCGCCCTGCACGGTCCGCAGCGTGCGCTGCTTCGCCCAGCCGGAGAAGTCCTTGCCGTCATAGCTCAGGTCCAGCCGTACCCGGACGTGTCCGGGCTCCACCTCGTCACTCACGTGACCGATCCTCTCAAAAACGCAAGGACGTCAGAAAACGCGGAACGGACCCGCCCCGGGAAGGGGCGGGCCCGTTCAGAGCCGATCAAGCAAGCTCGATCCCGACCGGGATCAGGCCTCCTTGGTCTCCTCGGCGGCGGGCGCCTCGGCCACGGCCTCGGCGTCCTTCGCGGCACGCTTGGTGGCGGCCTCGGCCTCACCGGTGGCCTGCTGCGCGACCGTCAGGGCCTCGACCAGCTCGATGACCGCCATCGGGGCGTTGTCGCCACGACGGTTGCCGATCTTGGTGATGCGCGTGTAACCACCGGGGCGGTTCTCGTAGCGCGGGGCGATCTCGGTGAACAGCGTGTGCACGATGCTCTTGTCCGTGATCGTCTGCAGCACCAGGCGACGGTTGTGGATGTCGCCCTTCTTGGCCTTGGTGACCAGACGCTCGGCGTAGGGACGCAGGCGGCGGGCCTTGGCCTCGGTGGTGGTGATGCGGCCGTGCTCGAAGAGCGCCTTCGCGAGGTTCGCGAGGAGGTGCTTCTCGTGCGCGGCGCTGCCGCCCAGGCGGGCACCCTTTGCGGGACGCGGCATGGTGTTACTCCTTCATATCTGCACCGGCCGTGTCAGGTACCGGTGTCAGTTCCCCCGGAGCGGATGCCCCGGGAAAGTCTCGATCAAGCCCGGCCGGCGACTGAGGCCAAGGACCTCGGCCGCCGGCAACGGGAAGAATCAGTACTGCTCGGTCTCGACGAAACCGGCGTCCGCGTCGTCGTCGGCGCCGAAGGCGTCGGCGGCGGCGGTCGGGTCGAATCCGGGCGGGCTGTCCTTGAGGGCCAGGCCCATGCCGGCCAGCTTCGCCTTGACCTCGTCGATCGACTTCGCACCGAAGTTGCGGATGTCGAGCAGGTCGGCCTCGGAGCGGGCGACGAGCTCACCCACGGAGTGGATGCCCTCGCGCTTGAGGCAGTTGTAGGACCGAACGGTGAGCTCAAGCTCCTCGATCGGCAGCGCCAGGTCGGCGGCAAGGGCGGCGTCCGTCGGGGACGGGCCCATGTCGATGCCCTCGGCGTCGATGTTGAGCTCGCGCGCCAGACCGAACAGCTCGACCAGGGTCTTGCCGGCGGACGCCATGGCGTCGCGCGGGCGCATGGCCTGCTTGGTCTCGACGTCGACGATCAGCTTGTCGAAGTCGGTGCGCTGCTCGACTCGGGTCGCCTCGACCTTGTAGGTGACCTTGAGGACCGGGCTGTAGATGGAGTCGACCGGGATGCGGCCGATCTCCTGACCCAGCTGCTTGTTCTGGACGGCGGAGACGTAGCCGCGACCGCGCTCGACGGTCAGCTCCATCTCCAGCTTGCCCTTGCCGTTGAGCGTGGCGAGGACCAGGTCCGGGTTGTGCACCTCGACACCGGCCGGGGGCGCGATGTCGGCAGCGGTGACCAGGCCGGGACCCTGCTTGCGCAGGTACATCACGACCGGCTCGTCGTGCTCCGAGGAGACGACCAGCTGCTTGATGTTGAGGATGATGTCGGTGACGTCTTCCTTGACGCCCGGCACGGTGGTGAACTCGTGCAGGACGCCGTCCACGCGGATGCTGGTGACAGCGGCACCCGGGATCGAGGACAGGAGCGTGCGGCGCAGGGAGTTGCCGAGGGTGTAGCCGAAGCCCGGCTCCAGCGGCTCGATCACGAACCGCGAGCGGTACTCGTCGACGACCTCTTCGGTCAGCGAAGGACGCTGAGCGATAAGCATGTCTGTGTTCCTTCAGTCGTGGACGCCCACTATTTGACGCCCGACAGATACTGCTGGGTACTGCAAGGGTACGGGCGGCACGGCCCCCGAAGGGGTCGTACCGCCCGGACACTCGAAGACGCACAGGTGCGTCCGCCGCGTCAGACGCGGCGGCGCTTCGGCGGGCGGCAGCCGTTGTGCGGGGTGGGGGTGACGTCCTGGATCGAGCCGACCTCAAGGCCGGTGGCCTGGAGGGAGCGGATCGCGGTCTCGCGGCCGGAGCCCGGACCCTTCACGAAGACGTCGACCTTGCGCATGCCGTGCTCCTGCGCGCGGCGGGCGGCCGACTCGGCGGCCATCTGCGCGGCGAAGGGGGTGGACTTGCGCGAGCCCTTGAAGCCGACGTGGCCGGCGGAGGCCCAGGAGATCACGTTGCCCGAGGGGTCCGTGATCGAGACGATGGTGTTGTTGAACGTGCTCTTGATGTGGGCGTGCCCGTGAGCGACGTTCTTCTTTTCCTTGCGGCGCACCTTCTTGGCAGCGCCCTGACGACCCTTGGGGGGCATCTAAATCTCCTACGGGAGGTGGTCGGTCCTACAGCGCAAGACCGCTGAACAGGACTACTTCTTGCCCGGCTTCTTCTTACCGGCGATCGCGCGACGCGGGCCCTTGCGGGTACGCGCGTTCGTGCTGGTGCGCTGACCGTGCACCGGCAGGCCACGACGGTGGCGGATGCCCTGGTAGCACTGGATCTCGACCTTGCGACGGATGTCGGCCTGGATCTCGCGGCGGAGGTCACCCTCGGTACGGAGGTTGGCGTCCACGTACTCGCGGATCTTGACCAGGTCCTCTTCGGCCAGGTCACGAACGCGGGTGTTGGGGTTCACGCCGGTGGAGGCGAGGATCTCCTTGGACCGGGTGCGCCCGATACCGAAGACGTAGGTGAGTGCGATCTCCACGCGCTTTTCGCGCGGGATGTCAACACCGGAAACGCGTGCCATTCAATGGCTCCTGTGTGTTCGGGGGTCTTCCGCAGAACCGTTCCCGACCGCCGACCACTCCTGATGGGTGATGGTACGTCCGGGTCCCCGGCCCCCGCCGGAGGTGCCGCCGGCCCCGTTCAGGGCTGGGCGGGTTCTGCGTATGTACGTTTTCTTACGTCGCGCGAAGAACTGCGGAAGGCAGGTCGGTCGGCGTGCGTCAGCCCTGGCGCTGCTTGTGGCGCAGGTTGTCGCAGATGACCATGACCCGGCCGTGACGGCGGATCACCTTGCACTTGTCGCAGATCTTCTTGACGCTCGGCTTGACCTTCATGTGGGTGAGGTTCTCCGGGTCAGTGCCACCACCCGCGCCGGACCAGATGCCCGGTCGGGAGTGAGGACAAGATCTACTTGTATCGGTAGACGATCCGGCCACGCGTCAGGTCGTACGGAGACAGCTCCACCACGACCCGGTCATCGGGAAGAATACGGATGTAGTGCATGCGCATCTTGCCGCTGATGTGCGCGAGGACTTTGTGACCGTTCTGCAGTTCCACCTTGAACATCGCGTTCGGGAGGGACTCGATCACGGTGCCCTCGATCTCGATGGCACCTTGCTTCTTGGCCACGCTTCGCCCTTCGAATCGGCTACCTTGATCAGCTCCGGTGCTTCGCATGAAGACATGCGGATGCAAAGGAGCCGACGAGTCAGTCTACGTCAGGGCACCCAGAAAGACGAATCCGGAAAGTTTGCCCCACACACTAGATCACCAATCCTGGACACCTCGCCCGGGACCGGTGGTACGCGGCTAGCCCAGCGGGTCGGGAGCCGTGGTGACCCCGTACTCCGCCAGCTTCGCCTTGCCGCAGTCCGGGCTCGTCAGCACGATCGGGCCCGCTTCCGTCAGGGCGATCGAGTGCTCCCAGTGCGAGGACCAGGTGCCGTCCGTGGTGATGACCGTCCAGTCGTCCGCCAGGACCTCCGTCTGGGCGGTGCCCAGCGAGACCATCGGCTCGATCGCCAGACACACGCCAGGGACCAGCTTGATGCCCTTGCCTCGCTTGCGCGAGACGTAGTTCAGCAGGTGCGGGTCCATGTGCATCTCGGAACCGATGCCGTGGCCGCCGTAGTCCTCGATGATCCCGTACTTGCCGGTGGCCGGACGCGGCTGGCGGCGGATGTAGCCTTCGATCGCCTTCGAGATGTCCACCAGGCGGTTGCCGAGCTTCATCGCGGCGATGCCGGCCCACATCGACTCCTCGGTCACCCGGGACAGCTCGATCAGCTCCGGGGCGTGACCGGTGCCCACGAACGCCGTGTACGCGGCGTCGCCGTGCCAGCCGTCCACGATCGCGCCCGCGTCGATCGAGATGACGTCGCCGTCCTTGAGGACCGTCTTGTCATCCGGGATGCCGTGGACGACGACCTCGTTCACCGACGTGCAGATCGTCGCGGGGAAACCGCCGTACCCGAGGAAGTTCGACTTCGCGCCGGCGTCCGCGATGACCTTGCGGGCCACCATGTCCAGGTCCCGGGTCGTGGCGCCCGGCACGGCCGCCTCACGGGTCGCCGCGTGGATCGCGGCGACGACCAGCCCCGCCTCGCGCATCTTCGCGATCTGCTCGGGCGTCTTGAGCTGCACCATGGAACGGCCTTCCACCTTCTGAAATCGGGACTTCTCAACAGTACGGCCGCGGTGCCTCTGGGACACCGCGGCCGTACCTGCACAACGAGGGGGTGAAACGGGGGCTACTTCTTCAGGGCGTCCATCGCGCGTCGCGTGACGTCCGCGACCTCACCGAGGGCGGGGATCGTCGACACGAGGCCCTGGGCCTTGTAGTAGTCGATGATCGGCTCGGTCTCCGCGTGGTACACGGCCAGCCGGTTGCGGACCGTGTCCTCGGAGTCGTCCCCACGCTGGTACAGCTCGCCGCCGCAGTGGTCGCAGACACCCTCGACCTTCGGCGGCGCGTACGCGACGTGGAAGACGTGCGCGGAGTCGTTGCGGCAGGTCCGGCGACCGGCGATGCGCTTGACGACCTCGTCCTCCTCGACCTCCAGGTCGAGGACGGCGTCGAGGTGGAGACCGGCGGCCTTGAGGATCTCGTCGAGCGCCTCGGCCTGCGACAGGTTGCGCGGGAAGCCGTCGAGCAGGAAGCCGTTCGCGGCGTCGGGCTGCTCCATCCGGTCCTTGGCCATCCCGATGGTGACCGAGTCGGGGACGAGCTCGCCGGCGTCCATGTACGACTTCGCGCTCTTGCCGAGCTCGGTGCCCTGGCTGATGTTGGCGCGGAACAGGTCGCCCGTGGAGATGTGCGGGATCGACAGGTTCTTGGCGAGGAACGCGGCCTGTGTTCCCTTGCCGGCGCCGGGGGGCCCGACGAGGACGATACGCATCAGCGGAGGAACCCTTCGTAATTACGCTGCTGGAGCTGGCTCTCGATCTGCTTCACGGTTTCCAGACCCACACCCACGATGATGAGGATGCTCGTCCCGCCGAACGGGAAGTTCTGGTTCGCTCCGAAGCCCGCCAACGCCATTGTCGGCACGAGAGCGATCAGACCCAGGTACAGCGACCCCGGCCAGGTGATCCGGTTGAGTACGTAGCTCAGGTACTCGGCGGTAGGCCGGCCGGCGCGGATGCCCGGGATGAACCCACCATACTTCTTCATGTTGTCTGCAACTTCCTCGGGGTTGAACGAGATCGCCACGTAGAAGAACGCGAAGAACACGATCAGGAGGAAGTAGGCCGCGATGTAGTAAGGGTGGTCGCCCTTGACGAAGTGCTTCTGGATCCAGGTCGCCCAGCTCGCCGTCGAGCCGCTGAACTGCACGACCAGCGCGGGGATGTAGAGCAGCGACGAGGCGAAGATGACCGGGATGACACCGGCCTGGTTGACCTTGAGCGGGATGTAGGTCGACGTCCCGCCGTACGCGCGGCGCCCGATCATGCGCTTCGCGTACTGGACCGGGATCCTGCGCTGCGCCTGCTCGACGAAGACCACCAGGGCCACCATGGCGAGACCGACGAGGATCACCACGCCGAACTCGACCCAACCGTCGGCGATCTTGCCCTGGAGCTTGATCTGCCACATGGCGCCGATGAAGCCGGCCGCGATCGAGATGAACATCAGGATCGACATGCCGTTGCCGATGCCGCGGTCGGTGATGAGCTCGCCGAGCCACATCACGACACAGGTGCCGGCGGTCATGGTGAGCACCATCGTGATCATGGTGAAGATCGAGCGGTCCGAGACGATCTCGGTGCGGAGCTGGCAGGAACCGAAGAGCGCACCCGTCTTGGCGGTTGCCACCAGACCCGTGCCCTGGAGGATCGCGAGCGCGACCGTCAGGTAACGCGTGTACTGGGTGATCTTCGCCGTGCCGGACTGACCCTCTTTCTTGAGGTTCTCCAGCTTCGGGATGACCACGGTCAGCAGCTGCAGGATGATGCTCGCCGTGATGTACGGCATGATTCCGAGCGCGAAGATCGTGATCTGCAGCAGCGCGCCACCGCTGAACATGTTGACGAGGCCGAACAGGCTGTTGCCGGTCCCTGCCTGGTCCACACAGAACTGGACGTTCTTGTAGTTCACGCCGGGGACCGGGATGTGGGACCCGAGGCGGAACAGCACGATGATGGCGAGCGTGAAGAGCAGCTTCTTGCGCAGGTCGGGCGTCTTGAACGCCCGGGCGAACGCGGTGAGCACGGTGCCTCCTGCGACCCCCGCGCTACTGCGTCAGAGGTGACGGTCTGAGGGATCGACGAATACGTACAAGCAAAGGTGCAGGCCACCTTACCGGCGACTGCGCCCCCCGTGGAACGACCAACCGGGGATGCCCCATATGTGAGGCACCCCCGGTCGGGTTTCAGCTATTTGTCACGTGCGTTCGTCTTAGACGAGCTCGGTGACGGTGCCGCCGGCAGCGGCAATCTTCTCCTTGGCGGAGGCGGAAACGGCGTCAACCGAAACCGTCAGCGCCACGGAGATCTCGCCCTGGCCCAGGACCTTGACGAGGCTGTTCTTGCGAACCGCGCCCTTGGCGACCAGGTCGGCCACCGTGACCTCTCCACCCTCGGGGTAGAGGGCACCGAGCTTGTCCAGGTTGACGACCTGGAACTCGGTGCGGAACGGGTTCTTGAAGCCCTTGAGCTTCGGCAGACGCATGTGGAGGGGCATCTGCCCACCCTCGAAGCGCTGCGGGATCTGGTAACGGGCCTTCTGGCCCTTCGTACCACGACCGGCCGTCTTACCCTTCGACGCCTCACCACGACCGACACGGGTCTTCGCGGTCTTGGCGCCGGGGGCGGGACGGAGGTTGTGGGCCTTCAGCGGGCTGTTCTCAGCCATGATTAGTCAACCTCCTCAACCGTCACGAGGTGGCGGACGGTCTGCACCATTCCGCGGAACTCGGGGCGGTCCTCCTTGACGACCACGTCGTTCAGGCGCTTGAGCCCGAGCGAACGCAGAGTGTCGCGGTGGTTCTGCTTGCTGCCGATGTACGACTTCGTCTGCGTGATCTTGAGGCGGCCCATCAGACACCCGCCCCAGCACGCGCACGAAGCAGAGCCGCGGGGGCGACGTCCTCGAGGGGCAGACCACGGCGAGCCGCGATCTCCTCGGGACGCTGCAGGCCCTGGAGGGCCGCCACGGTCGCGTGCACGATGTTGATCGCGTTCGAAGAGCCGAGCGACTTCGACAGGATGTCGTGAACGCCGGCGCACTCCAGCACGGCACGCACCGGACCACCGGCGATAACGCCGGTACCCGGGGAAGCCGGCTTGAGCATGACGACGCCCGCCGCCTTCTCGCCCTGAATCGGGTGAGGGATGGTGCCCTGGATGCGCGGAACCTTGAAGAAGTTCTTCTTGGCTTCCTCGACACCCTTGGCGATGGCCGCGGGAACTTCCTTGGCCTTGCCGTAACCGACACCTACGGTGCCGTCACCGTCGCCCACCACGACCAGCGCGGTGAAGCTGAAGCGGCGACCACCCTTGACAACCTTGGCGACGCGGTTGATCGCGACAACGCGCTCAACGTAAGCGGTCTTCTCGGCGGCAGGGCCACCGTCGCGACCCTTCCGGTCCCGCCGCTCGCCGCCACCGGCACCGCTTCCGCGGCGCTGGGGTCCAGCCATTGGATTACCTCTCTCTGTTACGTCCGTGAGTCCCGGAACCGGGGCTTAGAACTTCAGCCCGGCTTCGCGGGCGGCGTCAGCCAGAGCGGCAATGCGCCCGGCGTATCGGTTGCCACCGCGGTCGAACACGACGGTCTCGACACCCGCGGCCTTGGCACGCTCGGCGACGAGCGCGCCGACAGCCTGGGCCTGGGCGCTCTTGTCGCCTTCGCCACCGCGGATCGAAGCGTCCAGGGTCGACGCCGACGCCAGGGTGTGACCCTGGAGGTCGTCGATGACCTGAGCAACGATGTTGCGGTTGGAACGCGTCACGACGAGGCGCGGACGCTCCGCCGTACCCGAGACGTTCTTGCGGATGCGGATGTGGCGGCGAGCCTTGGCAGCGCGCTTGTACGCGTCGCCCTTGGCGATCTTCACACCGTATGCCATGGCTACTTACCAGCCTTTCCGACCTTGCGGCGGATGACTTCGCCGGCGTACTTGACACCCTTGGCCTTGTACGGGTCGGGCTTCCGCAGCTTGCGGATGTTGGCGGCGACCTCGCCGACCTTCTGCTTGTCGATGCCCTCGACCGTGAACTTGGTGGGCGACTCGACCTTGAAGGAGATGCCCTCGGGCGCCTCGATCAGGATCGGGTGGCTGTAGCCAAGCTGGAACTCCAGGTCGGAGCCCTTCGCGGCGACGCGGTAACCAACACCGCTGATCTCGAGAGCCTTGACGTATCCCGTGGTCACACCGGTGATCATGTTCGCCACCAGCGTGCGGGACAGGCCGTGAAGGGCCTTGTTCTGACGCTCGTCGTTCGGGCGGATGACGTTCAGAACGCCGTCCTCACCCTTGGCGACGGCGATGGGCGCAGCGACGGTGTGCGAGAGGGAACCCTTGGGGCCCTTCACCGCGACCGTGCGGCCATCGATGGTGACGTCCACACCGGCGGGAACCTGGATGGGGAGCTTGCCGATTCGCGACATTGCTTTTCCTCCGTTCCCGACTACCAGACGTAGGCGAGGACTTCCCCACCTACGCCCTTCTTGCCTGCCTGCTGGCCGGTGAGGAGACCGTGGGACGTGGAGATGATCGCCACGCCCAGGCCGCCGAGCACCTTCGGCAGGTTGGTGGACTTCGCGTACACGCGCAGACCGGGCTTCGAGATCCGCTTGATGCCCGCGATGGAGCGCTCACGGTTCGGCCCGAACTTCAGCTCGAGGACGAGGTTCTTGCCGACCTCGGCGTCCTCGACCTTCCAGCCGGTGATGAAACCCTCCTGCTTGAGGATCTCTGCGATGTGCGACTTGATCTTGCTGTGCGGCATCACGACGGTGTCGTGGTACGCCGAGTTAGCGTTACGCAGACGCGTGAGCATGTCTGCGATCGGGTCAGTCATGGTCATGAAGTGGCCTTCGGCCTCTCTCGCCGGGGTTTCCTGTATGCGCCATCCCTCTCCCCACTCAGTGGCGGGACGGGTGCGGTGCGGGGACCTACGGCGTAGTAAGTCGTTATGGGCGGCGGACGCCCAACCACACAAGCCTAAGGCATGCGCGGCCGGGCATCCGCCGACCAGATGCTTACCGAGAGTGCCTGGAAGTTCCCAAGTCCTTGCGGACCTGCGGAATTACCAGGAGCTCTTGGTCACGCCCGGCAGCTCGCCACGGTGAGCCATCTCACGAAGGCACACGCGGCACAGGCCGAACTTGCGGTACACGGAGTGGGGGCGACCGCAGCGCTGGCAGCGGGTGTACGCACGCACACCGAACTTGGGCTTGCGGGCAGCCTTCGCGATGAGAGCCTTCTTCGCCATCTCGCTTACGCCTCCTTGAAGGGGAAGCCGAGGTGACGAAGGAGGGCACGGCCCTCGTCGTCGTTGGTCGCCGTGGTAACCACGGTGATGTCCATACCCCGGGTACGGTCGATCTTGTCCTGGTCGATCTCGTGGAACATGACCTGCTCCGTGAGACCGAAGGTGTAGTTGCCACGGCCGTCGAACTGCTTCGGCGACAGACCACGGAAGTCACGGATACGCGGCAGCGCGAGCGACAGCGTACGGTCCAGGAACTCCCACATGCGGTCACCACGGAGGGTGACGTGGCAGCCGATCGGCTGACCCTCACGCAGCTTGAACTGCGCGATGGACTTGCGGGCCTTCGTGACGGCCGGCTTCTGACCGGTGATCGTCGTCAGGTCGCGGATGGCGCCGTCGATCAGCTTGGAGTCGCGGGCGGCGTCGCCCACACCCATGTTGACCACGATCTTCACGAGACCGGGGATCTGCATGACGTTCTCGTAGGAGAACTCCTCACGCAGCTTGCCCGCGATGTCCTCGCGGTACTTCGTCTTGAGACGCGGAGTGGTAGCCATCAGATGTCCTCACCCGTCCGCTTGGCAACGCGGATCTTGTTGCCCTCGTCGTCGAAGCGGTAGCCGACGCGGGTGACGACCTTCTGGCCGTCCTTCTCCACGACCAGCTGAACGTTGCTGACGTGGACCGGCGCCTCGGTGATCACGATGCCACCGGTCTGCGAACCACCAGCGGTCTGACCGGCCTTGGTGTGCTTCTTGACCCGGTTGACACCCTCGACGAGGACGCGGTTCTCGCTGGGCATGGCCGCGATGACCTTGCCCTGCTTGCCCTTGTCCTTACCGGTGATGACCTGAACCAGGTCGCCCTTCTTGATCTTCATGCTTACAGCACCTCCGGCGCGAGCGAGATGATCTTCATGAACTTCTTCTCGCGCAGCTCACGGCCCACGGGGCCGAAGATACGGGTGCCGCGAGGGTCGCCGTCGTTCTTGAGAATGACAGCGGCGTTCTCGTCGAAGCGGATGTACGAGCCGTCCTGGCGGCGGCGCTCCTTGACGGTGCGAACGATGACCGCCTTGACGACGTCACCCTTCTTCACGTTGCCACCGGGGATCGCGTCCTTGACGGTGGCGACGATGACGTCACCGATGCCCGCGTAGCGGCGACCGGAGCCACCGAGAACACGGATGCAAAGGATTTCCTTGGCACCAGTGTTGTCGGCGACACGCAGTCGCGACTCCTGCTGGATCACGTCTATCTCCTGATTGTCTGCCGGTTCCCGGCGAGGGGTCCGTTACCGGAGCCCCTCGCCGAGCCTGGCGGAACTGACCTGAGGGGAACCCCCCAGGCTATGTCTGGCGGAACTCGCTTGCGCGAGGTTCCTTACTTGGCCTTCTCGAGGATCTCGACGATGCGCCAGCGCTTGCTCGCCGACAGCGGACGCGTCTCCATGATGAGGACGCGGTCGCCGACACCGGCAGCGTTCTGCTCGTCGTGAGCCTTGAGCTTGTTCGTACGGCGGATGACCTTGCCGTACAGCGCGTGCTTCACGCGGTCCTCGACAGCGACGACGACGGTCTTGTCCATCTTGTCGCTGACGACGAGACCCTCACGGGTCTTGCGGAAACCGCGCTCGTTCGTCTCAGTCACATTCTTCTCGCTCATCAGGCGCTCTCCACCGTCTCGATACCGAGCTCACGCTCGTGCATCAGGGTGTAGATGCGAGCGATGTCCTTACGGACGGACTTGAGCCGGCCGTTGTTCTCCAGCTGACCCGTGGCCGCCTGGAAACGCAGCTTGAACAGCTCTTCCTTGGCCTCGCGCAGCTTGGCGACGAGCGCCTCGCTGTCGAGCTCGCGCAGCTCAGACGCCTTGGTTCCGGTCGCCATCACGACTCACCTGCCTCGCGCCGAACAATCCGGCACTTCATCGGAAGCTTGTGAGCAGCGCGGGTGAGCGCCTCACGAGCAATCTTCTCGTTCGGGTAGGACAGCTCGAACATGACCCGACCCGGGTGCACGTTCGCGATCCACCACTCGGGAGAACCCTTACCGGAACCCATGCGGGTCTCGGCAGGCTTCTTCGTCAGCGGGCGGTCCGGGTAGATGTTGATCCAGACCTTGCCGCCACGCTTGATGTGGCGGGTCATCGCGATACGAGCCGCCTCGATCTGGCGGTTCGTCACGTACGCCGGGGTCAGCGCCTGGATGCCGTACTCGCCGAACGAGACCTCAGTACCGCCCTTGGCCATACCACGGCGCTTCGGGTGGTGCTGCTTGCGGTGCTTGACCCTACGAGGGATCAGCATGTCGGTCAGGCCTCCGTTCCGGTGCTCTCGGCCGGAGCGGCGGCGGGAGCGTCGGCCTTGGGGGCCTCGGCACCAGCAGCCTGCTGCGGCTTGCGGCCACCACGGCCGCCGCGCTCGCCACCACGGCCACCACGGCCGGCGGGACGGTCGCCAGCGCCACCCGCGCCACGGGCCGGGCGGTTACCCGCACGGGCCGCAGCGTTCTCGGCGCGAACCTCGGCGATGTTCTTGACGTCGCCCTTGTAGATCCAGACCTTCACACCGATACGGCCGAAGGTGGTCTTGGCCTCGAAGAAGCCGTAGTCCACGTTCGCGCGCAGCGTGTGCAGCGGCACACGACCCTCGCGGTAGAACTCGGAGCGGGACATCTCGGCGCCGCCGAGACGGCCGCCACACTGGATCTTGATGCCCTTGGCGCCGGCCTTCATCGTGCCCTGCATGCTCTTGCGCATGGCACGACGGAAGGAGACGCGGGAGGAGAGCTGCTCGGCAACGGCCTGGGCAACCAGCTGAGCGTCGAGCTCGGGGTTCTTGACCTCGAGGATGTTCAGCTGGACCTGCTTGCCCGTGAGCTTCTCGAGGTCACCGCGGATGCGGTCGGCCTCGGCGCCACGGCGGCCGATGACGATGCCCGGACGAGCGGTGTGGATGTCCACACGCACGCGGTCACGGGTGCGCTCGATCTCAACCTTCGAGATGCCGGCGCGCTCCATGCCGGACGTCATCATCCGACGGATGGCGACGTCTTCCTTGACGTAGTCCTTGTACAGCTTGTCGGCGTACCAACGCGACTTGAAGTCGGTGGTGATGCCGAGCCGGAACCCGTGCGGGTTTACCTTCTGGCCCATTACCGGGAACCTTCCTTGCTGCTGACGACCACGGTGATGTGGCTGGTCCGCTTGCGGATCCGGTAGGCACGGCCCTGGGCACGCGGACGGAACCGCTTCAGGGTCGGACCCTCGTCCACGAACGCCTCGCTGATGAACAGCGAAGAAGCGTCCGGGTGGTTGTAGTTGTGTGCGGCGTTGGCAATGGCGCTGTCAAGCACCTTGCCGACCGGCACGCTCGCGGCCTGCGGGGCGAAACGCAGGACCGCCTGAGCCTCCGTGGCATCCATGCCACGGATAAGGTCCACCACGCGGCGGGCCTTCATGGGCGTGACGCGGATGTACCGCGCCTGGGCCCTGGCTTCCATGGTTGTCCCTTCGGTGTAAGTCATAGTCGTTACCACCCCGCCTTTAGCGGCGCTTCGACTTCCGGTCGTCCTTGACGTGGCCGCGGAAGGTGCGAGTCGGCGAGAACTCGCCGAGCTTGTGGCCGACCATCGACTCGGTGACGAACACCGGGACGTGGGTCTTGCCGTTGTGCACCGCGATGGTGTGACCCAGCATGGCCGGGATGATCATCGAGCGACGGGACCAGGTCTTGATGACGTTCTTGGTACCAGCTTCGTTCTGAGCGTCCACCTTCTTGATGAGGTGTCCGTCGACGAAGGGTCCCTTCTTGAGACTGCGCGGCATCTAAACCCGCTCCTAGCGCTTCTTGTTCGTCTTGCGGCGGCGGACGATGTACTTGCTCGAAGCCTTCTTCGGCGAGCGAGTACGACCCTCCTTCTGACCCCACGGGGAGACCGGGTGGCGACCACCGCTGGTCTTGCCCTCACCACCACCGTGCGGGTGGTCAACCGGGTTCATCGCGACACCGCGGACGGACGGGCGAACGCCCTTCCAGCGCATACGGCCGGCCTTGCCCCAGTTGATGTTCGACTGCTCGGCGTTGCCGACCTCGCCGACCGTGGCGCGGCAGCGCGCGTCGACGAGACGGATCTCACCGGACGGCATGCGGAGGTGGGCCATGGTGCCCTCCTTCGCCAGCAGCTGCACGGACGCACCCGCGGAGCGGGCGAACTTCGCACCGCCGCCGGGACGCAGCTCGATCGCGTGGATGGTCGTACCGACCGGGATGTTGCGCAGCGCCAGGTTGTTGCCGGGCTTGATGTCGGCCGTGGGGCCGTTCTCGATCCGGTCACCCTGCTGCAGACCGCGCGGCGCGATGATGTAGCGCTTCTCGCCGTCGGCGTAGTGCAGCAGCGCGATGCGCGCGGTGCGGTTGGGGTCGTACTCGATGTGCGCGACCTTGGCCGGCACGCCGTCCTTGTCGTGACGACGGAAGTCGATCACGCGGTAGGCGCGCTTGTGTCCACCACCCTGGTGGCGAACGGTGATCCGACCGGTGTTGTTACGGCCGCCCTTGCTGTGCAGCGGGCGAACCAGCGACTTCTCCGGCGTGGACCGCGTGATCTCGACAAAGTCGGCGACGCTGGAGCCACGACGGCCCGGGGTCGTCGGCTTGTACTTGCGGATACCCATTTCTCAGTCCTCGTCCGATTCCGGACGACTCAGGACTCCGTTAGGAGCCCTGGCCGCCGAAGATGTCGATTCGGTCGCCCTCAGCGAGGGTCACGATGGCGCGCTTGGTGTTGGCGCGCTTGCCGAAACCGGTCTTGGTCCGCTTGCGCTTACCCTGACGGTTGATCGTGTTGACCCCGGTGACCTTGACCGAGAAGACCGCCTCGACGGCCTGCTTGATCTGGGTCTTGTTGGCGCCAGGCGCGACGATGAACGTGTACTTGTTCTCGTCCAGCAGCGCGTAGCTCTTCTCCGAGACAACCGGCTTGATCAGCAGGTCGCGCGGGTCAGAGAAGGTCTTGCTGGTAACGGTCGCCTCGGACATCAGGCGTCGCTCCCTTCGGTCTCGTCGGCCTTGGGGCCAGACACGAAGGACTCGAGCGCGGCCTGGGTGAAGACCACGTCGTCAGAGACGATCACGTCGTACGTGTTCAGCTGGCCCGGCTCCAGGATGTGAACCTGGGGCAGGTTGCGGGCGGACAGCCACGCGGCCTCGTCGGCGCGCTCGACGACCAGGAGCAGGTTCTTGCGCTCCGAGATCTTGCCGAACAGCGTCTTGGCGGCCTTCGTGGAGGCGGCACCCTCGACCACGCCGGTGACGACGTGGATGCGGGAGTGACGCGCACGGTCCGACAGGGCACCGCGGAGGGCGGCGACCTTCATCTTCTTCGGGGTCCGCTGCGAGTAGTCACGCGGCTGCGGGCCGTGGACGACGCCACCGCCGGCGAACTGCGGAGCGCGGGTGGAACCCTGACGCGCGCGGCCGGTGCCCTTCTGGCGGTACGGCTTGCGGCCACCACCACGGACTTCGCCACGGGTCTTGGTCTTGTGCGTGCCCTGACGGGCAGCGGCCAGCTGTGCGACGACGACCTGGTGGATCAGCGGAACGCTGGTCTTCGCGTCGAAGATCTCCGCGGGGAGCTCGACGGTACCGGCCTTGTCGCCTGCCGGCGAAAGGATGTCAATGGTGCTCATTAACCTCAAGCCCCCTTGGCCGCGGTACGGACCAGGACGAGGCCGCCGTTCGGACCGGGGACTGCGCCCTTGATGAGGAGCAGACCCTTCTCCGCGTCTACCGCGTGGATGGTCAGGTTCTGGGTGGTGACGCGCTCGTTGCCCATACGACCAGCCATGCGCATGCCCTTGAAGACACGCCCAGGGGTGGCGCAGCCACCGATCGAACCGGGGGAGCGGTGCTTGCGCTGCACACCGTGACCGGCGCCGAGGCCCCGGAAGTTGTGCCGCTTCATGACACCGGCGAAGCCCTTGCCCTTGCTGTTGCCCGTGACGTCAACCTTGACGCCGGACTCGAACACCTCGGCAGTGATCTCCTGGCCGAGCGTGTACTCGCCGGCGTCGGAGGTGCGGAGCTCCACCAGGTGGCGGCGGGGGGTCACGTCGGCCTTGGCGAAGTGGCCCTTGAGGGGCTTGTTCACCTTGCGCGGGTCGATCTCGCCGAAGGCGATCTGGACCGACTCGTAGCCGTCGATGTCGTTCGTACGGACCTGGGTAACGACGCAGGGTCCGGCCTTGACCACGGTCACCGGGACGACACGGTTGTTCTCGTCCCAGACCTGGGTCATGCCGAGCTTCTCGCCCAGGACGCCCTTGATCTGCTTTGCCATCTTCTCGACGCCTCTCAGAGCTTGATCTCGATGTCAACGCCGGCCGGAAGGTCCAGGCGCATCAGCGAGTCAACGGTCTTGGGAGTCGGGTCGAGGATGTCGATCAGGCGCTTGTGCGTGCGCATCTCGAAGTGCTCGCGCGAGTCCTTGTACTTGTGCGGCGACTTGATGACGCAGTACACGTTCTTCTCAGTGGGCAGCGGCACCGGGCCCGCGACCGACGCACCAGTGCGCGTCACCGTCTCGACGATCTTCTTCGCCGAGGAGTCGATGACCTCGTGGTCGTAGGCCTTGAGCCGGATGCGGATCTTCTGTCCCGCCATGGCTACTCCGTAGTCCTGTCTGTTGTGGAAACGCTCTGGCTCCCGGGCGGCTGTGGATCACTCCACGGCTTCCCTCCGACCCACGCGGTCGGGCGTGTCGCACTCCCTCCAAGAAAATTCCCATACGGAAATTCCCTCGTCCAAGGGGGTGCGGTCCCAAGACCGCGCTTCGGGGGAGAAACACCCACCGGGTGCCTGGTGGGCCCCGTGCTGACACTTCCCAGAAGATTCCCGTACGTCCGTCCCCATTGCTGCCCCGAGGGGCAGATAAGGACGACGAGTACTGTGGGACTCGCTTCCGGTCCTCCCGGCGGGAGGCGCGCAGCATCGGCACTCAACCGAGCAACTTGAGTAGTCTGCCACATGAGACACGTACTGCGCCAATCGGGCGCAGAACAATACCCCGCCGCGCGGACACGTCAAACCCTGCCACGCGACGGGGACCCCGTGGGGAGGCCTCGCCAGGCCCTTACGAGGGCGGCTCAGGGACGGATCAGGAGCGGGAGACGGTCCCGCACTCCTTCGGCAGCGCCGACACGTCCGTACTGCGGTCGTACGGATCGGTGACCGGTCCCGACGGTCGTGGGTCGGGCCGCGTCTGCTGCTCGGACGCGAACATGGGGTGCAGATAGCCTTCGCCGTCGCGCGAGCAGTCGTCGTTGCCCGCCGATTCGGACCAGCTCACGATCCGCAGCTTGCCGGGAGTCGCCGCTATCCGCTCGGGGTCGGCCAGGGCCACGGTGAGCTCTCGCCGCACGATGGTCCGCGCCACCTCGTCCGCGCCGGCGCGCGCCCGCACCAACGGGTACACGAAGGTGTAGTCGGAGTGCACCAGCACCTCTCCGGAGCGCGTGCTGTCGAACCACATCCGCCCGCGCGTCTTGACGACCTCGCCGTGCACCCGCACCTGGGCCGGCTCGAAGCGGGTGAACAGCGCCAACGGGTCGGCGTCCTTGGTGGGCCGGGCGAGGGCCCTCTCCATCAGCCCCCGGCCGTCGTCCTGCGCCGGGTCCAGCAGGTCCAGGGCCGCCTGCGGGCGCTCGCCGCGCAGGGTGGCCGGCTCCAGGTTGGCCGCCACCAGCAGCCGGCCGGTCTTCGCGAGCGCGTCCGCCACCTGCTCGCGGGAGAGCCCGCCCGTGGGCTTCGCCTCGGGCAGCTCGATGCCCGAGGCCCCGTCCGCCCACTGCCGGGCCGGGGAACCGCGGAACGGGTCCTGGAGGGTCGGCCGGTCCGGGTACTCCTGTGACGGCGCGGCCGACGGCCGCGCCGTCTCGGCGGCGAGCGGGGCGGCGTTCGCGGCCTTCTCCCGGGCCGCCGTCTTCCCCGTGAGCCGGTCTATGACCAGCTCCGGCCGTACGGCGATCACCGCGAGGGCGGCGATGAAGACGATGGCCCCGGTGGCCTTGAGCCGCCGCTTGCCCTTCCCGCGGCCCTCCATCTCCTGCCAGGCCGGCCCGGTCCGCCACCCGACCGGCTCGGCGGCCTCCCGGGCCTTGCGCGCCTTACGCCCCTTCCAGCCCTTCTCCCGCGCCGCCCGCTCCTCGTCCTCGCGCCGCAGCCGCGCGGTCACCATCCGCGCCCGCGCCGACGGCTCCACCGGGGCCTCCCCGGCCCCTGCGGCGGCCTGCTCCACGAACCGGGCCCACTCCTCGTCGGAAATACCCGTCCCGCGCGCGTCGTCGCTCTTCCCCATGCCCCCACCTTGATATGTCCACACCATGCGCAGCGGAGCCTCTCACACCCCTCCGACAAGCCGTTTCCCTCCCCCTGGCCAAAACCGGCGCCCGCCGCGGACGCCCCCTCCGGCAACCGCCCGGGCCGACGCGGCTGACGCCCCGGCCGTCGGATACGGCGTCGGGTACGACGAAGGGCCCCTTCCCCGGCGCCGAAGCGTCGGGGAAGGGGCCCCTCTGTCAAACATGGTGCCCGCTCGCGCGAGCTACCAGGTCAGAGCACGAATTACTTCGTGATCTTGGTGACCTGGCCGGCGCCCACGGTACGACCACCCTCGCGGATGGCGAACTTCAGGCCCTCTTCCATCGCGACCGGCTGGATGAGGGAGACCGTCATGTCGGTGTTGTCACCGGGCATGACCATCTCGGTGCCCTCAGGCAGGGTCACAACGCCCGTCACGTCCGTGGTACGGAAGTAGAACTGCGGGCGGTAGTTGTTGAAGAACGGGGTGTGACGGCCACCCTCGTCCTTCGACAGGATGTACGCGGCGGCCTCGAACTCGGTGTGCGGCGTGACCGAACCGGGCTTGATGATGACCTGACCGCGCTCGACGTCCTCGCGCTTGATGCCACGGAGGAGCAGACCGACGTTCTCACCGGCCTGGCCCTCGTCGAGGAGCTTGCGGAACATCTCGATACCGGTGACCGTGGTGGTGGTCTTCTCTTCCTTGATACCGATGATGTCGACGGTCTCGTTGACCTTCAGGACACCACGCTCGATACGGCCGGTGACGACCGTACCGCGACCGGTGATCGTGAAGACATCCTCGACCGGCATCAGGAAGGGCTTGTCGGTGTCGCGCGGCGGGGTCGGGATGGCCTCGTCCACGGCGTCCATCAGGCCGAGGAGCTTGTCACCCCACTCCTTGTCGCCCTCGAGCGCCTTCAGCGCGGAGACCTGGACGACCGGCAGGTCGTCGCCCGGGAAGTCGTACTCGGAGAGCAGCTCACGGACCTCGAGCTCGACGAGCTCCAGGATCTCCTCGTCGTCCACCATGTCGGCCTTGTTCAGGGCGACGACGATGTACGGAACGCCGACCTGGCGGGCCAGGAGCACGTGCTCCTTGGTCTGCGGCATCGGGCCGTCGGTGGCGGCGACCACGAGGATGGCACCGTCCATCTGCGCGGCACCGGTGATCATGTTCTTGATGTAGTCCGCGTGACCCGGGCAGTCGACGTGGGCGTAGTGACGCGCCTCGGTCTGGTACTCGACGTGCGCGATCGAGATGGTGATACCGCGCTGGCGCTCCTCAGGAGCCTTGTCGATCTGATCGAAGGCCGAAGCCGCGTTCAGGTCCGGGTACTTGTCGTGCAGCACCTTGGTAATGGCGGCCGTGAGGGTCGTCTTACCGTGGTCAATGTGACCAATGGTGCCGATGTTGACGTGCGGCTTAGTCCGCTCGAACTTCGCCTTCGCCACGGGGGTCCTCCTGAGAGTGGTTCTGTACGCCTTACAGATCGGCGCCAGGTGATCTTTGCTGGGATGCCAGTCCCCCGGGGCAATGGAAGCGGGTTGCTCCTGTTGCCCCAGAGGTACCGGTGACAAGCCTAAAGCGTGGACTCCGAAGAGTTACTCGCCCTTGGCCTTCGCGATGATCTCCTCAGCGACGTTCCGGGGAACCTCGGCGTAGGAGTCGAACTGCATCGAGTAGCTGGCGCGACCCGAGGTCTTGCTGCGGAGGTCTCCGACGTAGCCGAACATCTCCGAAAGCGGCACGAGGCCCTTCACGATGCGAGCACCGTGACGCTCGTCCATGGCCTGGATCTGGCCACGACGAGAGTTGATGTCGCCGATGACCTCACCCATGTAGTCCTCGGGCGTGGTGACCTCAACGGCCATCATCGGCTCAAGGAGCACGGGAGAAGCCTTGCGCGCGGCCTCCTTGAAGGCCTGCGAACCGGCGATCTTGAACGCGAGTTCGGAGGAGTCGACCTCGTGGTAGCCACCGTCGAGAAGAATGACGCGGACGCCAGTCATCTCGTAGCCGGCGAGGATGCCGAACTTCATGGCTTCCTGGGCACCGGCGTCCACCGACGGGATGTACTCACGCGGGATACGTCCACCGGTGACCTTGTTGACGAACTCGTAAGCCGCCTCGCCGCCCTCGATGGGCTCGATCGCGATCTGCACCTTGGCGAACTGACCGGTACCACCGGTCTGCTTCTTGTGGGTGTAGTCGTGACGCTCGACGGACTTGCGGATCGTCTCGCGGTAGGCCACCTGCGGCTTGCCGACGTTCGCCTCGACCTTGAACTCGCGACGCATGCGGTCGACGAGGATGTCGAGGTGGAGCTCGCCCATACCACCGATGATGGTCTGGCCGGTCTCCTCGTCCGAGTGAACCTGGAAGGAGGGGTCCTCTTCCGCGAGACGCTGGATGGCGACACCCAGCTTCTCCTGGTCACCCTTGGACTTGGGCTCGATCGCGACCTGGATGACCGGGGCCGGGAAGTCCATGGACTCCAGGATGACCGGGGCCTTCTCGTCGCACAGCGTCTCACCGGTGGTGGTCTGCTTCAGGCCCATGACGGCGACGATGTCACCGGCGCCCACCGACTCGATCTCCTCACGCTTGTTCGCGTGCATACGGTAGATCTTGCCGATGCGCTCCTTCTTGCCCTTGACGGAGTTCAGCACCGCGGTGCCGGCCTCCAGGCGACCGGAGTAGATCCGGACGAAGGTGAGCTTACCGAGGTGCGGGTCGCTCGCGATCTTGAACGCGAGGGCCGACAGCGGCTCGGAGTCGGCCGGCTTGCGCTTGACGACGACCTCCGCGTCCTTGACGTCGTGGCCCTCGATGGCCTCGACGTCCAGGGGGGAAGGCAGGTAGCGCACGACGGCGTCGAGCAGGGGCTGAACGCCCTTGTTCTTGAACGCGGTGCCACAGAACACGGGGGTGACAGTGGTGTCGCCGCCCTTGCCGGAGGCGATGGTGATACGACGGACGGCGGCGTAGAGCTGCTCCTCGGTGGGCTCGGTGCCCTCCAGGAACAGCTCCATCATCTCCTCGTCGTTCTCCGCGACGGCCTCGACGAGCTTGCCGCGCCATTCGTCGGCGAGCTCGACGTGCGAAGCGGGGATGTCGACGACGTCGTACATCTCGCCCTTGGAGGCCTCGGCGGACCAGACAAGGGCCTTCATGCGGACCAGGTCGACAACGCCCTGGAAGTCCATCTCGGAGCCGATGGGCAGCTGCATGACGATCGGGGTCGCGCCGAGGCGGTCCACGATCATGTCGACACAGCGGAAGAACTCGGCGCCGGTACGGTCCAGCTTGTTGACGAAGCAGATGCGCGGCACGCCGTAACGGTCGGCCTGACGCCACACCGTCTCGGACTGCGGCTCCACACCGGCGACACCGTCGAAGACGGTGACGGCACCGTCGAGGACGCGGAGCGAACGCTCCACCTCTACGGTGAAGTCGACGTGACCCGGGGTGTCGATGATGTTGATGGTGTGGTCGACCTCGTCAAGAGGCCAGTGGCAGGTCGTCGCGGCAGACGTGATGGTGATACCACGCTCCTGCTCCTGCTCCATCCAGTCCATCGTGGCGGCGCCGTCGTGGACCTCACCGATCTTGTACGACACACCGGTGTAGAACAGGATGCGCTCGGTGGTGGTCGTCTTGCCCGCGTCGATGTGGGCCATGATCCCGATGTTGCGGACCTTGGCCAGGTCAAGCGAAGTGGTAGCCATAAGGCTTCGGTCTTCTCTCGGTCTCGATGTGGGGTGGGACTACCAGCGGTAGTGCGCGAACGCCTTGTTGGACTCGGCCATCTTGTGCGTGTCCTCGCGCTTCTTGACGGCAGCGCCAAGACCGTTGGAGGCGTCGAGCAGCTCGTTCATGAGGCGCTCGGTCATGGTCTTCTCGCGGCGGGCGCGGGAGTAACCCACGACCCAGCGCAGCGCCAGGGTGGCGGCACGACCGGGCTTGACCTCGATCGGCACCTGGTAGGTGGCGCCACCGACACGGCGGGACTTGACCTCAAGCGACGGCTTGACGTTCTCCAGCGCGCGCTTCAGCGTGATGACCGGGTCAGCGCCGGTCTTCTCGCGGAGGCCCTCCATCGCGCCGTAGACGATGCGCTCGGCGGTGGAGCGCTTGCCGTTCAGGAGGATCTTGTTGATGAGCGACGTCACCAGAGGAGATGCGTAGACCGGGTCGATGATGACCGGGCGCTTCGGGGCGGGGCCCTTACGAGGCATTCTTACTTCTCCTTCTTGGCGCCGTAGCGGCTGCGGGCCTGCTTGCGGTTCTTGACAGCCTGCGTGTCAAGCGCACCGCGGATGATCTTGTAACGAACACCCGGCAGGTCCTTCACACGGCCACCACGCACGAGCACGATCGAGTGCTCCTGCAGGTTGTGTCCCTCACCCGGAATGTAAGCGGTGACCTCGATGCCGGAGGTCAGACGCACACGCGCGACCTTACGGAGCGCCGAGTTCGGCTTCTTCGGGGTGGTCGTGAACACACGCGTGCAGACGCCGCGACGCTGGGGCGAAGCCTCAAGCGCGGGGGTCTTTGTCTTCTCGACCTTGTCCTGCCGGCCCTTACGGACCAGCTGCTGGATCGTAGGCACTACTTCTCCGGTTTCTGTGTGCCGTGTAGTGAAGCTAACCTGGAACTTTGCCGACCCACGCGGTCGGGTGTGTCGGATCCGGTGGAGCTCCGCGCTAACGGAGATCACGTGGATCGCGGTGGCTTGATGTGGCTCTTATGCGGGTGATGGACACGCACGGGAGCCCAGGCACACCCCAGGCACAAGGTCTGAGCGTACCCATCCCATCCACTCCGGTCAAAACAAAAGCCCGGCGCCCGCCGCGCGGCCCGCTCCCCCACAGACCCGCAGGCCAGACGGGGCACGGGATTCGGGCCTGGACCCCGCCCCCGCACGGGCTCTGATGTGCGGAACCCGCGCACATGTGGTACGTGGCCGCGCGCTGCCCGCGCCGCCCTAGACTGACGAGCCGGACAAACCGCCACCGGCGAAGTCGATCAGCAGGGAGCAGCGCATTGGGAACCGTGGCCTCGGAGCCCACCACACGGGAAGCTCCCGCCCGGCGGCGGCCCGCCTCGACCCGGCGCCGCCTGGGTCGCCTGCGCGGCCCACTGCTCGCCTTCCTCGTCACCTCGGGCGCGTTCTGCGCGGCCTGGGTGGCCCGCGGCACCTTCCCCTTCGGGAACACCGGCCGCGCCCTCAACGACCAGGCCAATCAGTACGTGCCCTTCCACCGCGCCCTGTGGGACCTGGTGCACGGGCAGGCCGCCGGTGACCTGCTGTTCAGCTGGCGCGGGGGCTTCGGGCAGCAGTTCCTGTCCGACTACTACACCTACCTCGGCAACCCGTTCTCCTGGCTCGCCGTCCTCGTGCCCCGGGCCCACGTCGACCTCGCCGTCTTCGTCGTCACCCCCCTGACGATGGGCACCGCGGCCGCCGTGATGACGGTGTACCTCGGGAAGCTGCACCCCGGCCCGTGGTGGCAGCGGGGGGTGCTCGGAGCGACGTACGGACTGTGCGGGTGGGCGCTCAGCGACGCCTCGTACATCCCGATGTGGCTGTGGGGGCTGGTGGCCCTGCCACTGCTCGGCATCGCCGTCGAGTGGTGTCTGGAGCAGCGGCGCTGGCCCGGCGTCGCGCTGTTCGTCGCGCTCGCCTGGTTCGGGAACTTCTACACCGCGATGATGGCGACGATGGCCGCCTGCGTGCTCCTGGCGATCCGGCTGGCCACGCGCGAGATGACCGGCTCCGAGCGGCTGCGCGCCGTGTGGCGGGCGGCCACGGCAACCGTCACGGGCGTCTTCCTCACCCTGCCCCTGCTCCTGCCGTCCTTCCTGTCGAGCGGCGCCGCGCAGCCCACCCGGGCCGGCTCCTTCGAGCCGGTCCGGATCGAGATCCTGCTCGCCGGGATGCTGCCCGCCACGCACCTGTGGGGCGGCCGGCCCCGGCTGTACGTCGCCTCCCTGGGGCTGATCCTGGCGGGCGCGTTCCTCTTCAACTCCGCGATCGCGCGCAAGACGCGCCTGGTGTGGGCGGGTGCGACGCTGCTGGTGCTCGCCTCGTTCCAGTTCCCGCCGACCCAGTACGTGTGGCACGGCCTGGCGGTCCCGAACGGCAACCCGTACCGCGAGGCCTTCGTGTTCAGCGGGATGGTGGTGATCGCCGCCTGGCTGGCGCTCGCCCACCGCCCGCGCCCGCTGCACCTCGCGCTGTCGGCCGCCCTGCTGGTGGCGGCCACCTTCGTGCTGCGGCACACCGACGACTTCGGCGGCTGGACGTGGCCGGCCGTGCTCGGCGGCGGGGCCCTGTCGCTGCTCGCGCTGGTCCTGCTCTCCCTCGGCGAGAAGCGTCGCCACCTCGTCCCGATCGCGGCCGTACTGATGGTCGGCGTCGTCTTCGCGGAATCCACCGCCGCCGCGCTGGGCGCCGACACCCGGCGGGCCCGCGAACGCTGGGCGGCGCCCGCCGCCACCTCCAACGCGTCGATCAGCCGGCACTTCGACGCGGTCCGGGCCGTGGACGGCTGGCCCGCGTACCGGACCGACTCGGGCGCGCCGCAGACCTCGTACAACGACGCCCTGGCCCTGCGCGCGGAGGGGCCGCAGTACTACAGCAGCTACCTCCCCGAGGCCACGTACCGGGCCCTGGAGCCCCTGGGATACGGCTTCAAGAACGACGGCCGGACCTTCTTCGGGGCCGACAACCCGGTCCTCGACGCGATCTTCTCGATCGGCGCGCGGGTACGGCCGGGGGACGCGAAGAACAGCTGGACCGCGACGACGTTCCCCGCCCCGCCCCTGGTCACCCTGCGCGGCGGCGCCTACACCTCCCCCAACCCGGCCGACAGCGTGTACGCCCGCCAGGAGAACGTCCTGGGCGCGACCGTCTACCAGGTCCCGCAGGTCACCCGGGGCGGTACCGCCACCGCCCAGACGTACGCGGCCCAGTGCGCCCCCGGCTCCGCCGCCTACTGGTACTCCCCCGAGCTCTTCGGCACGCTCTCCCAGGGTTCCCTCACCCGCACCCTCCAGGACCGCATGAGCGGGGTCGTCCCCCTCGGCACGGTCCCCGCCTCGGGCCGCCTCGACGTCACGGTCGCCACGCACACCGCGCACGCCACCGCCGGCACCCACCCCATCGGCTGCCTGGACCGCCCGGCGCTCGACTCGACGGTCCGCCGGCTCACCACCACCGGCGCCACGCAGGTCTCCGCGGAGGGCCACACCATCGAAGCCACCCTCCCGAAGGGCTCCACGGGCACCGCCGTCTTCGCGATGACCGCCGTCCCGGGTTGGCAGTGCTCCGCCCCGGTCCGGCCCTTCCACGGCCTGGTCGCCCTCGCCGTGCCCGCGGGCACCACGAAGGTCTCCTGCACCTTCACCCCGAAGGGCCTCACCCCCGGCCTCGCCGCCGCCACCCTCGCGCTCCTGGCCCTGGCCTCCGTCACGGTCGCCTCCCGCCGCCGCCGTAACTGACGTGCCCGGGCCCGGGCCGGCCCCGGAACACGAAGAAGCAGGAACACGAAGAAGCCCCCCGCCGCTCCTCTCGGAGCGGCGGGGGGCTTCTTCGTATGACCTTTAGCCGTTGTACGGGCCGTAGTCGTAGTCCTCCAGCGGGACAGCCTGGCCGGAGCCGGTGCCGAAGGGCGAGTAGTCGATGTCGTCGTAGCCGACGGCCGAGTACATCGCGGCCTTGGCTTCCTCGGTCGGCTCGACCCGGATGTTGCGGTAACGGGCGAGGCCCGTACCGGCCGGGATGAGCTTACCGATGATGACGTTCTCCTTGAGGCCGATCAGGGAGTCGGACTTGGCGTTGATCGCCGCGTCCGTCAGAACCCTGGTCGTCTCCTGGAAGGACGCCGCCGACAGCCACGACTCGGTGGCGAGCGAGGCCTTGGTGATACCCATCAGCTGCGGACGGCCGGAGGCGGGGTGACCGCCCTCGGTGACCACACGACGGTTCTCGGTCTCGAACTTCGACCGCTCGACCAGCTCGCCCGGCAGGAGCTCCGCGTCGCCGGACTCGATGATCGTCACGCGGCGCAGCATCTGCCGGATGATGATCTCGATGTGCTTGTCGTGGATCGACACGCCCTGCGAGTTGTAGACCTTCTGGACTTCGCCGACCAGGTGGACCTGGACGGCACGCTGACCGAGGATGCGCAGCACGTCGTGCGGGTTGGTGGCACCCATGGTGAGCTTCTGGCCCACCTCGACGTGGTCGCCCTCGTGCACGATGACCTTGGCGCGCTTGGAGATCGGGAACGCCGTCTCCTCGCTGCCGTCGTCGGGCGTGATGACGATCTTCTTCGTCTTCTCGGTCTCCTCGATCCGCACGCGACCGGCGGCCTCGGAGATCGGGGCGACACCCTTCGGGGTACGGGCCTCGAAGAGCTCGACGACACGCGGCAGACCCTGCGTGATGTCGTCACCCGCCACACCACCGGTGTGGAAGGTACGCATCGTCAGCTGGGTACCGGGCTCACCGATGGACTGGGCGGCGATGATGCCGACCGCCTCACCGATGTCGACCAGCTTGCCGGTGGCCAGGGAGCGGCCGTAGCAGAAGGCACAGGTGCCGACCGCGGACTCGCAGGTCAGGACCGAGCGGGTCTTGACCTCCTCGACACCGTTCGCGATGAGGGCGTCGATGAGCACGTCACCGAGGTCCACGTTCGCCGGCGCGATGACCTTGCCGTCGATGACGACGTCCTCGGCCAGCATGCGGGCGTACACGGAGGTCTCGACGTCGTCCGCCTTGCGGAGGACACCCGCCTCGTCCTTGACACCGATCTTGAGCTTGAGGCCGCGCTCGGTGCCGCAGTCCTCCTCGCGGATGATGACGTCCTGCGAGACGTCCACCAGACGACGGGTGAGGTAACCCGAGTCGGCGGTACGCAGGGCGGTGTCCGCCAGACCCTTACGGGCACCGTGCGTGGAGATGAAGTACTCCAGAACGGTGAGGCCCTCACGGAAGGACGCCTTGATCGGACGCGGGATGGTCTCGTTCTTCGCGTTCGACACCAGACCACGCATACCGGCGATCTGTCGCATCTGCATCATGTTTCCTCGGGCACCCGAGTCAACCATCATGAAGATGGGGTTCGTCTTGGGGAAGTTCGCGTTCATCGCCTCGGCAACCTCGTTGGTCGCCTTGGTCCAGATCGCGATGAGCTCCTGCGTGCGCTCGTCCTTGGTGATCAGACCGCGCTCGTACTGCTTCTGGACCTTCTCGTCCAGCTCCTCGTAGCCCTTGACGATGGCCTTCTTGGCCTCGGGCACGACGACGTCGGAGATGGCCACGGTGACGCCCGAACGGGTCGCCCAGTGGAAGCCGGCCGCCTTCAGGTTGTCGAGCGTCGCCGCCACGATGACCTTGGGGTAGCGCTCCGCCAGGTCGTTGACGATCTCGGAGAGCTGCTTCTTGCCCACCGAGTAGTCGACGAACGGGTAGTCCTCGGGCAGCAGCTCGTTGAAGAGCGCGCGGCCCAGGGTGGTGCGCAGACGGAAGCTGTCGCCCGGCTGGAACTCCTGCTCGCCTTCCTCGGCCACCGGCGGCACCCAGCCGCGCGGCGGGATGGTGCCCACCGGGAAGCGGATGTCGACCTGCGACTGCAGCGCGAGCTCGCCGTTGTCGAACGCCATGGTCGCCTCGGCCGTGGAGCCGAACGCACGGCCCTCGCCCTTGGTGTCACGCAGCTCACCGTCGGTGGTCAGGAAGAACAGACCGAGGACCATGTCCTGGGTCGGCATCGTGACCGGACGGCCGTCGGCCGGCTTGAGGATGTTGTTCGAGGACAGCATCAGGATGCGGGCCTCGGCCTGCGCCTCCGCGGAGAGCGGCAGGTGCACGGCCATCTGGTCACCGTCGAAGTCCGCGTTGAACGCGGTGCAGACGAGCGGGTGGATCTGGATGGCCTTGCCTTCGACCAGCTGGGGCTCGAAGGCCTGGATGCCGAGACGGTGCAGCGTGGGCGCACGGTTCAGCAGCACCGGGTGCTCGGCGATGACCTCTTCGAGCACGTCGTAGACGACCGTACGGCCGCGCTCGACCATGCGCTTCGCCGACTTGATGTTCTGCGCGTGGTTCAGGTCGACCAGGCGCTTCATCACGAACGGCTTGAAGAGCTCCAGCGCCATGGCCTTGGGCAGACCACACTGGTGCAGCTTCAGCTGCGGACCGACGACGATCACGGAACGCGCGGAGTAGTCCACGCGCTTGCCGAGGAGGTTCTGACGGAATCGACCCTGCTTGCCCTTGAGCATGTCGCTCAGGGACTTCAGCGGACGGTTGCCGGGGCCCGTGACGGGGCGACCACGACGGCCGTTGTCGAAGAGGGCGTCGACCGCCTCCTGGAGCATCCGCTTCTCGTTGTTCACGATGATCTCGGGGGCACCGAGGTCGAGCAGACGCTTCAGACGGTTGTTGCGGTTGATCACGCGGCGGTACAGGTCGTTCAGGTCGGAGGTCGCGAAGCGGCCACCGTCCAGCTGCACCATCGGACGCAGGTCCGGCGGGATCACCGGCACGCAGTCGAGCACCATGCCCTTGGGGCTGTTGCTGGTCTGCAGGAACGCGGAGACGACCTTGAGGCGCTTGAGCGCACGGGTCTTCTTCTGGCCCTTGCCGGTACGGATGATCTCGCGAAGGCGCTCGGCCTCTTCCTCGAGGTCGAAGGACTCCAGGCGCTTCTGCAGCGCCGCGGCACCCATCGAACCGTCGAAGTAGGTACCGAAGCGGTCGCGCAGCTCGCGGTAGAGCAGCTCGTCGCCTTCGAGGTCCTGGACCTTGAGGTTCTTGAAGCGGGACCAGACCTCGTCCAGACGGTCGATCTCGCGCTGCGCACGGTCGCGCAGCTGCTTCATCTCGCGCTCGGCACCTTCGCGCACCTTGCGGCGCACGTCGGCCTTGGCGCCCTCGGCCTCAAGCTCGGCCAGGTCGGTCTCGAGCTTCTTGGCCCGGCCTTCGAGGTCCGCGTCACGGCGGTTCTCGATCTGCTGGCGCTCGACGGAGACGTGGGCCTCCAGCGACGGGAGGTCGCGGGTGCGGCGCTCGTCGTCCACGAACGTGATCATGTACGCGGCGAAGTAGATGACCTTTTCGAGGTCCTTCGGCGCGAGGTCCAGCAGGTATCCGAGGCGCGACGGGACGCCCTTGAAGTACCAGATGTGGGTGACGGGAGCGGCAAGCTCGATGTGGCCCATCCGCTCACGACGCACCTTGGCGCGCGTGACCTCGACGCCACAGCGCTCACAGATGATGCCCTTGAAGCGGACACGCTTGTACTTGCCGCAGTAGCACTCCCAGTCCCGGGTCGGACCGAAGATCTTCTCGCAGAAGAGTCCGTCCTTCTCGGGCTTGAGGGTGCGGTAGTTGATGGTCTCCGGCTTCTTGACCTCGCCGTGCGACCAGGTTCGGATGTCGTCCGCGGTGGCAAGGCCGATCCGCAGCTCGTCGAAGAAGTTGACGTCGAGCACTGTGCGTCAATCCCTCTTTCGGGGTCGAGTCTCAATCATGGTCTGAACGGTCCCGGGGATGACGGGGGGCTCTTGAGCGAGCCCCCCGTCAGGCCCGTCAGACCTCTTCGACGCTGCTCGGCTCACGCCGGGACAGGTCGATACCGAGCTCCTCCGCCGCGCGGAAGACGTCCTCGTCGGTGTCGCGCATCTCGATGGACATGCCGTCCGAGGACAGCACCTCCACGTTGAGGCAGAGCGACTGCATTTCCTTGATGAGCACCTTGAAGGACTCGGGAATGCCCGGCTCGGGGATGTTCTCGCCCTTGACGATGGCCTCGTAGACCTTCACGCGACCGGTGACGTCGTCGGACTTGATGGTCAGCAGCTCCTGGAGGGCGTAAGCGGCGCCATAAGCCTCAAGCGCCCACACCTCCATCTCACCGAAGCGCTGGCCACCGAACTGCGCCTTACCACCCAGCGGCTGCTGCGTGATCATCGAGTACGGACCGGTCGACCGCGCGTGGAGCTTGTCGTCGACCAGGTGGTGGAGCTTGAGGATGTACATGTACCCGATCGAGATCGGGTCCGGGAACGGCTCGCCGGAGCGGCCGTCGAACAGACGCGCCTTGCCGGACGGCAGGACCAGGCGGTCACCGTCGCGGTTCGGGATGGTGTGCTCGAACAGGCCGGCCAGCTCGTCCTCGCGGGCACCGTCGAACACCGGGGTGGCGACGTTGGTACCGGGCGCGACCTTGTCGGCGCCGATGACCTTGAGCCGCTCGGCCCATTCCTCGCCGAGCCCGGAGACGTCCCAGCCGCGGCTGGCGAGCCAGCCGAGGTGGATCTCCAGGACCTGTCCCGGGTTCATTCGGGACGGGACACCCAGCGGGTTCAGGATGATGTCGACCGGCGTGCCGTCTTCCAGGAAGGGCATGTCCTCGATCGGAAGGATCTTGGAGATGACACCCTTGTTGCCGTGACGGCCGGCGAGCTTGTCGCCGTCGGTGATCTTGCGCTTCTGGGCGACGTAGACGCGGACCAGCTGGTTCACGCCCGGGGGAAGCTCGTCGCCCTCCTCGCGGTCGAAGACGCGGACACCGATGACCTTGCCGATCTCACCGTGGGGGACCTTGAGCGAGGTGTCGCGCACCTCGCGGGCCTTCTCACCGAAGATCGCACGGAGCAGGCGCTCCTCCGGCGTCAGCTCGGTCTCGCCCTTGGGCGTGACCTTGCCGACCAGGATGTCGCCGGCGACGACGTCCGCACCGATGCGGATGATGCCGCGCTCGTCGAGGTCGGCGAGGACCTCCTCGGAGACGTTCGGGATGTCCCGGGTGATCTCCTCGGGGCCCAGCTTGGTGTCACGGGCGTCGACCTCGTGCTCCTCGATGTGGATCGAGGAGAGGACGTCGTCCTGCACGAGGCGCTGCGACAGGATGATCGCGTCCTCGTAGTTGTGGCCTTCCCACGGCATGAACGCGACGAGCAGGTTCTTGCCGAGGGCCATTTCGCCCTCTTCGGTGGCCGGGCCGTCGGCGAGGACCTGGGCCTCGACGATCCGGTCGCCCTCGTTGACGATGACCTTCTGGTTGACCGAGGTGCCCTGGTTCGAGCGGGAGAACTTCGCGACGCGGTACGTGGTGTACGTGCCGTCGTCGTTGGCGACGGTGATGTAGTCGGCCGAGACCTCCTGGACGACACCGTCCTTCTCCGCCTTGATCGAGTCACCGGCGTCGACGGCGCAGCGGTACTCCATGCCGGTGCCGACGAGCGGCGCCTCCGCCTTGATGAGCGGAACGGCCTGGCGCATCATGTTCGCGCCCATGAGGGCGCGGTTTGCGTCGTCGTGCTCCAGGAAGGGGATCATCGCGGTCGCGACGGACACCATCTGGCGCGGGGAGACGTCCATGTAGTCGACGTCGTCGCCGGCGATGTAGTCGATCTCGCCACCACGACGGCGAACCAGGACGCGGTTCTCGGTGAAGCGCATCTCGTCGTTCAGGCCGGCGTTCGCCTGGGCGATGACGAAGCGGTCTTCCTCGTCGGCGGTCAGGTAGTCGACCTCGTCGGTGACGACACCGTCGACGACCTTGCGGTACGGGGTCTCGACGAAACCGAACGCGTTGACGCGACCGTAGGACGCGAGCGAGCCGATCAGACCGATGTTCGGGCCTTCGGGGGTCTCGATCGGGCACATGCGGCCGTAGTGCGACGGGTGGACGTCACGGACCTCGAAGCCGGCCCGCTCACGGGACAGACCACCGGGGCCCAGCGCCGACAGGCGGCGCTTGTGGGTCAGGCCCGACAGCGGGTTGTTCTGGTCCATGAACTGCGACAGCTGGCTGGTGCCGAAGAACTCCTTGATGGAGGCGACGACCGGCCGGATGTTGATCAGGGTCTGCGGCGTGATCGCCTCGACGTCCTGGGTCGTCATCCGCTCGCGGACGACGCGCTCCATACGGGCCAGACCCGTACGGACCTGGTTCTGGATGAGCTCGCCGACGTTGCGCAGACGACGGTTGCCGAAGTGGTCGATGTCGTCGGTCTCGACGACGATCGAACGGCCCGACTCACCGGTGGTCTCGGTCTCGCCCGCGTGGAGCTTCACGAGGTACTTGATCGTCGCGATGATGTCGTCGGTGGTGAGCACACCGGCGTCCAGCGGCTCGTCGGCGCCGAGCTTCTTGTTCACCTTGTAGCGGCCGACCTTCGCGAGGTCGTAGCGCTTCGGGTTGAAGTAGAGGTTCTCGAGCAGCGTCTGAGCGGCCTCGCGCGTCGGCGGCTCGCCGGGACGCAGCTTGCGGTAGATGTCGAGCAGCGCGTCGTCCTGGCCCTGGGTGTGGTCCTTCTCCAGGGTGGCGCGCATGGACTCGTACTCGCCGAACTCCTCCAGGATCTGCTCGGTGGTCCAGCCGAGTGCCTTGAGGAGGACGGTGACGGACTGCTTGCGCTTGCGGTCGATGCGGACACCGACCATGTCGCGCTTGTCGACCTCCATCTCCAGCCAGGCACCCCGGGACGGGATGATCTTGGCGGAGAAGATGTCCTTGTCGGACGTCTTGTCGATGGAGGAGTCGAAGTAGACACCGGGGGAACGGACGAGCTGCGACACCACGACACGCTCGGTGCCGTTGATGACGAAGGTGCCCTTGTTGGTCATGAGCGGGAAGTCGCCCATGAAGACCGTCTGAGACTTGATCTCTCCGGTCTCGTTGTTCGTGAACTCGGCGGTAACGAAGAGCGGCGCCGCGTACGTGAAGTCGCGCTCCTTGCACTCGTCGACCGAGTTCTTCGCCGGCTCGAAACGGTGGTCGCGGAAAGTCAGCGACATCGACCCGGAGAAGTCCTCGATCGGCGAGATCTCCTCGAAGATCTCTTCAAGACCGGACTTGGTGGGGACGTCCTGTCCACTCTCGAGAGCCGACTCGACGCGAGCCTTCCAAGCGGCGTTGCCGAGCAGCCAGTCAAAGCTCTCGGTCTGCAGCGCCAGGAGGTTCGGAACCTCGAGGGGCTCCTTGATCTTTGCAAAGGAGATGCGCAGCGGGGCGGTGCTGGCACCGTTGTTCGTATTGGTCGAGGCGTTGCGCGAGGCGGCCAAGAGGGGGTCCTTCCGAGGGCTCGGACTCACTACGCGCGTACCGGTCCCAGCCGACACAGAAGACAGACGCTTTAAATCCGGTCCGAAAGACCAGGTCAGGGCGGATCAGTCAGGTGTGCTCGAGCGTGGGCATGCCCCTGGCGACGGGCAGGGGGCAGCTAACAGGCAGCGCAAAGGGTCAGTGTAGCCACTTGGCTCACTGATGTCCAGACCAGGTTTCCGGAAACCGGCAACAGGCCCTTCCCCACTCGATCAACCAACACCGTGTTCAACCAACACCGTGCCCAACCCTGCCGCGCTCGTAAACAGAGCGCGTATCAGTACTGCCCTCTTCGTAGTCGATCCATGCCTCGAACCGCAGATCCGCAAGCGCCGATCCGTGGCCTCGGGCCGGAGCGGTGCGGGCGGATCTCCCACGACGGGACTGAGAATTGCGCGCCGCCGCCCGTTCGTCAAGGCCCCCTGCTCCGAGCGGATCAGCTCCGGACCCCGGTCCGGGACGACGAAGATCACCCTACTCCTCAACGAGAGCAGGGCAAATCAGGCACTCCGGGTATACCAAAGGGCGACCACCCTTACGGGTGACCGCCCTTTGAAGAGGCCCCAGAGGGCCTCAGAGGTGTTACTTGACCTCGACAGCCGCGCCGGCAGCCTTGAGGGACTCGGCGGCCTTGTCAGCGGCCTCCTTGTTGACCTTCTCGAGGACCGGCTTCGGGGTGCCGTCGACGAGGTCCTTGGCCTCCTTCAGACCCAGGGAGGTCAGCTCACGCACGACCTTGATGACCTGGATCTTCTTGTCGCCCGCACCGGTGAGGATGACGTCGAACTCGTCCTTCTCCTCCTCGGCCTCGGCGGGGGCACCCGGGCCGGCCGGACCGGCAACGGCGACGGCCGCGGCGGCGGTGACGTCGAACTTCTCCTCGAAAGCCTTCACGAACTCGGAGAGCTCGATGAGGGTCATCTCCTCGAACTGGGCGAGGAGGTCGTCCTGAGAGAGCTTCGCCATGATGGGCGATCCTTCCACTAATTCGGCAGGTGCCGGATGTATAGAGAGGCGGGCGTAACGGCCCGCTACGACCCACGCGCTAGGCGGCGTGGATCAGTGCGCGAGCCGAATTACTCGGCACCGCCCTGCTCGGCGAGCTTGACGCGAAGCGCTTCCGCGGTGCGGACGAACTTCGACGGCAGCGCCTGGAAGAGCGAGGCAGCCTGAGACTGCTTGCCCTTGAACGCGCCGGCCAGCTTGCTGAGCAGAACCTCGCGGGACTCGAGGTCCGCAAGCTTCTTGATCTCATCGGCGGTGAGCGCCTTACCATCAAGGACACCCGCCTTGATGATGAGGTTCGGGTTCTCCTTGGCGAAGTCACGCAGGCTCTTCGCCGACTCCACCGGGTCACCGGTGATGAAGGCGACCGCGGTCGGACCAGCGAAGTGCTCGTCCAGCGCGGTGATCCCGGCCTGGTTGGCCGCAATCTTGGTCAGCGTGTTCTTCACCACGGCGTACTGGGCGTTCTCACCGAGCGAACGACGCAGCGTCTTGAGCTGCGCGACGGTGAGACCCCGGTACTCGGTCAGCACGGCGGCGTTCGAGCTCTGGAACTGGTCCGTGAGCTCGGCTACCGCGGCAGCCTTGTCGGGCCTTGCCATAGAGCGTCGGCCTCCTTCCGGGTGATGAGGACCGCTCAGAAGGGGCTACATACAAAACGCCCCGGCGCAGGCGCCAGGGCGTAGCTCAACCGAATCGTGAGACTCGGGAACTTTCCTCAGTCACCTACGCGGGTCGTCCGCATCCAGCGGATCCTTCGGCCACCGCACCCTTGCGGGCACGGCAACGACCAGCGGTCTTTGGCTTCTGGGGAACTGTACGTGAAGCGCACGACCCGAGGCAAATCGCCCCCGGACCGCCCGCCGGTCCCGGGGCTCAACCCTGGGCGCCGCCGTCCTTCATCATCTCGGCCATGTCGACGACCTGGTCGGCCGGAGGCGCGGTGATCTCGACCGGCTGGTTGTAGTCGGTGAACTTGATCGTGACGTCCATCGGACCCTTGGCGGTCTGGGCCTGGGTACGCACCTGCTTGGTGTGGTTCGTGGCGTCGATCCACATGTCCATCACCATGCTCCGCACGCCCTGGTCCTGGAGCTGCTTGACGGTCTTCTCCTGGCGGTCCTTGGCCTCCGGGGAACCCGCGGCCGCGGCGGCCTTCATCTGCTCCAGGCCGACCGTGCCGGTCAGGTGCGTGGTCTTCTGCCCGTCGATGGTCTCCTCGCCGAGCGACTTCAGGTCCTTGGCCCCGCTCAGCCGGCTCGCCTGGTCACCCGGGTTCTCGCCGGTCTGGCCGGCCTTGCCGAGCGCGTCCAGCTGCGCCGTCGCGTCCGGGCTCGCGCTCTTGAGGTCGATCTTGAGGAACTTGCCCTCGCTGCCCATGTACATCACGTTGCCGATGAGACGCAGGTCGACGGTGCCGCCGTCCTCCTCCGGGGAGGCCATCTTCATGGACATGGCCACCTCGGGCTTGAGGCGCATGGCCACGTCGCCGGAGACCGACTGGCCCGCCACGTTGCCGGACATGGTGTAGCGGAGCGAGGTGATCTGCTCGGAGCCCTTCTTCACCTGCTCCAGGAAGGCGGCCGGCTCCCCCTGCGCCGGCTTCTGGGCGCTCGGTGTCGCGGACGCGCTCGACGCGCCCTTCGGCGGAGCGGCACCGTCCTTCTTGCCGCCCTCGCACGCCGTGGCCCCGCCGGCGAGCAGTACGGCCGCGGCGACGGCGACGACGGTCTTCTTGCGGTACGTGTTCATGGAAATCCCACCCCTGTTCGCTGTCGATCAGCAGCGACCTTACTGGGTGGTCACAACATGGCTCGCACGGATATCCGAGGGACGGGCGCCATGGCGAACGGGCCGAACGCCGTGCGGGCCCCAGGACGACCGGGCCCTACGAAAAGCGGGCCCTACGAGAAACGGGCCCCCCGCTCCCGGGAAGGGAGCGAGGGGCCCGTTCAGCCACTCGGTGAGCCGTGACCGCGGTCAGGCTCGGACCGGACCGGTCAGACCGCGGCCGGGTCTTCCTCGACGAGGAGGTTCCGGGTGCGGTTGGAGTCCAGCTGGATGCCGGGGCCCATCGTGGTGCTGAGGGCGGCCTTCTTGACGTAGCGGCCCTTGGCGGCGGACGGCTTCAGACGAAGGATCTCGTCCAGCGCGGCGCCGTAGTTCTCGACCAGCTGCTCATCGGTGAAGGAGACCTTGCCGATGATGAAGTGCAGGTTCGAGTGCTTGTCGACGCGGAACTCGATCTTGCCACCCTTGATCTCGGTGACAGCCTTGGCGACGTCCATGGTGACGGTGCCGGTCTTCGGGTTCGGCATCAGGCCACGGGGACCGAGCACGCGGCCGAGGCGGCCGACCTTGCCCATGAGGTCCGGCGTGGCGACAACGGCGTCGAACTCGTTCAGGCGGTTGCCCTTGGCGATCTCGTTGATCAGCTCGTCGTCGCCGACGATGTCGGCGCCGGCGGCTTCCGCGGCCGCAGCACGGTCACCGGTCGCGAAGACCAGGACCCGGGCGGTCTTACCGGTGCCGTGCGGGAGGTTCACGGTGCCGCGGACCATCTGGTCGGCCTTGCGCGGGTCGACACCCAGGCGGAAGGCGACCTCGACGGTGGCGTCGAACTTGGTCGTGGAGGTCTCCTTGGCGAGACGGACGGCCTCGAGCGGGGCGTACAGCTTCTCCCGGTCGACCTTGGCGTCCGCAGCGCGGAGAGTCTTGCTGCGCTTCACTTCTGCTCCTGTATTTCGGCTTCAGGCATGGAGTCGTGGTGCGGGCCAGCGCTTGGCCCTACCACTGGTGGTACGGGGTGGCTGAATCAGCCTTCGACCGTGATGCCCATGGAACGGGCGGTGCCGGCGATGATCTTCTCGGCGGCGTCGAGGTCGTTGGCGTTGAGGTCGGGAAGCTTGATCGTGGCGATCTCGCGGACCTGGTCACGCGTGAGCTTCGCGACCTTGGTCTTGTGCGGCTCGCCCGAGCCCTTCTCGACGCCCGCGCTCTTCAGGATCAGGCGCGCGGCCGGCGGCGTCTTGGTGATGAAGGTGAAGGAGCGGTCCTCGTAGACCGTGATCTCCACCGGCACGACCATGCCACGCTGCGACTCGGTCGCGGCGTTGTAGGCCTTGCAGAACTCCATGATGTTGACGCCGTGCTGACCGAGCGCGGGGCCGACCGGCGGAGCCGGGTTGGCCGCACCGGCCTTGATCTGGAGCTTGATAAGCCCCGTGACCTTCTTCTTCTTGGGAGGCATTGCTCTCTCCGGGTCCTAGTGAGAGTTTTTCGCCGCCAATCCGGTCATCCGGATGGAGGCATACCGCACCACGATAACGGGTATCGGTGCGGGGCTGAAAACCGAGCAGGTCAGACCGCCCTTTACGGGGCGTTCTGACCTGTTCGGAAGCGTGGGACCAGAAGATCAGTTCTTCTGGATCTGATCGAAGCTCAGCTCGACCGGGGTCTCGCGACCGAAGATCTCGACGAGGCCCTTGACCTTCTTCGAGTCCGGGTTGATCTCGTTGATCGTCGCCTGGAGCGTCGCGAACGGACCGTCGGTGACGGTGACCGAGTCGCCGACCTCGAAGTCGAGGACCTCGATCTGACGCTTGACGGCGGGCGCGGGCAGACCGGCCTCTTCCGCGGCGGCCTTGGCGGCCTTCTCCTGCGCCTCCGGGGCGAGCATCTTGACGATCTCGTCCAGGGTCAGCGGGTACGGGTCGTAGGCGTTGCCGACGAAGCCGGTGACACCCGGGGTGTTGCGGACGACGCCCCAGGACTCGTTCGTCAGATCCATGCGGACGAGAACGTAACCGGGCAGCTTGTTCTGCCGGACGTTCTTGCGCTCGCCGTTCTTGATCTGGACGATCTCTTCCTCGGGCACCTCGGCCTGGTAGATGAACTCCTCGACGTTCAGCGAGACGGCGCGCTGCTCCAGGTTGGCCTTCACGCGCTTCTCGTAGCCCGCGTAGGTGTGGATCACGTACCACTCGCCGGGCAGCCGGCGGAGCTCCTCGCGCAGCGCCTCGACGGGGTCGACCGGCTCGGCGGGCTCTTCGGCCTCGGCCTCGGCGGCGTCCTCCGCGGCTTCCACGGCGTCGTCATCGTCCGCGGCGGCGGCGTCGGACTCGACGTCCTCGGACTCCTCATCGGCGGCGTCGGCAGCATCGACGTCGGCAGCGTCGGCGTCGGCTTCCGCTTCGTCGGCGGCCGCGTCGTCGGACTCGACGTGCAGCGCGGCTTCCTCGGCAGCGGCACCCGCTTCGGCGTCGGCGGCCTCGGCCTCATCGAGGTCCGCGTCCGCCGCCTCGACGATGTCGAGCTCGTCCTCGACGGACTCGACGGAGTCGTGGCTCGCGTTCAGGTTCGGGTCAGACACGGTGGCTGCTTCTTCCTGGATACAAAAGGTGGTCGAACATGCGAAAACGGGCGGCACCCATCAAGGCGCCGCCCTCCGCGGGGATCAGCCGAAGACGAACTTGATGGCCTGCTGGAACCCATAGTCAATCACGGTCACCAGACCGATCATGATGACGACGAAGACAATCACCACGGTGGTGTACGTCGTGAGCTGGTTGCGAGTCGGCCAGACAACCTTGCGGAGTTCCGCGACGATCTGGCGGTAGAACAGCGCAAGCCGGCCCAGAGGACCCTTCTTGCCGCGCTTGCCGCCCTTGCGGGCCTTCTTCTCGCGGGTGTCGTCCTCGGCGTCAGGCATGTCGATGGAGCCCAGGGCGTCCGTCACGTCTCTCACCTGAATCCGGGTCGTGGCCGTAGCCGCGCCCGGTTGCGCCGCACGGCGTTGCATCGAAGTACGTACCTGCGCACACGTCCGAGAAGGAGTGTGGAGCAGGGCCGGAGGGACTCGAACCCCCAACCGCTGGTTTTGGAGACCAGTGCTCTACCAATTGAGCTACGACCCTTTGCGTTCCCAACCTACCGCATCCGGACGAGTGCACGGAGTGCTCACGCTCTGGGGCGGTCGGCGAGGACCAACGACAGGTGAGTGTACGTGGTCCGGGCCCTGACGTCGAACAGAAGCCGCCGGGGGCACATCCGGATCTTCTGCGTCCGCTGAGTGAAACGGTGTGCGGCCGTCGTTTGCGGTCTGGGACGATTGCCACATGACCTCTGCAACGCCTTCCTCCGAGCGCCGGGTGTCCGCCCGTATCGGCGCAATCTCCGAGTCCGCGACCCTCGCCGTCGACGCCAAGGCCAAGGCCCTCAAGGCCGCCGGGCGCCCGGTGATCGGCTTCGGCGCGGGCGAGCCCGACTTCCCGACCCCGGACTACATCGTCGAGGCGGCGGTCGAGGCCTGCCGCAACCCCAAGTACCACCGTTACACGCCGGCCGGCGGGCTGCCGGAGCTCAAGACCGCGATCGCCGCGAAGACGCTGCGCGACTCGGGCTACGAGGTCGACGCCTCCGAGGTCCTGGTGACCAACGGTGGCAAGCAGGCCATCTACGAGGCGTTCGCCGCGATCCTCGACCCGGGCGACGAGGTCATCGTCCCGGCCCCGTACTGGACCACGTACCCGGAGTCGATCCGGCTCGCGGGCGGTGTCCCGGTGGAGGTCGTCGCCGACGAGACCACCGGCTACCGGGTCTCCGTCGAGCAGCTGGAGGCCGCGCGCACCGACCGCACCAAGGTCGTCCTGTTCGTCTCCCCCTCGAACCCGACCGGTGCCGTCTACGGCGAGGACGACGCCCGCGCCATCGGCGAGTGGGCGGCGGAGCACGGGCTGTGGGTGCTCACCGACGAGATCTACGAGCACCTCGTCTACGGCGACGCGAAGTTCACCTCCCTCCCGGTGCTGGTCCCGGCCCTGCGCGACAAGTGCATCATCGTGAACGGCGTCGCCAAGACGTATGCGATGACCGGCTGGCGGGTGGGCTGGGTCATCGCCCCGAAGGACGTCATCAAGGCCGCGACCAACCTGCAGTCGCACGCCACCTCCAACGTGTCCAACGTGGCGCAGGTCGCCGCGCTGGCCGCCGTCTCGGGCAACCTCGACGCGGTCGCGGAGATGCGGAAGGCGTTCGACCGCCGCCGCCAGACCATGGTCAAGATGCTGAACGAGATCGACGGCGTCTTCTGCCCGACCCCCGAGGGCGCGTTCTACGCGTACCCGTCGGTGAAGGAGCTCCTCGGCAAGGAGATCCGCGGCAAGCGCCCGCAGTCCTCGGTCGAGCTGGCGGCCCTGATCCTGGACGAGGCCGAGGTGGCGGTCGTCCCGGGCGAGGCGTTCGGCACCCCGGGCTACCTGCGCCTCTCGTACGCCCTGGGCGACGAGGACCTGGTGGAGGGCGTGACCCGCATCCAGAACCTCCTGGCGGAGGCCAAGGCGTAAGCCTCCGGCGGCCCCCTGATCCACCCTGAGCGGTGACGCCCCTCCCGGGCGCCACCGCTCAGGCATGTCCGGCAGAACCGGCCCCCCGCCCGGGCACCCCGCAGACCCCCTCCGGCCCAGCCGAACCAAGCCCCACCGGCGCCCGGGCCGCGGGCCCGGGCGGGGCCGAACCCAGCCCCGCCGGCGATTGAGGCGCGGGCCCGGGCAGAGCCATCGGCCCCGGGGGGCCGGCCCCCCGGGTGGGTCCCGGCGGGCCGGACCCGGGCTGGGGCCCCGGCAGAAGTCCGGCCGGGCCACGCCCAGCCCCGCCTACGCTCGGTGCGCGGGGCGGGGCGAAGCCCGGTCACAGCGGGGTGCATCAAGCCCGGCCGGCGTTTGAGGCGCCGGGCCGGGCCCGAGGCCGGGCCAGGGGTCCAGACCCCGCAGGCGCAGCTCCCGGCGCAGCCGAACCCAGCCCCGCCGGCGATTGAGGCGCGGGCCCGGGGCGGGGCCCGGGTAGGCCCCCGCGCAGCGGAAACGGGCCCGCCCGCGCGTTCGAACAAGCCCCCGATCGGCAAAACCCCCTCCCGCCGAGCGCAGCGGTACGGCAGGATCACCGGATGGAGCACGTACGCGATCTCACGCTTCTGCCGAAAGCCCACCTGCACCTGCACTTCACGGGGTCGATGCGGCCGTCCACCCTGCTGGAGCTCGCCGACAAGTACGGCGTGCGCCTGCCCGACGCCCTGACCGCCGGCGAGCCGCCCAAGCTGCGCGCCACCGACGAGCGCGGCTGGTTCCGCTTCCAGCGGCTCTACGACGCCGCCCGCTCTTGCCTCCGCGAGCCCGACGACATCCGCCGCCTGGTCCGCGAGGCCGCCGAGGAGGACGTACGGGACGGCTCCGGCTGGCTGGAGATCCAGGTGGACCCCACCTCCTACGCCCCCCTGCTGGGCGGCATGATCCCCGCCGTCGAGATCATCCTCGACGCTGTCGACGCCGCCTCCCGCGACACCGGCCTGGGGATGCGCGTCATCATCGCCGCCAACCGCATGAAACACCCCCTCGACGCCCGCACCCTGGCCCGCCTCGCCGTCCGCTACGCCGATCGCGGCGTCGTCGGTTTCGGGCTGTCCAACGACGAGCGTCGCGGCATGGCCCGTGACTTCGACCGGGCCTTCGCCATCGCCCGCGAGGGCGGCCTGCTCGCGGCCCCGCACGGCGGTGAGCTGACGGGCCCGGCCTCCGTGCGGGACTGCCTCGACGACCTGCACGCAACCCGCGTCGGGCACGGCGTCCGGGCCGCCGAGGACCCCCGACTGCTCAAGCGGCTCGCGGACCGGCAGGTCACCTGCGAGGTCTGCCCCGCCTCGAACGTGGCCCTCGGGGTGTACGAACGGCCCGAGGACGTGCCGCTGCGCACGCTCTTCGAGGCGGGGGTGCCGATGGCGCTGGGCGCGGACGACCCGCTGCTGTTCGGGTCCCGGCTGGCGGCCCAGTACGAGATCGCGCGCCGCCACCACGCCTTCACCGACGAGGAACTGGCCGAACTGGCACGGCAGTCGGTGCGCGGTTCCGCGGCACCCAAGGAGGTACAGGCGAAGCTGCTGGACGGGATCGACCACTGGCTCACCGGGTGAGCCGCAGGTCCCCTTCGTAGCAGTCGGCGCGCACCCGGTCGCCGTCGGCGAAGCCGATCTCCAGGTGGGTCCGGCCCGTGTCGGGGGCGGCGTACTCGGCGACGGTCGCCACGGTTTCGCCGAGGTGGCGCAGGAAGGGGTGGTCGCCGAGGTCCTCACCGACCTCGATCCGGCCCCACTCGCCCATGTCGTACGGCTGGTGCGGGATCTCGGACTCGACGATGAGGCACTGGTCGGAGCCGGTGGTGATGCGGGTGGACTCGCCCTCGCTGTCGAGGAGCCAGACGTCGAGCGGCGCCTCGGAGCGTTCTCCCTCGTAGACGTGCCAGGACGCGACGACGGCCTTGATCGCGCGGCCCACCAGCCGGGTGGGGTCCGTACCGGCCCCGTGCAGGGGACATCGCATGGCGGCCGGTGCTCCTCAGATGCTGACGCCGACCGTCACCGGTTCGTTGACCAGGGTGACGCCGAACGCCTCGTGGACGCCCGCGACGACCTCGCGGGCCAGGGCGAGGAGGTCCTCGGTGGTGGCCTCGCCGCGGTTGGTGAGGGCGAGGGTGTGCTTGGTGGAGATGCGCGCGGGCCCGGTGCCGTAGCCCTTGGTGAAGCCCGCCTTGTCGATCAGCCAGGCGGCGCTGGTCTTCGTACGGCCCTCGCCGGCGGGGTACGCGGGCGGGGTGGTGTCGGCGCCGAGGCGGTCTTGGACGCGGGCGAGGAAGGCGGCGTACGCCTCGTCGGTCAGGATCGGGTTGTGGAAGAAGGAGCCCGCGGACCAAGTGTCGTGGTCGGCCGGGTCGAGGACCATGCCCTTGCCGGCGCGCAGGCGCAGCACGGTCTCGCGGGCGACGGCAGCCGGGACGCGGTCTCCGGCTTCGACGCCGAGGGCGCGGGCGGTCTCGGGGTACTTGATGGGGGCGGAGAGCCCGCCGGCGTCTTCCAGGGCGAAGCGCACGCGCAGGACGACGTAGCGGTCGGGCTGGTCCTTGAAGGTGCTGTTGCGGTACCGGAAGTCGCACTCGGCGGCGCTGAGGGTGACCGTTTCGCCGCTGGTGCGGTCGTACGCGACGACCTCCGTGACGGTGTCGCAGACCTCCTGGCCGTACGCCCCGACGTTCTGGATCGGCGTGGCACCGGCGGAGCCGGGGATACCGGCCAGGCACTCGATCCCGGCGAGGCCGGCGTCGACGGTGCGGGCGACCGCGTCGCTCCAGTTCTCGCCCGCGGCGAGCTCCAGGCGGGTCCCGTCGAGGTGGAAGCCGGTGGTGGCGATGCGCAGGGCGGTGCCGTCGAAGCCCCGGTCGCCGATGACGAGGTTACTGCCGCCGCCGATGACGAGCAGCGGGGTGCCGGTGGCGTCCGCGGCGCGGACGGCGTCGATGACCTCGGCGTCGGTGGTCGCGGTGACCAGCCGGGCGGCGGGGCCGCCGAGCCGGAAGGTGGTCAGCGGGGCGAGGGGGGCGTCGTGGAGTTCCTGCACGGGGACAAGAGTACGGTCCGTCTCCCTCGCATCCTTGCGGGGCACGGACCGTGACTCGATGGCGGGCGCGGCGGCCGTTTCGACGGGCCGGTGGGCGGCCGTGCGGCGGCCGGCGGGCCGGCCGGTGGGGCTCAGCTCGCGGCGGGCACCTTGCGCGCGCCCACGCCGGAGGCCGGCGCCGCGTCCTCGGCGGGCGCGGCCGGCGCGGCGGCGACCGGCGGGGTCTTCGCCTTGCGGGGCAGCAGCAGGGCGAGCCCGGCGGCGAGGGCCACGGCCCCGGCGCCGATCCACAGCGCGGGGACGGTGCCGTCGGTGAAGGCTTGCGGGGTCTCGTAGCCGCCCTGGGCGGAGAACACGGATGCCAGGACCGCGACGCCGAAGGCGCCGCCGACCTCGCGCAGCGCGTTGTTGGTGCCGGACGCCTTGCCCTGGTCGGCGGGGCTGACGGTGGACATCAGCGCGTTGGAGGCGGGGGCGAAGTACAGCGCCATGCCGATGCCGCTGAGGATCAGGGCGGGCAGTTGGGCGGCGTAGGAGACGTCCGCGCTCAGGATCACCGCGAACCAGCCGAGGCCGATGGCCTGGAAGGCGAGACCGGCGGTGACGACGGGACGGCTGCCGATCCGGTCGGAGAGGATTCCGGCGATCGGCGCGACGATCATCGGCATTCCGGTCCAGGGCAGCATGCGCAGCCCCGCCTCGGTGGGCGAGTAGCCGGCGACGCCCTGGAGGAACTGGCTGAGCAGGAAGATCGACCCGAACATGCCGAGGAACATCAGGAGGCCCGCGAAGTTGATGCCGAGGAAGCCGCGGTCGCGGAAGAGGCGCATCGGGAGCATGGCGTGCGGGTTGCCGGCGCCGTGGCGGATGAAGCCGCCGACGAGCGCGACACCGAGGATCAGGCCGGTCAGGACGGGAGCGCTGGTCCACCCCTTGGCATTGGCGTTGACCAGGGCGTAGACGATCCCGAAGAGACCACCGCTGATCAGGAGGGTGCCGGGGACGTCGAGGCGGGCGCCGGGGGCGGTGGATTCGGCGAGGCGGAGGCGGGCGAGCGGGACCAAGGCCACGCCGATCGGGACGTTGATCCAGAAGATCCACTGCCAGGAGACGTGCTCGGTGAGGCTGCCGCCGATGAGGGGCCCACTGGCGACGGCGAGGCCGGTCACGGCTCCGTAGACGCCGAGGGCCATGCCCCGGCGCGCGGCCGGGACGGCGGCGGTGAGCAGGGTGAGCGTGAGCGGCATCATGACGGCGGCGCCGACACCCTGGACGGCCCGGGCGGCGATGAGCTGGTCGATGCCGGGCGAGAGGGCGGCCGCGGCGGAGGCGACGGTGAAGAGCGAGAGCCCGCCGATGAAGAGGCGTCGCCGGCCGAAGCGGTCGCCGAGGGCGGAGCCGAACATGAGGAGGACGGCGAAGGTGAGCGTGTAGGCGTTCACCGTCCACTCCAGGTCTTCGAGCTTGCCGCCGAGGTCCGCGCGGATGGCGGGGAGGGCGGTGGTGACGACGAGGTTGTCGAGGGCGGCCATGAAGCTGGCGGCGCCGGTGATGACCAAGGCCCAGACGGCCGAGCGGCTGAGGGCGGGTGGTGCGGCTATCTGCTCGTTCACGGGTCCCCCTGAGAGACGATGTTAGTTATTGCTGACTAACTTGACGGGCCAAACGAAAGGGCGGCGCGTACGGTGCGCCCGAACGCCGGAACGCCGGAGGTGCGGGAGGCGGCGGAGGTGCGGAAGACACCCAAGGCGCCGGTCCGGCGCCTACGCCTCCACCTCGGCGTTGCCGCCCGGCTCCTTGCCGGTGAGGTAGCAGCCCTCCCAGACACGGTGACCGGACGGGAAGCCGAGGGCGGTGAGGGTGTTGATCAGCATCCCGTGCGCCATGAAGTCGGTGGTCTGTCCGATGTCGGCCCCGAGCGCGAGGTGGACGGTGTCCCACAACCTCATCCAGCCGGCCCGCACCATCTCCCCGAACTCCGCCTCCCCTGCGGCCTCGGCGGCGGCGACGGTGAGGCCGGCCTGGAGTTGCATCTGCAGCTTGTCGGGGTGCTCGGCGATGAGCCGCAGGTAGGCGTCCCCCATGGAATGGAGGGCCTCCTCGCTCGTACGCCCTTCGGCAGCCTCTTCGAAGACGATCCGAATGTCCTCGGTACACCGGGCGACGGCGGCGACGAAGATCGCCTGCTTGTTGGGGAAGAGCCGGAAGAGGTACGGCTGCGAGACGCCCACGCGCTTGGCGATCACCTCGGTGGACGTTCCGTAGTAGCCGCCGCGGGCGAACTCGTGCATCGCCGCACGGATGACGCTCTCGCGTCGCTCTTCTGCGCTCATCCTTGCCATGAGAGAAAGTTAGTGTGCAATCACTAACTTAGCAAGGGGAGCCGGAAAAGAGCCGGAGCGGGGCGGGCGGGGTCGGCCTGCGGACGCCCTCCGGGCGGTGGTCGGTGCCGGTTTCGGCGGCCTGTTGCCGGCCGATGACGAGCGGTTCGGCGCCGGGGCAGGTCAGCGGTTCCACGATCCGTGGCGGCCTGTGACCGGCCCCGGACGGGCCGCAGACGCTGTGCCAACGGGAGCGCGTAGCGATCTGTCGCGCCGATGGGTGGACCCCTCTCGCTACGCTCGGGGCTTTCCGGGGCTTCGCCCCACGCCCCGCGCCTGAAACGCCGGCGAGGCTGGAACTGCCCAGGCGGCCCAGGCCGGACCCGGGGCTTCGGTCGGGCATCTCCGAGGCCGGGGACTTGAAGCGTGACCCCCCGACCGTTCCCTCCCCTGGGGGCTTCCCGGCAGTCTCTGGCGTTTCGGGGCGGGACGGGCGGTCAAGGGTGGCCGAAGGCCATCGCGTAGCGACGCGACGACGAGGGACGAGGAGGAGCGCCCTTGAGGGGCCGGCACGACACGAAAGGACAGTGGTGGACTGACGGGACGCCCCCAGCACCTCCCCGAGACCGAGGAAGGGTGCACCGCCCCCGTGAGGGGCTCCGCAAGCCGACCCGGAGTCGCCCCGCCCCGCCGCCCCTACGCCAGCCGCACCACAGCCCGGGACATGCCCAGGACCTTCTGGCCCGCGCTCGTGGCCGTCAGGTCGACCCGGACGCGGTTGTCGTCCAGCTTCGCCGCGACCTTGCCGGTGACCTCGATCGCCGCGCCGGCGTCGTCGTTCGGGACGATCACCGGCTTCGTGAACCTGACCCCGTACTCCACGACCGCGCCCGGGTCGCCCACCCAGTCGGTGACCACACGGATCGCCTCGGCCATGGTGAACATGCCGTGCGCGATCACGTCGGGCAGCCCGACCTCCTTGGCGAACTTCTCGTTCCAGTGGATCGGGTTGAAGTCACCCGAAGCCCCGGCGTACCGGACGAGCGTGGCCCGCGTCACGGGAAAAGACGCCGCCGGCAACTCGGTGCCGACCTCGACGTCGGCGTACTGGATCTGCGCGGTCATCTCATGCCTCCTCAGGAGCGCGGGACACGAGCTTCGTCCACGCCGTCACCACGTGCTCGCCGGATTCGTCGTGCACTTCACCCCGGATGTCGATGATGTCGTTGCCCGCCATCGACTTCACGGCCTCGATCGTCGAGGTCACCGACAGCCGGTCCCCCGCCCGCACGGGGCGGGAGTACGCGAACTTCTGGTCGCCGTGCACGACGCGGCTGTAGTCCAGCCCCAGCTGCGGATCCTCGACGACCTGACCCGCGGCCTTGAACGTGATGGAGAACACGAACGTCGGCGGCGCGATCACGTCTGGGTAACCGAACGCCTTGGCGGCATCCGGGTCGGTGTAGACGGGGTTGGTGTCACCCACCGCGACCGCGAATTCGCGGATCTTCTCCCGGCCGACCTCGTACGGATCGGTGGGCGGGTAGCTCCGCCCCACGAAGGTCTGGTCGAGGGCCATGGCTCACTACCTCCTGTTGAGGGACACGAAAGTCGTCCGACGCCGATCGTCGGTCTCCGGCATCGCCCGCCCAGCTCCGGCCGGGCCGGGCCGGGCCGGGCCGGAGCGGAAACGACACGAGGCCGCCCCCAATGACGGGGACGACCTCATGACGGTGCCTGTATTCGAGACTCGCTAAGGCTTAGCGGGTCTCGCGGTGCGCGGTGTGCGAGTTGCAACGCGGGCAGTGCTTCTTCATCTCAAGACGGTCCGGGTTGTTACGCCGGTTCTTCTTGGTGATGTAGTTCCGCTCCTTGCACTCCACGCAGGCCAGCGTGATCTTCGGGCGGACGTCGGTGGCAGCCACGTGAGTGCTCCTTGACGGACAATTGGGACGGATGAACGCATACAAGAGTAGCCGACCGGGAGACCGACCCCGCAATCGGCTACTGTGTGTAGCGGCGACCGGACTTGAACCGGTGACACAGCGATTATGAGCCGCTTGCTCTACCGACTGAGCTACGCCGCTTTGATGTGATCGACTCCCCACCCGAGGGTGGGGAACCTCTCTCACCAGAGCCCCAATGCGGAATCGAACCGCAGACCTTCTCCTTACCATGGAGACGCTCTACCGACTGAGCTATTGGGGCGAGCGATGAAGACATTACACGGTTGCCCGCCGATCGCCCAAATCCTTTGGGGCGACAGGGCTCGCGGGCGCTCCGGCCTCGATTCCCGTCCGGCTCACAGGTCACGCCCGGCCCGTTTTTCCCCCGTATTCGCGGAGATTTGTGTCCGACGTCACACGACGGCCCGCGCCGCCGTCACGCAGCGCATGCGACGCCACGGGACACCGCACCGCAGCGCGCCCCGTGGCACCACACCGGTACGACTATTGCGCTCCTCCGCCAACCGGGCACCCCCGCGCCCTAGGCTCTGACCACGCTGCGTGATCTTGGGCCGCGGGCCGCGGGCCGTGGCCCAGGAACCGCCCGAGCCACCGCAGGAGCGCGATGTCCGACAGCCAGCCGCAGCAGCCCTCCCCTCCTCCGCGCGGCGGCCGGGGTGACGGCGGCGGGTACGGACCCGCGCGGGGCGCCGCCGGAGGGTCCGCCGCCGGGGCCGAGGTCGCCACGCTGCTCCTCGTCGGCGCGCGCCTCACCGACGGCCGGACCGTCGACATCCGGCTGCGCGGCGGCCGTATCCAGGCGGTGGGCGCCCCCGGCAGCCTGCCCGTCCCCGCCCCCTCCCGCGTCGACCTGAGCGGCTACCTGCTGCTTCCCGCCCCCGCCGAACCGCACGCCCACGGCGACACCGCCATGACGGCGGACGGGGAGGGCCCCGTGTCGTACACCGCCGACGAGGTCCAGCGCCGGGCCACCGAGTCCGCGCTGCTCCAGCTCGGCCACGGCGCGACCGCCCTGCGCTCGCACGTACGCATCGGCGAGGCCCACGGGCTCGGCCCCTTGGAGGCCGTGCTCCAGGCCCGCCGCTCCCTTCGCGGCCTCGCCGACCTGACCACGGTCGCCGTCCCCCGGCTGCTCACCGGTGCCGCCGGGGCGGACGGCCGTGCCATGCTGCGCGACGCCGTCAAGATGGGCGCCTCGGTGATCGGCGGCTGCCCGGACCTGGACCCCGACCCGGCGGGCTACCTCGACACCGTCCTGGAGCTGGCCGGTGAGCAGGGCTGCCCCGTAGACCTGCACACGGATGGTGACGACCCCGCCCGTCTCACCCGCCTCGCGGCCATGGCCGGCGGCCTGCGTCCCGGCGTGACCATCGGCCCCTGTGGCGGCCTGTCGCGCCTCCCGCTCGACGTGGCGAGCCGCGCCGCCGACGAGCTGGCCGCGGCCGGGGTGGGGGTGACCTGCCTCCCGCAGGGCGACTGCGCCGCGCTGGAACGCCGGGGCCTGCGCACCGCGCCCGTACGCCTGCTGCGCAGCGCCGGGGTCCGCGTCGCGGCGGGCAGCGGGGCGCTGCGGGACGCGGCCAACCCGGTCGGCCGCGGCGACCCGCTCGAAGCCGCTTACCTGCTGGCCTCCCAGGGCGGTCTGCGGCCGGCGGAGGCCTACGAGGCGGTCAGCGCCACCGCCCGCGAGGTGATGGGCCTGCCGGAGGTGCGGGTGGAGGCGGGGTTCCCGGCGGAGCTGCTCGCCGTACGCGGTGACCGCATCGCGGGCGTGCTGTCCCTGGCGTACAGCCGCATCGTGATCCACCGGGGGCGGGTGGTAGCCCGTACGAGTGCCGTACGGGAGTACTGCGACTCGGCGGTCGCGGTCGCCCTGGACCTGCCCCGGCAGGGGCGTACGGAGCCCGGACCCTGACCGGTGCCGGACCCGCGCCGGCCGTTCGCCGGCCGATCGCGGGCCGATCGCGGGCGGGCGGGCCCGGCTCGTCGTACGGTCGGGGCATGCGCATCGTCATCGCTGGTGGACACGGTCGGATCGCGCTGCGGCTGGAGCGGCTGCTCTCCGCGCGCGGGTACGAGGTCGCGGGCATCATCCGCGACTCTGAGCAGGGCGACGACCTGCGGGAGGCCGGCGCCGAACCGGTGCTGTGCGATCTGGAGACCGCCACGGTGGAGCACGTGGCGGGAATCCTCCAGGGCGCGGACGCGGCGGTGTTCGCGGCCGGTGCCGGTCCCGGCAGCGGTATCGCACGCAAGGACACGGTGGACCGCGCGGCGGCGGTGCTCTTCGCGGACGCGGCCGAACGCGCGCGCGTCCGGCGCTTCCTGATGGTCTCCTCGATGGGCGCTGACGCCCGCCACGAAGGCGAGGAGGTGTTCGACTACTACCTGCGCGCCAAGGGCGAGGCCGACGACCACCTCCGCACGCGCCTCGGCCTGGAGTGGACGGTACTGCGCCCCGGCGCGCTGACCGACGACGACGGTACGGGGTTGGTCCGTATGGAGGCGCGCACGGGGCGCGGGTCGATCCCGCGCGAGGACGTGGCGGCGGTGCTCGCGGAGCTGGTGGAGACCCCGGCGACGGCCGGTCTGACGCTGGAACTCGTATCGGGGTCCACCCCGGTCTCGGTTGCCGTCAAGGACGTGGCGGGCAACTGACCGGGGGCGGAATCCGGGCGCCTAGTGGGGGCGGGGCCTGGGGCGGCGGCGGGGCCCGGGGCGGGGGCCGGGCCCGGGGCGGGGGCCGGGGTTAGAACTCGGCCGTGACCTCGTCGTCGGAGCGGCCGACGGAGTCCTGTTCGTACTGCCGCTCGTACGCCTGGCGGATCCGCTCGATGCGCACGCTGCGGTCGTCGGCCTCCTTCTTCGGGTAGAGCAGCACCACTTCGTACGACGTCTCGTGGACGATCGCGCCGTCTTTGCCGCGCCACTGGCCGTGCGCGTCCTGGACGGTGAGCCCCTCGGGGAACGCCGGGGTGATCTCGCGGTCGATGAAGCGGTTGAACTCCGCCTCGTCGACCGGCTCCCGGCCGACGGGCCGCGCGGTGCCGAAGTAGAGCCGGGTCTCCTGGTACGGCTGCCCGACATGGGGGTGCAGGGCTGCTCCGACCAGGGCCGGGATGCCGGCGCCCAGCAGGGCGATGAGCACCCCGCCGCCGACCTGGCCACGTGTATGCGATGTCCAATTCACGCCCCGTGAACGACGGGACGCGTTGATCGTTGCGCCGGGGGCGCCCGATAGGGTCACCCGGTTCTGCCGCCGCGAGGCGAACGGGGCGTTGAGCGTGCAGGCGAGGAATGGCTCGTCGAGCGGGGTGAGTACGGCGCGCAGCTCCCGGGCCGACCGGCGCGGCAGGACACGGCACATGACAGGGCGGCCATGGGGTGCCAAGGCCTGCGCGGCCCGCCCACCGATGTCCCGGCGTGCCGGGGGGACTTGTCGCCGGGCCGGGGAGCAGGGCAGGGGGCGGGGCAGGGGGCGGGGCGGGGCCGGGGCAACGAAAGAACCCCCGTTCTCTGCGTTTCCGCAGAGAACGGGGGTTCCACTCGCGTGGCGGCGCCAGGGTTCGAACCTGGGTAGGCTGAGCCGGCAGATTTACAGTCTGCTCCCTTTGGCCACTCGGGCACACCGCCATGGGATGTTGCCGTTTTTCCGCCTTGCGGCGGCGCTCCGTGGCAACGACGTAAACAATACCCGATGCCCGGGGGTGCTTCGCCACCGGATTGATCAGCACCGCACGGGGGCGTGATGGCTAGGCTTGCGGAGCGGTCCGGGGATGTCCGGACCGTGGCCCCACGGGGCACAGCCAGCCGACTTCAAGGAGCCACAGCACATGGCCGACTCCAGTTTCGACATCGTCTCGAAGGTCGAGCGGCAGGAGGTCGACAACGCCCTCAACCAGGCCGCCAAGGAACTTTCGCAGCGCTACGACTTCAAGGGCACGGGCGCGTCGATCGCCTGGTCCGGCGAGAAGATCCTCATGGAGGCGAACTCCGAGGAGCGCGTGAAGGCCGTACTCGACGTTTTCGAGACCAAGCTGGTCAAGCGCGGCATCTCGCTCAAGGCACTGGACGCCGGCGAGCCCCAGTTGTCCGGCAAGGAGTACAAGATCTTCGCGACGATCGAGGAAGGCATCTCCCAGGAGAACGCCAAGAAGGTCGCGAAGATCATCCGGGACGAGGGTCCCAAGGGCGTCAAAGCGCAGGTCCAGGGTGAGGAGCTGCGTGTCAGCTCCAAGAGCCGCGACGACCTCCAGGCCATCCAGGCGCTCCTCAAGGGGAAGGACCTGGACTTCGCGATCCAGTTCGTGAACTACCGCTGATCAGCGGCTTCGCCCTGCGCGAGCGCGGCCGGGTCAGCGCTGCAGGGCGCAACGGGGACATGGCGCCGAGGACCGCCTCGACGGCTGCCCGCGTTGCGCCCTCGCCGTGCCGGACGTGAGCGCGGGCTTCTGTACCCGTGGGCGAGACGGCCCGGGCCGCCGCCCGGCACCGGGGGTTCCGGGCGGGGCGTGGGGCGTGGGTGGGGTGCGCCGGGCGTGAGCGGCGCGTGCTCCGCCAGGGCTCCCGGTGGTCACTAGGCACCGGGTGGCGCGCCCGTCACGCTGAGTGCCATCCGTCACCGTGTGACAGGGGGTTCTCGCATGCCTGGGGCCGACACGTTTCGCGAAGACTTCGGTGCGTCCGTCGTCGTCGCGCTCGTCGCGCTGCCGCTCTGTGTGGGGGTGGCCGTCGCCTCCGGCGTGCCGGCCGAGCTGGGCATAGTGACCGGGATCGTCGGCGGGCTGCTGACCGGCTGGTTCCGTGGGAGCTCGCTCCAGGTCAGCGGGCCGGCGGCGGGGCTGACCGTGCTGGTCTACGAGGCGGTGCAGGCGTACGGCCTCGCCGCGCTCGGGGTGCTGGTGGCCGCTGCCGGGGTGGCGCAGCTGGGTATGGGGATGCTTCGGCTCGGGCGGTGGTTCCGGGCGATCTCGGTTGCCGTGGTGCACGGGATGCTGGCCGGGATCGGGCTCGTGCTGATCGCCGGGCAGCTCTATGCCCTGGGTGGTGTGGAAGCGCCGGCGAAGACCCTGGGGAAGCTGGCCGGCGTCGCCGCGTTGGGCGCGCGGGCCGACTGGGGGGCCGTGGCGCTCGGGGTCGGGACCATCGCCGTCCTGGTGGTGTGGCGTCGGATGCCGGCCCGACTGCGGCTCGTGCCCGGGGCGCTGGTCGGGGTGGCGGCCGCCACCGCGGTGGCCACGCTGCTGCGGCTGCCGCTCGCACGGGTACGGGTGACGAGCGTACTGGGCGCGGTGTCGCTGCCCCGCTGGGAAGACCTCGGGGCGCTGGCGTCCGTGGGGGCATTCGGGACGGTGGTGGCGATCGCCCTGATCGCCTCCGCGGAAACCCTGTTCAGCGCGGCCGCGGTGGACCGGATGCACGACGGGCCCCGCACCGACTACGACCGGGAACTCGTGGCCCAAGGCGTCGGCAACCTGGCGTGCGGGCTACTCGGGGCGCTGCCGATGACGGCGGTGATCGTACGCAGCGCCGCGAACGTGGAGGCCGGGGCCCGGACCCGGGCGGCCAGGGTGATGCACGGCGGCTGGCTCCTGCTGTTCGCCGTGGCCTTCCCCCGGGCACTGGAGGCGGTGCCGCTGGCCGCGCTGGCCGGGGTGCTGCTGCACGCGGGGTGGAAGCTTCTCCCCCTCCGGGCGGTCGCCGCCCTGTGGCGCACCCACCGCGGCGAGGCCGTCGTCCTGGTGGCGACGGCCGGCGCGATCGTGGCCACCAACCTCTTCGAGGGTGTGCTGGTCGGTCTGGGACTGGCCGTCGCCAAGGCGGCCTGGGAGACCTCCCAGGTGCACATCGAGGAGGTCTGGGAGGCGGAGGGGGACGTACTGTGCGTGCGCATGGTGGGGACCGCCAGCTTCCTACGGCTGCCCAAGATGCTGGACTCCCTCGACGGCCTGCCGCCGGGCCAGTCGGTGCGGCTCGACCTCACCGGGTTGCGGCACCTGGACCACGCCTGTCTGACCGCCCTCGACGGCTGGGAGAAGCAGCGCTCGCCACTCCCTCGGCCCCGGGGCGTCATGTAGGGCGGTTAGCCTCCCCCCATGGACGACCTGCCCAGAGACGATCTGCCCGGTCACGACCTGCCCGGGCACGACTCGCCGGTGGGTGGCTCACCGGCGGAGAAGCCGCGGATCGACGCGGAGTTGAAGCGCACCCTCGGTGTCTTCGATGCCGTCGTGGTCGGGCTGGGCGCGATGGTGGGTGCCGGTATCTTCGCGGCGCTCGCCCCGGCCGCCCGTGCGGCGGGTCCGGCGGGTGGCGCGCTGCTCACCGCGCTCGGGTTGGCGGGCGGCGTGGCGTACTGCAACGCACGGTCCTCCGCGCGGCTCGCCGCCCGGTACCCGTCCTCCGGCGGCACGTACGTGTACGGCCGCGAGCGGCTCGGCCCGTTCTGGGGATATCTGGCCGGCTGGGGCTTCGTCATCGGCAAGACGGCCTCGTGCGCGGCGATGGCGCTGACCGTGGGGGCGTACCTGTGGCCGGGGCAGCGGCATGTGGTGGCCGTGGCGTCGGTGGTGGCGCTGACCGCCGCGAGCTACGGCGGTGTGCGGAAGTCGGCCAGGATCGCCCGGGTGATCGTGGCGACGGTGCTGGTGGTGCTGGCCGGGGTGGTGGCCGTCTGTCTGGCCTCCGGCGCGGCGGACCCGGGGTGGCTCGGTGCCGGCCCGGCGGCCGACGGGCGGTCGGTAGGCGGGCAGTGGGGAGGCGTGGCCGGCCTGTTGCAGGGCGCCGGGCTGCTGTTCTTCGCCTTCGCCGGCTATGCCCGGATCGCCACCTTGGGTGAGGAGGTGCGTGATCCGGAGCGGACGATCCCGCGCGCCGTGCCGATCGCGTTGGGCATCGCTCTACTGGTGTATGCCGCCGTGGCCGTGGCGGTCCTGTCGGTGCTGGGCGGTGCGGCGCTGGCGGGGTCCACTGCCCCGTTGGTCGATGCCGTGCGCGCGGCGGGGTGGTCCGGACTGGCCCCTGTCGTCCGGGTGGCTGCGGCCTTGGCCGCCTTGGGCTCGCTGCTCGCCTTGGTGCTCGGGGTGTCGCGCACCAGCCTGGCGATGGCCCGGGACGGCCATCTGCCGCGCCTGCTGGCCGCCGTACATCCCCGGCGTCAGGTGCCGCACCACGCGGAGCTCGCGGTGGGCACGGTGGTGGCGGTGCTCGCCGCGACCACCGATCTGCGGGGCGCGATCGGGTTCTCCTCCTTCGGAGTGCTGGTCTACTACGCGATCGCGAACGCCTCCGCGTGGACTCTGGATTCAGGTGTCAAGGACCGGGCCGGGGCAGCGGTCGGGCTGGCCGGCTGTGTGGTGCTCGCCTGCGCGCTGCCCGTCGCGTCGGCGGTCGCGGGGGCGGCGGTGCTGGGGGCGGGCGCGGTCGTCTACGCCGTGCGGAAGCGGCGTGGGCACGGCATATGAGGACGGGTCAGGTGTGCGGTGCGCAGGGGCGGCGGGCGCGGCCGGGAGCGACCGCCTATGCGGTCGGCGCGGGAGGGCGTACCGGTTTCCGGCAGGGCGCGTGAGGGCTTTCCGTAGGACTTCCCGTACGCCTGCGCGGAGTTGGTTCGCCGGTGGGGCGCTTGCTGTGGCAACTGCTTGGTCTGCTCGGTCTCGTTCATGTGTTCATGGTGGACCACCCCACTGACAATCGCCCTGATAACCGTCTGACCTGCGCGGACCCGTCAGCGGGAGGTGAAGGGGGCGTCCGTCGGGACGATCTCGCGGCCCAGCGGCAGCAGGGAGAGCGGGACCATCTTGAAGTTGGCGATGCCGAAGGGGATGCCGATGATCGTGACGCACAGGGCGAGGCCCGTGACGATGTGGCCGATGGCCAGCCACCAGCCGGCCAGGACGAGCCAGAGCACGTTGCCGACGCAGGACGCGGCGCCCGCGTCGCGGCGCTCGACCGTGGTGTAACCGAAGGGCCAGAGGGCGTACAGCGCGATGCGGAAGGCGGCGATGCCGAAGGGGATGCCGATGATCGTGACGCACAGGATCAGACCGGCGAGGCAGTAGCCCAGGAACAGCCAGATGCCGCTGAGTACGAGCCATATGACGTTCAGAATGGTCTTCACTGGGTCCTGCCTGCCATCTGTTCGAGCCGGGCGATGCGCTCGGCCATCGGGGGGTGCGTCGAGAACATCTTGGAGAGCCCCTCGCCCGGGCGGAAGGGATTGGCGATCATCATGTGACTCGCCGTCTCCAGTCGGGGCTCGGGCGGCAGCGGGAGCTGCTTGGTGCCCGCGTCGAGCTTGCGCAGGGCGCCGGCGAGGGCCAACGGGTCCCCGGTCAACTGGGCACCGGAGGCGTCCGCCTCGTATTCGCGCGAGCGGCTGATGGCGAGCTGGATGACGGAGGCGGCCAACGGACCCAGGATCATGATCAGCAGCATGCCGAGGAGGCCCGGCCCCTCGTCGTCGTCGGAGCGGCCGATCGGGATCAGCCAGGCGAAGTTCACCAGGAACATGATCACGGAGGCGAGGGCTCCGGCGACCGAGGAGATGAGGATGTCCCGGTTGTAGACGTGGCTCAGCTCGTGGCCGATGACACCGCGCAACTCGCGCTCGTCGAGGATGCGCAGGATGCCTTCGGTGCAGCACACGGCGGCGTTGCGCGGGTTGCGGCCGGTGGCGAAGGCGTTGGGGGCTTCGGTGGGCGAGATGTAGAGCCGGGGCATGGGCTGGCGCGCGGAGGTGGAGAGTTCGCGCACCATGCGGTAGAGCTCGGGCGCCTCGAACTCGCTGACGGGACGGGCGCGCATCGCGCGTAGAGCCAGCTTGTCGCTGTTCCAGTACGCGTACGCGTTCGTCCCGAGGGCGATGAGGACGGCGACGATCAGGCCACCGCGCCCGAAGAAGCTTCCGATGACGATGATGAGTGCCGACAGCCCGCCGAGGAGTACGGCGGTCTTCAGCCCGTTGTGCCGGCGGTGCACGGTACGCCCTCCAAATCGTGCGGCAGGGGAACCCGTCCAGGTGGTGTGGAACGGAGGGTCTTCCGGTCCAGTGGACCCTCCCTTCCTGGTCAACGCGAGGTGAGCGCGCCAGGTTCCCGGGGCCGCGCCCCCGCCCCCGTCCCCGGGGGGCCGGTGGGCGGGCGACCTGGGGCGTTGCTCCGTCCGGGCTACCGCGGAGGTACCGACCGGCGTAGGCGCTGCCGCGGAGCGCCGACGTACGGCTACTGCGGGAAGAGGCTTCCCGACGCGAAGCGCAGCACCAGTTGTGGCGCACCCGAGAGGACGAGCGCGGTGACACCGGTGAGCAGGATCGCGACGGTGACCGGCCAGGGGGCGGGGACCACGGCGGGGGCTCCGCCGGCGGGCACGGCCCCGGTGGGCGCGGCCCCGGTCGGTACGGCCCCGGTAGGTACGGCCTCGGTGGCTGCGGGGCGGAAGAGCAGGGCCGTCCACCGCAGGTAGTAGTACAGGGCGATGACCACGTTGATCGCCATGACCACGGCCAGCCAGCCCAGGCCCGCGTCCACCGCCGACCGGAAGACGGTGACCTTGGCGAAGAGGCCGATGATGCCCGGTGGCAGGCCGGCCAGGCAGAGCAGGAAGAAGGCCAGCGTGAGGGCGGTCAGGGGGCGCTCGGCGTACAGGCCGCGGTAGTCGTCGATCCGGTGCAGCGGCTTCGTCCGGGCCACCACCGCGGCCACGGCGAAGGCGCCCAGGTTCACGGCTCCGTACATGAGCGCGTACGCGACGGTGGAGCCGATCTGGTCGCGCTCCGCGTACGCGGCGGCGGCGATCGGCACCAGCAGGTAGCCGGCCTGTCCGACCGAGGACCAGGCGAGCAGCCGTACGGCGCTGTTCGTGCGGTCGGCGGCCTGGCGCAGGGCGGCGACGTTGCCGACGGTCATGGTGAGGGCGGCGAGGACCGCCAGCGCCGGGCCCCAGACGGCGGAGTACGCGGGGAAGGCGACGACCGTGACGAGGATCAGGCCGGTGAAGCCGACGGCCTTGCCGATCACCGACAGGTAGCCGGCGATGGGCAGGGGCGCGCCGACGTACGTGTCGGGGACCCAGAAGTGGAAGGGGACCGCGGCCGTCTTGAAGGCGAAGCCGACGAGGGTGAGGGCGACGCCAGCCATGGCGAGGGTGTCGAGCTGCGCGGGGACGTCTTCCAGGCGGTCGGCGACCTGGGTGAGGTGCAGGGTGCCGGTGGCGGCGTAGACGAAGCTGATGCCGAGCAGGGACACGGCCGTGGCGGTGACCGAGGACAGGAAGAACTTGAGGGCGGCCTCGGAGGAGAGCCGGTCTCCGCGGCGCATGCCGACGAGGGCGAAGGCGGGCAGCGAGGCGACTTCGAGGGCGACGATCAGGGTGGCGAGGTCGCGGGCGGCGGGCAGCAGGGCCGCGCCGGCGGCGGAGGAGAGCAGCAGGAACCAGTATTCGCCGGCGGGCATGCGCGACTCGTGGACGGCGGTGATCGACAGCAGGGCGGTGACCAGGGCGCCGGCCAGGACGAGGAACTGGACGACGAGCGTGAAGTGGTCGGCGGTGTAGCTGCACGCGGCGGCGTCGCCGGTGAGGCAGAAGGTGGCGCGGTCGCCGGCGCGCAGCGGCAGCAGGGTGGCGGTCGCGGCGGCGAGTCCGGCCACGGAGAGCCAGCCGAGGAGCGACTTGTGCTTCGGCGCCACGAAGAGGTCGGCGACCAGGACGACCAGGGCGACGGCGGCGGGGATCACGACGGGTGTGATCGCGAGCCAGTCGACGGACTGGACGAGGCTCGGCGCGGCCGGGCCGGGGGCCGGGGCGGCCGCGATGGACAGGACCGTCATGAGTTGCCTCCTGCGAGGAGCTTCTGGACGGCCGGATCGGTGAGGCCGAGGAGGACGGCGGGCCACAGGCCGGCGAGGACGGTGAGGGCGACGAGCGGGGTCCAGGCGGCGAACTCGTAGCGCTGGACGTCGGCGAGGGCGACGGCGGGGCCTTGCTTGGGGTCGCCCATGCACACCCGTCGTACGACGATCAGAAGGTATGCGGCGGTGAGCAGGGTGCCGAAGGCGCCGAACGCCATGTAAGTGAGGAAGGCCGGGCGGGACAGGCCCGCCGCCGGGTCGAACGCGCCGAACAGGGCCAGCATCTCGCCCCAGAAGCCGGCCAGGCCGGGCAGTCCGAGCGAGGCGACGGCGGCGAAGGCGAGCAGCGCGCCGAGGCGGGGGGCGCGGCCGTAGAGGGCGGCGCCGGTGGCTCCGGCGAGGGTGTCGAGATCGGCGGTGCCGTAGCGGTCCTTGAGCGCGCCGACCAGGAAGAAGAGCAGGCCGGTGATCAGGCCGTGGGCGATGTTGGCGAAGAGCGCGCCGTTGACGCCGGTGGGGGTCATGGACGCGATGCCGAGGAGCACGAAGCCCATGTGGCCGACGGAGGAGTACGCGATGAGGCGCTTGAGGTCGCCCTTGTTGCCCTTGCGGGTCAACGCGAGGCAGGCGAGGGACCCGTAGACGATGCCGATGGCGGCGAACGCCCCGAGGTAGGGGGCGAAGGTGTGCATGCCTTCGGGGGTGACGGGGAGCAGGATGCGCACGAACCCGTACGTGCCCATCTTGAGCAGTACGCCCGCCAGCAGGACCGAGCCGACGGTGGGCGCGGCGGTGTGGGCGTCCGGGAGCCAGCTGTGCAGCGGCCACATCGGGGTCTTCACGGCGAGGCCGATGCCGATGGCGAGGACGGCCAGCAGTTGGGTGGTGTGGGTCAGTCCGCGGCCGTTGTCAGAGGCGAGTGCCACCATGTCGAATGTGCCGCTGTTCAGTCCGATCAGCAGCAGACCGAGCAGCATGACCACGGACCCGAGGAGGGTGTAGAGGATGAACTTCCAGGCGGCGGCCTGCCGCTGAGCACCGCCCCAGCGGGCGATGAGGAAGTACATCGGGATGAGGACCATCTCGAAGGCGAGGAAGAACAGCAGCAGGTCGAGGACGGCGAAGGTCGCGAGGGTGCCGGACTCGAGGACCAGGAGCAGTGCGACGAACGCCTTCGGGGAGGGGCCGTCGGGCAGCTTGAAGTAGCTGTAGAGCGCGCAGAGGAAGAACAGCAGCGCGGTCATCAGGAGGAGGGGGAGCGAGATGCCGTCGACGCCGAGGTGGATCCGGATGTTCAGCGCCTGGATCCAACTGATGTCCGTCGTCGCCTGGAAGCGGGACGGGGTGTCCTGGTCGAAGCCCACGGCGAGGGCGATCGCCGCGGCGAGGATCACGCCGGTCACGGTCACGCCGTGGCGCAGTACGGCCTGTTCGGGGCTCTTTCCCTTGAGCCCGGGCGGGGCGGGCAGCAGGGCCGCGACGGCGCCGAGGAGCGGTGCGGCCACGATGAACGCCAGAAGGAACTGCATCACGGACGGGCTGATATCAATCACGGCTGGCTCACGGCTCACGATCCGGCGTTGACGTTGGCGATGACGGCGGTGGCGATGGCCAGGACCACGGCGCCGGCGAGCAGGGCGCTCAGGTAGCTCTGCACGTTGCCGGTCTGGGCGCGGCGTACGAGACCGCCGAGCAGCCGGGGGCCGGTGCCCGCGCCGCGGACGTACGTGTCCACCACCTCGCGGTCGAGGAAGCGGACCAGGCTCGCCGCGCCGCGGACGGGGCGGACGAAGAGCCGGTCGTAGACGGCGTCGAGGTGGAAGCCGTCGGCGGCGTGGCGGTGCAGGGGACCGAGGAGGGCCTTGCCGGGGTCGGGGGCCGGCCCGGCGGGCACGGCGGGGTGGTCGTGGGTGACCTCGGCGACCTCGGGGGTCTCGGCGGCCGACTCCGCGGCGGCGGCAGCGGCGGGCACTCCGGTCGCGGCCAGGCCCGCGCCGGCGGCGGCCTTGGTGGTGGCGCGCTGCCACAGGCCGTAGGTGAGCAGGGCTCCGATGAGCGCGGCGCCGGTGCCGAGGAGGGAGGTCGTCAGGGTCGGGGTGAGTGCGCGGCCGTCGAACCAGTCGGCGATCGGTCCGGCGGCGAGGCCGAAGCCGATCGACGGAATCGCCAGCAGCCACAGCACGCCGGTCATGGCGAGGGGTTCCCTGCCGTGGTCGGGGGCGGCGGCGCCCCGGCCGTGGAAGGCCATCAGCCACAGGCGGGTGGCGTAGGCGGCGGTGAGCAGGGCGGTCAGCACACCGGCGGCGAGCACGACCCAGCCGGCGGCGGCGGGCGCGAACTCGGAGTGGCCGCCGGCGGTGTGTTCGGCGGCGACGAGGACGGCTTCCTTGGAGAAGAAGCCGGCGAAGGGCGGGATCGCGGCGAGCGCGAGGAGCGCGATCGTCATGGTCCAGAAGGCGTCGGGGATGCGCTTGGCCAGGCCGTCCATCCGGGACATGGCGGCCAGGGAGTTCGTTCCGGCGGCGTGGATGATGACGCCCGCGCCCAGGAAGAGGAGCGCCTTGAAGGCGCCGTGGGAGAGGAGGTGGAAGACGGCGGCGCCACGGTCGCCGACGGCCAGGGCTCCGGTCATGTAGCCGAGCTGGCCGATGGTGGAGTAGGCGAGGACGCGTTTGATGTCGTCCTGCGCCAGGGCGGCCAGGGCCGAGCCGACCATCGTGAGGGCCGCCATGACGGCCATGACCATCAGCGCGGCGCGGGAGGCCGCGAAGACGGGGAGGAGGCGGGCGACGAAGTAGATACCGGCGGCGACCATCGTGGCCGCGTGGATCAGGGCGGAGACGGGGGTGGGGCCCGCCATGGCGTCGGGGAGCCAGGTGTGCAGCGGGAATTGCGCGGACTTGCCCGCCACTCCGGCCAGCAGGAGCAGGGCGATCAGCGTCGGGTGGTTCAGGCTGCCGGAGGCGACGGCGCCCAGGATCTTGGTGATCCGGAAGGAGCCGGCGTCGGCGGCGAGCGCGAACAGGCCGATGAGGAAGGGCACGTCGCCGAGCTTGGTGACGAGGAACGCCTTGAGGGAGGCGGAGCGGGCCGCCTCGGTCTCCCAGTAGTGGCCGACCAGGAAGTAGGAGCAAATGCCCATGACCTCCCAGCCGACCAGCAGCACCATCAGGTCGCCGGAGTAGACGACGAGCAGCATGGCGGAGGTGAACAGGGAGACCAGGGCGGCGTACGACGGATAGCGCGGGTCGTCGCGGAGGTAGGCCGTCGAGTAGATCTGCACGCAGGTGGCGACGGCCCCGACGAGGACGGCGACCAGCGCGGCGAAGCCGTCGATGTCGAGGGAGAGCTCGATCGGCACGGAGCCGGTCGGAGTCAGCTCGGTCGCCGTTTCGATGGCCTGGCCGCCGCCTTGGCGGACGGCGACGAGTACGGCGAGGACGGCGGCGGCCAGTGTCGGGAGTACGGCCAGCGGCCGGGTGAAGCCGGGGGCCCGGCGGCCGAAGAGGAGTCCGGCGACCGCGGCCAGGAAGGGGAGGACGGGGACGAGGACCGCGAGGGTCGTGGTGCTCACGCGGTGACCTCGCTCTGCTGGTTCGCGGCGGTGGAGGAGTCGGGGGTGGCCGGGGGCGGTTCGTGGCCTTCGGCGGTGTCGCGCAGCCGGTCGATGTCGGAGCTGCCCCGGTTGCGGTACACCATCAGCACGATCGAGAGGCCGATGCCGATCTCGGCGGCGGCGATGGCGATCGTGAAGAGGGTGAGGGCCTGGCCGGCGTGCAGGGTGTCGCGCAGCCAGACGTCGAAGGCCACCAGGTTGAGGTTGACCGCGTTGAGCATCAGCTCGACGGACATCAGGACGAGGATGGCGTTGCGGCGGGCGAGCACTCCGTACAGGCCCGTGGAAAACAGCAGCGCCGCGAGCACGGCGGGGTATGCGAGGTGCATCAGCGCTGCCCCTTCCGGGTGGCGCGGGGGCCGGTGGGGCGGGGGGTGACGGGGCTTGGGGTCACGGCGTCGGGGTCCGCCGGGTCGGTCCTGCGGGAGAGCACGATGGCACCGATCAGGGCGGCGAGGAGGAGGACGGAGAGCGCCTCGAAGGGCAGCACCCAGTGCCGGAAGAGGATCTCGCCGGAGACCTTCGTCGAGCCTTGGACCGGCCCGTCGAGGTCGATCCAGGTGGTGCGGAAGGCATCGACGACGACCCAGACGAGCGCGGCGGCGGCGACCGCCGCGACGCCGAGGGCGACCGGGCGGTTGCGGGAATCGGCGTCCGGTGAGGGCCCGATGGGGGCCTTGGTGAGCATCAACCCGAAGAGGAGGAGGACGACCACGGAACCGACGTAGATCAGCACCTGCACCCAGGCGATGAACTCGGCGGTCAGCAGCAGGTACTCGACGGCGATCCCGCCGAGCGCGACGACCAGCCACAGGGCGGCGTGCACGAGCTGCTTGGTGGTGACGGTGATGGCGGCCGCGCCGAGGGTGGCGAGGCCGACCAGGACGAAGGCGATCTCCACGCCGGTCGGGGACAGGAAACCCGGTCCCGCCGTCGTGGCCAGGGCGTGGGTCGTGGCCAGGATGTGGGCGGCGGGGCTCACGCGTCTGCCTCCGGCGTGCTGTCGGTGGCCGGCCCGGCGGTGGGCTCGGTGCTGGTCGGCGCGGTGGCCGCGGCGGCGGCGGCCTCGGCCTTCTCCACCGCCTTGCGGGCGGCGGCGACTTCCTTCGGCTCCTCGGCTGCCGGGTCGAGGGCGGGCGGGGCGGGCACGGTCCACATCCACTCGCGGAGCTTGTCGCGCTCGTGGGTGAGTTCCAGGATGTCCGTCTCCGCGTACTCGAACTCCGGCGACCAGAACAGGGCGTCGAAGGGGCACACCTCGATGCAGATGCCGCAGTACATGCAGAGGGAGAAGTCGATGGCGAAGCGGTCGAGGACGTTGCGGCTGCGCTCGCGGCCGCCGGGGGCCGCGGCCGGCACCGTCTCCTTGTGGGAGTCGATGTAGATGCACCAGTCGGGGCACTCACGGGCGCACAGCATGCAGACCGTGCAGTTCTCCTCGAACAGGCCGATGACCCCGCGCGAGCGGGGCGGGAGTTCGGGCTGCACCTCGGGGTACTGGGCGGTGTGCGAGCGCTTCGTCATCGTGCGCAGGGTGACGGCCAGCCCCTTGGCGAGGCCGGATCCGGGGATGGGGGGCATTACTGGATCGCCACCTTCACGATGCCGGTGAGCGCGATCTGGACGAGCGCGAGGGGGATGAGCGCGGTCCAGGCCAGCTTCTGCAACTGGTCCTCGCGCAGTCGCGGGTAGCTCACCCGGAGCCAGATCACCGCGAAGGCGAGGATCGCGACCTTGAGGAGGGTCCAGACCCAGCCGAGGCCGTCGGCGCCGAACGGGCCGTGCCAGCCGCCGAGGAAGAGGACCGTGGTCAGGGCGCAGAGGACGACGATGCCCGCGTACTCGGCGAGCAGGAACAGCGCGAAGCGCAGGCCGGTGTACTCGGTGTACGCGCCGAAGATGATCTCGGAGTCGGCGACGGGCATGTCGAAGGGGGGCCGCTGGAGTTCGGCGAGGCCGGCGGTGAAGAAGACGACGGCGCCGATGATCTGCCAGGGCAGCCACCACCAGTGGAACGATTCGAGGATGCCGGGCAGGGACACGGTCCCGGCGGCCATGGCGACCGAGGCGGCGGCGAGCAGCATCGGCAGCTCGTAGGCGAGGAGCTGGGCGGCGGTGCGCAGGCCGCCGAGCAGGGAGAACTTGTTCGCGGACGCCCAGCCGGCCATCAGGCTGCCGAGTACGCCGACGCCCATGACGGCGAGCGCGAAGAAGAGACCGGCGTCGATGACCTGGCCGACGGCGCCGGGGCCGGGGCCTAGCGGGATCACCACCAGGACCAGGAGGTACGGGAGCAGCGCGACGGCGGGCGCCAGCTGGAAGATCCGCCGGTCGGCGTTGGCCGGGACGATGTCTTCCTTCTGCGCGAACTTCACGCCGTCCGCGACGAGCTGCGCCCAGCCGTGGAAGCCGCCGGCGTACATGGGGCCGAGGCGGCCCTGCATGTGGGCCATGACCTTGTGCTCGGTCTGGCCGACGACGAGCGGGAGCACGAGGAAGACGGCGAAGACGAGGACCAGGCGCAGGGCGACGTCGAGTACGTCGTTCACGCGTCGCCTCCATCGTGGGGGTCGGGGGTGTTCGGGCTGGTGGTGTCGGGTCGGGCGTCCGGCTCCGGGCTCGGCGCCGGTTCGCCGGCGGCGGGCTTCGCGGGGGCCGGGTCGTCGAAGGCAGGCTTCGGGTCGTGCCACGGGGCGTCGCGCCTGGCCGGCGTTTTCGCGGCGGGGGTCGTTGCCCCCGGCGCCGGCTCAGCCGGAGCGGCCTCGGTCGGCGTTGGCTCGGTCGGCGCGTCCTCCGTCGGCGGGGTCGCCTGGCTCGCCGAGCCTTCCGACACCGAACGGGTACGCCGGGCCGGACGCGGGGGCGGGGCTTCCTCCGTGGGCGCCTGGCCGGCGGAGCCTTCGGCGACCGAGCGGGTGCGGCGGACCGGGGCGCCCTCGCGCGCGGCGGCGGCGCGGGGGGTGCGGGCCGGGCGGGCCGGGGCCGGGGGCAGCTGGCCCTTGAGCGGGCCCCAGTCGTTCGGGTCGGGCACGCCCGGCGGCAGCATCTGCCGCCGCTTCGGCGCGTCCGGGTCGTGGGCCTCGCCCGGCTCCTTCGCGCCCGGCCACGCCTTGGCCACGCGCGCCGCCAGGACGAAGTCCTTGCGCAGCGGGTGTCCCTCGAAGTTCTCGGGCAGCAGCAGCGGTACGAGGTGCGGGTGGTCGGTGAAGGTCACCCCGAACATCTCGAAGGTCTCGCGCTCGTGCCATTCCGCGCCCGCGTAGACCGCGACCGCCGACGGCAGCGACGGCGCCGCGTGCGGAACCGTCGTCCGCAGCAGGAGGCGACGTACGCGGTGGCCCTCCAGCGCGACGACGTGCGCGCAGATCCGGAAGCCGGTGCCCGGCTCGTCCACCGCGCTCAGCCAGTCGAAGTAGGTACAGCCCAGCTTGTCGCGGGCGATCTCCAGCGCGGCGATCCAGGACCCGACGGGCACGTCGACCGTGAGGACGTCGTACGCGAACGAGCCCACGGCCTCGGCTCCGAAGACCGTCGGGGCGCCGTCGGGCAGGGTGTCGTAGAGGTTCACTTCGCCGCCCCCTCGACGGCGGGCGGCGCGACCAGGCCGCTGGTGAGCTGCGCGACCGACGAGCCGGCGGAGGCGTAGCGGTCGGCGAGCGACTCCCGGGCGATCTTCTCCTGGAGCTTGAGGATGCCTTGGAGCAGCGCCTCGGGGCGCGGCGGACAGCCGGGGACGTAGACGTCGACGGGGATGATCTGGTCGACCCCCTTCGTCACCGCGTACGAGTCCCAGTACGGCCCCCCGCAGTTGGAACAGGCGCCGAAGGAGATGACGTACTTCGGCTCCGGCATCTGCTCGTAGAGCCGCTTGACGGCCGGGGCCATCTTGTCCGTGACGGTCCCGGAGACGATCATCAGGTCGGCCTGGCGGGGTCCGGGCGCGAACGGGATGACGCCGAGCCGGATGAAGTCGTGCCGGGCCATCGAGGCGGCGATGAACTCGATCGCGCAGCAGGCGAGGCCGAAGTTGAAGACCCACAGGCTGTACCGGCGTCCCCAGTTGAGGACCACCTTCATGGGTTCGGGGGCCAGCCGGGAGAGCACCCCGAGCCGCTTCGGCTCCGGGAGGAACTCAGGGGTGGTCGCGGCCGGTGGCAGGTCCGGCGTCATGGCCGGTGTCACGTCCGGTGTCACGTCCATTCGAGGACGCCCTTCTTGTACGCGTAGAGCAGGCCGACGGCCAGGAAGCCCAGGAAGACGAACATCTCCACGAGCGTCGTGGCGCCGTAACCGGCGGCGGCGAAGACCGTCGCCCACGGGAAGAGGAAGATCGAGTCGACGGCGAAGATGACGTAGAGGAACGCGTACACGTAGTAGCGGACCTGGGTGTGGGCCCAGCCCTCGCCCACCGGGTCCACACCGCATTCGTACGTCAGCAGCTTTTCGGGGGTGGGGACCACGGGCCGCAGCAGGCGGCCGGCGCCGAAGGCCATGGCGACGAAGAGCACGCCGAGTACGGCGAGCAGTCCGACGACCGAATAGCTTCGGAAGTAGTCCGCCGCGAGCACGTTTACGGTCGATACCGTTGGGTCGGGCACGTCCGTTTCCTCGCTCCTCGGCCACTGTCGACGATTTGGATGATCTGGTACGCACGGGAGTCTAGAGCCTGGGCCACAGCGGGTGGGGTTATCCCCCGTTCACTGCGGGCGGGCCACCCCATGGCATCCGGGCTGCGCACTTGGCACGCTGTGGCGCATGACCGCGAGCAGCCACACCTCCGATGACGACCGTCCTCCCCGCGTCCGGGGCGCCTTCGACGTCTCGACGTGGAAGGAGATCGCGTACCTGCTGAGCAATCTGCCGGTGGCGTTGATCGGTTTTGTTTACACGGTTGTCATGGTTGCGGCGATGGCTGGGCTGTCCGTGACCGCCGTCGGACTGCCATTGCTCGCCGGTGGCCTGTGGGGCGCGCGGCAGCTCGGGAAGCCGGAGCGCGCGCGGGCGCGGGCACTGCTGGGGGTCCGCGTGGACGAGCCCACACCGCTGCCCGGGCCGCGGCGGTCCGGTGGGTTCTTCCCCTGGCTGTGGACGAACATCAAGGATCCGGTGGCCTGGCGGACCGTGCTGTACGCGCTGGTCCGGCTGCCGTGGGCTGTGCTGACCTTCAGTATCGCGCTAGTGGGGCTGTTCGTGCTGTGGCCGGTGTTGCCGTGGTTGGTGCGCGGCCTGGCCCTCGTGGACCGGGCGATGGTACGGGGCCTTCTCTCGCCGTCCGACGGGCTGGAGCGGCGCATCGCGGAGCTGGAGTCCGGCCGGGGGGTGGTCGTGGACACGGCGGCGGCGGACCTGCGGCGGATCGAACGGGACCTGCACGACGGGGCGCAGGCGCGGCTGGTGGCGTTGGCCATGGGGCTGGGCCTGGCGAAGGAGAAGGTACTGGAGGACCCGGACGCGGCGGCGGCGATGGTCGACGAGGCGCACGGGGAGGTGAAGATCGCCCTCCAGGAACTGCGGGACCTGGCGCGCGGCATCCACCCGGCGGTGTTGACGGACCGGGGGCTGGACGCGGCGCTGTCGTCGTTGGCGTCGCGGTGCGTGGTGCCGGTGAAGGTGGCGGTGGACCTGCCGGGGCGGCCGGCGGCGGCGATCGAGGGGATCGCGTACTTCGTGGTGTCGGAGCTGCTGCAGAACGTGAGCAAGCACGCGCGGGCGACGGGCGCGAGTGTCGAGGTGTGGCGGGCGGGGGGCGGCCGACCGGGGGGCCGGAGTGCGGGGCGGCTGCTGATCCGGGTGTCGGACGACGGGCGGGGTGGAGCGGATCCCCTGGCGGGGGGTGGGTCTGGAATGGCGGGGCTCGCGGAGCGGGTGGGGGCGGTGGACGGGGTCTTCCTGGTGGACTCGCCGGAGGGCGGGGGGACGGTGGTGACGGCGGAGCTGCCGTGGCGCGACCGCGCGGTGTAGCGGGGCGGCGGGGGGCTCCGCCGGTTTCGGAGGTTTCGGGCGGCGCGGGTGCGGGGGGGCGGGGGCGGGGCTGGTGCGGCGCCGTTGCGCGGAGCGGCCCCGGCTGCGCCGGGCTTTACGGGACTCCGCCCCACACGCCGCGCCGCAAACGCCGGCGAGGCTGCAGTGGGGGTGGGGTTAACCCCCCGGGCGAGAGGCCCACGTGCCGGATGGTTCGGGGGTGGGGGCGGCGGCAGGGTGGGGGCATCGGAAAGACGCGAAGGGCGGGGACATGGGTGAGGGCAGTGGGGTCGGGCGAGTGGTGCGGGCGCCCGTGGCGGGGCGGACCTGGCGGGAGTTCGGATACCTGATCACCGGGTTGCCGCTGAGCCTGCTGTACTTCGGGCTCACCGTCACCGGGTTGAGCCTCGGCGCCGGGCTGCTGGTCACCTTCCTCGGGGTGCCCGTGCTGGCCGGGGTGCTCGCGATGGGCCGGGGTTTCGGTCGGGTCGAGCGGGCCCGGGTGCGGGGGTTGCTGGGCGGGAAGGTCGGGGAGCCGGCGCCGATCCGGGCCCGTAAGCCGGGGGTGTTCCCCGCCGTGGGGGCCGTGCTCAAGAGCGGGAGCGCGTGGCGGCACGCCCTGTACCCGGTGCTCCACTTCCCCTGGGCGGTGTTCGGGTTCACCCTGGCACTGGTGTTCTGGGTGTGCGGCTGGTCCATGCTGCTCTATCCGCTGTGGTTCTGGGTCTTCCCGACCTTCACCGACCGGAGCGGCCTGGTCGTCTTCCAGAACGACAGCTACTCCTTCACCCTGGACACCCCGGCGGCCGTCGCCGCCACCGCCGTCTGCGGCCTCGCCCTCACCCTGACCACCCCTTGGGTGATCCGCGCGCTGACCACCGTCGACCGCGTGCTCGTGACGTCCCTCCTCGGACCGTCCCGGCTGGACAGCCGCGTCAGCGAACTGGAGTCCGGCCGCGGCGCGGTCGTGGACACGGCCGCCGCCGACCTGCGCCGCATCGAGCGGGACCTGCACGACGGGGCGCAGGCCCGCCTGGCGGCGCTGGCCATGGATCTGGGTCTGGCCAAGGAGAAGCTGACCGAGGACCCGCACCGCGCCGCCCGGATGGTGGACGAGGCGCACAGCGAGGTGAAGGTCGCCCTCCAGGAGCTGCGGGACCTGGCGCGCGGCATCCATCCGGCCGTCCTCACCGACCGGGGACTGGACGCGGCGCTGTCGTCGGTGGCCGCGCGGTGTGCGGTACCGGTGGCGGTGGCGGTGGAGCTGGCGGAGCGGCCGTCGGCCTCGGTCGAGGGGATCGCGTACTTCACGGTCTCCGAGCTGCTGCAGAACATCAGCAAGCACGCGGGGGCCCGTACCGCGAGCGTCGAGGTGTGGCGGGCGGGCGACCGGCTGCTGCTCCAGGTGTCCGACGACGGCCGGGGCGGTGCGGACGCGCGGGCGGGGTCGGGGCTCGCGGGACTCGCCGGACGGCTGGACGCGATGGACGGGGCACTGGTCGTCGACTCCCCCGTCGGCGGTGGCACCAACGTGACCGCCGAAGTGCCCTGGCGCGCGTAGCGCCGTCACCGCCGAGGTGCCCTGGCGCGCGTAGCGCCGCGACCGGATGCCTCCAGCCGGCCACGGCACTGGCGACCCCGGATCGCCCCCGATCATCCCCACTTGGTGCGGACTCCCCTGTTCCGGGCCATCGGGCTGGGATGCTTGGCCCACCCCGGGGATCACCGGGGTCACGGGTACGAGTGGACGCGGGAGCTGCTGAGTCGTGGAAGACAGGGTGCGGGTGGTCATCGCCGAGGATTCAGTGCTGCTCCGTGAGGGCCTGACCCGGTTGCTGACCGACCGGGGGCATGACGTCGTCGCGGGCGTCGGCGACGCGGAGGCCCTGATCAAGACGGTGGCGGAGCTGGACGCCGAGGGTGCGCTGCCCGACGTGGTGGTCGCCGACGTACGGATGCCACCGACGCACACCGACGAGGGGATCCGGGCCGCCGTGCGGCTGCGCCGCGATCACCCCGGGATAGGTGTCCTGGTGCTGTCGCAGTACGTGGAGGAGCAGTACGCCACCGAACTCCTGGCCGGTTCCAGTACGGGGGTGGGGTACCTGTTGAAGGACCGGGTGGCCGAGGTGCGGGAGTTCCTCGACGCCGTGGTGCGTGTGGCCCGGGGCGGCACCGCCCTGGACCCCGAGGTGGTCGCCCAGTTGCTCGGACGCAGCCGGAAGCAGGACGTGCTCGCGGGCCTGACGCCGCGCGAGCGCGAGGTGCTGGGGCTGATGGCCGAGGGGCGCACCAATTCGGCGGTGGCCAAGCAGCTCGTGGTGAGCGACGGGGCGGTCGAGAAGCACGTCGGCAACATCTTCATGAAGCTCGGCCTGTCCCCCAGTGACGGGGATCACCGGCGTGTGCTGGCGGTTCTCACCTACCTGAAGTCCTGATCGACTGACACCCTGTCAGCCGGGACGGGTCGGCGCGCCTCCATCGACGCACCGGCCGGTATCCAGGGCAGCACCACCGACCGTTTGGCATATTCGCGTAATGCACGGCGTCTGTCGGACAGACCGTCCACGAAACGACGGTCCAGAATACGGGCGGCCCAGGGACGAGAGACCTGACGGACGTAGGGTTGGCCTTGGGAGCGAACGCCCGCCTCGAAGGAGGTCCAGTTCAGTGACCAGCCAGGTCAGTAGCCCAGCCGAGCAGGCCGACGGGGCCGGAGAGACCGTGGTCGGCGAGCAGCGCACGCCACCGCGACCAGGTGGGGGCGGCAAGGAGATCCGCCGTCTGGACCGTGTGATCATCCGTTTCGCGGGTGACTCGGGTGACGGCATGCAGCTCACCGGCGACCGCTTCACCTCGGAGACGGCGTCGTTCGGCAACGACCTCTCCACGCTGCCCAACTTCCCGGCCGAGATCAGGGCGCCCGCGGGCACCCTCCCGGGTGTCTCGTCGTTCCAGCTGCATTTCGCGGACCACGACATCCTGACGCCCGGCGACGCGCCGAACGTGCTGGTGGCGATGAATCCCGCGGCGCTCAAGGCGAACATCGCCGATGTGCCGCGCGGCGCGGAGATCATCATCAACACGGACGAGTTCACGAAGCGGCCGATGGCGAAGGTGGGCTACGAGACCTCCCCGCTGGAGGACGGTTCCCTCTCCGCGTACAACATCCACCCGGTGCCGCTGACGACGCTGACGGTGGAGGCGCTCAAGGACTTCGGTCTCTCGCGGAAGGAGGCCGAGCGGAGCAAGAACATGTTCGCGCTGGGCCTGCTGTCGTGGATGTACCACCGGCCGACCGAGGGCACGGAGAACTTCCTGCGGCAGAAGTTCGCGAAGAAGCCGGACATCGCCGAGGCGAACGTGACGGCCTTCCGGGCGGGCTGGAACTTCGGCGAGACGACCGAGGACTTCGCGGTCTCCTACGAGGTCGCCCCCGCCACCCGCGCGTTCCCGACGGGCACCTACCGCAACATCTCGGGGAACCTGGCCCTCGCCTACGGCCTCATCGCCGCAGGTCAGCAGGCCGATCTCCCGCTCTACCTCGGCTCGTACCCGATCACCCCGGCCTCGGACATCCTGCACGAGCTGAGCAAGCACAAGAACTTCGGCGTGCGGACCTTCCAGGCCGAGGACGAGATCGCCGGCATCGGCGCGGCCCTCGGCGCGGCCTTCGGCGGCGCCCTCGCGGTGACCACCACCTCCGGCCCCGGTGTCGCGCTCAAGTCCGAGACCATCGGCCTGGCGGTCTCCCTGGAGCTGCCGCTGCTGATCGTGGACATCCAGCGCGGCGGCCCCTCCACGGGTCTGCCGACCAAGACGGAGCAGGCCGACCTGCTCCAGGCGATGTACGGGCGCAACGGCGAGGCGCCGGTGCCGATCGTCGCCCCACGCACCCCGGCGGACTGTTTCGACGCCGCCCTGGACGCGGCGCGGATCGCGCTGACCTACCGCACGCCGGTCTTCCTCCTCTCCGACGGCTACCTCGCCAACGGCTCCGAGCCCTGGCGTATCCCGGAGGTGGCCGACCTGCCCGACCTGCGGACCCCTTTCGCCACGGGACCCAACCACACCCTCGCCGACGGCACCGAGGTGTTCTGGCCCTACAAGCGGGACCCGGAGACCCTGGCCCGCCCCTGGGCGCTGCCCGGCACCCCCGGACTCGAACACCGCATCGGCGGCATCGAGAAGCAGGACGGCTCGGGCAACATCTCCTACGACCCGGCCAACCACGACTTCATGGTCCGCACCCGCCAGACCAAGATCGACGGGATCGCCGTCCCGGACCTGGAGGTCGACGACCCGGACGGGGCCCGCACGCTCGTCCTGGGCTGGGGCTCCACGTACGGCCCCATCACCGCCGCCGTCCGTCGGCTGCGCACCGCCGGGCTGCCCGTCGCCCAGGCCCACCTGCGCCACCTCAACCCGTTCCCCGGAAATCTCGGGGAGGTCCTGAAGCGTTACGACAAGGTAGTGGTGCCGGAGATGAACCTCGGGCAGCTGGCCACCTTGATCCGGGCGAAGTACCTGGTGGACGCCCAGTCGTACAACCAGGTCAACGGAATGCCCTTCAAGGCGGAACAGCTCGCGACGGTTCTCAAGGAGGCCATCAATGACTGACGTGACCGACGCGCCGACCCCGTCGCTGCTGTCGCTGGTGCCCAAGGCGCAGGCCAAGCAGTCGATGAAGGACTTCAAGTCGGACCAGGAGGTCCGCTGGTGTCCGGGGTGTGGTGACTACGCCGTCCTCGCCGCCGTGCAGGGCTTCATGCCGGAACTGGGGCTGGCGAAGGAGAACATCGTCTTCGTCTCGGGCATCGGCTGTTCCTCCCGCTTCCCCTATTACATGAACACGTACGGGATGCACTCCATCCACGGCCGTGCCCCCGCCATCGCCACCGGCCTGGCCACCTCCCGCCGGGACCTGTCCGTGTGGGTCGTCACCGGCGACGGGGACGCCCTGTCGATCGGCGGCAACCACCTGATCCACGCCCTGCGCCGCAACGTCAACCTCAAGATCCTGCTCTTCAACAACCGGATCTACGGTCTGACCAAGGGCCAGTACTCGCCCACCTCAGAGGTCGGCAAGATCACCAAGTCCACTCCGATGGGCTCGCTCGACGCCCCCTTCAACCCGGTCTCCCTCGCGCTCGGCGCCGAAGCCTCCTTCGTCGCCCGCACCGTCGACTCCGACCGCAAGCACCTCACCGAGGTGCTGCGCCAGGCGGCCGACCACCAGGGCACCGCCCTCATCGAGATCTACCAGAACTGCAACATCTTCAACGACGGCGCCTTCGAGGTCCTCAAGGACCAGGAGCAGGCCCAGGAGGCGGTCATCCGTCTCGAACACGGGAAGCCGATCCGCTTCGGCGCCGAGGGCCACAAGGGCGTGGTCCGCGACCAGACCACCGGCGACCTGGAGGTCGTCACGGTCACGCCGGAGAACGAGGCGCGTGTCCTGGTCCACGACGCGCACGCGGCGAGCCCGACCACCGCCTTCGCCCTCTCCCGGCTCGCCGACCCCGACACGCTGCACCGAACGCCCATCGGCGTCTTCCGCGACATCGACCGGCCGGTCTACGACACACTCATGGCCGACCAGCTCGACACCGCGATCGACCAGCGCGGCAAGGGCGACCTGACCACACTGCTCACCGGAAACGACACCTGGACGGTGGTCGGCTGATCCGCCGACGCCCCACCCGCGCCCCCGCCGCTTTCGGCTCGCGCGTCCCGGCCCGGATCTCGCTACGAGGTCCGGGCCTCGTCGTAGCGCACGCGTGCCGCCAGGACATCCGAGGTCCGCCGCTCGGTCCAGCGGGCGAGTGCCCAGACCTGTTCGGCCGCCTCGCGGCCGAGGTCGGTGAGCGAGTAGTCGACGCGCGGCGGGATCACCGGATACGCCCGGCGCAGCAGGAAGCCGTCGCGTTCCAGGGTGCGCAGGGTCTGGGTGAGCATCTTCTCGCTGACGCCGCCCACCTCCCGGCGCAGTTCGGCGAACCGGTACGGCCGCTCGACGAGGGCCTCGAGGACGAGGACGCCCCAACGGCTGGTCACGTGCTCCAACACCCCGCGCGACGGGCACATCGGGGCCTTCACACTTACGTCCCTACTTACGTCCATACCAGTACCTTACTTCAAAGTTGGTACTTCCCAATAGTTAGCGCTCTCCATACGGTAGTGACACAAGCGAACGTCACACGAAGGAGAGCCGTCATGAGCCGCATCGTCGTCACCGGAGCCACCGGAGCCCTCGGCCGGCTGGTCGTCGCGGACCTGCTGGAGCGGGTCCCGGCCGACCGGATCGCCGTGGTCGTCCGGAACCAGGAGAAGGCCGCCGACCTCGCCGCGCGGGGCGTCGACGTACGCGTCGCCGACTACGACGACCCGGCGAGCCTCGCCGGCGCCTTCGCCGCGGGCGACCGGGTCCTGCTGATCTCCGGCAGCGAGGTCGGGCGCCGGGTCCCGCAGCACACCACCGTGATCGAGGCCGCGAAGGCGGCGGGCGTCGCACAGCTCGCCTACACCGGCATCCTCGGCGGCCCCGAGGCGGACTTCGAGCTGGCGGCCGAGCACAAGGCAACCGAGCAGGCGATCCTCGACTCCGGGCTGCCCTACACCTTCCTCCGCAACGGCTGGTACCACGAGAACTACACCGCCCAGCTCCCCGTCGTCCTGGAGCACGGCGCGGTCGTGGGCAGCGCCGGGGACGGCCGGATCGCCTCGGCCGCGCGGGCCGACTACGCGGCAGCCGCCGCGGTGGTGCTGACCGGCGAGGGGCACCTGAACCGGGTCTACGAGCTCTCGGGCGACACCGCCTGGAGCCTGGAGGAGTACGCGGCCGAGGTGTCCGGGCAGTCCGGCCGTGAGGTCACGTACGCGGCGCTCCCCGCCGACGCCCACCTGGACGTCCTCACCGGCGCCGGGGTGCCCGAGCCGTTCGCGGCGATCCTGGTCGACGTGGACGCGGCGATCGCGCGCGGCCGGCTGGCCGGGGCGAGCGGCGACCTGTCCCGGCTGATCGGGCGGCCCACCACCCCCGTCGCCCAGGCCATCGCCTCGGCCCTGGCCTGAGTCCGCCCGACCCCCGCTCCACAAGCTCTCGGGCGTGTCATGAGTATCTCGCGCTAACGGGCATGACATCCACGCGCTGCGGCGCTACGGTCGTGGAGTTGTGAGATTGGCCGAAAGTCGCACTGGAGGGCCCGTGAAGACGGAGAACGAGCAGCGCACGGGTTTGCTCTACGGATTCGGCGCATATGGGATGTGGGGGCTGGTCCCCCTGTTCTGGCCGCTCCTCAAGCCTTCCGGGGCGATCGAGATCCTCGCCCACCGCATGGTGTGGTCCGTCGTCGTGGTGGGCGTCGCGCTCCTCGCGCTGCGCCGCTGGGGCTGGATCGCCGAACTGGTGCGGCAGCCGCGCAAGCTCGGCCTGACCGCGGTGGCCGCCTGCGTGATCAGCGTGAACTGGGGCCTTTACATCTGGGCGGTCAACCACGGCCAGGTGGTCGAGGCGAGCCTCGGCTACTTCATCAACCCGCTCGTGACCATCGCCCTGGGCGTCCTCGTCCTGGGCGAGCGGCTGCGCCGGGCGCAGTGGGCGGCGGTGGCCATCGGCTTCGCCGCCGTCGTGGTGCTCGCCGTCGGGTACGGGCGTCCGCCGTGGATCTCGCTGGTGCTCGCCTTCTCCTTCGCCACCTACGGGCTGATCAAGAAAAAGCTCGACATGGGTGGCCTGGAGTCGTTGACCGCCGAGACCGCGCTGCTGTTCCCGCCCGCGATGGCGTACCTGGTGTGGCTCGGGGTGCGGGGCGAATCGACCTTCACCACCCAAGACCTCGGCCATTCCGCGCTGCTCGCCTCGACGGGACTGGTCACGGCGCTCCCGCTGATCTGCTTCGGGGCCGCCGCGATCCGCGTCCCGCTCTCCACGCTGGGGCTGCTCCAGTACCTGGCGCCGGTGTTCCAGTTCGGGCTGGGGGTCGTGTACTTCCACGAGGCGATGCCGCCCGAGCGCTGGGCCGGCTTCTCCCTGGTCTGGGTCGCCTTGGTCATCCTGACCTGGGAGGCGCTGCGGACCTCGCGGCGGAACCGGGCCCGGCTCGTAGCCGCCGGGGCGCCCGCGTCCCCCGTGGCGCCCGCGTCCCCCGGGACAGCCGCGCCCTCCGATTCGACGCCGCCCGCGGCTGTGGCACCGACCCCCGAACCCGCGTAACGCCCGCCCGTCACAGCTCACCCCGACCCCCGCTCCCCCTCCCCGATCCCCGGCACGGACCACCGTGCCGGGGATCGTCCGTTCACCGAACACTGCTGTCCGGATTGCGCTCTTGACGGACCGTCACGCACTCACTGAGCATCGGGCTCGCACTGACGCACGCACGCTCACTTGCTCGATCCCCACACGTTCCGTCTCATCCCCAACGGAATCCGGAGCCCCCACATGAGCCTGTCCGTCTCCCGGCGCCTCGCCGCCGTGACCGCGCTCGCGGTCGCGGCCACGGGACTGTACGCGGCCACGACCCCCGCCGCCCTCGCCGCACCGGCCGCGCCCCCCAACGCCGTCACGGCCGCAACGGCGGTCACGGCGGCGCCGACCCCGCCCGACATCCCGGTGGCCAACGTCAAGGCGCACCTGGCACAGCTCCAGACCATCGCCGGCAACAACGGCGGCAACCGCGCCCACGGCAAGTCCGGCTACAAGGCGTCGATCGACTACGTGAAGGCCAAGCTGGACGCGGCCGGGTTCACCACGACCGTGCAGACCTTCACCTCCAGCGGCGCCACCGGCTACAACCTCATCGCCGACTGGCCGGGCGGCGACCCCGATTCGGTGCTGATGGCCGGCTCCCACCTCGACTCGGTGAACGCCGGTCCCGGCATCAACGACAACGGCTCGGGCAGCGCGGCCATCCTGGAGACCGCGCTCGCCGTCTCCCGCGACCGGCTCCAGCCCACCAAGCACCTGCGGTTCGCCTGGTGGGGCGCCGAGGAACTCGGCATGGTCGGCTCGAAGTTCTACGTGAACAACCTGCCGGCCGCCGAGAAGTCGAAGATCTCCGGCTACCTGAACTTCGACATGATCGGCTCGCCGAACCCGGGCTACTTCGTCTACGACGACGACCCGACGATCGAGCAGACCTTCAAGACCTACTTCGCGGGCCAGAACATCCCCACCGAGATAGAGACCGAGGGCGACGGGCGCTCCGACCACGCCCCCTTCAAGAGCGCGGGCATCCCGGTCGGCGGCCTGTTCTCCGGCGCCGACTACACGAAGACGGCCGCCCAGGCACAGAAGTGGGGCGGCATCTCCGGTCAGGCGTTCGACCGCTGCTACCACGCGTCCTGCGACACCTCCGCGAACATCAACGACACGGCGCTGGACCGCAATTCCGACGCGATCGCCTACGCGGTGTGGACCCTCGGCGCCGCCGCCACGGTGCCGCCCGGGCCGTCCTTCGAGAACACGGCGGACGTGGCCGTCCCCGACTCCCCCGCCCCGGCGGTGACGTCACCGATCACCGTCTCGGGCGTCGCGGGCAACGCGCCGGCGACCACCAAGGTCGACGTGAACATCGTCCACACCTACCGCGGTGACCTGGTGATCGACCTGATCGCTCCGGACGGTACGGCGTACCGGCTGAAGAACTCCGACTCGGACTCGGCCGACAACGTCGTCGCCTCGTACACGGTGAACGCGTCGAGCGAGGTGGCCAACGGGGTGTGGAAGCTCCAGGTCGAGGACGTGGCGGCGCAGGACACCGGCTACATCAACAGCTGGCGGATCACCTTCTGACCCGGCGCGCCGGAACGGGACCACGCCGCCCCGGCTTCGCTACGCGTCCCCGCCGTGGGACCGCAGCGAGGCCGGGAGCGGCTCCCTGATGAGGGCCCGCAGTTCCTCGGCGACCGTCCCGATGTCCGCGCGGCCGACCTTCGCCGCCTCCACCAGGTCGCCGAGTTCCTCCGGCGAGGGCAACTGCTTGGCCCCCGCGACCCGCAGGTAGGAGCGGGTCGCCGCGGCGGCGTAGAACTCGTTCATCGGGGATTCCAGCGCCGGGCAGACGGCGAGGGTGTGCAAAAACGCGGCGGCCCGCCACGCGGTGTCCGGGGCGGGCTGTTCGGGCACCAGCACGAGGTCGTTCTGGTGCCGGGCGACCGCGGCGGCCACCCCGGACGGGTCCCATACGGCGGGATCCGACGGCAGATGATGGGCCAGAGCGGTCCAGGCCCACTCCATGGTGATCTTCAATGGCCGAACCGCTCCTGGAAGTAGCCCCAGTGGTCGGCGAACTCGTCGATGCCGGAGAGGAACGACTTCCGGTCCTCGTCCAGCTCGCGTTCGGTGACCTCGGTGATCAGCGCGGTGACCGTCGTACCCAGTGCCGCCGCGCGCGCCTTGAGGCGTTCGTGGAACTCTTCGTCCAGGCGGATGGTGACGTGTCTCGACATGTCCTTCACGGTACAGCGACCGCGCTGTACGCAGGAGGGGAACGGCACAAGGGTGGCCGGGGACACAGTCCCGGGCCACCCTCGCGCGTGGTGCGTCTACTTGGCGTGCGGTTACTTGGCCGAGTTGGCCGTCTTCACGAGCGCGTCCTTGGTGACCGCGCCGACGTAGACCTTGCCGTCGTCCGTGATCAGGGCGTTGACCAGGCGCGTCGAGAAGATCCGGCCCGAGCCGAAGGAGCCGGTGACCTTGTCTCCGAGAGAGTCGAGGAACTGCTTGGCCCCCTTCGGGGCGTTCTTGTCCTTGGCCGCGCTCTCGGCGTCCTTGAGGCCCTTGCCTCCCGGCACGGAGATCTGCGCGACGGAGGCCCAGCCCTCGCCGAGCACCTTCACATCGCCCTTGCCGGCGCCGGCGGCGCCGCCGGTCAGACCGTCGAGGCCGGGGATGGACTCCAGGCCCTTCCCCCACTCCTTGCCGTGAACACCGTCCTTGCCGTCCTTGCCGTCCTTGCCGGGCCCGTCCGCGCCCTCGGTCACCTTCGCCCCCTTGGGCGGGGTGAAGGCGAAGGTGTCGGCGGCCGGCTTGGCGAAGTCCACCTTGGTGAAGCCCGCGTCCACGATCGGCTTGCCGCCCTGGCTGGACAGCACCTGCACGCGCAGCGGCACACCGTTCTTGGCGTCCACGGCGATCTGTACCGAGCCGACCGTGGAGCCGGCCTGCTTGGGCTTGAGCACGAGCTGGTAGGCGTCCCGCCCGGCAACCTGGGCGGTGTCGCCCACGCTGACGTCGGTGGTGGGACCGGCGGCCTTGAGGGCCTGCTGCGCCATCTCCTGCGGCGAGGCCGGCACCCGCTCCCCGGCCTTGCGCTCGACGCCCGGACCGGACCGGCCGTCCTTCTCGTGGAAGACCTGGTTGGACTTGCTGTCGTAGCCCCACACGTCCTGGCCGTTGTGGGTGAGGCTGTACTCGTCCTTGCCGTCGAGGACGGTGAGCTTCTGCCGGTCCGGTCCGTCGGCGGCGACACGGACGGTGTGCGTGCCGGTCACGAGCTGCGCCACCTTGTCCTGCGGGTCGGCCGAGCCACCCGTGACGCCGCCGCCGGCGCGCCCGCCCAGCAGGCCGCCCGCGAGGGTGGGCAGCCCCAGGTCCGTGCTGATCTTGGCATTGCCGGAGAGCTGCTGGACGTCGGAGGCCGCGATCTTCTCGATGAGCTGCTGGGCGGTCACCTTGGGCAGGTCCGGGTTCCCGGCGTTGGCGAAGGCCGGGACCATCGCGATGGTCGCGGCCGCCACGCCGAACACCGCGACCGGTACGGCGTACCGAGCGGCCTTGCGGGTCTTCGTGTTCGTTGCCATCTTCTCTGCCTGCCTCCGTAGATGCGTCACGTCCACTCCCCGCCGCCACTCTCACCCGATCTGGTGGGGATGTGCCTCTATCTGACCAAAGGAGAGGGGTCGACGGCGTCACTCCCGGGACTCAACCGGGCGTACACCCCAGGGATGACACGACACGGGCCCGGCACCCCCTACCCGTAGGGGATGCCGGGCCCGTCGCAAGAGCCACCGGGTCCGGCCCGGGCGCCCAACCCGGGCGTCCAACCCGCGCGTCTAGCCCGCGCGGTGGACCACCGCGTCGCACAGTTCTTCGAGCGCCGACTTGGCGAAGCACTCGGGGAGCGGGGCGAGCGTGGCCCGCGCGTCCTGCGCGTAGCGGATGGTGTCGCGGCGCGCCTGCTCCAGCGCGGGGTGCACGCGCAGCCGGGCCAGGGCCTCGGCGTGCCGGGCGTCGTCGCTCAGGTCCCCGTCCAGGAGCCGTACGAGGTCCAGGTCGTCGGGGTTCCGGTCCCGCTCGGCCATCTCGCGCAGGCGCAGGACGGGCAGGGTCGGGATGCCCTCGCGCAGGTCGGTGCCGGGGGTCTTGCCGGACTCGTGGGAGTCGGAGGCGATGTCGAGGACGTCGTCGGCGAGCTGGAAGGCGATGCCGAGCCGCTCGCCGTACTGGGTCAAGATGTCGACCACGGACTCGTCGGCGCCCGCCATCAGCGCGCCGAACCGGCCGGAGACGGCGATCAGCGAGCCGGTCTTGCCGGCCATGACGTCGAGGTAGTGGGCGACCGGGTCGCGGCCGTCGCGCGGACCGGCCGTCTCCAGGATCTGCCCGGTCACCAGACGCTCGAACGCCTCGGCCTGGATGCGTACGGCCTCGGGGCCGAGGTCGGCCAGGATGTGCGAGGCGCGGGCGAAGAGGAAGTCACCCGTCAGGACGGCCACCGAGTTGCCCCAGCGGGTGTTGGCGCTCTCCACCCCGCGGCGTACGTCCGCCTCGTCCATGACGTCGTCGTGGTAGAGCGTGGCCAGGTGGGTGAGTTCCACGACCACCGCGGACGGCACGATCCCCGGGGCGTACGGATCTCCGAAACGGGACGCGAGCAGCACCAGCAGCGGCCTGAACCGCTTGCCTCCGGCCCGCACCAGGTGCTGCGCGGCCTCGGTGATGAAGGGGACTTCGCTCTTGGTGGCCTCCAGCAGACCCGCCTCGACGGCGGCCAGTCCGGCCTGGACATCGGTCTCAAGAGCCTGGTCCCGCACGCTCAGTCCGAACGGCCCGACGACGGTCACGAGGGGTACTCCTGTCTGCTGACGATCACCTTGACGATCACATGGATTGTCGATGTGTCGCTGCCATCACTCAAGCCAGCGTATCCGGTCTGTTTTCGATCACCCAGAGCGCCTGCCCCGTCGCCACGCGCGCACCGCCCGATGCGCACCGGTATGTTCGTCAGGAGCCTGAACAACCGGAGAAACCTGTTTCGTCCGGAACTGTCACCGACACAGACGAGCCGACCGATCCGGAGGCGGACGCCATGGCCGGGCCGGCCCCCGTTCACCGAGGCGGTCCCGCATGATCATCCGTACCGACTTCCCCTACGAGACCACCCGCGAGGATGTCCGGATCCCGATGGCCGACGGGGTCGAGCTGTACGCGCGGATCTGGCGCCCGGTCAGCGACGAGCCCGTCCCGGCCCTGCTGGAGTACACCCCGGACGGCCTCACCGACCGCACGGCCCCGCGCGACTGGCAGCGCCACCCCTGGTACGCGGGCCACGGCTACGCCTCCGTACGCGTCGACGTGCGCGGCCACGGCTGCAGCGGCGGCGTGCCCGGTGCAGGCGGCGTGCGCGGCGACGCGTACGACGCGCGGGGGCCCGCCGACGGCGTCACGGTGGTGGAGTGGCTCGCGGCGCGGCCGTGGTGCACGGGCGCGGTGGGCATGTTCGGGATCTCCCGGGGCGGCTCCGACGGTCTCCGCATCGCCGCGCTCGCCCCCCGGGCGCTCAAGGCGGTCGTCACGGTCTGCTCCACCGACGACCGCTACGACAACGACGGGCACTACCTGGGCGGCTCGGTCCTGGCCGTCGACATGCCCGCGTGGGCGGCGACGCCGCCGGCCTTCGCGGCGCGCCCCCCGGACCCGCTGTACGTCGGCGAGGGCTGGCGGGAGCAGTGGCTGACCCGGCTGGAGGCCGTGGAACCGCTCGTCCACACCTGGCTCGCGCACCAGACCCGCGACGCCTACTGGAGCCGGGAAAGCGTCCGCGAGGACTACGGGAGCGTCCGCGCGGCCGTGCTGGCGGTCGGCGGGTGGCACGACCCGTACCGGGACACCGTGCTGCGCCTGGTCGAGCACCTGCCGCGGGGCCGCGTCCGCGGACTGATCGGCCCCTGGTCGCACCAGTACCCCGACCGGGGGCTGCCGGGCCCGGCGATCGGCTTCCTCCAGGAGACCCTGCGCTGGTGGGACCACTGGCTCAAGGGCGAGGACAACGGGGTGATGGACGAGCCGCTGCTCCGCTCCTGGATCGGCGAGTCGCACCCGCCCGCCACCGTGTACGAGCGGATGGCGGGGCGCTGGGTCGGTGACGCCGCCTGGCCGTCGCCCTCGGTCGTGCCGGTCTCCTACGGGCTCCAGGGCGCGCCGGTGGCGGTCGCCTCCCCCCAGCACACCGGGCTGGACGCGGGCCGGTTCCGCCCCCTGGGGGGTGATGCGGACCTGCCGCCGGACCAGCGCGAGGAGGACGCGAAGTCGGCGTGCTTCGAGTTCCCGGTGGCGCCGGGCGAGCCGGTGGAGGTCCTGGGCCGGGCGCGGGTGACGCTGCGGCTGCGGATGGACGTCCCGTACGGGCAGGTGATCGCCCGGCTGTGCGACGTCGCGCCGGACGGGGCGTCGACGCTGGTCACGCGCGGCGCGTTGAACCTGTCGGCGCGCGGCGGCCGGGACCGGGCGGCGCCCTGGCCGGTGGGCTCGTACGAGGAGGTCGCCTTCGAGCTGAACGGGATCGGGTACGCGTTCCCGCCGGGTCACCGCATCCGGCTGGCGCTGTCCTCGGCGTACTGGCCGTGGATCTGGCCGCGGGCCGGCTCGGAGGCGGGCTGGACCCTCGACCCGGCGGGCAGCACGCTGGAGCTGCCGTTGCGCACGGCGGGCCCGTTGGACGGCGGCATCGTTTTCGAGGCGCCGGAGCAGGCGGAGCCGCTGGGGGTCGTGTACCCGGCGACGCTGGACGAGCCGCGGCCGGAGCTAGTCGTCGTACGGGACGTCGCGCTCGGGGCGTGGCGGCTGGAGGTGAACCCCGGCTGCGGGGGGACGCGGGTGTACCCGGACGGACTGGAGGTCGGGGAGGAGGGGACGGAGGAGTACGAGATCCGCTCGACGGACGCCCTGTCCGCGCGGGTCCGCTCCCACTGGCGGATCCGGCTGCACCGGCCCGAGCCGGCCTGGGAGGCCACGGTGGAGACCCGCTCGGAGGTCTCCTGCGACGCGGGCGGGTTCCTGACGTCGAACGAGGTGGTGTGTCGGGAGGGCGACGAGGTGGTCTTCCACCGCACGTGGGAGCGCCGCCTGCCGCGCACGGCGGGCTGACCGCCCCCGGCGCGACGGGTCGGGGTGAGCGACGGCCGCGGAAGCCGGCGGGTCGGGGAGGCCGGGCGGGTCGGGGAGGCCGTGCGGGTCGGGAAGAGCAGCGGCCCGGCAAGGGCGGCGGTTCAGCGGAACAGTCGCTCCAGGACCACCGCGATCCCGTCCTCCTCATTGGAGAGCGTCACCTCGTCGGCCACCGCCACCAGTTCCCGGTGGGCGTCCGCCATCGCCACCCCGTACGCCGCCCAGGCGAACATCGGCACGTCGTTGGGCATGTCGCCGAAGGCGATCGTGGCCGAGGCGGCCAACCCCAGGACGTCCGCGGCCCGCGCGAGGCCGCTCGCCTTGTCGATGCCCGGTGGTTGGAGCTCCACCGTGTGCTCCCCCGCCATCGTCACGTTGACGAGGTCTCCGACCACCCCCCGGGCGACCCGGGTCAGTTCGTCGTCGTCCAGCTCGGGATGCTGGAGCAGCACCTTGTTGATCGGCGCCGACCACAGGTCCGCGCGCCGCCGTACCCGGACCGTCGGCAGGTGCGGGTGCGGCATCCGGTAGCCCGGCCCTATCAGCATCTCGGCGTCCACCCCCTCCTGGTCGACCGCCACGTACACCTCGCCGATCTCCGCCTCGATCTTGCCGAGGGCGACCTCCGCGAGCCCCCGGTCCATGCACACGGAGTGCAACAGGCGCCCGCACGCCGCGTCGTACACCTGCGCGCCCTGCCCGCACACCGCGAGCCCCGTGTATCCGAGGCCGTCCAGGACGTGGCGTACCTGGGGGACCGGGCGGCCGGTGACGATGATGTGCTGGGCCCCGGCGGCGCGGGCCCGCGCGAGGGCGGTGTGGGAACGGGCCGAGACGGTGTCCCCGGCGCGCAGCAGAGTCCCGTCCAGGTCGGTGGCGATCAAGGCGAAGGGGAGGGCCGAAAGCGGGGCGGAAGTCACCCGCGCAAGGATACGGACCCCTTTGGACAAGTCCTACAAATAGCGCCCGAATCCGGCCTCCCGCACGCCCCACCAGCCACGTAACGTGTCAACGAGCCCCCGGGACACCCCCGGACCGCGTCGAAAGCGAGGCAGCAACCCATGCCCCAGCAGAGCCCCCTCGATGTCCCCGAGGGCGACCCGTTCGGACCGCACAACCTCCCCTACGGCGTGTTCTCCACCGTCGAGGACCCCCGGCGCCGGGTCGGTGTGCGGATCGGCGGGCACGTCCTGGACGCCGGAGCGGCCGCGCTCGCACTCGGTTCCCCTTACGCGGGGCTGCTCGGGCGCCCCTCCCTCAACCCGCTGCTCGCCGCCGGGCGCACCACCTGGCGCGACGTACGGCGCGCGCTGACCGCCTGGGTGACCGACCCCGGCCACCGCGACACCGTCGAGCCGCACCTGACGCCGCTCGACGCGGTCACCCTGCACCTGCCGTACGAGGTCGCGGACTACGTCGACTTCTACGCGAGCGAGCACCACGCCACGAACGTCGGGAAGATCTTCCGCCCGGACGGTGACGCGCTCACCCCCAACTGGAAGCACCTGCCGATCGGTTACCACGGCCGCTCCGGCACCATCGTGGTCTCCGGCACCGATGTCGTACGCCCCCGCGGGCAGCGCAAGGCGCCCGCGGACCCGGCGCCCGTCTTCGGCCCGAGCGTCAAGCTCGACATCGAGGCCGAGGTCGGCTTCGTCGTCGGGACCCCCTCCGAACTGGGCCGCCCGGTCGGACTCGGCGAGTTCGAGGACCACGTCTTCGGCCTGTTCCTCCTCAACGACTGGTCCGCGCGGGACATCCAAGCCTGGGAGTACGTGCCGCTCGGCCCGTTCCTCGGCAAGTCCTTCGCCACCTCCGTCTCCGCCTGGGTCACCCCGCTGGAGGCGCTGGATGCCGCCCGGGTCGCCCCGCCCGCCCGGGACTTCCCGCTCCTGCCCTACCTGGACGACGCGGACGCCGACCGTCCCGGCGGCTTCGACCTGCGCATCACCGTCTCCATCAACGGGCAGGAGGTGGCCCGGCCGCCGTTCGCCTCGATGTACTGGACCGCCGCCCAGCAGTTGGCCCACATGACGGTCAACGGCGCCTCCCTGCGGACCGGTGACGTGTACGGCTCCGGCACCGTCAGCGGTCCCGAGACCGACCAGCGCGGTTCCCTGCTGGAGCTGACGTGGAACGGGCGCGACGCCATCGAGCTCACCGACGGCAAGCGCACCTTCCTGGAGGACGGCGACACCGTCACCCTCACCGCTTGGGCGCCCGGTCCGGACGGCAGCCGCGTCGGCCTCGGCGAGGTAACCGGCCGCATCGTCGCCTCCCGCTGACCCCGGCCGGGGCGGCCACCGCGCCACCCCGGTCAACGCGAGGGCCCGGCCCCCCTTCCGCGGGGAGCCGGGCCCTCGGTACGACCGCGCGGGCGCTACCGCACGAACGTGCTCGCGTGCCCCGCCAGGTCCAGGAAGTACTGCGGGGCCACGCCCAGGACCAGCGTCACCGCCACACCGACCGCGATCGTCGTCATCGTCAGCGGTGAGGGCACGGCCACCGTCGGGCCGTCGGCCTTCGGCTCGCTGAAGAACATCAGCACGATCACCCGGATGTAGAAGAACGCGGCGATCGCCGACGAGATCACACCGACCACGACCAGCACCCCGGCGCCGCTCTCCGCCGCCGCCTTGAACACGGCGAACTTGCCGGCGAAGCCGGACGTCAGCGGGATGCCCGCGAAGGCCAGCAGGAACACCGCGAACACCGCCGCCGTCAGCGGCGAACGACGGCCCAGCCCTGCCCACTTCGACAGGTGGGTGGCTTCTCCGCCCGCGTCCCGCACCAGCGTGACCACGGCGAACGCTCCGATCGTCACGAAGGAGTAGGCGCCCAGGTAGAAGAGGACCGACTTGACGCCCTCGGCGGAGGTGGCGATCACACCGGCCAGGATGAAACCGGCGTGCGCGATCGAGGAGTACGCCAGTAGCCGCTTGACGTCGGTCTGGGTCACCGCGATCACCGCGCCGGCCAGCATCGTGACGATCGCGACGCCCCACATCACCGGCCGCCAGTCCCACCGCAGGCCCGGGAGCACCACGTACAGCAGACGCAGGAGCGCGCCGAAGGCCGCTACCTTGGTGGCCGCCGCCATGAAGCCGGTGACGGGGGTCGGGGCGCCCTGGTAGACGTCCGGCGTCCACATGTGGAAGGGGACGGCGCCGACCTTGAACAGCAGACCCATCAGGATCAGCGCGCCGCCGATGAGCAGCAGCGCGTCGTTGCCCATGGTGGAGGCCAGCGCCGGATCGATCTTCGAGACGGTGCCGTCCACCACGTCCGCGATCACCGCGTACGAGACGGAGCCGGCGTAGCCGTAGAGCAGCGCGATGCCGAAGAGCAGGAACGCCGACGAGAACGCCCCCAGCAGGAAGTACTTGACCGCCGCCTCCTGCGACATCAGCCGCTGGCGGCGGGCGAGGGCGCAGAGCAGGTACAGCGGGAGGGAGAAGACCTCCAGCGCGATGAACAGCGTCAGCAGGTCGTCGGCCGCCGGGAAGATCAGCATGCCGGAGATCGCGAACAAAGCCAGCGGGAAGACCTCGGTGGTGGTGAAACCGGCCTTCACGGCCGCCTTCTCGCTGTCGCTGCCGGGGACGGACGCCGCCTGCGCGGCGAAGGAGTCCACCCTCTTGCCGTGGGCCGCCGGGTCCAGGCGCCGCTCCGCGAAGGTGAACACGGCCACGATCGAGGCCAGCAGGATGGTGCCCTGGAGGAACAGGGCGGGGCCGTCCACGGCGATCGCGCCCATGGCGGCGATGTGCGCCTTGGAGTTCCCGTACCCGCCGGCGGCGAGGCCGACGACCGCGGCGAAGGCCGCGGCCAGGGCTGCGACGGCGAGGAACACCTGGACGTAGTAGCGGTACGCGCGCGGTACGAACGCCTCGACGAGGACGCCGAGGACCGCCGCGCCCACCACGATCAGCGTGGGCGCGAGCTGCGCGTATTCGATGTGCGGGGCCGGGATCTTGGCGGCCGGGTCCGCGGCCGCCAACGTCAGCAGGCCCTGGGCAGCAGTCAGCGTGCTCACTTCGCCGCCTCCCCGTTCTTCGCTTGGACGGCGACCTCGGGCTTGGGGTCCGTCTGCTTCACATCCGACATGGTGTGCTTCACCGCCGGGTTGACGATCTCGGTCAGCGGCTTCGGGTACACGCCCAACCCGATCAGCAGCGCGATCAGCGGAGCCACGACCAGGACCTCCCGCAGGCGCAGGTCCGGCATCGCGCGGACCTCCTCCTTCACGGGTCCGGTCATCGTGCGCTGGTAGAGCACCAGCGTGTACAGCGCGGCCAGCACGATGCCGAAGGTGGCGATGATGCCGACGACCGGGTAACGGGTGAACGTGCCGACCAGGACCAGGAACTCGCTGACGAAGGGGGCGAGTCCCGGCAGGGACAGCGTCGCCAGACCGCCGATGAGGAAGGTCCCGGCGAGGACGGGGGCCACCTTCTGCACGCCGCCGTAGTCGGCGATGAGTCGGGAGCCGCGCCGCGAGATCAGGAAGCCGGCGACCAGCATCAGCGCCGCCGTGGAGATCCCGTGGTTGACCATGTAGAGCGTCGCGCCCGACTGTCCCTGGCTGGTCATCGCGAAGATGCCCATGACGATGAAGCCGAAGTGCGAGATCGAGGCGTAGGCGATCAGCCGCTTGATGTCCCGCTGGCCGACGGCGAGCAGCGCCCCGTAGACGATGCTGATCAGGGCCAGGACGAGGATCACCGGGGTGGCCCACTTACTGGCCTCGGGGAAGAGTCCGAGACAGAAGCGGAGCATCGCGAAGGTGCCGACCTTGTCGACGACCGCGGTGATCAGTACGGCGACCGGGGCGGTGGCCTCGCCCATCGCGTTCGGCAGCCAGGTGTGCAGCGGCCACAGCGGGGCCTTCACCGCGAAGGCGAAGAAGAAGCCGAGGAACAGCAGCCGTTCGGTGTTGGTCGCCATGTCCAGGGTGCCCGCGGCGCGCGCGGCGGTGATCTCCTGGAGGGAGAAGTTCCCGGCGACCACGTAGAGCCCGATGACGGCGGCCAGCATGATCAGGCCGCCGGCGAGGTTGTAGAGGAGGAACTTGACCGCCGCGTACGAGCGCTGCGCGGCCGCGTTCTCGTCGGCCCCGCCCGCCGCGCCGGCGGCCGATGGGGTGGAGGTGGCCCGGTCGCCGAAGCCGCCGATGAGGAAGTACATCGGGATGAGCATGGCTTCGAAGAAGACGTAGAAGAGGAAGACGTCGGTGGCCTCGAAGGAGATGATCACCATCGCCTCGACCAGCAGGATCAGGGCGAAGAAGCCCTGGGTCGGCCGCCAGCGTCGGCTCTTGGTCTCCAGTGGGTCGGCGTCGTGCCACCCGGCCAGGATGATGAACGGCATCAGCACGGCCGTGAGCGCGATCAGCGCCACCCCGATGCCGTCGACGCCCAGTTCGTAGCGGACCCCGAAGTCGGAGATCCAGGCGTGGGATTCGGTGAGCTGGTAGCGGGCGCCACCGGGCTCGAAGCGGACCGCGACGAGCACGGCCAGGGCGAGGGTCGCCAGGGAGACGAGCAGCGCGAGCCACTTGGCGGCGCCCCGGCGGGCGGCCGGGACGGCCGCCGTCAGGACCGCGCCGACCGCGGGCACGACCGCCGTCACCGTCAGAAGCGGGAAACTCATCTCACACCGCCCTCATCAGCAGGGTCGCGGCGATGAGGATCGCCGTGCCCCCGAACATCGAGACCGCGTAGCTGCGGGCGTAGCCGTTCTGCAGCTTGCGCAGCCGGCCCGACAGTCCGCCGACCGAGGCGGCCGTCCCGTTGACCACCCCGTCGACCAGGCTGTGGTCGACGTACACGAGGGAGCGGGTCAGGTGCTCCCCGCCGCGCACCAGCACGACGTGGTTGAAGTCGTCCTGGAGCAGGTCGCGCCGGGCGGCCCGGGTGAGCAGGCTGCCCCGGGGGGCGACCACGGGGACGGGCCTGCGGCCGTACTGCAGGTAGGCGAGGCCCACGCCGATCAGCAGGACCACGATCGTGGCGGCGGTGATCACCCCGGCCCCGAGCGGCGGGTTGCCGTGCTCGAAGGAGGTGACGGGCTCCAGCCACTTCACGAACGCCTCGTTGATGCTGAAGAGGCCACCGGCGAAGACGGAGCCGAAGGCCAGCACGATCATCGGCAGGGTCATGGTCTTCGGGGATTCGTGCGGGTGCGGCATCTTCCCCGCCTGGTGTTCGGCCGCGGGCTCGGCGCTGGGCACGGCGTCCGCGTCGGGGGCCGGCTGCCAGCGCTTCTCGCCGAAGAAGGTCAGCAGCATCACGCGGGTCATGTAGAAGGCGGTGATCGCGGCGCCCAACAGGGCCACGCCGCCCAGGATCCAGCCCTCGGTGCCGCCCTTCGCGAAGGCGGCTTCGATGATCTTGTCCTTGGACCAGAAGCCCGACAGGCCCGGGAAGCCGATGATGGCGAGGTAGCCGAGGCCGAAGGTGACGAAGGTGATCGGCATGTACTTCCGCAGGCCGCCGTACTTGCGCATGTCCACCTCGTCGTTCATCCCGTGCATCACGGAACCCGCGCCGAGGAAGAGGCCGGCCTTGAAGAAGCCGTGCGTCACCAGGTGCATGATCGCGAAGACGTAGCCGATGGGTCCGAGGCCGGCCGCGAGGACCATGTAGCCGATCTGCGACATCGTGGAGCCCGCGAGGGCCTTCTTGATGTCGTCCTTCGCGCAACCGACGATCGCACCGAAGAGGAGCGTCACCGCGCCGACCACGACGACCGCGGTCTGCGCGTCCGGCGCGGCGTTGAAGACCGCCCCCGAGCGGGTGATCAGGTACACGCCCGCGGTGACCATGGTGGCGGCGTGGATCAGGGCCGAGACGGGGGTCGGGCCCTCCATGGCGTCACCGAGCCAGGACTGGAGCGGCACCTGCGCCGACTTGCCGCAGGCGGCCAGCAGCAGCATCAGGGCGATCGCCGTCAGCTTCCCCTCGGAGGCGCCGCCCACGGCGCCGAACACCGGCCCGAAGGCGAACGTCCCGAAGGTGGTGAACATCAGCATGATCGCGATCGACAGGCCCATGTCGCCGACCCGGTTGACCAGGAACGCCTTCTTCGCGGCGGTGGCCGCGCTGGGTTTGTGCTGCCAGAAGCCGATGAGCAGGTACGAGGCCAGGCCCACGCCCTCCCACCCGACGTACAACAGCAGGTAGTTGTCGGCGAGCACGAGGAGCAGCATCGCCGCGAGGAACAGGTTCAGGTAGCCGAAGAAGCGGCGGCGCCGCTCGTCGTGCTCCATGTACCCGATCGAGTAGATGTGGATGAGGGTGCCGACGCCGGTGATCAGCAGGACGAAGGTCATCGACAGTTGGTCGAGCCGGAAGGCGACGTCCGCCTGGAAGCCCTCCACCGGGATCCAGCTGTAGAGCCGCTGGTACACGGCGCGGTCGTCGGCGCCGCGCCCCAGCATGTCGGCGAACAGGGCCACGCCGATGCCGAAGGAGGCGGCGGCGAAGAGGGTGCCGAGCCAGTGGCCGGCCTTGTCGAGGCGGCGGCCGCCGCACAGCAGCACCGCCGCTCCGAGCAGGGGCGCCGCCACCAGCAGCGCAATCAGATTCTCCACTGTGAAGGCCCCTTACAGCTTCATCAGGCTGGCGTCGTCGACCGAGGCCGAGTGGCGGGTACGGAACAGCGACACGATGATCGCGAGGCCCACCACGACCTCCGCGGCGGCGACGACCATCGTGAAGAACGCGATGATCTGACCGTCGAGGTTGCAGTGCATCCGCGAGAAGGTGACGAAGGCGAGGTTGCAGGCGTTGAGCATCAGCTCCACGCACATGAACAGCACGATCGCGTTCTTGCGGATCAGTACGCCGGCCGCGCCGATGGTGAACAGCAGTGCGGCCAGGTACAGGTAGTTGACCGGGTTCACTTCGCGGCCTCCTCTCGGCCGAGGCGCTCCGCGGACTTCCGCTCCAGCGCCTTCAGGTCGTTCAGTGCCTCGCTCGACACGTCGCGGATCTGACCGCGCGCACGCAGCGTCTTGTTGACGGTCAGCTCGGACGGGGTGCCGTCCGGCAGCAGGCCGGCGACGTCCACCGCGTTGTGCCGGGCGTAGACGCCGGGGGCGGGCAGCGGCGGGAGCTGGACGCCCTCGCGCACGCGCCGCTCGGCGAGTTCGCGCTGGGTGGCGGCCCGCTCGGTGCGCTCGCGGTGCGTCAGCACCATCGCGCCGACGGCCGCCGTGATCAGCAGGGCGCCGGTGATCTCGAAGGCGAAGATGTACCGGGTGAAGATCAGCTCGGCGAGTCCCTCGACGTGTCCGCCGGAGTTGACCGCGCCCAGGCCGTTGAAGTGGGTGAGCTTGGCGTTGGCGATGCCGGCGATCAGCAGGATGCCGAAGCCCAGCCCGCACAGGGCGGCCAGCCAGCGCTGCCCCTTGAGGGTCTCGGTGAGCGAGTCGGCGGCGGTGACGCCGACGAGCATGACCACGAAGAGGAACAGCATCATGATCGCGCCGGTGTAGACGACGACCTGGACGACGCCCAGGAAGTACGCCCCGTTGGCGAGGTAGAAGACCGCCAGGATGATCATCGTCCCGGCCAGGCACAGCGCGCTGTGCACGGCCTTCTTCATCGTGATCGTGCACAGCGCGCCGATGACGGCGACCGTGCCGAGCACCCAGAACTGGACGGCCTCACCCGTCGAGGTGGTCGATGCCGCCGCGGCGATCGCGCTCATGCGTCCACCCCCTCGGCTTCGGCCGCGTCCTGCCCGGCCCCTTCGGGAACCTCGCCCTCGGAACGCGCGACCTGCCGGGGCGTCCCCGGCGCCGCGCCCGTCACCAGACCGCGGTAGTAGTCCTGGTCGTCGGTGCCCGGGTACATCTCGTGCGGTGCCTCGACCATGCCCTCGGTCAGCCCCACCAGCAGCTGTTCCTTGGTGTAGATCAGCGACGCGCGGCTGGAGTCGGCCAGTTCGAACTCGTTCGTCATCGTCAGCGCCCGGGTGGGGCACGCCTCGACGCACAGCCCGCACAGGATGCAGCGGGCGTAGTTGATCTGGTAGACCGCGCCGTACCGCTCACCCGGGGAGTAGCGCTCCTCCGCGGTGTTGTCCGCGCCCTCCACGTAGATCGCGTCGGCCGGACAGGCCCAGGCACACAACTCGCACCCGATGCACTTCTCCAGACCGTCGGGATGGCGGTTGAGCTGGTGCCGCCCGTGGAAGCGGGGTGCGGTGGTCTTGTGCTGCTCCGGGTACTGCTCGGTGAGGCGCTTCTTGAACATGGCCTTGAAGGTCACGCCGAAGCCGGCCACCGGGTTCTGCCACTTCTCGTTCTCGGGGTCAGACATTCTCACCACCCTCCTCTCGGTCACTGTCAGTATTCGCCCCGCCACTGACAATCAGCTCCCGCTGTCCGCGGGGCCGCCTGCGCGGTACGGCTGCGGATCGCTGGCCGGGCTTGGGGGGCACGGGGAATCCGCCCGCCATCGGGTCGAAGGGCTCGTCCGCCGCGCCCTCGCCCCCCGCGCCCCGGGCCTGCTCCTCCCGCTTGTTCCGGAAGACGTCGGCGACGAAGGACAGCAGCAGCACGGCGATGACCGCACCGCCGACGTAGAGCACGATCTGCTGGAAGTCGTAGTGCTCGTTCCGCAGCGCCCGGACGGTGGCCACCAGCATCAGCCAGACCACGGACACGGGGATGAGGACCTTCCAGCCGAGCTTCATCAGCTGGTCGTAGCGCACCCGCGGCAGCGTGCCGCGCAGCCAGATGAAGAAGAACAGCAGCAACTGGACCTTGATGACGAACCAGAGCATCGGCCACCAGCCGTGGTTCGCGCCCTCCCAGTACGTCGAGATGGGTGCGGGGGCCCGCCAGCCGCCGAGGAAGAGGGTGACCGACACCGCCGAGACGGTGACCATGTTGACGTACTCGGCCAGCATGAACAGCGCGAACTTGATGGAGGAGTACTCGGTGTTGAAGCCGCCGACCAGGTCGCCCTCGGACTCCGGCATGTCGAAGGGAGCGCGGTTCGTCTCCCCGACCATCGTGATCACGTAGATGATGAAGGAGACCGGCAGCAGGACGATGTACCAGCGGTCCGCTTGCGCCTCCACGATCTTCGAGGTCGACATCGACCCGGAGTAGAGGAACACCGAGGCGAACGCCGCGCCCATCGCGATCTCGTACGAGATCATCTGCGCGCAGGAGCGCAGGCCGCCGAGCAGCGGGTACGTGGAGCCCGAGGACCAGCCGGCGAGGACGATGCCGTAGATGCCGACGGAGGCCACCGCGAGGACGTACAGCATCGCGATGGGCAGGTCCGTCAGCTGCATCGTGGTGCGCTGGCCGAAGATCGAGACCTCGTTGCCGGAGGGGCCGAAGGGGATCACCGCGATGGCCATGAAGGCCGGGATCGCCGCGATGATCGGGGCCAGGACGTACACCACCTTGTCGGCCCGCTTGACGATCACGTCTTCCTTGAGCATGAGCTTCACGCCGTCGGCGAGCGACTGGAGCATGCCCCAGGGGCCGTGCCGGTTGGGCCCGATGCGCAGCTGCATCCAGGCGACGACCTTGCGCTCCCAGACGATGGAGAAGAGCACCGTCACCATCAGGAAGGCGAAGCAGAACACCGCCTTGACGACGACGAGCCACCACACGTCCTTGCCGAAGAGGGACAGGTCCTCCGCGGCGAGCTGTACCGGGTTCACGCGTCCACCTCCGCGGTGCTGTCGCCCGCGCCGGCCGCGACGGCCGGGCCGATGCGTACGAGGGCGCCCGGGCGGGCGCCGGTGTCGGCGAGGACGCCGGAGCCGGTGGAGTTCAGCGGGAGCCAGACCACCCGGTCGGGCATCGCCGTGATCCGCAGCGGCAGTTCCACGGTCCCGGCCGGGCCGGTGACCGCGAGGACGTCCCCGTCCTTGACGCCCGACTCGGCGGCCGTGGCGGCCGAGAGACGGGCGCTCGCCTCGTGCCGGGTGCCGGCCAGGGCGGCGTCGCCGTCCTGCAGCCGGCCCTGGTCCAGCAGCAGCCGGTGACCCGCGAGGACCGCCTCGCCCGCGCCGGGCCGGGGCAGGGAGGCGGTGTCCGCGCGCTGCTCGGCGGCGCGCTCCCCCGTCCAAGGGCCGAGCCGGTCGAGTTCCCGCCGTACGGCGTGGACGTCGGGCAGGCCGATCGGCCGGTCCGCCGCGTCGGCCAGCATGTGCAGCACGCGGTGGTCGGCGGGGGCGAGCCGGCGGGTCATCTGGTCGGGCTTGAGCGCCGCCTCGAACGGCCGCACCCGACCCTCCCAGTTGATGAACGAGCCCGCCTTCTCGGCGACGGCCGCGACGGGGAACACCACGTCGGCGTGGTCGGTGACCTCGCCGGGCCGCAGCTCCAGCGAGACCACGAACGCCTCCTGGAGCGCGAGACGGGCGCGGGCCGGGTCGGGCAGGTCGGTCACCTCGACGCCCGCGACGAGCAGCGCGGACAGCTCGCGCCCGGCCGCCGCCTCGACGATCTGGCCGGTGTCGCGGCCGTAGCGATGCGGGAGTTCGTCCAGCCCCCAGGCCGCCGCGACCTCCTCGCGGGCGCGCGGGTCGGTGGCCGGCCGGGCGCCGGGCAGCAGCGACGGCAGCGCGCCCGCCTCCACGGCGGCCCGCTCCCCGGCCCGGCGCGGGATCCACACGAGCTGCGCGCCGGTCGCGGCGGCCGCGCGTACGGCGGCGGTCAGCGCGCCCGGCACGCCGGCCAGGCGCTCCCCGACGACGATGACGGCGCCGGGCTCGCGCAGCGCTTCGGCGGCGGCGTGGCCGCCCTGCTCCAGGCCGCTGCGCGAGGCCAGCGCGTTCAGCCAGTCGGGTTCGGTCCCGGGGGCGGCGGCCAGCAGGGTGCCGCCCGCCTTCTCCAGCCCTCGGGTGGCGAACGGGGCGAGGCCGAAGGTCCGCTGCTTGTGCTTGCGGTGGGCCTTGCGCAGCCGCAGGAAGACCCCGGGGGCCTCTTCCTCGGACTCGATGCCGGCCAGCAGCACGGCGGGCGCGGCCTCCAGGGAGGAGTACGTCACCCCGCCGCCGGAGAGGTCCTTGCCGGTGCCGGCCACGGTGGCGGCCAGGAACTCGGCCTCCTCCGCGCTGTGCACCCGCGCCCTGAAGTCGATGTCGTTGGTGTCCAGCACCACGCGGGCGAACTTGGCGTACGCGTACGCGTCCTCGGCGGTGAGCCGGCCGCCCGCCAGCACCCCGGCCCGGCCGCGCGCGGCGGCCAGCCCGTTCGCGGCGGCCTCCAGCGCCTCGGGCCAGCTCGCCGGGGCGAGCACCCCGTCGGAGCCGCGCACCAGGGGGGTGGTGAGGCGGTCGGGGCGCTGCGCGTAGCGGAACGCGAAGCGGCCCTTGTCGCAGATCCACTCCTCGTTGACCTCGGGGTCCTCGGCGGCCAGCCGGCGCAGCACCTTGCCGCGCCGGTGGTCGGTCCGGGTCGCGCAGCCGCCCGCGCAGTGCTCGCACACGCTCGGGGAGGAGACGAGATCGAAGGGGCGGGCGCGGAACCGGTACTCGGCCGAGGTGAGGGCGCCGACCGGGCAGATCTGGATGGTGTTGCCGGAGAAGTACGACTGGAACGGGTCGCCCTCGCCGGTGCCGACCTGCTGGAGGGCGCCGCGCTCCAGCAGCTCGATCATCGGATCGCCGGCCACCTGCGTGGAGAAGCGGGTGCAGCGCGCGCACAGCACGCACCGTTCGCGGTCCAGCAGCACCTGCGTGGAGATCGGGATCGGCTTCTCGTACGTCCGCTTCTTGCCCTCGAAACGCGATTCGGCGTTGCCGTGCGAGAGGGCCTGGTTCTGCAGTGGGCACTCGCCGCCCTTGTCGCAGACCGGACAGTCCAGCGGGTGGTTGATGAGCAGCAGCTCCATCACCCCGCGCTGGGCCTTGTCGGCGACCTGCGACGTCAGCTGCGTCTTGACGACCATGCCGTCGGTGCAGGTGATGGTGCAGGAGGCCATCGGCTTGCGCTGGCCCTCCACCTCGACGATGCACTGGCGGCAGGCGCCGACGGGGTCGAGGAGGGGGTGGTCGCAGAACCGGGGGATCTCGATGCCGAGCTGTTCGGCGGCCCGGATGACCAGCGTCCCCTTGGGGACGGACAGTTCGATGCCGTCGATGGTCAGCGAGATCAGGTCCTCGGGCGGAACCGCCGCCCCGCCGCCGCCCGCCGGGGCGTTAGTGGTGACGGTCATGCGTTCACCTCCGTGTCAGCCCAGAGGGTCGACTTCTTGGGGTCGAAGGGGCAGCCCTTGCCCGTGATGTGCTGCTCGTACTCCTCGCGGAAGTACTTGAGCGAGGAGAAGATCGGGCTGGCGGCGCCGTCGCCGAGGGCGCAGAACGACTTGCCGTTGATGTTGTCGGCGATGTCGTTCAGCTTGTCGAGGTCGCTCATCACGCCCTTGCCGGCCTCGATGTCGCGCAGCAGTTGGACGAGCCAGTACGTGCCTTCGCGGCACGGCGTGCACTTGCCGCAGGACTCGTGGGCGTAGAACTCGGTCCACCGGGTCACCGCGCGGACCACGCACGTGGTCTCGTCGAAGCACTGGAGCGCCTTGGTGCCGAGCATCGAGCCGGCCGCGCCGACGCCCTCGTAGTCGAGCGGGACGTCGAGGTGTTCGTCGGTGAACATGGGGGTGGAGGAGCCGCCCGGGGTCCAGAACTTCAACCGGTGCCCGGGGCGCATCCCGCCGCTCATGTCGAGGAGCTGGCGCAGGGTGATGCCGAGCGGGGCCTCGTACTGGCCGGGTCCGGCGACGTGCCCGGACAGCGAGTACAGCGTGAAACCGGGGGACTTCTCCGTCCCCATCGCCTTGAACCAGTCCTTGCCCTTGTTCAGGATCGCGGGAACCGAGGCGATGGACTCGACGTTGTTGACGACAGTGGGGCACGCGTAGAGGCCCTCCACAGCGGGGAAGGGGGGACGCAGCCGGGGCTGACCGCGTCGGCCTTCGAGGGAGTCGAGCAGTGCCGTCTCCTCGCCGCAGATGTACGCGCCCGCTCCCGCGTGCACCGTGATGTCGAGCTTCAGCCCGCTCCCGAGGATGTTCTCCCCGAGGTACCCGGCCTCGTACGCCTCGCGCACCGCCTCGTGCAGGCGCCGCAGGACCGGCACGACCTCGCCGCGCAGGTAGATGAAGGCGTGCTCCGACCGGATCGCGTAGCAGGCGATGACCATTCCCTCGATGAGGGAGTGCGGATTGGCGAAGAGGAGGGGGATGTCCTTGCAGGTTCCCGGTTCCGACTCGTCCGCGTTCACGACGAGGTAGTGCGGCTTTCCGTCGCCCTGCGGGATGAACTGCCACTTCATTCCGGTGGGGAAGCCCGCACCGCCGCGTCCGCGCAGACCGGAGTCCTTCACGTACGCGATGAGGTCGTCCGGGGTCATCGCGAGCGCCTTGCGCAGGCCCTCGTACCCCTCGTGGCGCCGGTAGGTCTCCAGCGTCCACGACTCGGGCTCGTCCCAGAACGCCGACAGGACGGGTGCCAGGAGCTTCTCCGGGCTGGTGCCTCCCCCGGCGTCCGGCCGGGAGCTCCCGTTGCCCAGTTCGGATGACACGGACATCACGCCCCTCCCTCGGTGGTGGTCCCGCCGCGCGCTTCGCCGCGCGGGTGCACGATCGGGGTGTGCGGGGATTCGCCGCGGGCGATGCGAAGGCCGATCAGCGAGGCCGGGCCGGCTCCGCCGCCCGCCTCCACCGCGCCCTCGCGCTCGTCCGGGAACCCGGCGAGGATCCGGGCCGTCTCCTTGTACGTGCACAGCGGCGCGCCCCGCGTCGGTACGACCTGCCGGCCGGCCAACAGGTCGTCCACCAGCGCCTTCGCGGACTCGGGGGTCTGGTTGTCGAAGAACTCCCAGTTGACCATCACCACAGGGGCGTAGTCGCAGGCCGCGTTGCACTCGATGTGTTCGAGGGTGACCTTGCCGTCGGGGGTGGTCTCGTTGTTCCCGACGCCCAGGTGCTCCTTGAGCTCGTCGAAGATGGCGTCGCCGCCCATCACCGCGCACAGGGTGTTCGTACAGACGCCCACCTGGTACTCGCCGGACGGCTTGCGCCGGTACATCGTGTAGAAGGTGGCGACGGCCGTCACCTCGGCGGTGGTCAGGCCGAGCGTCTCGGCGCAGAACCGCATGCCGGTGCGCGTGACGTAGCCCTCTTCCGCCTGCACCAGGTGCAGCAGCGGCAGCAGCGCGGAGCGGCTGTCGGGGTAGCGGGCGATGATCCGGGCGGCGTCGGCCGCCAGCCTCTCGCGGACCTCCGCCGGGTAGTCGGGGGCCGGGAGCTGGGGCATGCCCAACGACACGTCTGTCATCGGTCGACGCCTCCCATCACGGGGTCGATGGAGGCGACGGCGACGATGACGTCGGCGACCTGGCCGCCTTCGCACATCGCCGCCATGGCCTGGAGGTTGGTGAAGGACGGGTCGCGGAAGTGGACCCGGTAGGGGCGGGTGCCGCCGTCGGAGACGACGTGCACGCCGAGCTCGCCCTTGGGTGATTCGACGGCCGCGTACGCCTGCCCGGCGGGAACGCGGAAACCCTCGGTCACCAGCTTGAAGTGGTGGATGAGGGCCTCCATCGAGGTGCCCATGATGGTGCGGATGTGGTCGAGCGAGTTGCCGAGGCCGTCGGGGCCCATCGCGAGCTGCGCCGGCCAGGCGATCTTCTTGTCGGCGACCATCACCGGGCCCGGCTCCAGCCGCTCCAGGCACTGCTCGACGATCCGCAGCGACTGGCGCATCTCCTCCAGGCGGATCAGGAACCGCCCGTAGGAGTCGCAGCTCTCGGCGGTCGGCACGTCGAACTCGTAGTCCTCGTAGCCGCAGTACGGGTCCGACTTGCGCAGGTCGTGCGGCAGACCGGCGGAGCGCAGGATCGGGCCGGTGGCGCCCAGGGCCATGCAGCCGGTCAGGTCGAGGTAGCCGACGTCCTGCATGCGGGCCTTGAAGATGGGGTTGCCGGTGGCGAGCTTGTCGTACTCCGGCAGGTTCTTCTTCATGGTCTTCACGAAGTCGCGCAGCTGGTCGACTGCGCCCGGGGGCAGGTCCTGCGCGAGGCCGCCGGGGCGGACGAACGCGTGGTTCATGCGCAGGCCGGTGATCAGCTCGAAGATGTCGAGGATCAGCTCGCGGTCGCGGAAGCCGTAGATCATGATCGTGGTCGCGCCCAGCTCCATGCCGCCGGTGGCGATGCACACCAGGTGGGAGGAGATCCGGTTGAGCTCCATCAGCAGGACGCGGATGACGGTGGCGCGGTCCGGGATCTGGTCGGTGATGCCGAGCAGCTTCTCGACGCCCAGGCAGTACGCCGTCTCGTTGAAGAACGGCGTCAGGTAGTCCATGCGCGTCACGAAGGTGGTGCCCTGCGTCCAGTTCCGGAATTCGAGGTTCTTCTCGATGCCGGTGTGCAGGTACCCGATGCCGCAGCGCGCCTCGGTGACCGTCTCGCCGTCGATCTCCAGGATCAGCCGGAGCACGCCGTGGGTCGAGGGGTGCTGCGGGCCCATGTTGACGACGATCCGCTCGTCGTCCGCGCGGGCCGCCGACTGGACGACCTCGTCCCAGTCACCGCCGGTGACGGTGTAGACGGTGCCCTCGGTCGTCTCGCGGGCGGACGCCTGCCGCGAAGTGTTCGGGGTGTTCATCAGCTGTACGACCTCCGCTGGTCGGGAGCCGGGATCTGGGCGCCCTTGTACTCGACGGGAATGCCGCCGAGCGGGTAGTCCTTGCGCTGCGGGAACCCCTGCCAGTCGTCCGGCATCATGATCCGCGTCAGGGCGGGGTGTCCGTCGAAGACCAGGCCGAAGAAGTCGTACGTCTCGCGCTCGTGCCAGTCGTTGGTCGGGTAGACGGAGACGAGCGACGGGACGTGCGGGTCGCTGTCGGGGACCGAGACCTCCAGGCGCAGGACCCGGCCGTGGGTGAGCGAGCGCAGGTGGTAGACCGCGTGCAGCTCGCGTCCCTTGTCCTTCGGGAAGTGCACGCCCGAGACGCCGGTACAGAGCTCGAAGCGCAGCGCCGGGTCGTCGCGCAGGGTGGAGGCGACCCGGACGAGGTGTTCGCGGGCGATGTGGAAGGTGAGCTCGCCCCGGTCGACCACCGTCTTCTCGATGGCGTTCTCGGGGACGAGGTCCTGTTCCTCCAGGGCGCCTTCGAGTTCGTCGGCGACCTCGTCGAAGTACGAGCCGTAGGGGCGGCTCGTCGCCCCGGGCAGTGCCACGGTGCGCACCAGACCGCCGTAGCCGGTGGTGTCGCCGCCGTTGTTCGCGCCGAACATGCCCTTGCGGACGCCGATCACCTCTGGGCCGACCGCGCCCCTAGGGGCGGGAACGTTGTTGCCGTTGTCCACGGCGGGGTCGTCGCTCACCGCAGGAGCCCCTTCATCTCGATGGTGGGGAGGGCCTTGAGGGCCGCCTCCTCCGCCTCGCGCGCCGCCTCTTCCCGGTTCACGCCGAGCTTGGAGCCCTGGATCTTCTGGTGGAGCTTGAGGATCGCGTCCATCAGCATCTCGGGGCGGGGCGGGCAGCCGGGCAGGTAGATGTCCACGGGCACGATGTGGTCGACGCCCTGGACGATCGCGTAGTTGTTGAACATGCCGCCCGAGGAGGCGCAGACGCCCATGGAGATGACCCACTTCGGGGCGGGCATCTGGTCGTACACCTGCCGCAGCACCGGCGCCATCTTCTGGCTGACCCGGCCGGCCACGATCATCAGGTCGGCCTGGCGCGGGGAGCCGCGGAAGACCTCCATGCCGAAGCGGGCGAGGTCGTAGCGGCCCGCTCCGGTGGTCATCATCTCGATGGCGCAGCAGGCCAGGCCGAAGGTGGCCGGGAAGACGGATGACTTGCGCACCCAGCCCGCGGCCTGTTCGACGGTGGTCAGCAGGAAGCCGCTCGGCAGCTTCTCTTCCAGTCCCATGGAAAATTCAGCCCCTCAGTCCCATTCCAGGCCGCCGCGGCGCCAGACGTAGGCGTAGGCGACGAAGACGGTGAGCACGAAGAGCAGCATCTCGACGAGCCCGAAGATCCCCAGGGAGTCGAAGGTGACGGCCCAGGGGTAGAGGAAGACGATCTCGATGTCGAAGACGATGAAGAGCATCGCCGTCAGGTAGTACTTGATGGGGAAGCGGCCGCCGCCGGCCGGCATCGGAGTGGGCTCGATGCCGCACTCGTACGCTTCAAGCTTCGCCCGGTTATACCGTTTTGGGCCGATCAGCGTGGCCATGACCACGGAGAAGATCGCAAACCCTGCGCCGAGGGCGCCGAGCACGAGGATGGGCGCGTACGCATTCACGCTCCTCGCTCCTTCCAGTCGTCCTTGACCGTTGGACCGCTGTGCCGGCGCCAAGAGCCCCGCCTCGCGAAGATCTTGCACATGTGAGGCAGTTCACAAGCCGGACTGCTGCGCATCCTATGCCTGCGGGTCTGTGATCTGCGACACGGGTTACAACAACGAGTTTGTGATCTCCACCACCCGACGAACGATCATGAAGTCCGTTGAGCGGTGATCTTCATACACAAGGCATCCACATGACTACCAAAAGTGACATCCGCCCCTGTCACCGCAGGTGGAAGGGGGTTGCCCTATCAAACGATGGCCATTGCAGGCAAATTCGCCCCCTGGGTGGACCCGGTGATAAAGGAATCGGCGTCGCCCGCGCGGGGGAGTCGGCGCGGACGCGAGTGGACGGGGGTCGCGCGGGGGGGCGTGCGGGGGGTCGCCGGCGGGAGCGGAAGGGGGGAGCGGCCAAGATCGCGGAGCCCCGGGAGCCCCACATCCGCTCTCCGATCCCACGAGAAGCTCACAGCCCGGTCACGGACCGGCCACAGCACCCGCACAGCGGTAGGCGAATGTGACCTGCGCCACTCGAAATCGGGGCCGCCGAAAGGGGGCTTGGCCAACTGTCGGGCGGGATGGTAGGCGCGGATCAATTCGGACTTATTAGAGAAAGCCCATGATCACAGGCTTGTGAGGGCGTGTCCGATTCGCCCGTTACGGCGTCAATATTCCGCGTGACGCGCCCGGTTAAGCCGCCTCTCGCGCAACTGTGGCGCACACCACGTTTCTTGAAGCCAACCCCTGCGCCCTGATAGCGGTTGTCCCATGTCCCACACCGCTCACATACCCAGCCACCGGAAGCCCCGCCGCAGCGCCTCGAAGCTCGCGGTCCGCGCCGGAGTTGCCGGTGGCGTCCTCAGCACCCTCGCCATGGCCGGCACCGCGAGCGCGTCCCCGTCCGCCGAGCCCGTGGCCGAGACGACGCTCGAAATGCCGGTCCTGAGCCTGGACCTGACCGCCGACGTCGCCTCCGCGGTCACCACCGCGGCCGAGAACACCCGCGTGGCAGCCGTCGAGGCGGCCGTCACCGGCGAGCTGAACGCCCAGGAGGAGAGCGCCCGCAGCGGCGCCGCCGCCGAGGCCAAGCAGGCCAAGGAAGACGCCCAGCAGAAGGCCGAGAAGAAGGCGAAGGAGGAGGCGGACCGCAAGGCCGACGCCGAGCGCGCCACCCGCGGTTCCGGCCGTTCGACCCTCCAGACCGCCTCCGCGTCCGCCGGCACCTCCGACGACGGCGAGGGCACGGTCACCGCCCCGGCCACCGGTTCGGCCTCCGCCATCATCAACTTCGCCCGCAACCAGGTCGGCAAGGCGTACGTCATGGGCGGCACCGGCCCGTCCTCGTACGACTGCTCCGGCCTCGTGCAGGCCGCCTACCGCCAGGCCGGCATCTCCCTGCCGCGCATGTCCCAGGACCAGTCCTCCGAGGGCACCTCGGTCTCGCTGGGCAACCTGCAGCCGGGCGACATCCTGTACTGGGGCTCCCGCGGCAACGCCTACCACGTCGCCCTGTACATCGGCGGCGGCAAGTTCATCGGCGCGCAGAACCCCAGCACGGGCATCGTCGAGCGCCCCCTGAGCTACGACATGCCGACGGGCGCCGTCCGCGTCCTCTGAGCCTCCCGGGCCACGCCGGGCCACGCCGAAGGCATCCTGAGCCGCTCTCAGGGCCTTCGGGAGCCTTCCCGGCCGCCCCGCGACCGGCTCGCGCATGCGCGTAAGGGCCGGTACTCCCCCCCCGCTCGGGGGTGGAGTACCGGCCCTTCGGCCTGTGTTCGGGCTCAGCGGAGCGAGGCCGCCAGCTTGAAGCGGGCGTCGCGCTGTTTCTTGTAGAGCGCGAGCGTCTCTGCCTGCTCCTCGACGAGGCGCTGCTGGTAGGCCTTCTCGACGGCGTACCAGATCCCCACGAGGTTCACCTCGCGCTTGCACGCCACGTCCGCTTTGGCCACGGTGACTGCCTTGGCTCCTCCCAAGTCGCTTTCCAGGCCGAGCTTCTCCACCACCTCGTACGGGGTTTTGATCCCGGTGTAGCCGGACTTGTCCATGCAGGCGGACCACTTGCGCAGGACGTCGGCGACCCGCGAGTCCCCCTTGGACCGGTCGTGCGCCTCGCCTTCCAGGCCGAAGGCGAAGAGGAGGTCCACGCTGTCCTTGGTCGGCGCGTACAGCTTGCGGTACCCCTCCCGTCCGCATCCCCCGGCGGGCACCTTCTGCCCGCCGACCTCGATGCCGCTGTCCACCCGGGCGGCGTCCTCCTCGTTGAGCGCGTCGGGGGGCGGTTGTGCGCCCTGTCCGTCGCCGCCCTGCGTTTCACCGTGCAGGACGGTGTACTCGCTGTCGCTCAGCTTCGGGGCGGCCGGCTTGGCCGGCCTTCCCTCCCCCGAGGTCTTGTCGTACCCGTGGGCCGCCGCACGTGCCGGGTCGGCCAGGCCGAACAGATAGGCGTGCCGGTCCTGCGCCGCCGCGCCCGGGGAGGGCTCGATGGCGGTCACGCCGTCGTACGTGAATCCGAACCGGGCCATGCACCGGGCGACGAGGTTTTCCTGTACCCGGCCCATCCGCAGGGCGTCCGCCTCGGTGTCCGTGTACGCGTCCATCGGCAGGGACAGCGATGACGTGGGCGGATTCACGGCTACGGCGCCCAACTCGGGCTCTCCGGCCCCGCTCCCCCCGCCGGAATCCGAACAGCCCGCCAGGAGGACGGCCGCCAGCAGTACCGCCGGAACGGGAATCCGGTGGAAACCGGCGGTGCGCATCTCGGTCGGCTCCTTCACCGCGCTCAGGCGTGGAGGGTGTAGGTGGACGAGCTGATCGTGTTCTTGAAGGTGGTGGAGGCATTGCCCTGGTAGTTCGAGGGGACCTCACCGACACTGCCGTCCATGTTGGCGTCGGTCGCCACCTTCCACGCGTAGACGTCCCGGTTCTTGTAGGACTCGGTGTTGTCGTTCACCAGGGACGTGCCGCCGGTGCAACCGCTCTTGAAGTAGTTGTCGTTGAAGTTCAGGTCCTCGCCGTATAGGTCGAAGACACAACCCGACTGGTACTGGTTGTAGAAAAGACCGAACTCGTTGACCTCGAGAATTCCGTCCTTGCCGTACGCGGCCGACGGACCCGCCGCGCCCAGCAGGATCGCGGCGGTCGAAACGGCGGCGACGCAGCCCGTCGCCAGGTTGCGGAATACCTTCTCCATTGTGTGCTCCTCAGTCCTCGGGATAAACAAGTGACCCAGTGGGAGAACCCTGATCACGGTTCGCTTCCGGCGGGGAGTCAACAGGCTGGAAGGCCTTCCGGCAAAGCCCCTTCTCATCTGATGGACAGTCACCCCATGTTCCCCAAAGGTAACTTGTGGCCGCCGATCTACACTCCTTACTATCTGCCGACGCGCCTCCGCGCCCTTCGCCGCGGACGCGCCGCAGCCCCACTTCTACGGCCCTAGGGAATCGCCGTCGTGCACGCACGCCATTTCGCTCCACTGCTCGCCCTGTGCCTTTCCCTGACGGCATGCGGAGGTGAGAAGGAGCCCAAGGCAAGCGATAGCCCGCCCCCCACGCGACAGGAAATCGCCTACCACGAATGTCTGAAAAAGCACGGGGTCGGCATTGTTTACCGGGGCAACGGAATGCCCTACGAGGACAAGACGAAGCCCTGGAACGAAGAGGCGCACACCACGTGTGCTTCGCTGCATCCGGCGCCGCGCAGTCCCGACCCGGCCGACCCCGATCAGCTCGCCGCCGCGCGGAAGCAGACCGACTGCATGCGGGCCGAGGGCGTCTCCTGGTATCCGGATCCGGACCCGGTCACGGCCGAGATAGACCAGGCCAAGGGCGGCACCCCCGAGCAGTGGTCCGCCCTCAAGCGGGACCACGCCGACGCCCTGCGGAAGTGCCGGCCGGCGAGATGAGCGAACTCGACCGCACCGTGGAGACGGTGCCGGCCCCGGCGTCCGCCGAGGACGACCGCGGCGGGCTCGCCCGGGGGCGGCGTGTCGTCCTCGGGGTCGTCGGCGGCGCCGCGCTGATGGCGGTCGGCGGCCTCCTGGCGACGGCACTGGTGAAGTCGCCGGCACAGGTGGCCGCCGAGGCCGGGCCGCCGACACAGGGCGCGCTGACCGCGGAGGTCGAGCGGCGGGTCCTCGCCGAGACGGTGGTGATGCGCGGGACCGTCGTGGCCGGCCAGAGCGTCACCGTCTCGCCCCAGGGGCTGCGCACGGGCGAGGGCTCCGGGGCCGCGGTGGTGACCAAGCTGCCGCTGAAGCCCGGGGATCCGGTCAAGGCCGGGCAGCTGCTCGCCGAGGTGTCCGGACGGCCGGTGTTCGCGCTGCACGGCAGCCTGCCGATGTACCGGGACCTCAAGCCGGGTGCCACCGGTGACGATGTCGCGCAGCTCCAGCAGGCGCTGCGCGAGCTCGGGCACGGCACCGGCGAGGACGCGCGCGGGCTCTTCGGCCCCGGTACGAAGGCGGCCCTCGCCGCCCGGTACAAGGCGGTCGGATACGACCCGTTGCCGGCCGTCGCGGACGGCGGCTCGGCGCTGAAAGCCGCCCGGGAGGCGGTGCGGTCGGCCCAGTGGGCGGTGGAGGACGCCGGCGGAGCGGGCGGAGCCGGCGCAGGCACCGGGCAGCCCGCCCCCGGTGCGACGCCCGGCCCCGGCCCCGGCCCCGGCAAAGCCTCCGGCTCCGGGCGCGAGCTCGCCCGCGCCCGGGAGGCCCTCACGGAGGCACGGACCGCCCTGGCCGCCGCAGAAGCCGCGGACGGGCCGATGCTGCCCGCCGCCGAGACCGTGTTCCTCGGGAACTTCCCGGCCCGGGTCGGCTACGTCGGCGGCCAGGTCGGCGCGGCCGCGTCCGGACCGGTGCTGACCCTGTCCGCGGGGGAACTCGTCGTGGAGGCCTACCTCAAGGAGGACAAGAAGCAGCTGCTGCGCGCCGGAATGACCGTGCTGATCTCCTCCGAGCTCGCCGGCAGCGACGCCCGGGGCAGGGTCTCGGCGGTCGCCGCCGAGCGGTCGGGAACCCAGGCAGCCGGACGAACGCAGCAGGACCAGGCACAGGGCCAAGGCCAGGACGCCAAGGGCACGGGCGGCGGGAGCGGCGGCGGCGGTGATCTCGGCTACCGCATGGTCATCCGCCCCGACCAGCCGCTGCCGGCGTCGTTCGCCGGGCAGGACGTACGGCTGACCGTGGAGTCCGCCGCCACGGACGGCGAGGCACTCGTGGTCCCGGTCACCGCGGTCTCCGCCGGTGCGGACGGGCGCACGGTGGTCACGGCCCAGGGCGCCGACGGCGCACAGCGCCGTGTCGAGGTCCGCATCGGCACCAGCGGAGACGGCTATGTGGCCGTCGCCCCCGTCCAGTCGGGCGCTCTCACGGCCGGGACCCGGGTGGTCGTCGGAGCCGCGCCCAAGGGGGCGCCCCGATGAAACTGCGTTGCCCGCGCGGCGCCATCGCCCTCCCCGGAGCCCCCGACCACGGCCCGGCCGCCGACGACGCAGCGGAAGGGACGGCGCCGCCCGTCATCGAGTTCCGCGGTGTCGGGCTCACCTATCCCGGGCCGCCTCCCGTCGAGGCGCTGCACCCCTTCGACCTGGCCGTGGGGCGCGGGGAGTTCATCACCGTCGTCGGTCCCTCGGGTTCCGGGAAGTCCACCTTCCTCAACGTCGCCGGGCTACTGGACTCCCCCACGTGCGGCCGCTACCTCCTCGACGGGATCGACACCGCCGCCCTGCCGGACCGGGACCGCACGGCTTTGCGCGGGCGCCGCATCGGCTTCGTCTTCCAGTCCTTCCACCTCCTGTCGCACCGGTCCGCCCTGGAGAACGTCACCCTCGCCATGCTCTACACCGAAGTCCCGCGCGCCCAGCGCCTCGTACGGGCCCGTGCGGCCCTTGAGCAGGTCGGGCTCGGGCACCGGGCACATGCCGTCCCCGGACGGCTCTCCGGCGGGGAACGCCAGCGCGTCGCCATCGCCCGCGCGCTCGTCGGACGTCCGTCGCTGCTGCTGTGCGACGAACCGACCGGCAACCTCGACTCCGCCAACGCCGCCTCCGTCCTCGCGCTGCTCGACGAACTGCACGGCTCCGGCATGACCGTCCTTCTGATCACCCACGACCCCGAGGTCGCCGCCCGCGGCCGGCGGACCGTCACCATCCGGGACGGGCGGCTCTCCGGGTGAGCGCCGTCCGCCCCACCCGGCTGTCCCCGCGCGACACCGTCTCCGAGGCGGTCGCCGGGATGCTGCGCCGTCCTGGCCGGGCGGTGCTGACCGCCCTCGGCACCGTCCTCGGCGTCGGCAGCTTCGTCGCCGTGCTGGGCCTGACCGCCACCATCTCCTCGCAGATCGACGGCCGTTTCAACGTCCTCACGGCCACCGAGGTGACCGTCGAGGACGTCGCCGCACAGCACGACGCGTTCGCCGGCCCGGCCTTCCCCGCGGATGCCGAGCAGCGGCTGCGCCAGGTCGCCGGCATCGCCCACGCCGGGGTGCTGTGGACCGTGCGGCTCGACCAGAAGACCCCGATCGGGGCGCTCCCGCCGGCCGCCGGCCCGGGCGCGCCGGGCACCGCGGGCGGAACCTCCGTGGTCGCCGCCTCCCCCGGTGCCGTCGCCGCCCTGGCGCCGACGCCGGCGCAGGGCCGGCTCTACGACGAGTACGCCGAGCGCGACCACCTGAGGGTCGCGCTGATCGGTGGCGGCGTGGCCGAGCGCCTCGGCATCACCACCCTCGCCACCCGGCCGGTGGTCTACGTGGGCGAGGAACCGTTCACCGTCGCCGGCATCATCGGCGACGTCGAACGCCGCCCCGAGCACCTGCTGTCGGTCCTGGTCCCGCGGTCCACCGCCGAGGAGCTGTGGGGGCCGCCGGGCCCGTCCGACGCCCAAGTCCTCATCGCCACCGACCTCGGCGCCGCCCGCCAAGTCGCCGACCTCGCCCCGCTCGCGCTGCGCCCCGACCACCCCGAGTACCTGAAGGCCGTACCGCCACCGGACCCGCGCACGCTGCGCTCGGGCGTCACCTCCGACCTGAGCGCCCTGTTCCTCCTGCTCGCCGGCATCTGCCTGGTCATCGGGGCGGTCGGAATCGCCAACACCACGCTCGTCGCCGTACTGGAGCGGACCGCGGAGATCGGGCTGCGCCGCGCGCTCGGCGCCCGGGGGCGGCACGTCTCGGCCCAGTTCCTCACCGAGTCCGCCGCCCTCGGCGGACTGGGCGGGCTGGTCGGGACCTCGCTGGGCGAACTCACGGTGGTCGCCGTCTCGTTGGCCCGCGACTGGACCCCGGTGATCCACCCGGCCACCGTCGCCGCCGCCCCGCTCGCGGGACTGGCCACCGGGCTGCTGGCCGGGCTCTATCCCGCCTGGCGGGCAGCCCGCGTCGAACCGGCCGAAGCCCTGCGAAGATAGCGGGGGTGCAGCGCCCGATTCGCCCCAGGAGGTGTGGTCCGTGATCACCGAGCCGTACGAACGCCACGGCCCCGGCGGCGACCCCACCGCCCTCCCCGCCGCCGGTGGGCTCGCCCTCCTCGCCCTGGGCGGCTGGCTGCTCACCACCACCCGCCCCTGGGCGAAGCCGGGACACCCCGTCACGCTCGGCCTCGACTGGACGACCTCGGGGCTGCTGCTGCTGTGGGGGCTGGTCCTGCTGACCCGCTGCGTGCGGACGGTGCACGCGGCCCCGCACGACGCCCTCCCCGTCGAAGCCGCCCCGGCCGCCTGCCCGCCCGGAGACCACCCGCCCCGCCCCGCGGACGCCGCGAACTAGCACGGGCAGGCGCCCAGGGGCTCTCGCTGCACGTCGACGGCGACGAGGGGATGCGGGCGCGCATCGAGGTCGCTCAGCAGAGCGGCCGGCGCGTGGCGCTGTCCGCACTCACCCCCTTGGAGGTGTGCCGAACGGGCGAGGCCGCCAAGCGACTCCGGTTCCTGCTGTCCCGGTCCGACGCGAAACCGGTCAACGACGCGGTCACGGACGCCGCGGCGAAGCTGCTGGACGCCTCCGGCCTTGACGGACACGAATGCCTCGTGGACGCATTCGTGCTCGTTACGGCAAGGTCTGGGAGGTCGACCGCCCTGCGCCGGGCGGCCCGGCTCCATGCCGGGCGGCCCGGCTCCATGCCGGGCGGCCCGGCTCCATGCCGGGCGGCCCGGCTCCGGGGGGTCACGCCTTCGGCGCGACCTTCGAGAGGCCGTTGATGATGCGGTCCATCGCGTCGCCGCCCGTGGGGTCGGTGAGGTTGGCCAGCATCTTGAGGGTGAACCTCATCAACACGGGGTGGCTCAGGCCGCGCTGTGCGGCGATCTTCATCACCTTCGGGTTGCCGATCAGCTTCACGAAGGCGCGGCCCAGCGTGTAGTAGCCGCCGTACGTCTCCTTGAGCACCTTCGGGTAGCTGTGCAGGGCCAGTTCGCGCTGCGCCGGGGTGGCGCGGGCGTGGGCCTGGACGATGACGTCCGCCGCGATCTGGCCGGACTCCATCGCATAGGCGATGCCCTCGCCGTTGAACGGGTTGACGAGCCCACCCGCGTCACCGACCAGCAGCAGGCCCTTGGTGTAGTGCGGCTGCCGGTTGAAGGCCATGGGCAGGGCCGCGCCGCGGATCGGCTGCGTCATGTTCTCGGGGGTGTAGCCCCAGTCCTCGGGCATGGACGCGCACCACGCCTTGAGGACCTCGCGCCAGTCCAGCTCCTTGAACGCGGACGAGGAGTTGAGGATGCCGAGGCCGACGTTGGACGTACCGTCGCCCATGCCGAAGATCCAGCCGTAGCCGGGCAACAGCCGGTCTTGCGGGCCGCGCCGGTCCCACAGCTCCAGCCAGGACTCCAGGTAGTCGTCGTCGTGCCGCGGCGAGGTGAAGTACGTACGCACCGCCACGCCCATCGGGCGGTCCTCGCGCCGGTGCAGGCCCATCGCCAGCGACAGCCGGGACGAGTTGCCGTCGGCGGCGACGACCAGCGGCGCCTTGAAGGTGACCGGGGTCTTCTCCTCGCCCAGCTTCGCCTGCACACCGGTGATGTGGCCGGTACGCGGGTCCCGGACCGGTTCGCCGACGTTGCAGCGCTCGTACAGCCGCGCGCCCGCCTTCTGCGCCTGGCGGGCGAGGGTCTCGTCGAAGTCGTCGCGCTTGCGGACGAGACCGTAGTCCGGGAAGGAGGCGAGTTCCGGCCAGTCCAGCTGGAGCCGCTGCCCGCCGCCGATGATCCGCAGGCCCTTGTTGCGCAGCCAGCCGGCCTCTTCGGAGATGTCGATGCCCATGGAGACCAGTTGCTTGGTGGCACGCGGGGTCAGCCCGTCGCCGCACACCTTCTCGCGCGGGAAGGCCGTCTTCTCCAGCAGCAGGACGTCCAGTCCCGCCTTGGCGAGGTAGTAGGCGGTGGTGGAGCCGGCGGGCCCGGCCCCGACGACGATCACATCCGCGGAGTGTTCGGAGAGGGACTCGGTCACTGCCTCGGTCACTGCGGGGTCTCCCGAAGGCTCGATAAGGGGTGCCCAACGGCACGGGACACGTGCAGTCTATGCAGCAGGAAAGATCGCGATCAGAAGGGCTACTCCGTTGACTGGCTCGACCACCTCGCCGACCCGGCCACTTCCCGTCGTACGGCTGCGCGTGCCCACCGACGAGGACGCGCGCGGCTGGCACGGCGTCTTCGACGACCCGGACGTCATGGAGTACCTGGGCGGTCCCGCCGAGCTGTCGCTGTACGAGGAGTTCACCGCGCGACAACGCCTGCACGACGCCCGGCTCGGCTACTGCCTGTGGACCCTGCTGGACGAGGAGGGCACGGTGATCGGCTTCACCGGGGCGCAGCCGTGGCCCGAGACGAAGACGTGGGGGCCGGTCGGCGAGATAGAGATCGGCTGGCGGCTGGGCCGCGCCCACTGGGGCAAGGGGTACGCCTACGCCGCCGCGCTGGCCACCTTGGACCGGCTCCGCGAGGCGGAGGTGCCGCGGGTGGTGGCGATGATCGACGACGGCAACGCGCGGTCGGTGGCGGTGGCGGAGCGCCTGGGCATGACCTTGGCCGCGGCCTTCGACCTCCCTGACGGCTCCCGCCGGGTACGCCGCTACGAGTTGACGCTCCGGGAGGCGTGAGGAGGCGGCCGGCCGGCCCCTGCGTCATGCCGCGACCCCGCGCCGCCGGCCCCCGGACCGTCTGACCGCCGGACCGCCGGACGGAGTCCGGCGCAGCGGCCCGAAGCCCGCGAGGCGCCCCGGCGCCGAGCGGTGCGAGGGGCGCGTCAAAAAGGCGAGCGGTGCGAGGGGCGCGTCAAAAAGGCGAGCGGTGCGAGGGGCGCGTCAAAAAACGGACATGCCGGTCAGGGTCGTGAACCGGTCGAGCGCCGCGACACCCGCCACCGAGTTGCCGTGCGCGTCCAGCCCCGGACTCCACACCGCCAGGGAACACCGGCCGGGCACGACCGCGACGATCCCGCCCCCGACGCCGCTCTTGCCGGGCAGGCCGACGCGGTAGGCGAACTCGCCCGCCGCGTCGTACGTCCCGCATGTCAGCATCACCGCGTTGATCTGCTTCGCGCCGCTGCGCGTCAACAGCCGCGAGCCGTCCGCGCGCAGCCCGTGCCGGGCCAGGACCCGCCCGGCACGGGCCAGGTCGGCGCAGCTCATCTCGATGGAGCACTGCCAGAAGTAGTGGTCCAGCAGGGTCGGTACGGGGTTGTCGATGTTCCCGTAGGAGGCCATGAAGTGGGCCAGCGCCGCGTTGCGGTCACCGTGCTCGTGCTCGGAGGCCGCCACCTCGGCGTCGAACGCGACGTCCGGGTTGCCGCTCTCCTCGCGCAGGAACTTGAGCAGTTCGCTGCTCGCGTCGCCCGTCAGCGTCTGGAGCCGGTCGGTGACGACGAGCGCCCCCGCGTTGATGAACGGATTGCGCGGGATGCCGTTCTCGTACTCGAGCTGCACGAGCGAGTTGAACGGGTTGCCGGACGGCTCGCGCCCGACCCGCTCCCACAGGCTGTCGCCGCCCTCGGCCGCCAGCGCCAGGGCGAGCGTGAACACCTTGGTGATCGACTGCGTGGAGAAGGGCACCTGCCAGTCCCCGACTCCGAACACCTTGCCGCCCATGGTGACCAGCGCCATCCCGAACTGCGCGGGGTCCACCGCGGCGAGGGCCGGGATGTACTCGGCCGGGGTGCCGCCGCCGACCAACGGCGCGACGTCCCGCGCGATCTGGTCGAGCACCGCCTGGTAGTCAAGAGGAACAGGGTCAAAGGGCACGGTGTCGGAAGGCGCGGCGCCGGACGGCGCGGAATCGGACGGGGCAGTGTCCACCGGGTTCGTTCCTCCGTACGCCGCTAGGCCTTGGTCCCGCGGTGCAACGCGACGATGCCGCCGCTCAGGTTCCGCCAGGCGACCTTCGACCAGCCGGCCTTCTGCAGCAGCGCGGCGAGCGCCGGCTGGTCCGGCCACGCGCGGATCGACTCGGCGAGGTACACGTACGCGTCGGGGTTGGAGGACACCGCGCGGGCGACCGGCGGGAGGGCGCGCATCAGGTACTCGGTGTAGACGGTGCGCAGCGGCGCCCACGTCGGCTGGGAGAACTCGCAGATGACCACCTGGCCCCCCGGCTTCGTCACCCGGTACAGCTCGCGCAGCGCCGCGTCGGTGTCGTGGACGTTGCGCAGCCCGAAGGAGATCGTCACGGTGTCGAAGACGTCGTCCTTGAACGGCAGCTTCGTCGCGTCACCGGCGGTCAGCGGCAGCCAGGGCTGACGCTTCTTGCCCTCGCGCAGCATCCCGAGGGAGAAGTCGCAGGGGACGACGTACGCACCGGTCGCGGCGAACGGCAGCGAGGACGTCGCCGTACCGGCGGCCAGGTCGAGGACGGTGTGCCCGGGACGCGCGCCGACCGCCTTGGCGACCTCCCTGCGCCACAGCCGGGCCTGGCCGAGGGAGAGCACGTCGTTGGTGAGGTCGTAGTTCGCCGCGACACCGTCGAACATGGAGGCGACTTCGTGCGGCTGCTTGTCCAGGGAAGCGCGGGTCACTGGCGTAGGCCCCTCGGTGCGGTGTGGCTCGGGTCGGTCGATACCGCGCCATTCTCGCAGGCGTCCCCGGCGTCGCTTCGCGCGGCTCAGCGCCGGCGGTGCAGCAGCCGGCCGCCGATGACGGTGGCCACGCAACTGGTCGCCCCCTGCTCCAGCAGGTCACGCGCGTCCGCCGCCGCGAACACCGCGAAACGGGCGGGGGCGCCCGCCTCCAGCACCCCGTGGAACGCGTCCTGGGCGGCGGGCAGTCCGGCCAGCGGGTCCAGGGACGGCGGAGCCCCGTACGGCAGCGGCGCGAGGACCGTCAGCCCCGACCGCACCACCGCCGTGCGCACCGCCGGCACCGTCAGCCGCCCGGCCACCGCCACCACCCCGCGCGCCAGCAGCTTCTGCGTGGCCCGCCGGGCGCTGTTGCCCCGGCGGGACTCGGTCAGCTTAAGATCGGCGAGCGCCTCGGCGCCGCTGATCGGGTCGGCCCCGAGCTCGGTGGTCTCGTACGGGTCGTCCGGGTAGTACGTCCGCTCCAGCAGCTCGTCCGCCCCGCGCACCAGCAGCCCCGGGGTCAGCACCCCTGGCCAGCGGCGGACCCGGGCGTGCGCGAAGGCCGCGCCGAGTTCCTCGTACGGTCCCACCCGGGCGATCCCGTCGCCGTCGACGAGGACCGCCCCGCCGGGCAGCGGCGCACGGCCGGGCCCGGGGACGAGGAGGTCGGCGGTGTGAAGCGTCAGCACGGGCGTCAGTTCGAGGAGATGAGCTTCAGCTCGGGGTGCGCCGTACCGCCCTCGATGGCGGTGGAGGAGATGTGCGAGACCACCCGGTCGTCGACCGGGTCGTTCGCCGGGTCGTCGTGCACGACCAGGTGCTCGTACGTCGTCGCGCGCTGCGCCGGGACCCGGCCCGCCTTGCGGATCAGGTCGATGATCTCCTGGCGGTTCGAGCGGTGCTTGGCACCGGCCGAGGAGACCACGTTCTCCTCCAGCATGATCGAGCCCAGGTCGTCGGCGCCGTAGTGCAGAGACAGCTGGCCCGCCTCCTTGCCGACGGTCAGCCAGGAGCCCTGGACGTGGGCGATGTTGTCGAGGAACAGGCGCGCGATCGCGATCATCCGCAGGTACTCGAACACCGTCGCCTGCGTCCGGCCCTTGAGGTGGTTGTTCTCGGGCTGGTACGTGTACGGGATGAAGGCGCGGAAGCCGCCCGTACGGTCCTGCGTGTCACGGATCATCGCGATGTGCTCGATGCGCTCGGCGTTGGTCTCGCCCGTGCCCATCAGCATGGTGGAAGTGGACTCCACGCCCAGCTTGTGGGCGATCTCCATGATCTCCAGCCAGCGCTCGCCGGACTCCTTGAGCGGGGCGATCGCCTTGCGCGGCCGCTCCGGCAGCAGTTCGGCGCCGGCGCCCGCGAAGGAGTCGAGACCCGCGGCGTGGATGCGGCGGATGGCCTCTTCGGCGCTCACCCCGGAGATCCGGGCCATGTGGTCGACCTCGGACGCGCCGAGGGAGTGGATGACGAGCTGCGGGAACGCCTTCTTGATGGCGGAGAAGTGGTGCTCGTAGTACTCGACGCCGTAGTCCGGGTGGTGGCCGCCCTGGAACATGATCTGCGTGCCGCCCAGCTCCACGGTCTCCGCGCAGCGGCGCAGGATGTCGTCGAGGTCCCGGGACCAGCCCTTGGCCGTGTCCTTGGGGGCGGCGTAGAAGGCGCAGAACTTGCAGGCCGTCACGCACACGTTGGTGTAGTTGATGTTGCGCTCGATGATGTACGTCGCGATGTGCTCGGTACCCGCGTAGCGCCGCCGGCGCGCCGCGTCGGCGGCCTGGCCGAGCGCGTGCAGCGGGGCGTGCCGGTAGAGGTCGAGCGCCTCTTCCTTGGTGATCCGGCCCCCTGCGGCGGCACGGTCGAGGACAGACTGGAGAGCGGCCTGGTCGGTCACCGGTGCTTCACCTTTCGGCGGTGTGTCAAGGTCCGGACCGATCCAGCCTACGTCAGGGCCGTCCGCCGGCGGTTTTGGGGGCGGTTGGTCCGGGGCTCGGGGCAGGGGTCACAGAGCCGGGGTCGGCGGACGGGGGCTCAGGGGCTGCGGGTGAGGTCGCCCTCCGGGTTTCCCGCCGCCCGGTCGCCGGACCGGTAGTGGAGGGTCCCGTTCGGGTTGAGCGTGAACCGCTCGTCGGCCGAGCCGTCGGAGCAGATCCCGGGCGCGGGGTTGGGGCCGCCCGCCGTGTCGAGGACCAGGGAGCGGTCGGTGGCGGAGGCCAGCTTCCAGTCGCCGCTGCAGTCGGTGCCGAAGAGCGGGATGACCGACTTGTCGCGGGCCACCACCTCGCCCGTCTTGCCGCCCTTGATGGTGATCTCGAACCGGCCGGGGGCGCCGAGGTTGGTGGTGGTCGTCCCCTTCCAGGTGCCGAGCAACTCCTTCGGCACGGTGTCACGGGTGCCCTCCGGGCTGGTGGAAGGGCTCGGGGAGGGGGTGGTGGAGGCGCTCGCCGAGGCCGACGGCTTGCTCCCGGTGGGCAGCGGGTGTTGCCCCTCCCCGCCGCCCGTGCCCGGCAGCAGCCCCAGCCCGTACAGTCCGCCGGACAGCGCCACAAGTGCGGCGGCCACCGAGACGACCACCGTGCAACTGACGCGGCGGCGCCGGCCGGGGGCGCGGTCTCCGTCAACCCCGCCTCCGGGTTCCGCGACGGCCGGAGCGCCCCCGCCGCCGCCCGTCCGGGTGACGGCGTGATGGACGGAAGCACCGCCGCCGGGTGGCCCGTAGGGCCCGTACCCCTCCGCGCCCGCGACCACCTCGGAGTCGAGGTTCAGCAGCGCCACCGCCGCGCGGCTCGCTTCCTCCACCAACGGCGCGGGCAACCACCCGGGCGTGCGCAGGGCGCCGTCCAGGGCCGCCGCGATCGCCGCCGGGGCCGGGCGGTCGGCGGGCGCCTTGGCCAGGCACGCCTCGATGAGTTCGCGCAGTTCCCCGGGCGCGACCCCGTCGAGTTCCGGCGGCTCGTGCACCACCTTGTAGAGCAGCGCCGCCGAGTGTTCCCCGGTGAAAGGTGGGCGCCCGCTCGCCGCGAAGGCCAGGACCGCGCCCAGCGAGAACACGTCCGCGGCGCCTGTGACCTCCTTGCCGATGATCTGCTCCGGAGCCATGTAGCCCGGCGAACCCACGGACACCCCGGTGGAGGTGAGGGAGGCCGTGCCGGCGGTGGCCCGGGCGATCCCGAAGTCGATCAGCCGGGGCCCGGGACCCTCCAGCGTCAACATCACGTTCGACGGTTTCACGTCACGGTGTACGAGGCCCAGCTCGTGCACCGCCACCAGGGCGCGGGCGAGGCCCTCGCCGATGGCCCGTACCGACCCCTCGGGCAGCGCGCCCTGCGCGGCGACCGCCCGGTCCAGGGAGGGGCCCGCCACGTAACCGGCCGCCACCCACGGCACCTCCGCCCCCGGGTCGGCGTCCAGCACGGGCGCCGTCCACTCCCCGCCGACCCGCCGCGCGGCCGCGACCTCCCGACGGAAGCGGGCGCGGAACTCCGGGTCGGCGGCGAACTGCGGGTGCACGACCTTCACGGCGACGGTCCGCCCTCCGGCGCTCCGCCCGAGGTACACCCGTCCCATGCCGCCCGCGCCCAGCCGGCCGAGCAGCCGGTACGCGCCGATGGTCCGTGGATCGCCGGCTTCGAGCGGCTGCATCGCGTCTCTCCCCCGTCCCCGTTCACCTTGTGGGTCAAGCCCATGAGCACCATAGGGCGGGGCGGACGGGAGCGGTCACGATTACCCGGATCCGGCTCGTCAGGACGGGGCGACGGGCACCGCGCCCTCCCTCCGCCTGCGGGCCGGCTCCCGCCCGGGGCGCCCGCATCCGGGCCGGAGGCGTGAATGGGCGCCCCTCTCCTCCCCTCCCGGAACCGTCCATTCCCACGACGGAAAGCGAAAGGGGAACGAATTCCCGGGAAACGACCTATTGCCCGTTCCGCGATACGGAAAGGGGCTCGCGCGTCGCTCCCGCGTTCCCCTTCCCGCCCGCCGGGTATAAGCCGCGCTAATGGCCGGCGGGGGACGCGGCCAGCAGTTCTACGGTCACGTCCGCCGCGTAGCCCGAGGCGGAACCGGTACGGCGTGCGAATTCACGCACGCCCGCCAGCTGCTCCGGACCGAAGCGGAAGTCGAGGGTGGTGAAGTACCGCTCCAGCAACTCGGCGTCGAAGCTCTCCCAGCGCGCCGCCTGCTCGGCGACCTTGGTGACCTCCTCCAAGGAGACGTCCCGGGAGGAGAGGAACGCCTCGTGGACCTCGCGCACGACGAGGGGCTCGCGGGCGAGGTAGTCCTTGCGGGCGGCCCAGACGGCGAAGACGAACGGCAGTCCGGTCCACTCCTTCCACATCTGCCCCAGGTCGTGCACGGCGAGGCCGAGCCGGGGCGCGTCGTGCAGCGAAGCGCGCAGCGCGGCGTCCCCGATCAGGACCGCCGCCTCGGCCTCCTGCATCATCAGCCCCAGGTCAGGGGGGCAGGTGAAGTAGTCGGGGCGTACTCCGTACTGCTCGGCGAGCAGTAGCTGGGCGAGACGGACGGACGTACGGGAGGTCGATCCGAGGGCCACTCGGGCACCGTCGAGTTCCTCCAGGGGGACCTGCGAGACGATCACGCAGGACATCACGGGGCCGTCACAGCCCACGGCGAGGTCGGGGAAGGCGACGAGCTGGTCGGCGTTGCGCAGGAACTCAACGAGGGTGATCGGCGCGATGTCCAGATCTCCCTGGACGAGCCGCTCGCTCAGCTTCTCGGGGGTGTCCTTCGTCAGCTCCAGGTCCAGCAGCGTGCCGGTTCTGGCCAGCCCCCAGTAGAGCGGAAGGCAGTTCAGGAACTGGATGTGGCCGACTCGGGGCCGGCTGCGATAGACGTCCACATCGCGAGACTAGCCCCCGGGGTCTCGTCAGCCTTAGGGCGGGTCTCAAACGTCCGAGTGACGTGATCTTTCCCTCTGGTCTCGGCCGCAGGGTGCGTGCTAGGCTCGACGCAAGTTGCAGTTTGGTTTCCCTTGCAGTACGAAGCCTGCGGAGAATGTGACCCGCAGGCTTTTGTAGTTTTCAGACTTCTTAGCAGGTTCTGGAGCAGGGCGACCCTTTGGCCCATAGGAGGGCTCATGGCTACCGGAACCGTGAAGTGGTTCAACGCTGAAAAGGGCTTCGGCTTCATCGCCCAGGACGGCGGCGGCCCGGATGTCTTCGTCCACTACTCCGCGATCAACGCCTCTGGCTTCCGCTCCCTTGAGGAGAACCAGCAGGTCAACTTCGACGTCACGCAGGGTCCGAAGGGCCCGCAGGCGGAGAACGTCACCCCGGCCTAGTCGCCTGGCCGACCGGATCGCGGTTGGATTAAGCAGTACCCAAGGAGCCCTGCCTCCTCCGTGCGAGCGGAGGTGGCGGGGCTCCTGCCTTTCCCCGCTCGCGCGGGTCCGTGTACGCGAGCGCCCCCGGCACCGTGCGTACGGTGCCGGGGGCGCTCGGCGTTCCGGCCTACGGCGGTTGCGGCCTGGGGCCTTACGGCTTGGTGGTCTTGGGGCTGCCGGTCGGGGTGGGGGTCGGCGTAGGGGTGGGAGTGGGGGTCGGCGTCGGCGGGGCGGTGATCTTGAGTTCCAGGATCAACTCCACCTTCTCCGGCGTGACGACCCGAAGGAAGTACGTACCCGGCGCCACGTCCGTGGTGAGCAACTCCGGCAGGGTGAGCTGCCCGTCGGCGCCGCTCGGGTCGAGGTCCAGGGTGAACAGCTTCTTGCCGTCCTTGCCCTTGAAGTAGGGACCGGTCGCCTTCTCGGGCTCCACCGGGACCCACGCGCCGTCCTCGCCCTTCACACCGAGGCCCGCGGTGGCCTTCGTACCGGCCACCGGCCGGCCCTTGTACGTCGCGAGCACGCGGAAGTCCTTGACGCTGTCGCCCGCGACGATCTCCAGCGGCTTCGTCCCGGCGTCGGCCCGCACCAGCAGGTCCGCGGCCGGCTTCGCGGTGACGGTGCCCTTGAGCGTCACCGTGAACTGGTTCGAGGCGTCGTAGGCCGAGGCGCGGAAGGAGAAGGTGCCGGGCTTCGGGCCCGCGACGAGCTGTGGCACCCGCGCGATGCCCTGGTTGTCGGTGACGACGACGACGTCGGCCTTCTTGGCGTCCTGGAAGAGCGTGCCTCCGGTGGTGTCCGACTCGACGACGAACACGACCTTCTGTCCCACGGCCGGCTTGCCGTCGGAGAGCGTCGCCTTGATCTTGGCGTCCGGGGCGAACGCGGCCCCGACCTCGGCCGTCAGCTCCGGATCGCCGACCGGCTCCAGCTTGTTGAGCCGAGGGGGCGTCGGCTTCGGCTTCTCGGGCTCGGTCGGCTTGTTCGGCTTGCCGGCGGGCGGCTGGGGGGCCGGGGGCGTCGGCGTGGGCAGCGGGGCCGTGACCGGGGGCGTCGGGTAGTTGCCCGCGGGCGGGTTCGGGACGTCGGCGACGCCACCGTCCTGGTACTGGCGCATGAACCCGAGTACGGAGTTCACGTAGTCGCGGGAGCTGTTGTAGCTCAGGATCGCCTGGTCGAGCTTGGCCGGATCGGAGAGGTCCCGGTCGCCGGCGCAGAGGTAGAGGCCGGCGCCCAGTGCGGCGTCGTAGATGTTGTTCGGATCGCGCTTGCCGTCGCCGTTGCCGTCGGCGCCCCACGTCTTCCACGTCTCGGGGATGAACTGGAGCGGCCCGACGGCGCGGTCGTACTCGGTGTCCCCGTCCCACTCGCCCTTGTCGGTGTCCTTGATCTGGGCGAAGCCGTTGCCGTCGAGGCGGGGGCCGCGGATCGGCTTCTCGGTGTAACCGTCGGACTTGAGCCCGTAGCCGGATGCGTGCACGGACTCGACCCTGCCTATGCCCGCGAGCAACTGCCAGGGCAGGTTGCAGTGGGGCAGCGCGGCGGCCACCGACACCGCGCCGCGCTTGTAGGCGTCGAGCGCGGTCGCGGGTATGCCGCTGGCGCCCTCGGGAGCGACGGCTCCGGGCGGCGGAGGCGGATCGGCGACCAGGCCCGGCAGATCCAGACGGGCGTCACCGCGGTCGGTGGCCTGTGGACTGTCGGGCGTGGGCTCGGACTCCCCCGCGCCCGCGGTCGGTGTGTTGGTCACGACCGCGGCGGTGGTCAGGCTGGCCGCGAGCGCGGCGGTGCACAGGACCTTGCGCGAGGTGTTGACTACGTGGCGGTGAAGCGGCTTCACAGTGCGGCGATCCCCCCAAGGCGGCCGACAGGACGTGTGGCTGGTCGAGCCGTGAATATTCTGTCTATCAGGTATTCGCCCACGACTCGCCGTCACCCCGGCAGATATGACACACCATTCGTCTCACCTTCGCCATGTGTTCGACGGGCGGGGGCTTCGGGGGGCGGGGGGCAGGGGGCAGGGGTCCGGCGGAGCGGGATCAGGGATGGGCTGGGGGCGGTAACGGTCCATTCAAGCCTCGCCGGCGTTTGAGGCGCGGGGCCTGGGGCGGAGCCCCGGAAAGCCCCGAGCGCAGCGAGGGGACCCACCCACCGGCGCGACAGATCGCTACGCACTCCCGTTGGCACGCGTCCGCGACCCGTCCGGGGCCGGTCATAGGCCGCCACGGATCGTGGAACGGCTGACGTGCCCCGGCGCCGAACCGCACGTCATCGGCCGGCAACAGGCCGCTGAAACCGCCACCGACTGCCGCCCGGAGGGAGGGCGCAGGCCACCGACCCGGGGTGGCTGACGTGACCTGGCGCCGATCAGACCGGCAGTCCTCGCCGTCCGGACGAAAATGGTGGGATGACCGAAGCAGATGGGGTGGGGGAAGCGATCGCGCGCGAGTTGCGGCTGATGGATCCCCACGTACGCACGTCCCGAGCACTTGCCCGTCGACTCCTCGACCCGGAGTTCGTGGAGGTCGGCGCCTCGGGCCGACGCTGGACCTATGACGACATGGTGGCAGCGCTGCCCGAGATGGAGGGTGCGGCAGCCGGCGGCCCGCGCTACGAGCCGTCGGAGATGACCGGCGTCGCGCTGGCCCCCGGGTTGGTGCACCTCACGTACACGACCGTGATCGACGGGCAACGGGCGCGGCGGAGTTCGCTGTGGCGCAGGGACGATGTCGACGGCACGTGGCGCATGTACTACCACCAGGCGACCCCCGTTCCCTCCATGGGCGCCTAGCGGTCAGCCGCGCTGCGCTCGGGGCTTTCCGGGGCTCCGTCCCAGGCCCCGCGCCTCAAACGCCGACCGTTCCCTTCCCCTGGGGGCGTCCCGACGCCGCGGAAGGGTGCACCGCCCCCGAGACCCCGCCCCGCCCCCGCCTTCCCATCCACCGCCCCGGGCTCTACCCTGACGCCCCGTCAGGTGAAACGTGGGCACAGTCACAGGAGGCCAGGCCGCATGCTGCTTCGCGGGAAGACCGTCATCGTCTCCGGGGTCGGCGCCGGGCTCGGGCATCAGGTGGCCGCCGCCGTCGTGCGGGACGGTGGGAACGCCGTGCTGGGGGCGCGGACCGAGGCCAACCTGGCCAAGGCCGCCGCCGAGATCGACCCCGACGGCGCGCACACCGCCCACCGCCCCACCGACATCACCGACGAGGCGCAGTGCCAGGCCCTGGCCGCGCTCGCCGTCGAGCGTTTCGGCGGCATCGACGCCGTCGTGCACGTCGCCGCCTGGGACTCCTACTTCGGCGGTCTGGAAGACGCGGACTTCGGCACCTGGCAGCAGATCATCGACGTCAACCTCCTCGGCACCCTGCGCATGACCCGGGCCTGCCTGCCCGCGCTCAAGCGGGCCGGCGGCTCCGTCGTCATCATCGGCACCCAGTCCGCCGTGGCCTCCCCCTCCCAGGTGCAGCAGGCCGCGTACGCCGCGTCCAAGGGCGCGCTGACCTCCGCCATGTACTCCATGGCCCGCGAGCTCGGCCCCCACCGGATCCGGGTCAACACCGTGTTGCCGGGCTGGATGTGGGGTCCGCCCGTGCAAGCCTTCGTTACCTTCACCGCCCACTCCGAGGGCGTGCCCGAAGCCGAGGTGCACGCGCGGCTGACGGAGCGGATGGCCCTACCGGACCTCGCCACCGACGGCGATGTCGCGGACGCCGCCGTCTTCTTCGCCTGCGACCGGGCACGTGCCATAACCGGCCAGTCCCTGCTGGTCAACGCCGGTGAGTTGATGCGATGACCTCCCCCCGCCCGGTCGACCGGATCGTATGCTCGGCCCATGACCACTCCGAGTGACGCTCCGACCGACAACGCGATGCGCCGCGCGCTCCGGCGTGCCCGTGACGGCGTCGCGCTCGACGCGACCGAGGCGGCCGTGCTCCTCCAGGCGCGCGGGGAGGCCCTGACGGACCTCGCCGCCTCCGCCGCCCGGGTCCGCGACGCCGGCCTCGCCGCGGCCGGCCGGCCAGGCGTGATCACGTACTCGAAGAGCGTGTTCGTCCCCCTCACCCGCCTGTGCCGCGACAAGTGCCACTACTGCACCTTCGCGACGGTCCCCGGGAAGCTCCGCCGCGCCGGTCACGGGATGTTCATGTCGCCCGACGAGGTGCTCGACATCGCCCGCCGCGGCGCCGCGCTCGGTTGCAAGGAAGCGCTCATCACCCTCGGGGACAAGCCCGAGGACCGCTGGCCCGAGGCGCGCGAGTGGCTGGAGGCGCACGGCTACGACGACACGATCTCCTACGTACGGGCCATCTCGATCCGCATCCTGGAGGAGACGGGCCTGCTCCCCCACCTCAACCCGGGCGTCATGTCCTGGGCCGACTTCCAGCGCCTCAAGCCGGTCGCCCCGTCCATGGGGATGATGCTGGAGACCACCGCCACCCGCCTGTGGTCCGAGCCGGGCGGCCCGCACCACGGTTCCCCCGACAAGGAGCCGGCGGTCCGGCTGCGCGTGTTGGAGGACGCCGGGCGGTCCTCCGTACCGTTCACCTCCGGCCTGCTCATCGGCATCGGCGAGACATACGAGGAGCGCGCGGAGTCGCTGTTCGCGCTGCGCCGCGTCTCGCGCGCCTACCACGGCATCCAGGAGCTGATCATCCAGAACTTCCGCGCCAAGCCGGACACGGCGATGCGCGGGATGCCGGACGCCGAACTCGACGACCTGGTGGCGACGATCGCCGTCGCCCGGCACATCATGGGCCCCGCGGCCTGCCTGCAGGCGCCTCCCAACCTGGTCGACGGCGAGTACGCGCGGCTGATCGGCGCCGGCATCGACGACTGGGGCGGCGTCTCCCCGCTGACCCCCGACCACGTCAACCCCGAACGGCCCTGGCCCCAGATCGACCTGCTGGCCGAGCGGTCCGCGGCCGCCGGCTTCGAGCTGCGCGAGCGGCTGTGCGTGTACCCGGAGTTCGTGCGGCGCGGCGAGCCGTGGCTGGACCCGCGCCTGCTGCCGCACGTACGGGCGCTCGCCGATCCGGAGACCGGGCTGGCGGACGAGACAGCCGAGGTGACGGGCCACCCGTGGCAGGAGCCGGACGAGGGCTTCACCGCGTACGGGCGTACCGACCTGCACGCCACCATCGACACCGAGGGGCGTACGGGCGACCGGCGCGAGGACTTCGACCTGGTCTACGGCGACTGGGACGCCCTGCGCGAGGCCGCCGCCCCCGGCATGGTGCCCGAGCGCGTCGACACGGACGTACGGGCGGCCCTCACGCAGGCGGCCGACGACCCGACGAAGCTGACCGACGCCCAGGCGCTGGCGCTGCTGCACGCCGACGGGCCGGCGCTGGACGCGCTGTGCCGGATCGCGGACGACCTGCGCAGGTCGGTGGTGGGCGACGACGTCACGTACATCGTCACGCGGAACATCAACTTCACCAACGTCTGTTACACCGGCTGCCGGTTCTGCGCGTTCGCGCAGCGCCGGACCGACGCGGACGCGTACACGCTCTCCCTGGACCAGGTCGCGGACCGGGCCGCGCAGGCGTGGGACGTCGGCGCGGTCGAGGTGTGCATGCAGGGCGGCATCCACCCGGACCTGCCGGGGACGGCGTACTTCGACATCGCCCGGGCGGTGAAGGAGCGGGTGCCCGGCATGCACGTCCACGCGTTCTCGCCGATGGAGGTCGTCAACGGCGCCACGCGGACGGGGATGTCCGTACGGGACTGGTTGACGGCCGCCAAGGAGGCCGGGCTCGACTCGATACCGGGCACGGCGGCGGAGATCCTGGACGACGAGGTCCGCTGGGTGCTGACCAAGGGCAAGCTGCCCACGGCGGACTGGATCGACGTCGTCACGACAGCGCACGAGCTGGGCATCCGCTCCTCGTCCACGATGATGTACGGGCACGTGGACCAGCCCCGCCATTGGCTCGGGCACCTGCGCACGCTTGCCCGGATCCAGCAGCGGACGGGCGGGTTCACGGAGTTCGTGACGCTGCCGTTCATCCACACCAACGCGCCCGTGTACCTGGCGGGCATCGCGCGGCCCGGGCCGACGGTCCGCGACAACCGGGCGGTGACGGCGATGGCCCGGATCCTGCTCCATCCGCACATCACCAACATCCAGACGAGCTGGGTGAAGCTGGGCACGGAGGGCGCGGCGGAGATGCTCCGCTCCGGGGCCAACGACCTGGGCGGGACGTTGATGGAGGAGACCATCTCGCGGATGGCGGGTTCGAGTTACGGCTCGTACAAGTCCGTGCGGGACCTGATCGCGGTCGCGGAGGCCGCCGGGCGGCCCGCGAAGCCTCGTACGACCCTGTACGGGGAGGTGCCGGAGGAGCGCGTCCGGGCGGCGGCGGCCTCGGACGGGCACCTGCCGGAGCTGCTGCCGCTGGTGGACTGAGGCCGCGCGCGCCGGTCGCGCCCGCTCAGGCGGGCGTCACGTGGTGCGGCGCGGTGTGGTGGGCGAGGGCCGCGTGCGGGTCGGCGCCGCCGTGGTCGTGGTCGGCGGTGTGGTCGGTGTGGACGGTGGCGGCCGTCAGCCTGGGCAGGGCGTGGATGAGGGCGTGTTCGGCGGCGACGGCCAAGGCGTGGGCCTGCACGACGGTGAGGTGCGGGTCGACGACGATGTCGGCCTCGGCCCGCAGCGTGTGGCCGATCCACCGCAGCCGGACCTGCCCGAGGCCGCGTACCCCGTCCACGCCGCGCAGCGCCCGTTCGACGGTGTCGACGAGGGCGGGGTCGACGGAGTCCATCAGCCTGCGGTAGATCTCTCGGGCCGCGTCGCGCAGCACCAGCAAGATCGCCGCGGTGATGAGTAGGCCCACCAGCGGGTCGGCGGCCCGCCAACCGAGCGCGGCGCCGCCCGCGCCGAGGAGGACGGCGAGCGAGGTGAACCCGTCGGTCCGGGCGTGCAGTCCGTCCGCGACGAGGGCGGCCGAGCCGATCCGGCGGCCAGTGCGGATGCGGTACCGGGCCACCCATTCGTTGCCGACGAATCCGACCACCGCCGCGGCGGCCACCGCCCCCACGTGGCTGATCCCGCGCGGGTGCACCAGCCGGTCCACGGCCGCGTGGGCGGCGAGCGCGGAGGAGGCGGCGATGGTCAGCACGATGACGATGCCGGCCACGTCCTCGGCGCGGCCGTACCCGTAGGTGTAGCGGCGGTTGGCCGCCCGCCGGCCCAGGACGAACGCGATGCCGAGCGGTACGGCCGTGAGCGCGTCGGCCCCGTTGTGGAGGGTGTCGCCCAGCAGCGCCACCGAGCCGGAGAGGGCGGCGACGACGGCCTGGACGACGGTGGTCAGCGCCAGGACGGCCAGGGAGAGCCACAGGGTGCGCATGCCGTCGCGGGAGGACTCCATCGCGGGGTCGACCTTGTCGCGGGTGTCGTGGCTGTGCGGGGTGAGGAGGTGGGCGAGCCGGTGGCGCAGCCGGGAGCTGCGGGTGGCGTGGCGGTGCCGGTGGTCGTGCGCGTGGTCCGCGTGGTCGTGCGCGTGGTCCGCGTGGTCGTGCACGTGGTCCGCGTGGTCGTGCACGTGGTCGTGGGCGGGGGCTTCGCCGTGCTCGTGGTCAAGGTCGTGATCGTGCGGGGTGTTCACGGCGAGGGCGCCTTCCGGGAAGACGGGGCAGCACGTCACCAGCCTACAAACGGCGCCCTCGCCGAAGGCGTATCCCACGTCGGGAACCTGCCCCGGTTGCGGAGGGCTTAAGGCCGGTCGGCGTCCCGGTTCCGCCCATCGCCGGACCGATGAACAGCGGTGGAACACAGGGCAGTTGGCGTTCCATGGCCGGCTCTACGCGCGCCATCATGGCCGGCATGAGGATCTCCCCACGCATCGCAGCCCTCGGCGCCGCCGCCGCCGTCGCCGTCACCCTCCTCGCGGGCCCTGCCGCCTCCGCCGCCCCCGCCGCCCCCACCTCCGTCGCCTCCGCCACCTCGGTCGGCCGGATCTGTTACTCCGCCCTGCCCTCCCAGGCCCACGACACCCTCGACCTCATCGACCAGGGCGGCCCGTTCCCGTACTCCCAGGACGGCGTCGTCTTCCAGAACCGCGAGGGCCTGCTGCCCGCCCACGCCACCGGCTACTACCACGAGTACACCGTCATCACCCCGGGCTCCCCGACACGCGGCGCCCGGCGCATCATCACGGGCCAACAGACCGCCGAGGACTACTACACGGCGGACCACTACGCCTCGTTCCGTCGCGTCGACTTCGCCTGCTGACGCCGCGGTCGAGCCGGCTCGCGCACACGGGCGCACACGGGCGCACACGTACGCACGCCCCCGAACGGTCACGGACCGGTCGGGGGCGTCGCGGCGTCCGCGGGCCATCGATGGCGGGGCGACGACCGACTGCGGTCGGAAGCGTTCGGATTCCGGCCGTTCTCCGGCCACTTCTGCGCGACGTGACTCATACCGTCCGGGTTCGACCGAACCTGTCCACTACAGTGCGCGCCAAAACCTGGGGGGAAACAGCATGGACACGAGTACAGCGACACCTACGGCCCCGGAGGCAGCGGCCCCCGCGGGCAGCGGCCCTTCGGCGGCCACTTCCACCCTCTCCTCCACCGCCACCTCCACCGCCCTCTGGGGCCGGGCCGAACAGCAGGACTTCCGCAGCCGGGTGCGCGGCGCCCTGCTCGGCTCCGCGATCGGCGACGCCCTCGGCGCGCCCGTCGCCGGGCTCTCCCTCGACGGCATCCGCGAGACCCACGGCCTGGCCGGCCTGACCGAACCGGCCCCTGCCTTCGGCCGCCGGGGCACCGTCACCGCGTCCACGCAACTCGCCCTCTTCACCGTCGACGGGCTGATCCGGGCCCACGTACGCCGGGACACCGGCGGCTGGCACCCGCCGACCGACGTCCACCGGGCCTACCTGCGCTGGGCCGCGACCCAGCACGACTGGGGTCCCGACGAGCGCCGCAAGGACAACGGCTGGCTCGCGCAACAGGAGTGGCTCTACGCCCGCCGCGGGCCCGACCGTGCCTGCATGACCGGCTTCGCCGACGACATGCTCGGCACCCCGGACCAGCCGAAGAACCCCACCGCCCGGGACGCCGCCGCGACCGCCCGCTCGGCCCCCTTCGGCCTGTTGGTCGGCTGGGAACCGGCCCTCGTCCTGCAACTGGCGGTGGAATGCGCCACGCAGAGCCACGGACACCCCACCGCGTTCCTGTCCGCCGGCGCCTTCGCCGTGATCGTCCACGGGCTGACCCGGGGCGAGTCGCTGGACGCCGCCGTCCAGCGCGCCCTCGGCCTGCTCGGCGTCCGCCCCTCCCATCAGCCGGTCACCGACGCCCTCCAGCGCGCGGTCTCCGCCGCCACGCAGGGGGAGCCGAGCCCGAAGATGGTGGAGTCCCTGTCCCCGGGCGACGGCCGTGACGCCGAGGACGCGCTGGCCGTCGCCGTGTACTGCGCCCTCGTCGCCGAGGACGTCCCGCACGGGCTGCGGCTCGCCGTCAACCACGGCGGGGACTCCACCGTCACCGGCGCGATGTGCGGGGCGCTGCTCGGCGCGCTGCACGGGGAGACGGCCCTGCCGGCGGCCTGGCTGGCCGACCTGGAAGGCCGCGCCACGATCCTGGAGTTGGCCGACGACTTCGCCCTGGAGATGACCCAGGGTCCGGCCCTCCACGGCCCTTCCGCTTCCGCCCCGGGCTGGCTGGCGCGCTACCCGCGCGCCTGACCCCCGGCGGCGGGGCGGAGCCGCCGGTTGCGGCGGACGGCATCTCCTGGGCGTGAAGTAGCGTTCGGTCATGAGCATGCCGCCTTCGCCCCCGCACTCCCCCGGCCCCTACGGGACCCCGCAGCAGCCGAACCCGTACGGCGGCGGGCAGTACGGCGGTCAGCAGTACGGGCAGCAACAGCCGTTCCCACAGCAGTCGGGCCCCCAGGGATACCCGGGCGGACCCTACGCGCAGCAGCCGTACCCCGGCCAGGCACCCTGGGGCGGCCCCCCGATGGGGCCGCCGATGGGGCCGCCGCCGCGCAAGAACCGGACCGGGATGGTGATCGCCATCGTCGCGATGGTCCTGGGCGGGCTGCTCGTCGCCGGCTTCGTGGTGAACCGGATCACCCAGGCCGGAGCCGTCGCGAGCGGGGCCGGCTTCCCCGCCGCCACCTACCGCCTGACGGTACCGAAGACGCTGCTCGGCACGTACCGGCTCTCCGATGACGCGTCCCGGACCAAGGGCAAGGAGACAGTCGACGGCACCTACGACCCGAAGGTCCGCAACCCCGAGCCGGTGGTCGCCCGGTACACCTCCGAATCGGCCACCGACCCCGGCGTCCTCGTCGTCTCCGGCATGTACGGCCAGTTCAAGGACCCGGCGGACGCCCGCCGGAAGATGGTCAAGGGTGCCCAGGAGGGCGACGGGACCCAGCCGGCGGTACCCCCGAAGGACATCACGCCGACCGGCTCGGACGTCACCCTGACCTGCCAGGTGCTCACCTCGCTCCAGAACGGCACCAAGGTCTCCCTCCCCATGTGCGCCTGGGCGGACGGGAACACGGGCGCCACGGTCGGCGTGGTCACGGCCGAGACCGCCCGGCAAACCCCGGCCTCCATCGACCTCACCCGCGTGGCCGAAACCACCCTCAAGGTCCGCACGGAACTCCGCCAACCGATCGCCTGACACCTGCGACCCCGGGCCGGCGAGGCGCGGGCCGCGCTCTGTCGCCGGGCAGTCGGGGCGCCGTACGTTGGCCGTCCGACGTCTCGGAGGTGCCATCACCCATGCGGATCGCCACGACCATCTTCCTCACCGACCGCACCATCAGCCCCACCCGCCTCGCCCGGGCCCTGGAGGAGCGCGGCTTCTCCGGCCTCTACCTCCCCGAGCACACGCACATCCCCGTCAGCCGTGACACCGCCGCGCCGATGGGCGGTGAACTGCCCGAGGAGTACGGGCGCACGCTCGACCCCTTCGTGGCGCTCGGCCAGGCCGGCGCCGTCACCGAGCGGCTCCACCTGGGCACGGGCATCACCCTGGTCGCGCAGCACGACCCGATCGTCCTCGCGAAGCAGGCCGCCACGCTGGACCACCTCTCCGGCGGTCGTTTCACCCTCGGCGTCGGCTACGGCTGGAACGTGGAGGAGGCCGCCGACCACGGTGTCGAATGGCGCACCCGGCGCGAACTCGTCGGGGACCGGCTGGCCCTGATGCGCGCCCTGTGGTCCCCCGAGCCCACCGCCCACGAGGGCCGGTTCGGCTCCGTACGGGCCAGCCAGGCCCACCCCAAGCCGGCCCGCCCGGCGCGTGAGCTGGGCCCCGGCGTCCCGCTGTACGGGCCGCGCACCCTCATCGGCGGCGCCGCCGGGCCGAAGCTCTTCGCGGCCGTCGCCGAGCACGCCGACGGCTGGCTGCCCATCGGCGGCGGCGGGCTCACCGAATCCGTCCCGGTGCTGCGGCGGGCGTGGGAGGAAGCGGGTCGCGATCCGAAGACCCTCCAGGTGGTCCCGTATGCCGTCCGCCCCAACCCCGGAAAGCTGGCCCACTACGCGGACCTCGGCATCGAGGAGGTCGTACTGCAACTGCCGCCGGCGGCGGAGCCGGAGGTGCTGCGCGTCCTGGACGACTTCGCCCGGTACCTCTGACCGACCGGCGTCTCGGGCCGACCCGGCATCCCGGGCCGATCCGGTACCTCAGGCCGATCGGGTACCTCGGGCCGTTCTCGGGCCGTTCTCGGGCCGAAGTGCTAGTGGCCGCCCGGTGCCTCGCCCTGGGCGACCTCCACGTCACGGTGCAGGAGGTCGAGCCCGACGCCGGTGGTGACGGTCGTTCCCGCCGCGAGGGCCATCAGCAGGCAAGCCGCCGCCGCTGCCGCGAGCGGCCGGGCCGCCGGGGGGTGGAGCAGGGCCCGTACGCGTTGCGGGACCGGCCCGCCGACGGCGCGGGCGGCGAAGGCCGGGCGGGCGCCGACCGCCGCACCGCCGCGCCCGTGCCCGTGCCCCTGCCCGGCCAGCGCGGCGCGGCCGATGGCCCGCGCGGTGAGCCGGCGGTCTCCGGTGGCGGCCGCGGCGGCCTCGTCGGCGACCCGCTCGGCGGCCAGCGCGATGGCGTCGCGTACGGCCCGCAGGGCGGGGTGACAGCGCGCGGCGAGGTCGGCGGCGGCGAGGAACCAGTGGTGGCGGCCGCTCAGGTGGGCCCGTTCGTGGGCGAGCAGCGCCTCGCGCTCGGGCCCGTCCAGGGCGCGGAGCATGCCGGAGGTCACCACGACGCGCCCCGGGTTCCCGGGCAGGGCGTAGGCGTCGGGGTCGGGCCGGTCCAGGATGCTGAGGTCGCCGGCCTCGGCCGCCCCGCGCACCTGCTCGCGTGCGCGGCGGTAGTGACGGAGCTGGCGGAGCACCGAGCGGGTGATCCCGTACGCGCAGAGCGACAGGGCGCCGACGGCGAGCGCGGCCGCCGGGTCGGCGAGGGCGGGCGGTGCGACGTCGAGCGGGTGGATCAGGTGGCCGAGGCGCGCCAGCGCGGACACGCCGAGCGCGCCGGTGAGCAGCAGGCCGCCCAGGGCGGCGAGCCAGCCGGCCGCGAGGGCGCACGCGGTGACGGTCAGCGCCCACAGGGCGACCGGCGGGCGCAGTCGGGGGGCGGCCCAGCGGGCGAGGGGCGGTGCGGCGAACGGCAGCAGGAGGGATGCGAGCAGGCCGGTGATCACTGTGCGCCGCCGTCCAGCAGTTCCCGTAGGACGCGCTCGTCGTCGGGGCTCAGCTCGGAGACGAACCGGGCGAGGACGGTCTCGCGGTCGCTGTCCTTGTCGAGCTCGTGGTGCATGCGCCGGGCCGTGAGGCCGTGGGCGTCGCGTACGGGGAAGTAGGCGTAGCCGCGGCCGGAGCGCTCCCGGGCGACGGTCCCCTTCTCGTGCAGGCGAGACAGGATGGTCGTCACCGTCGTGCGCGCGAGGTCCGCCGTCAGGGTCTTCTGAACCTGGACGGCCGTTTGGGGTTCCTTCGCCGCCCACAGCGCGGCGAGCACGCTCGCCTCCAGCTCACCCGCCGGTCTGCGGTCGGCCGTCGCCCCGGTCATCGCTCTCTCCCCGCCTTGCGATCGTCTACAGTGCCGTAGACCGTCTACGGGATTGTAGTCGACCGGATGTTCCCCCCGGCGGCCGGCTTCGGCTGCGCGTATCCGTCCCGAACCCAATGAGAGGCCCCCTTCCATGGCCGTTGACATCTCCTTGGCCGCCTCCGTCTCCTCGGCCGCCCCGGCCCCGAGCGACCTCGCGGTCAACCTGCTCGACGCGCACTCCCTCCTGGCCACCTTCGGCATCGTCGGCATCGCGGTGGTGATGTTCGCGGAGACCGGGCTGCTGGTCGGGTTCTTCCTGCCCGGCGACTCGCTGCTGTTCACGGCCGGTCTGTTGTGCGCCGGATCCTCCCAGGGTGATCTGCGCCTCTCGCTCCCCCTGGTGCTGGCAGCCTCGGCCGTCGGAGCGTTGGCGGGCGCCCAGACCGGCTACCTGATCGGTCGGCGCGCGGGCGGCGCCCTCTTGGAGCGCAGCCGGTCCCAGCGCCTGCACGAAGGCGCGGAGCGCGCCGAGGAGTTCCTCGCCAAGTACGGGCACGCCAAGGCGATCGTGCTGGCCCGCTTCGTCCCCGTGGTGCGTACGGTTCTCAACCCGCTGGCCGGGGCCCTGAACGTGCCGGCCCGCGTCTTCACCCTGTGGCAGGTCCTCG